>CAZFLM010000007.1:39886-100317 GCA_964519955.1 uncultured Chthonomonadaceae bacterium | reverse complement strand
CATCCCACGACGGCTCGCTGCCGGACGGGCAGGGACGCTCATCCCACGACGGCTCGCTACCGGACGGGCAGGGACGCCCATCCCACCAGGGCTCGCTGCCGGCCGGGCAGGGACGCTCATCCCACGACGGCTCGCTGCCGGACGGGCAGGGACGCTCATCCCACGACGGCTCGCTACCGGACGGGCAGGGAGACGCCCATCCCACCAGGGCTCGCTACCGGACGGGTGCGGACGCCCGCCCCACCACGGCGTTGTGCGTCGCGCGCTGGAGGGCGGCGCTCCGTCGCCGCCGGGGCTATCCCGCGGACTTGCGGAACAGCTCCAGGGACTCCTCGGAGACGCTGCGCCCCTGGCCGATCGCCAGGATGTCGGGGTCGGGGTTCGGCAGCGCGTCCCAGTCGCCCTCGGGCATCTCCAGGTAGGGTTCGTGGACGGTGTAGCCGTAATCCTGCAAGATGGCGGTGGCTTCGCGCTTTAGTTGGGAGGAGTGGACGCTGAGGACCATCACGACCGGGGCGCCGCGCAGCGTCTTCTCGCCGCCGCGCAGCATGCCGATCTCGGCGCCTTCGATGTCCACCTTCATGAGGGTGGGTGGGAGGCAGTCGCCCGAGGCGACGAGGGAATCGACCGAGCGGACCCGCACCGTGAAGCCCGGGCCGCCCAGATGGCCGCGCGCGGTGCCCCGGGTGGAGAACGTGGCCTCGCCGTCCGCCTCGCCGACCGCCACTTCGTTCACCTTCACGTGGTCCATACGGTTCCACGCGACGTGGTGGTTCAGGTACCACTGGTTCTTCGGGTTGGGCTCGAAGGAGAACACGCGTCCGCCGGGCACCACTCGCCGCGCCGCGACCATCGTCACGTAGCCCTGGTGCGCGCCCATGTCCCAGAACACGTCGCCCGGACGGATGAGGGAGAGGAGCGACTCGACGCGGGGGATCTCGAAGCGCCCGCGCAGGAACCGCCCCGAGCTGGCCGCGCTCCACGTCAGCCCCTGGTTCGGCCCGGCGAGGACGTGGACCCTCAGGTGACGGGTCAGGGGGCGCAGGCGCAGGATATCCTTGAGTTCGTGCAAGAGGGTCTCCGGAGGGGCGAGCGGCTCGGGTTGGCAGGACGGACGGGCAGACGGTCAGGTCTTGGCGGCGGCGTGCCGGTTCCCGCTGACCACGCGCTCGTAGACGTGCTCGATGTTGTGCGCCATCGTCTGGGCCGTGAACATGGTCTGAGCGCGTTCCTGGGCCGCGGCGCCCATTGCCGCGCGCCGATCCGGGTCGCGCAGCACCTCGGTGACGGCCGCCGCGAGCGACTCGGGGTTGCGCTCCACCAGGAGGCCCGTCCTCCCCTCCTCAACCAGCTCGAGGTTGCCGCCGGCGCGCGTCGCCACGACCGGGCGGCCCATGGCCATCGACTCGATGATGACCATGCTGCACGCCTCGGTGCGCGAGGGCAGCGTGACCACCTGCATGGCCTCGAGCATGCGGGGCACGTCATTGCGCACGCCGGTGAACCGGATGCGATCGTCCACGCCGTTGGCCACAGCCAGTTGCCAGAGGGCCTGCTGGATGCCGGGCTCGGCATAGCCGACGAACACGAAGTGCGCGCGCGGGCACTCGGCGACGATGTGCTTGGCCGCCTGGACCAGAATGGGGGCGCCCTTGAACGAGTCCACGCGCCCAACCTGGCCGACCAACTCGGCGTCCGCCGGCAGCCCTAGCTCGGCGCGGACGCTGAGCGAGGTCGCGGGCATGATGTAGTCGGTCGGGTCGAAGTCGGTGCCGTTATAGACCGTCTGGATGTGGTTGGGCGAGAGCCCACGGTCGATAAGCGTCTGGCGGATGTGATCCGAGACGGCGACGATGGTTCGCGCGCGCCCGGGGAGGTAACGGTAGGCGAAGTCCCGCGTGAAGACGTGCATCGTGGAGATGACCGGGATGCGCGTCAGGAGCCCCGCGATGTAGCCCATGTAGGTCGCGCGGGTGAGGTGCGTGTGGATGACGTCGGCCTTGTGCTCGCGGGCCACCTCGCGCACGGCCAACGCGGCGGGCAGCATGCGCGATCCGGCCATGGGCAGCTCGACGGCCTCGATGCCGACCTCCCTGAGCTGGCCCGGGAGCCAGTCGCCCGGAGGGCAGACCGCAAGGACGTTGTGCCCGCGCCGCGTGAGCCAGTCGGATAGGATCACGACGTGCCGCTCGGCCCCGGATGTGCGCGAACTGGAGATGACCTGTAGAATGTTCATCGGGTTGGTTGCGTCGTCACATCCTGGCGGCGCCTGGACAAGTGCGCCCGGTGCAAGAGCGCGCCGGACTGCGGGAGGCTGTGTCCCGAGTATACCCGACGCACCCGGCGGGCCGCCGTTCGAGCAATCTGGTCACACCGTCGTTCGGAAGAGCCCCACAGCCGAGATGAGCGGCTGCGCCATTGCCTTCTCGATGGTCCATCGCACCTTCGTCGCCGTGAAGGCGCCGCAGCGGTCCAGCTTCTTGTGGCCCACCGTCGTGCCCGAAGCGACGCGCTTCCACTCTCCGTCTACGAGCGCATCGACCGAGTAAGCTTCGACTCGCTGCCCCTCGGCGATCATCTCCTGCGTCAGCACCACGTCGAACGCCGTGGGCTCGCCCAGGTCGACCTCGATGGACGCGGGCAGTTGGCCTGCGGGCGGCTTCCAGCAGGTTGCGGGCCGTCCGTCCGTTGCGCGCGCCGCCTCGTGGCCGCGCGCCGCGCTCGGGCCGGACGCCGGCCTGCCCTGCGCCAGGTTCGCCGCGAACGAGCGGTCGATGGTTGTGCGGAACTCGCGCAGACGGGCCATGTCGGCGTCGGAGACGAGCCCCTGGTTGTTCGGCGGCACGTTCAGCAGCAGCACGCTGTTGCGCCCCACGCTCTTGTAGTAGATGTCCATCAACTGCTCGATCGGCTTCACCCGGGCGTCCTCGGCCTTGTGCCAGAACCAGCCGGGCCGGATCGACGTGTCGCACTCGGCCGGCCACCACACCTTGCCGCCCACGGCGTTCTTGTGCATCGCGGGGTCCGCGTCGCGCACGCTCCACTCGGTCTCGTGGGCCACGCCGTCCTCGTTGCCCACCCAGCGGATGTCTGGCCCGGAGATGGCGATGAGCGCGCGCGGCTGGTGGCGGCGCACCGTGGCGTAAAAGGCCGGCCAGTCGTACTCCTGCCGCTTCCCGTTCGGCCCCTCGCCGCACGCCCCGTCGAACCACACCTCCGCGACGTCGCCGTACTGCGTGAGCAGCTCCGTGAGCTGGTTCACGAAGTGCTTGTTGTACGCGGGCGAGTCGCCATACTTGGGCTCGTGGCGATCCCATGGCGAGAGGTAGACGCCCATCTTGAGGCCCGCCGAATGCACCGCGTCGGAGAACTCGCGCACGACGTCGCCCTTGCCGTCGCGCCAGGGGCTGCTGCGCACGCTGTGGTCGGTGTACTGGCTCGGCCACAGGCAGAAGCCGTCGTGGTGCTTGGCGGTGAGGATGAGGTACTTGAAGCCCGCGGCCTTCGCCACGCGCACCCACTGCTTGCAGTCCAGGTGCCCTGGATTGAAGAGCTTCGGGTCCTCCGTCCCCTCGCCCCACTCGCGGTCGGTGAACGTGTTCATGCCGAAGTGCAGGAACATCGTCAGCTCGGACTGCTGCCAGGCGAGCTGCTGGGGTGTGGGCTTGGGCATGGCGGGGGCCTCCTTCGCGGGGGCTGCGGCGGCCCGGCTCCCGCTCGCCAGGCCGGCGACGGCGGCAGCAGACAGGGCCACGAACTCCCGGCGGCTCGCGCGGGCGTCTCTATGGGTATCACCGGTGGGCATGGTGGGATCTCCTCCGTGGGATCAGTAGGCGCCGTACTTCCGGCACACGTCGACGGCGAGCCGGTAGGTGTCGTAGCGCACGAGCGGCGTGATCGAGTGATCGGTCCCGAACACCAACCGGGCGTCGCGCGACTTCATCTCCTCGACGAGCAGGCGAACGCCTCGCTCGACCTCGGCCGGGTCGTTGGTCTCCAGGATGCGCACGTCGAGGCCGCCGACGAACACCAGCCGGTCGCCGTAGTCCTCGGCCATCTTGAGGATGTCGCACCCGGCCTTGACCTCCATGGGGTTCACGGCGTCGAACCCGGCGTCTACGATCAGCGGCAGCGCCTGCGTGAAGTTGCCGCACGAGTGCAGCACGACCGGGCACCCACGCTCGTGGAAGAAGGCGACCAGCTCCGCGAAGTACGGGAAGATGAGCTTCGACAGCGTTCTGGGCGAGGCGAAGAGGCCGTTGCGGTAGCCCAGGTCCTCGTACATCCACATGCCGTCGGGAACTCCGGCCTCGTCGAAGAGCAGCGCGTAGTGCGCCTTGTAGAGGTCGGTGTAGACCCGGCAGAAGTCGTGGATCCAGCCCGGGTCGAGCGACAGGCTTTCGTACATGCACACGTCGCCGAGGCTGCCGCGCAGGGTCTCCCAGATGAACTGGTGGCCGTAGAAGGTCCACTTGCGGTCCGCGCGCCCTCGATCGAGGGTCTCCCGGGTGCCGTCGACGTTGGCGCGCCCTCGATCCAGCTCCAGCAGGTGCGGCCGGTAGTCGCGCTCCCAGATCTCGCGGCTCTTCATCAGGAAGTCGACATGCTCGGGCGTGCCCGACTTGTGCTTCCAGTACTTGAACGCGGCCCCGGAGCCCGTTCGTCGCACGATCCACTCGTCGGTCTCGTCCAGCACCTCGGAGAAGCCCCGTATGGGCGCCAGGTCGAACCACCCGCCCACGCTGCGCATGTCGTAGTCGAACACGAGCGCGGGATCGTCCGGCTGGCGGTTGCCCTCCGCGTCGGTATGCGTGGCGTAGCCCTGGTCCATCCAGAGCTGCGTCGTCTCCGGCCAGTAGTGGTCGTGGAGCCCAACGCGGTCGACCGATCCCTTGCCGAACATGCCCTGCATGCGCTGCAGCGAGTCCATGGTGTCCTCCGATTGCTGCTGAATGCGCCGCCGGGGCGTGCGGTTCCTCCGTCCGCGACGCACGCTTCGCGCGGAGGTGATCGGGGAGCGCCTCGGGAACATGGACCGCAGCCCGTCGGAGGGGAGAGCAGGCATGGCGTCGGACCGGATGTCGATGACCAGGCGGCAGTTGCTGGGCGCTTCGGCGTGCCTGGCCGCGGGACTGGGCGAGAGGGAGAGTGGCATGGCAGAGGCGGAGGGGCGGCGCACGCCCAACATCGTGCTGATCGTGGCGGACGATCTGGGCTTCGGCGACCTGGGGTGCTACGGCGCGACGCGCATTCCGACGCCGAACATCGACCGGCTGGCCTCGCGCGGGCTGCGGTTCACCTGCGCGCACGCCACCTCGGCGGTCTGCACGCCCTCGCGCTACTCCCTGCTGACCGGCGAGTACCCTTGGCGCAAGGACGGCACGGGCATCTTGCCGGGCGACGCCGCGCTCATCATCGACCCCGCGCGGCCCACGCTGCCCTCGATGCTGAAGCAGGCTGGCTACCGGACGGGCGCGGTCGGCAAGTGGCACCTGGGACTCGGCGGGCCCGGCGGGCCGGACTGGAACGGCGAGATTAAGCCCGGGCCGCTCGAGGTGGGGTTCGACTCCTGTTTCCTGATGCCGGCCACGTGCGACCGCGTTCCCTGCGTCTACGTCGAGAACCACCGCGTCGCCAACCTGGACCCCGCCGACCCGATCGAGGTGAGCTACTCCAAGCCCATCGGCGACGAGCCGACCGGCCGCGAGCATCCGGAGCTGCTGAAGATGCGCGCGAGCCATGGCCACGACCAGACGATCATCAACGGGATCGGCCGGATCGGCTACATGCGCGGAGGGCACGCGGCCCGCTGGATCGACGAGGACATGGCCGACACGTTCACGCGCAGGGCGGTTGAGTTCATCGAGGGGGACGCGGGACAGCCGTTCTTCCTGTACTTCGCCACGCACGACCCGCACGTGCCGCGCGTGCCCCACCCGCGGTTCCGGGGCAAGAGCGGCTGCGGCGTGCGCGGCGACGCCATCGTGCAGTTCGACTGGTGCGTCGGCGAGCTGATGAGCACGCTCGATCGGTTGGGCCTCACGGACGACACCATCGTCATCGTGACGAGCGACAACGGCCCGGTGGTGGACGATGGCTACGCGGACGGCGCCGTGCGCGACCGGAACGGCCACACGCCGGCCGGCCCCTTGCGCGGCGGCAAGTACAGCATCTTCGAGGGCGGGACGCGCATCCCGTTCGTGCTCTCCTGGCACGGGCACGTGAAGCCCGGCGTGTCCGATGCGCTGGTGTGCCTGATGGACCTCGGCGCGTCGCTAGCTTCCCTCGTTGGGCGGAAGATGCAGGGCGGCGACGGCCTGGACGTGCTGCCTGCCCTGCTGGGGCGCTCGAAGGAGGGGCGCGAGCGCCTCGTGGAGCACGCCGGCACGTTCGCCCTGCTCGATGGCTCCATGAAGCTCATCGCGCCGAGCAAGGGCCGCGCGTACGACCCCAACACCGACACCGAACTCGGCAACAGCCCGGATCCGCAGCTCTACGACCTCGCCACCGACCTCGGCGAGCGCGACAACCTGGCCGCGAGCCAGCCCGATGCCGTCGAGCGATTGGGCGCCAGGCTCGATGGAGCGCGCAAGCCGCGACGCTGAGGACCTTGCCGTCTCCCAGCAGGGCTCGACTTCCGAAACCGGTACGATAGTCTGTCCGTCTGATAGCTGGTGCTTGCCGCTGCCCACGGCGACGCGCAGGAGGAGGATGACGACGGACCAGACTCACGTGTTCGGACGACGAGCGGGGCAGCACATCGAGTTGCCAGTTACGGGGCTTCCCATGAAGGAGACGACGATGCGTACAAGACGGCGCTCAGGTTTCACTCTGATCGAGCTACTAGTCGTAATCGCCATTATCGCCATACTTGCAGCAATCCTGTTCCCGGTGTTCGCGCAGGCTCGCGAGAAGGCACGCCAGACGAGCTGCATCTCCAATGAGAAGCAGATCGGTATGGCGCTGTTGATGTACATCGAGGACACCGACGAGGCGTATCCGGTCGCCTGGTTTGGGTGGCACGGCTTCGAGGACTCCAACCCGACGCTGGGCTACTACAAGTGGATGGATGCCATCCATGCCCACGTGAAGAGCGACCAGGTCTTCACGTGCCCGTCGGACACTAGCGCGACGAGGAACTACAAGTACTACCAGAGCGCGGGCGGCACGGGACACAACTACGGCAGCTACGCGCTGAACAACGCGTACTACGAGGCGAACAACCCGTCCGGCGTCGAGCCCCCGGTGTCGAGGTGCGATGTCGAACTCGGATGCCTCAAGACGCGTTACGAGGCGATGACGACGGTGCCGGCCGAGACGGCGTGGGTGTTCGACCAGCAGGGCTGGGACTACGGCTCGTGGGAGGTTGGGGCCGGCTGGGACCATCTGCCGCCGAACCCCTTCATCTACAAGTCGTCTGCCGGCTACCAGATCCTCACTGCTGTGGCGCGCCACTCCGAGCGCATGAACACGCTCTGGTGCGACGGGCACTGCAAGTCCGTGAAGCCTGACCAGCTCACGGCGCGCGGCACGCTCCGCGATGTGAACGGCCAGGCGACGTACCGCTTCTTCACTATCGGCGAAGACTAGCTCCCCAGACGATCTTCTCCCCGCCAGCAGACCCGCCATCGTGACAGCATCGGTGGTGGGTCTGCTGGCGTCTGGGCCCCATAGTCGCGGAATCTTCGATATATCTGACTTGACAGCGCAACCATCTGCCTGTATACTCCGTCTAGATATATCGAAGATGCATCGCCGATAGCTCGGTTCAGGTAGAAGATCGCCTTGGGAGCCTGGCTCGTGCGGCAGATGCTCACAACCCGGAGCGCAGCTCCACAGGAGAGACGAACACGATGATGTACGAAGGACATCAGCATGGCGCGGGGCATGCCGGCCCGCGCGAGATGGGAAGCCGGCATGGGCATGGGCGCCACGGCGGCCGCGGCCACGGCAACGTGGAGGCCCATGGCGAGCACGCGCCGGCGTTCCCGTGGGCGGCGGAGGCGTGGGGCGGCCGGATGGAGGCGTCCGCCGAGGCAGGGGGACGCGGGCAACACGGTCCGTCCGAGGGGCACCACGGGCGGCACGGCGGCGACCCGTTCGGCCGCGGGTGGCACGAGTTCGGCGGCGGCCGCGGCCGTGGCCACGGTAGGCCGGAGCGGCCGCTGGAACAGGGCGACCTGCGCTGGCTCGTGCTCGACCTGATCGCCGAGCAGCCGCGCCACGGATACGAGATCATCAAGGCCATCGAGGACCTGACGGACGGTCAGTACGCGCCGAGCCCGGGCGTCGTCTACCCCACGCTCACGTACCTCGAGGAGACCGGACTGATCGTTGGCGAAACGCAGGGGAACAAGAAGCTCTACACCATCACCGACGAGGGGCGCGCCGCGCTGGAGGCCAACGCAGATGCGCTGCAGGCGGTTCGGTCGCGCATCGAGGGGGCTCGTGCCCGATCCTGCGGTCCCCTGGCGCCGGAAGTGATGCGCGCGTTGGGCAACCTGCGCGCCGCGCTGCAGGTGCGCGTGTCCAAAGGGGAGCTGACCCCCGAGTCGCTCGCTCGCATCACCGCCACACTCGACAGGGCCGCGGCTGAGATCGAGCAGAGCTGAGGCCGACCCGAGCCGCTCTGGGGAAGCGATGGCGTCCGGCCCAGGCCCGGCGGCATCGCTTCCTGCCGCGTGACGGCGTATACTGAACCTAACGCCAATCAGATGCGCCCGGTTGGGGGCGGCACAAGGGGTCGGGTTTGGCAGCGACAGGCATGGTGACGGACATCCAGCGGTTCTCGATCCACGACGGTCCGGGCATCCGGACGACGGTGTTTCTGAAAGGCTGCAATCTGCGGTGCGCGTGGTGCCACAACCCGGAGACGCTCGATCCGAAGCCGGAGCTGCAGACGCACCCGGGCCGGTGCATCGCGTGCGGGGCGTGCGTACAGACATGCAAGCACGGCGCGCACATCATGGCGGACGGCCGGCATGCCTACGATCGCACCCGGTGCGTGGCGTGCGGCGAGTGCTCCAAGACCTGCCACGCCGAGGGGCTGGTGCTCGTGGGGCGGATGATGTCCGCTGACCAGGTGGTGGCCGAGGCGCTGGATGACCGGGTGTTCTACGAGACCTCCGGCGGGGGCGTGACGGTGTCCGGCGGCGAGCCGCTGTTCCAAGCCGAGTTCACGCGGGACATCCTGGCCGGGTGCCGCGCGGCAGGCCTCCACACCGCCATCGAGACGAACGTGGCCGCGCCGTGGAGCCGGGTCGAGAGCGTGCTGCCCCTGCTCGACCTGGTGATGCTCGACATCAAGTGCATGGACTCGGTGCGACACGAGGAATGGACGGGAGTGCCGAACGCCGTGATCCTGCAGAACGCTGCGCGGCTGGCCCAGGGGGCGATGCCGCTCATCGTCCGCACTCCGGTGATCGCGGGGTTCAACGATGCGGACGAGGACATTGCGGCCATCGCGCGGTTCATCGCGCCGTTCGCGAACCTCGTGGAGTACGAGCTGCTGCCGTATCACCCGCTGGGCTCCGGCAAGTGGGAGAGCTTGGGCAAGGAGTACGCCGGCGCTCGGCTCGCGCGGCCGGACGCGGAACGCATGCGCGAGTTGGCCGCCATCGCGCGGGGCTGCGGCGTGACGTGCAAGACGGCCGACGACCGGGCAGCGGCGCGGGCGCACTGAGGCTGCGGTGGCGGACGGGCAGGGACGCCCGTCCTACCAGTGCCGGCGTGCGTCGCGTCATGGCGAGGGGCGACGACGCATGAGATTGGTGCACCTGGCTGCCGGCGCCGGCGGCATGTACTGCGGGGCGTGCGCACGCGATGCCGCCCTGGTACGCGGGCTCATCGCGCGCGGCCACGAAGTCACCGTCATTCCCCTGTACACCCCGCTCCGCACGGAGGGCGACGCGCCCCTGCCGACAGAGCGGGTCTTCCTCGGCGGCATCAACGCCTACCTGCAGCAGGTCTCGCCCCTCTTCCGCCACACCCCGGACTGGTTCGACCGGTGGCTCGACAGCCCCGGGCTGCTCCGCTGGGCCTCGCGGTTCGCCGTGTCCGTAAAGCCCGAGGACCTTGGGCCGATGACGGTGTCGGTGCTGCAGGGCCCCGAAGGGCGGCAGCGCAAGGAACTGCGCAAGATCCTCGACTTCATCGAGGCCGGCCCGCTCCCCGAGGTGGCCACGATCACCAACTCGATGCTGAGCGGCATCGCTCCCGCGCTGAAGGAGCGGCTCGGCATCCCGGTAGCCTGCATGCTGCAGGGCGAGGAGAGCTTCATCGGCGCGATGCGCGAGCCGTACCGCACGCAGGCTCAGGATCTGCTGCGCCGGAATGCCGGGTCGATCGATCTCTTCGTTTCGCCAGGCGAGGCGTACGGCGCACGCATGGCCGAGTGCCTCGGCGTGCCGCGCGGGAAGGTCGTCACCATCCGAGCGGGCATCGACCCTGCGCCCTACGCGAGCGCCGGCCGCGCGCCGGACGAGCCGTTCACCATCGGCTACCTCTCCGCCATCAACCCGTCGAAGGGGCTGGACCTGCTGGTGGAGGCGTGGCGCACTCTCGTGCAGCAGCACGGGCGCGAGGCGCGGCTCCTGGTGGCGGGCAAGGTGATGGACGAGGCGTTCTGGCGGCGCGTGCAGGGCACCGTTGACGATGCGGGTCTGCTGGGCAGCTTCGAGTACCTGGGCGAGGTCGACCTGCGCGGCAAGGTCGACCTGTTCCGCCGATCCTCGGTGTTCTGCGTGCCCAGCCGCATCGAGGAGTCGCGCGGCGCGGCCATCATGGAGGCGCAGGCAGCGGGAGTGCCGGTGGTGGTGCCGAACTCGGGCGTCTACCCGGAGATGCTGGGTCTGACCGGCGGCGGCCTGACGCATGAGCCCGCTAGCGTCGAGGGCATTGCCGCGTGCCTCAGCCGGATGATGGCCGATCCGGCTGGGTGCGCCGAGATGGGCCGGGCCGGGGCCGAGGGCATCGCGCGCCACTTCGGCGCGTACGCGATGGTCGAGCAGACGCTGGAGGCGTACGGGCGGCTGGTGGAGGCCGCACGGTAGGGCGCGGCCGCGACACGAGCGCCGTGGTGGGATGGGCCTCCGTGCCCGTCCGGAAGCGCCCGCGGTCGACGCTCCCGGGGACTGGCGGCCCAGGGCCATTGGGAATGCAGATGGCCCGGCGGGGTGACTCCCCTGCCGGGCCGTTGCTCCTGGTCGACCGTGTGCAGCTACTTCAGGTCGTAGCAGGCCAGCGTCTGCTTGTTGCGCACGATGAGCCGGCCCTGCGCGACGATGGGCGCCGTCCAGCTCTGCCCGCCGAGCGGCTTGAAGCGGCCGCGCTCCTTGTAACCCGACGGAGTTGCGTCGCAGATGACGCAGTCGCCGCCGCCACCGTCCAGCGCGATGATCGCCCCGTCGACGATGGTGATGCCGCCCTTCTCGAAGCCGTCCTGCTGCCACAGCACGCGGCCGGACGCCGGGTCCATGCAGACCAGCTTGCCCGGGTCGGTCGTGCCGTAGATCTTGCCCTCGTAGAGCACCGGCGAGCTGAAGTGGGACTGCATCGACTTGTTCTCCCACTTGATGCCGCCGCCCGGGTTCACCATCGCGCACCCGCGGCCGTAGTCGCTGGTGATGAACACGCCGCTGCTGGTGATGAGCGGGGTCGCCGCGTTGACGTCGTAGTTGGTCTCCCACTGCTGTCGCCAGAGCTGGCTGCCACTCGAGACGTCGACGCCGATGACTCCCTTGGCCATGAAGACGATGTACTGGTCGCGCCCGCCGATCTTGGCCTTGACGGGAGTGGCGTAACCAGGCTGGTCGTTGCCGCCGCCCTTCCAGATCGTGCGCCCGTTGCTCTTGTCGACGGCAGCGACGCCAGCGCTCGATCCGCCCGGCACCAGGATCAGCTTGTTGCCGTCGATGTACGGCGACATCGAGTAATCCCACTGAGGCCGACGGCCGCCAAACGCTTCGACCAGGCCGCCGGACCAAATGATCTTGCCCGTCTCGGCGTTCAGGCACCCCACGCTGCCGAGGCGGCTGATCACGTAGACCTTCCCGTTCTCGTAGGTCGGCGTCGAGCGCGAGAAGCCGTTGTTGTCCGAGTCGGCATCCTTGTACTTGAACGTCCAGACGTCACGGCCCGTCTTCAGATCGATCGCCCGCACGACATCCTGACTGCCTGCGTGGTCGATGATGAAGACCTTACCGTCCGCCACCGACGGGCCTGCGTAGCCGTTGTCGCCCATGCTGGTCTTCCAGAGGAGCTTGGGCGGCTTGCTGCCCCAGTTCTTGTTGATCCCCGTCTCTGTGGAGATGTTGTCCCAGTTCGGCCCGTGGAAGTTGGGCCAGTCCTTGCCGGTCGTCGAGGTCTGCTGCGCTCCCGACGAGGCGCCTTTGGACTCCTTCGAGGGCGGCGCGGGCTTGATCTCGGGACTCGCGCCCGAGGAGGAGCTATTGCATGCCGTGAGTAGGGATGCGGTCAAGCAGAGGGCGAGTAGCGCGACGATGCGACTCATGGGTGCGACCTCCTTGGCATATCATCCTTCGGCCTGCGGCACGACAGCCGGCCATCCGGGCAACTCGGCTGGACCACTTGCTTGGGTTCCGGCGCGTGCGCGGCAATGCTGCTGCCAGTATTCCTCACAGGTACCTCCGCCTCCTGCTTGACGGCGGGTGGTCACGGGCCAGGCGGGACCCAGAGGCCCGCGCGACCCGGGACTTCAGGCCCATCCCAGCGCATGCGAACGGGCCATTTGGCACTGGCGCTCCCTGCCAGGTCGCGATAGACTGAATCCGTCGACAGCCGCTATGGCCCAGCACCCGCCGTGTATCGATCGCGCGGGTCGTGCTGCGGCTTCGGCAAGGGGGTCGAGATGCGACCATGCAGCCGGTGTGGGCAGTCCTGTCCCGAGGGTACGCGTTTCTGCACGAGATGCGGTGCGGCGCTGGACGGGGATACGCTTCCGGCAGCCGCCCGCGAGGAGGTAGGCCATATCGCCTATCTGATGGCGCAGGCCGATCGGTGGCGGGCCGACGGGTGGATCACGCCGGCGCTCCTCTGGCGCCTGCGACAGACATACGGAGCGCGTGAGTCGGTCCTGCTGTCGGGTGCGGCGCCGGCGTCCGCTGTGCCGCTCTACGTTCCGGCGCCGGCGCCTCCCGCGCGACCCGCGCCGGCCGCGGCGCCTCCCATCGCGGCGGCGAAGCCCATGACCCCGGCGCCGCCCAGCGAAGCGAGTGCCCCGCAAGCCGCCCCGCCCCGCCTCGAGGAGTTCCTGGTCGAGCACTGGCTGAAGCTGGCAGCGGTTCTGGGTGCAGCGCTCACCTTCGGAGCCATCAGGCAGTTCGTGGGCATGGAGTGGATGTGGAAGTGGATCACGCTGCTGCTGCCGCTGCTGCCTGGCGGCCTCGCGGCCCTGCTCTACCACTACGGCATGCGCGAGCGCGAGACCAAGAGCATCGGCGCGTTCGCCTGCACGTCGGTGGCGGTCGTGCTCGCGGGCTTCACCGTCGTCGCGATCGATCGCTCCTGGCTGGGCGGGGTGCTCGGTGATCGGCCCGGCGCGCTCCTGGCGGCCCTCTGCTCGACGGCTCTTGCCTGGCGCACGATGCGCGCGACCGGCGACGAACGCCACCTGCACCTGATCCTGGCCGGGGCTACCGCTTCGGCACTGGCCTTGATGCAGGTTGCGGCGCCCTCGCCGGTCTTCGCGCCGCGGCCCGGCTGGCTGCACGGCCTGGCGATGGTAGCGCTGGCCGGGCTGTTCCTGGGCTCGTCCGGCCTGGCGGCGCGGGAACACGACGACGCTCCTGCTGTCCTGGCCCTCTGGGCGCACCTCTGCGTCGGCCTCGGAGTGTCCATCGCCTCAGTGCCGGCCCTGGTGCTGCGCGAGCCCGAGGCGGTCCTCGCCACGCCCACGCTCGCGGCCGGTCTGATGTACGCCGCCGCCGCGGAGGCACGGCGCTGCCCGGGCTTCGCTCAAGCCGGGGCCGCCTGCACGGCGTGCGCGGCGCTCGTGGCGCTCTGGGGAGCCGGGTTGGTAGGCGCTGCCCTCTACCCGGTAGGGCTCGCCGCGGCGGGGCTCGGCGTGCTGTGGTGGCTGGCCTCGGCGGCGCCACGCACCGTGGGCTCGACGGACGATGCGGCCTCCGGGCTGCGCCAGGCCTACGAGCGCGCGGCCATCGCGGCGACCATCGCGGCGTGCTGCGTCGCGGCGGTTCGGGGCCTGGGGCTGACGGGCGTGCCGCTGGTCGGCGCGGACTGGCCCGAGGTCACGACGCTCTTCGCGCTGTGCTCGATGCTGGTCGCGGTGGCGGCGCTGCGGCGCGGCCAGCCGCTCGCCATGTACGGCTCGGCCGCATGCACGGCACTCGCGCTGGGCATCGGCACCGACCGCCTGTTCGTTGTGAGTCAGCATTGGGCATCGGTGCCGATCTCGCTGGACCTGGCCGCGTTCGCCCTGCTGGGGCTTGCCCTTGGGGTGGGGCTGCGCGAGGACCGAGACGAGGGACCGGACTCGGGCGCTCCGTGGCTGAGGGCATCGGCGTTGGCTGTCGGCGCGGGCATCCTGTTCGCCCAGTTGAGTGCGGCGAGCGGCACGGCGTACTGGTTCGCCCTCCTGCCGCACGCGCTGGCTGCGGCACTTGGCGCCGTGGTGGCGCTCCGCGCGGTCGGCCGCTGGGACGCCATGGCGTGGGCGGCTGCGGCCGTCGTGGGCCTCTCGCTGCTGGCGCAGGATTCGCCATGGGCGTCGACCAGCCGGGCCCTCGCTCAGTGGCGTGACTACGGCGCCGTGCTCGCCGCCATGGGCCTGGTCTGGGCCGGTGCGCTCCACGCGCTGGGGGCGAGGCGGCGGGAGCATCCCTGGTGCATCCCACTGGAGGCCGGCGTGGCGTGCTGCGCGGCTGCTGCGATGGCGAGCACCGTTATGTTCGGGCCGCCTGCGTGGGTCGCCGGTGTCGCCGCGGCTTGCTGCGCGGCGCTGGCGCTTGTCCCCGGCGCGTCAACCAGCATCTGGCCTCTGGCGCTGGCTTACGCCGCAGTCTTCGGCGGCTGGCTCCAGTTGGCCGGCGAGGCGGATCTGCCGTGGCGCGCTGAGGCCGCCGTGTGGCCGGCCGTCCTTCCCCTCTTCGGGTGCGCGGCGCTGGCGTCGGCCGCTCGCAAGGAGCGCGCCGACGTGGCCCTCTGGCTGTCTGCCGGCTGCCTGCCGCTGCTCGTGCTGTCGGGCGTGGCAAGCGTGTCGGCGGCCCATGCCGTCGCGTGGGTCGCCGCGGCCGGGCTCCTGGTGGCGGCCATCGGGTTCGGGTACGCGGCCTGGGCGCTTGGCGAGGCGGCCTACTCGCCCGTGGCGGCCCTCGCGTTCCTCGCCGCCTATGCTCTGGCGTACGCTCTCCTACCCGGCGCCTCGGCGGAGTGGTCTGCTCTGTCGATGCTGCCGGCCTTCGCCGCGCTGGAGGTGGCCGCTCGCCGGCTGCCTGCGCGCGAGGGCAGCGACCTGTACCGCGAGCCGTTCCGCAGCGTGGCGCTGGTCGGCATCTGGCTGGCCGTGGTGGGCGCCGCGCTTGCCTCGTGGACGGCGCCGCTCCCGCTCCTCGGCGTCTGCGTCGCGTCGCTGGCGTACGGCGTGCTGATCGCCGTCCTCGCCGCCACCGAGACGCCGCCGTCGGAGTTGCTGGGCAAGGTGGCCGCCGCACTGGTGGTCGTGGGCATGGCTCACGCGCTGTTCATCGGCGGGGGCACGCGGGCCAGCCTCATCGCCTCCCTCGCCGTCGCTGCAGCGGCGCCGGCCTGCTGGTGGGCATACATGCGTTTGGCACGCAGCACGCCGGCCTTCGCGTCCGCCGCCACCGTGTTCGCATGCGCCGGGTGGTTCGCGCTCGTGGCGGGCGGGTGCCGGGCGCATGTCGACTGGTGGGCGCTCGCGATGCTCCCCTGCTTCGCCGGGCTCTACTCGGTCTCCGTGTCGTCGCTCCCCGTCGGCGAGGACGCGGCGAGGTGCAAGGCGCGCGATACGCTGCTGGCGCTGGCGTCTCTCGGAGCGGCGGGTGCGCTGGTCTGCGGTCTGGACCCCGGCGTGATTCGTCCGGCGGTCATCGCGACGCTCGCGGCGTATGGCCTTGCGCTCGTCGCCGCCGCGATCCAGTCGGACCGCCCCGTCTGCACGGTGCTGGCTGCGTCCGTGTTGACCGTGGCCTGGGGCTACGGCCTGGCGGTGCGCCCGGGCATGTCGGCGCCCGGCTGGGCTTGCGGCATGGCGGTGGCCGGCGCCGTATGGCTGGTGGCGGGCCGGGTCGTCGTGAGGGCGGGCCACCCGATCGGCCACGTGAACGTGCTGCAGGGCATGGCGGCGGTGGTTGCACTGGGCGCGGCGGCGGTTGGGCTGATCGCGGTCCAAACCCCAGGGCAGGGCGTCTACACCGTGTTGGCGCTTGCCGTGGCCGGGGCCGTCTATCTCGGGCTCTACCTGTTCGAGCAGGCGCCCATCCATGCGCACACGGGGTTCGGCCTGTTCTTCGCCGCCTACGGGCTGATGCTGTACGACCACGTCAGCATCGCGCCTTCCGTGATGGACCTCTATCTGGCGCCGCTCGGGCTCTACCTGGTCGTGCTGGGCGAGATGGCCGGCGCACGCCGCGAGGACGGGCAGGCGAACGGGCACTGGTGGCTCGGGTTGCTGACCACGATGACGCCGACGTTCCTCTCGTTCTGCGAGACGCGGGGTACGGCGGCGGCCTCCGGGCACGCGGTGCTGCTGATCGCTGAGTGCCTCGGCGCGCTCGCCTGGGGCATTCCGCGCCGCATCCGCGCGTTCGCGTTCTGCGCGGCGGCGCATGCGTTCGCGTTCGCGGCGGTCCTGGCCGGCGGGCGGGTTGCCGACGCGGGCAGCGCCACGGCCTCGCTCGTTGCCGGGATCGCCCTGCTGGCCTTCGTCTACCGTGTGGGCACGCGGCAGGACCTGGCGCGCGAGTGGATGGCGCGCGTCACCGACGAGTGGAGCAAGTGGCGGTAGCGGGGCACGCCCCGGCGGATGTGGAGTATCGGGAACCCTGGGGCGGCGCCGGACCGTAATAGGCGCGTGCCGCGAGCCTGCTCCGCTCCGGATCGGTCACGCTTCCCACCTGCAAATAGTGCTTGCGGAACATGGGCTCGCAGTGTATAATGGGTCGGCGGCGGAACGTCTCAATCTCGCCGCGCTCCCCCACACGCATCATGGCGTCTCTCGCACGTCAGGAGGAAGGTCTTATGGCTCGAAGGGCACCGTCCGGCTTTCCGGTGCGCCTCCCGCTCCTCGCGCTCACCGTTGGTCTCGCGGCCGCGACGCTTCAACTTGGCTGCGGCGGCGGTGGCGGGGGCGGGGGTACGGTAGTAACAGGTGACTGCGGCACCACGGGCACGGTGCCCAACCTCTGCGGTAAGGTCGTCGGCAACCTCAGTGGCGCTGCGGTCTCCGGGGCGACCGTCTATCTCAAGTCATCCGATGGGACGACTCTCACGACCACAACGACGAACTCGACCGGGTGGTTCTACTTCAGTGCCATCCCGGCCGGCACCAAGCTGTTCTGGGTCAACCCGCCTTCGACCGGGTTCAACGCCAACATGAACACGTACGCGACCAAGGAATACATGATCACGCGTACGAACCTGGCTGGCACTGCTCCCTGCGTGATGTCCGTGGGCACGCTGCCGACGGCGGGCGACAAGAGCCTCGGCACGGTCACGCTGTCGCAGGACGGTGGACCTCCCGGCGCGCCGGTGTTCGACTGCCCGATCTAGTCCGCATCGTCGTTCGGTCCAGGCTTCGGCCCCTCGATTCCGCGAGTCCATCCGCGACGAGGGGCCGATTCGTTGGCGGGCCCGCCCATCCTCTCGCGTCCATCGGCGCGGGCCGCGTCCGGATAGCACCTCACCATGCTTCGACCTCGCAACCTGATGCTGGCGCTGGCGGCGATCACGGCCCTCGGGTTCCTCTTCCGCGTCGTGGAGCGATACGACCCGGCCCGGAAGGATGCCCTGGCGGCGGGCGGCGGCAGCGTGCGGCTGGCGATCGACGACGCCACGATGGCCGGCAATAGCGGCGGCAAGCCGGATTGGCGCCTCCGAGCGCATCGGGTCGTCATGCGAGCCGACCCCGGCGGCGACCTCGAGGCCTTCCGCCAGGTCGAGTTGGCGGGCATCAGCGACGGCGAGCTGTACGAGCGCCACGTGAAGCGCGCCACGTTCCGCGCCGACAGCGCCGTCTACGACCGGGCCGCGCGGAGCTTCACCATTGCGGGCGGCATCCAGCTCGTCTCGACCCGCGGCGACCGCATCGAGTCCTCCGACTGCATCTGGTCGGAGCGCGACGACTTCATCCGGTTCCCTTCGGGTGCGAGCGGAACGTACAAGCGGAACACGCTCAAGGCTCCGTCGCTCCTCTATGCGCCTCGCGAGCGGATGATCCAGTGCCCCGCCGGTGCGGAGGGGGTCTTCGAGGGCCACCCGGTGCGCGCCGCGGCTATCACGTGGGATGTGGAGAACGAGCGGGTGCACTGCACGGGGCCGGTGACCGGCACGCGCCGGAACCTGGACTACACCGCCTCGAGCGCCGATATCGATCTGAAGACCCGTACTCTGCGGGTGAACAAAGGCCTGATGCACTTGCGTATACAACCTGATTCCGAAGGCCCGGAGGCGTTCGAATGACGCTAGCCCCCATCTCGCGAGCCTCAGTTGCGATCGGCGCGGCCCTCCTGCTCACCGGGACGCTCGCCGCGGCGCGCCAGGACGGAGCCGCGAAGGCGCCCGTCGCGCCCGCCGCTCCTGCCGCCGCCAAGCAGCCGCGCATGTGGACGATCGAGTACGAGGAGGCGGTCCACAGCGACAAGACCGGCGAGGGCTCGGCGAAGGTCGTCAAGGTCACCACGGACGAGGGAACCGTGCTCCATTCGCTGGTCTTCACGTGGAACGACAAGACGAAGATCGCCAAAGCGTCCGGCGACTTGACGATGACGGATCCGCAGGCGGATGCGACGGCCACCGAGGCTGAGATCCAGTACGCGAAGGACAAGAAGCTCGTCATCATGACGGGCGCCGTGCACGTTACCCTCAAGCCGAAGGAGAAGGAAGCGCCAGCGGCGGGCGGCTCGCCCGCGCCTGCGCCTGCCGCACCGGGCGCCGCCAAGGCGACGGAGCCCGCCAAGAAAGGCGAGCCCGGCAAGGACGGTGAGACGGCGGCAGAGGCGCGCCGCCACCCGGTGGACGTGACGTGTGAGCGGCTGGAGTACAGCTACGCCAGGACGGTGAAGCACGCGGTCCTCACCGGCAGCTTCAAGGCGGTGCAGAAGCTCTCCGACAAGACGCGCACCCTCTACGCCGAGAAGGCGGAGTGGTTCGGCGTCGAGGAGAAGGTGATCCTGCGCGGGCCGGTGCACTGGGAGGACACGAAGGGCCAGAAGGGCGATACGAACAACGACGTCACCATCTACACGAAAGAAGGGGACGAGCGCCTTCAGACGAAGGGCGGCAAGATCACCATGCCCGTCGACGACGAGGAGGAGAAGCCCGCGGCCGGCGCCGGCGGCGAGAAGGGCAAGATGGCGCCCCCGCCGGAGCAAGGCGGCGCTCCTCCCGCCGAGCCTGGCAAGGACAAGACGCCGCCGCCGGGGGGCAAGCCCGGATAGGCGCGCTCGTCTGGGTATACTACGCGCGATGAGCTACGTTACCACCAACCGCATCACGTTCGTGTTGTCGCTGCTCGGCATGTGCGTTGCCGGGTACCTGACGCTGGTCCACTTCCGCATCATGGCGATGCAGTGCGGCCCGCTGCACGGCTGCGACGAGGTGAATGCGCACTACACGGCGAGCGGCTTCGGATTGCCCTTCCTCTCCTCGATCCCGACGGCGGCGTTCGGCCTGGCGATGTACGTCGCGATGGCCGGGTTGGCATTCGTGCGAGCCGCGAACCCGTCGGAGGCCGCGGCGCAACGGCTCGGCCTGCTCCAGTGGCTGATGGCTGCGGGCGGCATCGTGGCTTCGGCCTATCTGACCTACCTCGAGGCCTACGTCATCCATGCGTGGTGTTCATGGTGCGTCACGTCGGCCCTGCTGGTGGTTGCTCTCTTCATCACACTCAGCTTCGAGCGGCGTGGGCTCCGAGGCGGCCAGAAGGAGTGCTCGGTCTCGTGAAATCATCCGGCGAAATGAAGGTCTTCCTCGGGATTGTACTGGTTGCCATCGTGTTGGTGGGTGTCACCTTGTTGGCCACCAGGGGAGGCGAAGGCGGAGTCAACCCACCGCCAGTGCCGCCGCCGGACTTCCGGAAGGACGCGACGATGCGGCCCCTGCTGATGCCGAAGGGCACTCCCATCCTCGGTCGGGCAGACGCGCCGTACACGCTCGTGGAGTTCGGCGACTACATGTGCGCTTCGTGCCGCGCATCCGAACCTGGCGTCGAGAAGATGCTGAAGCAGTACGCCGACAAGATGAACTACGTGTTCCACCACGTCAAGATCTCTCGCGCGCACTACCACTCGCCCACCCTGGCCCAGGCCGTGGCTGCGGCTCAGGTCCAGGGCAAGTTCTGGGAGATGCACAAGAAGGTGTTCTCCTCTCAGCAGACCTGGGAAGCGATGGATCCGGACGACGTGAAGAAGACCCTGAAGGAGATCGCCGGCGGCCTGGGCCTGGACATGATGCGCTTCACCGCCTACTTCCAGGGAGCGCAGGCGGTCAAGGATACAACTGCGCAAGACAAGCTGGCTGCCGACGCCCATGTCACCAGCACGCCCACGTTCATCCTGCTCAAACCCAACGACAAGATCGCCGTGCTGCAGAGCTTCACGCAGGCCGACGAACTGCTGAAGAAGCCCGACACGTGGAAGTAGCCCCACTGTTTGGTCCCGGTCGAGGAGCCGCGCCATGGAGCTAGGCATTGCTGGGCGCGTCGCGATGGTCGCCGCCGCCTCGAAGGGCATCGGCCGCGCCATCGCCAAGGGCCTCGCCGAGGAGGGCTGCCGCGTTTCGATCTGTGCGCGAGGCGCGGACGCTCTGGCCTCGGCTCGGGCCGACCTTGAGGGCATCGCGGGGGCCGATGCGGTGTGCGCGCTGACCGCCGACGTTGCCAGCGCGGGCGACCTCGAGGCCTGGCACGCTGAGACGGTGCGCCGGTTGGGCCCGGTCGACATCCTGGTGACGAACACCGGCGGCCCTCCCGCGGCGCGGTTCCTGGACCTGAGCGACGCGCAGTGGGAGGCCGGCGTCCAGTCGACCCTAATGAACGTGGTGCGCCTCTGCAACCTCGT
Organism: uncultured Chthonomonadaceae bacterium; assembly: GCA_964519955.1. GTDB lineage: Bacteria > Armatimonadota > Chthonomonadetes > Chthonomonadales > CAJBBX01 > CAZFLM01. The sequence continues at coordinate 79,042 of CAZFLM010000007.1, read as the reverse complement.
GGCGCCCGCGATGCGCGAGAGGCGCTGGGGCCGCATCATCCACGTGACCTCGCTGGTCGCCAAGCAGCCTGCCGACGACCTGACCATCTCCAGCACGCTCCGCGCGGGCCTCTCGGCACTCACGCGGACGCTCTCGAATCAGCTCGCGGGCGACGGTGTACTGGTCAATGCGGTCTTGCCCGGCAACACCCTCACCGACCGCGCTCACCACCTGGCGCGCGTCCGCTCCGAGCGCCTCGGCATCTCTGTCGAGGCCGCGCTGGCCGCCACGGCCAGGGCCGCGCCGATCGGCCGGATCGCAGACCCGCGCGAGATCGCCGCCGCCGCCGTGTTTCTTGCGTCCGAGCGGGCGAGCTACATCACTGGCGTCTCGCTGCTGGTCGATGGCGGCGCCTGCCAGATGCCCTCATGAGGTGGCCCTAGCGATGCAGCTCGGCATGGTCGGTCTCGGCCGCATGGGGCTCAACATGACGCGCCGGCTCCTCGCGGGCGGCCACTCGGTCGTCGCCTACGACCTCGGGCCGGAGGCCGTCGACGCCGCGGTGGCGGCGGGGGCCATCGGCGCTTCCTCGCTGCAGGATGTCGGCGTCCGCCTCTCTGCCCCGCGCGTCATCTGGATGATGGTCCCCTGCGGCGATGCGGTCGACTCCACGATCGCCGAGGTGGGGACGTGCCTCGGTGCGGGCGACGTGCTCATCGACGGGGGCAACTCGAACTACAAGGACTCGCGCCGTCGAGCCGAGGACCTGCGCGCGGCTGGCGTCGACTACCTCGACGTGGGCACGAGCGGCGGCGTCTGGGGGCTGGCGAACGGCTACTGCCTCATGGTGGGCGGCGCGCGCGCGGCGTACGAGCGCGTTGAGCCGATCCTGCGGACGCTCGCGCCGGAGGGCGGGTGCGCCTACCTCGGGGAGTCCGGCGCGGGCCACTTCGCCAAGATGATCCACAACGGCATCGAGTACGGCATGCTGCAGGCGTACGGCGAGGGCTTCGAGATCCTGCATGCGTCCGGCTACGACTACGACCTCGGCGCCATCGCGAGCCTGTGGAACCATGGCAGCGTCGTGCGCTCGTGGTTGCTGGAGCTGGCCGAGCGCGCGTTCGAGAACGGCGGATCCGACCTGGCGGCGCTGCGCGGCTACGTGGAGGACAGCGGCGAGGGACGGTGGACCGTGCAAGAGGCAGTCGACCTGAACGTGCCCGCCCCGGTGCTCACGCTCTCCTTGCTGGCGCGTCTCGCCTCGCGGCAGGACGACTCCTACTCCGCGCGGGTCATCGCGGCGCTGCGCAGCGAGTTCGGCGGCCACGCGGTGCGGCGCACGGAGGCGCCGGAATCCGAGGGGTAGTTGTAGCTCCAGGCCGCGCCGTTGACACCCCGCGGGCCGGGTGCTACACTGGCCGAGCGAACGCCCGGAGGGTGCATGACCTCGTTCCAGCTCGCATACGACGCCGGCGACGATGTGCTGACCGTCGCCTTTGGTGAGCAGCAGGATGTGCCCTCGCAGCATGTCGTGCTGAACGACCACATCGAGATGTGGTTCGACCCCGAGCGGCGGGCGGTCAACGCGCTGGTGTTCCGCGCATACTCTCGCCTGCTCGGGGTCAGCGAGACGGACTTCGCTTGGCTGCGCGAGGCCGATGCGGAGACGCAGGCCGACGTGCTGGCCCTGTTGGCCGGGCCGCCGGCGTCGGCGTTCTTCGACCTGACCGACCCCGAGGGCTTGATCGCCCGCGTGCTATCGCCGAGCGTCGAGGAGCTGTATCTGGAAGACCAGGCCTGACCGGGCGCCCTGACGAGCGGAGAAGGGCTGCCTGACACCGAAGTAGACCAAGGAGTCCGCGGCGATCAACCGCGGCTCACCACAGGAGGAGCCGTCATGAAGACAGCGGGCCAGATCCGCTGGTTGGTTGCCGCGGGCGCACTGGCGCTTGCGAGTGCAAGCGCATCAGCCGCCCCCACTCCTCAGCAGATCATCGAGAAGGGGCAAGCGCGCATCAACAGCGCGAAGACGTACCAGGTCACCTACCAGATGACGCAGACCATGGGCGCCATGGGTTCGATGAAGATGACGATGAACATCAAGGCGATCCCGGGCAAGAAGATGTGGATGAACACCACACCGACGGGCATGATGATGGTGGACGACGGGAAGACGATGTACCGGTACATCGCCCCGATGAAGCAGTACATCAAGGGCCCGAGCCAGGCCGCCAAGTCGATGCAGCTCGGCGTGTCGCAGGCAGCCATGCTGGCGAAGCAGATGAACCTGAAGCTCGGAGCCCCGGCCAGCGTCAGCGGCAAGTCGTGCTACGTGATCGAGATGACTCCGAAGAAGGCTCAGCCGGGCCAGAGCATGCTGCTCAAGTTCTACTTTGATCAGGCCACGTACGCGATGGTGAAGATGGCCATGACTGGATCAGGGGCGGCGAGACCTGGGCAGCCCGTGCAGAGCATGCAGGTGAACATGGTTGCCGTCAGTGAGAAGATCAACGCGCCGATTCCCGACAGCGTCTTCAAGTTCACCCCTCCCGCGGGTGCCACGGAGATGAAGCCGGGCGGAGCGGGGCCGATGGGTGGCATGGGCGGCCCGGGTGGTCTGGGCGGCCCGGGCGGCCCGCGCAGGTAGCGGGATCGATGTGTGAGCAGAAGGGCCTCGGGGAGCGGTTGCCCCCGAGGCCCTTCTGCTTGTCAGCACTCGATCCCGGCTACAGGTCGAGGCGCATCCCGTCGAACGCGACGTCGATGCCGTGCGGCGCGAAGAACGCCAGCAGCTCCTCGTGCAGCCATCCGCCGTTGTGCGAGAAGTGCGTGGCCACCACCGTCGCGCCGGACGCCAGGCCGCCGCGCTTGGCCAGCTCGTCGCGAGCGCGCACCACCGGCGCGCAGCCCATATGCCCGCGGATGGCGTCCTCAGAACCGTACGTGCAGTCGAACAGGACCAGATCGAGCGGGCGCTCGGCCAGGCGGGCCCACGTGTCGTCCGAGTACCACCCCGTGTCGTGGGCGATGAGCCCTCTCCGGCCGCCTGTTTCCAGCACGTACGTGAGGCACTCCTGGCTCGGGTCGTGGTTTGCGGGCACCGCGATCACGTGCACCTCGCCGAGGTCGGCCTCGTCCCACGCGTGCAGGACCGATGCGGCCAGGCGGTACCGGTCCAAATCCCCCTCGATCGTGTCCATCAGGCTCTGCACGACCGACTCGTTGCCCCAGACACGCAGCGTCCGCTCGGGCGCGACGGAGAACCCGGGGCGGCGCCACGTCAGCTCTGTCGGGAACCAGTGATCGGAGTGGTTGTGCGTAACGAGTAGGTGCTCTAGCAGATCGAGCTTCAGGCCGTAGCGCTGCATGTGCAGGTGGGTGTCCGGCCCAAAGTCGATGCGGATGCGGTCGCCCAGCATGTAGGCGGCGCGGGTGCGCAGGTTCTTGCCGCCCAGCCGCGCGGCTTCGCGGCAAGGGGCGCAGGTGCAGAATATCGCCGGCCATGCCTCGGCGGCGGCCGTGCCACAGACGAGCAGTTTCAGTTCAGTCCTCCCATGCCGGGACGGCGCATGCGGTCTGCGCCGCGCGGCGTCTATTGCGGTTCGGGCGCTGCGTCCGCCTCGCCGTCGTGGCGGGGGCGGCGCTCGACGCGCACCCGCTGGACGCGCCGCCCGTCGGTCTGGGCCACCTCGAATCGCACGCTGTCGATATCGGCGCCTTCGCCCGCCACGGGCTGGTGGCCCAGCACGCCGAAGAGGAACCCGCCGATCGTGTCGGCTTCCTCGGCGGACAGCTCCATCCCCATCCGGTCGTTGAAGTCGGCAACGCTCATGCGGGCGTCCACGATGCAGGTGTGCTCGTCGATCTGTCGGACCACGGGCTCCTCGGTATCGTACTCGTCCTGGATGTCGCCGACGATCTCCTCGAGCAGGTCCTCGATGGTGACGACGCCCGTCACGGTGCCGTACTCGTCGCGCACGACTGCGAACTGCTTCCTCTGGCGCCGGAACTCCGCGAGCAGGGCGTCGACGCGCTTGCTTTCGGGGATGTAGTAGGGAGCCCGGAGCAGGACGCGCAGCAGCGTCGAGCTGCCCTCCCCCTCCGGCCCGAGCGCGCTGAGGACGTCCTTGGCGTGGACGATACCAACGATGTTGTCGAGGTCGTCATCGTAGACCGGCAGGCGGCTGTGGCCCGACTCGGTGATGACCTTCACGACGTCCTCGAGGGCTTCGTCGGCCTCGACCGCGGTGATGTCGAGGCGGGGCGTCATCACGCGGCGGACGGTGGTGTCGCCGAACTCGAAGATGGAGTGGATCATCTCCTTCTCCTCGGGCTCGATGACGCCGAACTCCTCGCTGTGCTCCACCATGATCTTCAGCTCCTCCTCGCTGAGGGCCGAGGTATGGAAGCTGACCGATCCGCCAAACGGCCGCACGAGGAGGCGGCACAGCCAGGTGACGACCGACACACCGGGCGACAGCACCTTCTGGAGCCAGAACACGGGGTAGCCGGACCAAATGGCGATCGGTTCGGCGTGCTGGACCGCGAGGCTCTTGGGCGTGATCTCGCCGACGACCAGAGTGAGTAGGGCGACGCTGCCGACGACGACGATGAGGGCGATGAGGCCCGAGGCGGGCGCGATGGGCGTGCCTGCCGCGGCGCCCCGGAGCCAGGCGGCGAACGGGTCGACGAAGCGGTTGGCCGCCTCGCCGGCGGAGAAGAGCTGCACGATCGTGAGGCCGACCTGCAGCGTGGCCAGCATCCGAGTGGGCTCGGCCAGCAGGCTGGCCACGACGCGTGCGCGCCGGTCCCCCTCATCGACCAGTTGCTCGATGCGCGTGCGGCGCACGCTCAAGAAGGCGGTCTCGGCGGTTACGAACAGCGACGACACGAAGATCAAGATGACGACGATCACGATGTCCCGCATCAGGTTGCCGTCGCCACTGGCCGCGGGGCCGCCAGTGGCCTGCGCGAGAGCAGCGCCCGGCGTGAGTGCAAGGAGGCCGGTCCAGAGGAGCCGCCGCACGCAGCGGACGGCCGGGCGTTCGTGGTAGGGGTCAGACATGGACTTGCGTACCTCTCGGGGCGCTGCGCAGATCGAGCGAGGCGAGGCGCCCCAGGGCGCTGCCTCGCGGCGCGGCACGGTGGGTCGTCGACGCGGCGGGGGGCGCCGCCTGGTGGAGCTGCGCGCGGATCCTTGGCATGAGCCAGTACACCGAAGACGTGAGGAAGATGGCCAGGAGAGCGCCCAGGACGACCTCCTGGATGGAGTGGATGCCCGCCTCGACGCGGCTCTGCGCGATGATGGCTGCCATGAGCAGGGCCAGGATGCCGACGAACCGGTTGCCGGAGCAGTAGATAATCGTGACCGCCAGGAAGAAGCCGATCGCGCTGTGGCCGCTGACGACGCCGCCCTTCAGGAGCCCGGCGTTCGGGCGGCCGGTCATCAGCTTCGACATGATGACGCCGGCCACCAGCACGATGATGCCGACGACGAGCACGACGGTCACGTCGACGGTGCGGGTGGGCAACTCAACGCCTTGGCCGATCTTGCGGATCGGCTCGCTGCCGAAGAAGATGAGGCCGCCCGCGACGATCGCGTTCGCCGACGCGATCAGCACAGCGCCCGCCGCAACGTCCTTCGCCAGCTTGGCGAGCGGGTGATACGTCTGCGTGACCATGTCCACGATCGCTTCGACCGCGGTGTTCACCATCTCCGTGGCGATGACGAGGCTGATGCAGAAGAGCAGCACGAGCATGTCTCGCGTGTCGAGGGCCAGCAGCAGGCCGGACGCGAGCACCAGGATCAGCATGGCAAAGTGGAACTGCATATTCCGCTGCGTCCGGAAGCAGTGCAGTATCCCTTCGCCCGCGTATCGGAAGCTGTCCTGCGGGCGTTTACGCCGCAACAAGCCCCTCCTTGGCGCTACTCATCACGACCGGCCTCCGCTCTGCGTGGCAGCAGCCAGCGCCACGCTCTCCCGCAGCCGCATCGTTTCGGCGCCGTGCTCCGTCTCGTCGTCGTAGCCCAGCAAGTGTAGCACCCCGTGCACCGCCAGATGCGCGAGTTCGTCGGCCAGGCTTGCGCCTCTCTCGGCGGCTTGGCGTGCGGCCGTATCGACCGAGATCACCACGTCGCCCAGCACCTCGCGCTGTGCGGTTCGTTTCCGCGGCGCCGGCGCGCCGGCCACGCTGTCCCGTTGAGCGAAGGACAGCACGTCGGTCGGCTTGTCCTGCCTCCGGTAGTCTCGGTTGAGCTGCCAGACGACCTCGTCGTCCGTTAGCAGGATGCTCACCTCGGCGCGGGGGGCGCCCTCAGTCCGCAGGGCTGCCAGGGCCGCCCGGCGGATGTGGCCCGTCGGCACGCGCTTGGCCAGACTGCTGCTGATCAGGACCGGCATGAAGCACCTCGACGGCGACGGCGGTGTCCGCACTCACGTCCCCCGGCACCGACGGCAACTCGGGGTAGTCGACGCGGGCATGCAGCATCGCGCCCAGGATGCGGACGAAGGCGTTCTCGACGGTTCGGAGATCGCGCAGCGTCAGATCGCACTCGTCGAGCTGGCCATCCGCCAACTTGTCCTGGATGATCTGGTTCACGAGGTTCTGAATCGCTCCGGGCGACGGGCGATCCAGGCATCGCGCAGCCGCTTCGACACAATCCGCCAGCATTATGATACCTGACTCGCGACTCTGCGGTCGGGGACCGTCGTAGCGGAAGTGCTGCTCCAGGACCGGGTCGGCCGGCGCGCCGGCGCTCTCCGCCAGGGCCTGATGGTAGAAGTAGCGGATCAGTCCCGTTCCGTGGTGCTCGCGTATGACGTCGCGCAGTTGGGTGGGCAATCGGTGCTGTTCGGCGAGTTCCAACCCGTCCCTCACGTGGGCGGCCACCACCAGGGCGCTGAGCGACGGGTTGAGCCGGTCGTGGATGTTGTCGGCGCGCTGGTTCTCGACGAAGCAATGGGGGCGCCGGACTTTGCCTGCGTCGTGGTAGTAGGCTGCAACGCGGCAGAAGAGCGCGTTGGCTCCGACAGATTCGGCCGCGCCCTCCGCCAGGTTGCCCACCATGATGCTGTGCGCATAGGTGCCTGGCGCGGTGAGGCACAGCTCGCGAAGCAGGGGGTGCTCCGATGCCGACAGCTCGAGCAGCCAGACGTCGGTGAGAATGCCGAAGGGCTTCTCCAGCACGGCGAGGCCGAACCAGAACAGGACGATGGCGAACGCCGCCGCCGCGCCTGCCCAGGCGGTGCCGGTGACGACCTCCCGCATGGTGTCGCCCAGCAGCCCGCCGAGCACCCAGACGAGCGCCACGTTGGTGGCGGCGATGGCGGCGGTGGCGCGCGGGAGCTGGATGCGCTGCCGGCTGCTGGTCATGGCATGGATGCCCACGAGTCCGCTCATCAGCGACATGACGGCGAACCGGATCTCGTGGTTCATGATGAGCCCGCACTGGATGGCGAGCAGGCTGGTGACGAGAGTGCCCAGCGAGATATCGAGCAGTGCCGAGACGAGCATGCCGGCCAGGACGACCATCATCACGCCGAGGTGGCCGAACTGGACGACGGTGAGCGGAACGCCGAGCAGGTTGCCGAACAGGCGCATCCCGAAGATGCTGCCGACCATCAGCATCGCGAGCAACCACAGGCGCCGGGTGTCCTTGTAGAGGTCCGGCAGGCGGCGGTGGATGAACGCGGCTACGATGAAGACCATCAGGCTGGCGAGCGCGCCGATGGCTGCCAGCGTCGCGGGCGGGACGCTCGGGTTGATGAGGCCGAGGGCGCGGCACTTGTCCAGGTGAAGCTGCGTGAACACCTCGCCGCGACGGATGATGACGTCGTTCGAGCGGATGTCGTCGGTGATGGGCTGCACGGATCGCCGGCGCGCCTCGCGGAGCTGCTCGGTCCTGCGGCGATTGTCCAGCCGGTTCGGCCGAAGGGCCACCGACCCGATGGACTGGAGGATGCCGAACTCAACCGGCGAGGTGACCGCCGTTCGGGCGGCCCGTTCGTAACCGATCTGTGCGTGCGCCAGATCCTCGGTGCCGCGGCGGATGTCCTGCGCCATCGTGTCCTCGATCAGCGCTGTCGCGGTGCTCCGGAGCTTCTGCAGCGCGTCGGAGGGGAGCTGCACGAGGTAGCGAAGCTGCTCGGGCTTCAGCAGCGCGCCGGAGACCGCGGTCAGCTTCTCCACGCGCTTGCTGGCGGTGGGGAGCGAGGAGTCGGCGCGAACGTGCTCGACGCGGGAGAACAAGTCGCTGACCGATCGCGCCGCTTGGGCCAGAGCCGTGGGATCGGCGTCGTATGCCGTGCCGACCTGCGCCGCGGCGCTGGCCCGCAGGCGCTCGGTGGCCTCCTCGTCGACGAACGTGACGCTGCGCGGAGCGCGGATCTCGGTGGGGCTGCGGTCACCCACCTGAAGGCCCACCCGGTCCGGGAGGAAGTGGACCGAGGTCAGCAGGGACATCGCGGCGATGGTGCTGACCGCCAGCAAGGCCCGACGCACGTCGACGTGCGCCGCGGCGCGGGCCCTCGGCGCGGCCGATCGTTTGCGATGTCGCCTGAGAGACGGTAGGAAACTGCCTTTGCTCATAGGGTTGCGCCGGCCTTGGCGGCCGGCCTGGGCGCTCGAGGGCCATCACGCTCGGCCGCGATCGGCGAGCAGCCCGGCGACGCCCCCCGGCTCGGCTAGGAGCGTATGATCGCGAGCACCTCGTCGCGCCGATCAGCCATCTCCTGGGCGGTCTTGCCCTCCAGGTTCAGACGGACGACCGGGTCGTTGGCCGATGGCCTCACGTTGAAATGCCAGGTCGGGTAAGTCACCGTGATGCCGTCGAGGTAGTCGATCTCGTCGGCATCGGCGTAGGTCTCCGCCAGCCGGCGGATCACCGCGTCGGTGTCGGGCACGGTGGAGTTGATCTCGCCCGAGATGTGATACTCGCCCATGTGCTCCACGAGGCCGGTCATCGTGGTCTTCTCGGAAGAGAGCATCTGGAGCATGGCGATTAACGGGATGTAGCCGTTGTCGGCGTAGTAGTGATCGCGGAAGTAGTAGTGCCCGCTAACCTCGCCGCCGAAGACGGCGTTGTGCTCACGCATCGTCTTCTTTATGTACGAGTGGCCGACACGCTCCCTCACCGGCTTGCCGCCCAGGCGCTCGACCCAGTCGCGCACCGCCCAGGACGAGCGGATGTCATAGACGATGGCGGCGCCGGGCGACTTGGCCAGGAAGTAGCGAGCGACGAGAGCGGTGATGAAGTCGCCGGCCACCATCTTGCCGGTCTCGTCCAAGAAGTAGACGCGATCGGCGTCACCATCCCAAGCGACCCCGAAATCCACCTTCTCCGCCGGCACCCTCGCGATCAACTCGCGGATGTTCTCCAACTCGAAGGGGTTGGCCTCGTGGTTCGGGAAGTTGCCGTCCGGCTCGAAGTACATCTCGGTGAGCGTCACCTGCGGGATGCGGGCGCACAGGGCGCGGGCGACCAGGCCGCCGACGCCGTTGCCCGCGTCGCCCAGCACGCGGAACGGGGCGATGCTCTCCAGGTCGACGAAGGTCATGAGGTGGTCGACGTACTCGTCGAGGGCGGAGCGCTTCGTGGTCTTGCCCGGCGTGGCCGACGCGGCAAAGCCGCCCGCCAGCACCAGGTCGCGCAGCTTCTCCATGCCCTGGCCGCGCCCGATGACGCGGGCCCCGGCATCGACCATCTTCATGCCGTTCAGCTCTTTGGTGCAGTGCGAAGCAGTGATCTGGACGGCAGGCATGTTCCACTTGCCGGACACGAAGTAGGCCATGTCGGTGGTCGCCAGCCCCAGGTCCACAACGTCGACGCCCTGCGAGTTCAAGCCGGATGCCAGAGCGGCGGCCCAGGCGGGGCTGGACAAGCGGGCATCGGATCCGACCGCCATCTTTGGCGCACCGAACAGCTTCGCCAGGCCGCACCCGATCTGCTCGACGTCGTCGACTTCCATGGGCGCCTGGAATGTGTCGGGCGCGCCGACCTTGCCGTAGTAGACGCTCTTCTCATCCACGAGGTCCGGCACGATGGCGCGGATGTCGTAGGCTCGAAACACCTTGGGGTCAACCATCGGTTCAGGTCTCCTTCACGTCGGCATCGGTGGGGCTTGGGGAGCGGCCCCCACTCATCGTCGGCAGAGCGACGGTACAACTTCACCCATGCCCAGTACAGCGGCGAGTATAGCACTGCGTGCGCCGGACGGTCAACGAACGCCGACGTGGCAACGGCCCACGCCCCGCGGCAAGCAAGGGGCGTGGGCCGCTACTTCAGGAGCAATGGCGTGCGATCCGTTGTGGACGGTGCCGCGCTTAGCGCCCGCCCGACACCGGCGCGCCGCCGCTCGGAGCCGGTGCGCCGCCGGTCATCATCCCGCCGCTCGGGCCGGGGACGCCGCCAGACGGCATGCCGGGGCGTGGCAGCCCGGGGGTCATCATGCCGGACGACATCATGCCGGACGTGCCCATTGGCTTGGCGCCGCCGGAGCCCTTGGGGGCCAGGAACATCTTCCAGCCGACACCCAGCACGATCACGAGGACGACGACGCAGATGATGATCGCTGTGACTGGGCTGATCTCTTGCTTCATCAGGGCACTCCTTCGTTGTCTCTGTAGCGTTAACCATCGCGTCGGGCGCGCCGAGGGCGCGGTTGCGCGAGACACGACCGGCGGCAATCACCGCCAGCCAGTCCCCATGCCGCTCCCCATGCCACTCCGCATGTAGCCACCCGAACCAGGCCCGCTGCGCATCCCGCTGGGCATGTACCCGCCGGATCCTGGGCCACTCCGCATGCCGCCCGAGCCGGGCATACCCGACGAGGACGCGATGCCGCTCACCATCGCGGACGAGCTAACTGGCCTACCAGTCCCGGAGCCCTTCGGACCGGCGAACAGCTTCCAGCCGATCGCGAGCACCACCACCAGGACGACCGCGCAGACGATGATCGCGGCGGTCGGGCTTACCTCTTGTTTCATCGGCACTCCCCATGTCTGGTTTGGTGTGGCACTACTGCTTGTCGCCGTGCGCTGGGGCGAACGGGCCCGATGCAGGCTGCCGAGTAGTCCCTGGCGCTCCGACGCTAGCGAACCACTTCCATATTCGGGCCGGCGACGCGTAGTTCCTGCACCGCCGAGATCGGGTCTTCAAGACGCCGGCCGATGGGCCGCGACGGAGCCGCCCGCTTCGGGGCCCTATGCTATAATCAGTCCGACATGGAGACCTATACCCAGGATCATATCCGCAACTTCTGCATCATCGCGCACGTGGACCACGGCAAGTCCACGCTGGCCGACCGTATCCTCGAGATCACGGGCGCCGTGTCCGAGCGCGACATGCAGGACCAGCTTCTCGATACGATGGACATCGAGCGGGAGCGTGGCATCACCATCAAGATGACCGCGGTCCGCCTCGGCTACACGTCGGAGACGGGCGAGCGCTTCGAGCTGAACCTGATCGACACCCCCGGCCACGTGGACTTCACGTACGAAGTGTCGCGCTCGCTGGCGGCCTGCGAGGGGGCCATCCTCGTGGTGGACGCGGCGCAGGGCGTCGAAGCGCAGACGATGGCCAACGTCAACCTCGCGCTGAACCACAACCTGGCGATCGTGCCCGTGATTAACAAGATCGACTTGCCCGCGGCCGACCCCGAGCGCGTGCGCGAGGAGATCGAGAACGTGCTGGCGCTCGAGGCGCATGACGCCGTCCTCTGCAGCGCCAAGCAGGGCGTCGGCGTCGAGCAGATTCTGCACCAGGTGGTGAACCAGATCCCCCCGCCGAGCGGCAACCCGTTGGCTCCCCTGCGCGCTCTCGTTTTCGACAGCCACTTCGACGCCTACCTCGGCGTCGTGTGCTACGTGCGCATCGTCGACGGCAGTCTGCAGCCCGGTCAGAAGATCCGGTTCATGGCGACGGGGCGCGACTTCGAGGTGGCGAGCGTCGGCATCTTCCGCCCGAAGATGGAGAACGGGACGATGCTGAAGGCCGGCGAGGTGGGCTTCTTCACCGCCGGCATCAAGACGATCGGCGACGCCAACGTGGGCGACACGGTGACCGACACGGAGAAGGGCGCCGCCGAGCCGCTGCCGGGCTACCGCCAGGCCAAGCCGATGGTTTTCTGCGGCCTCTATCCGGTCGACGGCAAGGACTACCCGGACCTGCGTGAGGCGCTGCTCAAGCTGCAGATGAACGACGGTGCGCTCTCCTTCGAGCCCGAGACCTCGGCTGCGCTGGGGTTCGGGTTCCGCTGCGGCTTCCTTGGCCTGCTGCACTTGGAGATCATCCAGGAGCGGCTGGAGCGTGAGTTCGATCTGGCGCTCATCGCTACGAGCCCGTCGGTGATCTTCCACGTGTACAAGACGGACGGCACGATGGAGCCCATCGACAACCCGGCGCACCTGCCGAATCCGACGTACATCGACCGCATCGAGGAGCCCTACGTCGACGCCACGGTCTTCATCCCGTCCACGTTCGTCGGCACGGTGATGGACCTGGCGCGCGATCGCCGCGGCGAGTTCGTCAAGATGGAGCATCCGGCGACCGACCGCGTGCTGCTGCACTACCGGCTCCCGCTCTCCGAGATCCTGATGGACTTTTTCGACCAGCTCAAGAGCCGGACGCGCGGCTACGCCAGCTTCGACTACGAGCCCTGGGGCTACCAGGAATCGAAGCTGATCAAGCTGGACATCCTCATCAACAGCGAGCCGGTGGATGCGCTGAGCTTCATCACCCACCGCGACAAGGCGTATCCCCGCGCCCGCGCGCTCACGGAGAAGCTGAAGGAAGTGGTGCCGCGCCAGCAGTTCGAGGTGCGCATCCAGGCGGCCATCGGCGGCAAGATCATCGCGGCCGACCGCGTCTCGCCCTTCCGCAAGAACGTCACCGCCAAGTGCTACGGCGGCGACATCACCCGCAAGCGCAAGCTGCTGGAGAAGCAGAAGGAAGGCAAGAAGCGGATGAAGCAGATCGGCTCGGTCGAGCTGCCGCAGGAAGCCTTCCTCAGCGTGCTGAAGATCGGCGAGGGATAGCCTCGAAGGAACTGAGCAATGATCGAGAGCTTCAGCGTCAAGGGCTTCAAGGGGCTGGACGGTCTGGAGTTGCCCAAGCTCTCGCGCATCGTCCTGCTCGGCGGCAAGAACAACGTCGGCAAGACCTCCGTGCTAGAGGCGCTACACATCCTGCTGAACCGCAGGCCCGACCCCAATATGCTCCTGCGCCAGTACCACTGGCGCGGAATACCCTCAGTTCCGCTGACGCCCGAGAGCCAGTTCGCTCCGATCTTCTCTGGCTACGACCTCGGGGGCGGGATCTCGCTTCGCGCGTCAGTGGACGGACGGTCCACTCGGGCTGAACTCTCGTATAACCCCAGGTACGGGGCCAGCTCCGTTCCGACGAGGAACCGCGACGACAGCGTCAGTCCACCAGTGGTAAGGACCGATGAGGGCGTCCAATGGAGGTCCTCTCTCGACATCGTGTACGCGACCGGCGGCGACTCGCACCAGCAGGGCCATGTGGTCCTGGAGCGGGAAGGGGTTGGGTACGTCGCGGACGATATCGTGACGCCGGATGCTTCGCTCGGGTTCTATCCGTCGGCATATGCCCCGAACCCGGCTGAGACCGCGGTTCTCTACGGCGCCCTCGACAAGGAGGGGCGGACGGAAACCATCCTGAAGGCGCTTCAGGTGATCGACCCTCGGATCAAGGGTCTCACGTCCATCGCTGATGCTGCCGGATCGATGATCCATGCGGACATCGGCCTCCCACGCAAGTTGCCCGTCTCCTTCATGGGGGAGGGCACAGCGAAGCTCCTGGCGCTCTCCGTGTATGTGGCAACGGCTCGCAACAGCGTGATGCTGGTCGATGAGATTGAGAACGGGTTCCATCACTCGGTGATGCGCGATGTCTGGCGTGTCCTTGCCGCGGCAGTACGGCTGAGCCACTGCCAGGTCATCGCCACCACCCACAGCCAGGAGTGCATCGCTGCTGCGCACGAGGCCATTGGAGGCGACGAGGAGCAGGATCTGACCTACATCCGCCTGGCTCGCGAGGGGGAGCAGGTGAAGGCGTACACGCTCGACCCGGAGGCGCTATCGGCCGCCATGGACGGGTGGATCGAGGTGCGATGACCATGTCAGCGGACCGTGACGTCCCCGAGCCGAACGCGGCTCTGCCGAAGCTGGTAGTGGTCGAGGGCAAGGACGACGAAGCGTTCGTCCGAGGCGCACTTGAGCACCTGCAGATCGCCGGTGTCGATGTCGTGCGGTGCGATGGCAAGGACAACATGCGGAAGCGGCTGCGGACGTGGCGGCGGCTCGGCAAGCTGGAGCATGTCCGGCGCCTCGTGGTCATCAGGGATGTCGACCTCGACGACAGCTACTCGGCCGCCTTGGCGAGCTGCTGCGATGCCGTACGGGAAGCGGGCTTCAGTCGCCCGCATGGCGAGGCGCAGTTCACCGAGGGCATACCCAGCGCGGCAGTTGCCCTCTTCGGTGTGCGACCAGATAGCGATGGGCTACTCGCGCCGGCCAGCGGCGCTTTGGAGGACCTGTTCCTCCAGTGTGTCGCCGGCGATCCGATGACCATCGCCGCCCGCGCGTGCGCAGACACCAGCGTAGCGTGCGCCGAGGCGGCGGGTCTTTCGTTCGCCAAGCGTCCGAAGACGCTCGTTTGTGCCATACGCAATCTGCAGCCTGACTGGACTCTGAAGCCGTTCCACGCACTCAAGCATGTGGATGTCTGGAACTGGTCGCATCCTGCCCTGAAGCCCTACCTCGACCTGCTCCGCGCCATGTAGCGCGATCTTCCCCCCGCCGAAACCCGTAAACCTACAGATGCCTGATTGCCCGGCAACAATGAACCTAGCGGGCGTTCCTCGGCACTATCAGCCATCGAGACTGAACCCAGCGCGGCCGGTACGCGCCGCGCGACAGGAGAGACGTAGCATGTACGCTTCACACCCCCGCACCGATCGCCGATCGCGCCGGTCGGTTCTTGCCCTCTTGGGAGTCGGTCTGCTTGTGCTGGCTGCCGCCGTGCCTGGCCTTGCGCAGGACGCCAAGCCCAACCCGCCGATCGTCGAGAAGTGCTGCGCCGACCTCGCGGCCCGCCTGAGCGTGAAGCCGGAGCAGGTGGCCGTTGCATCGATCCGCGCGACCCAGTTCCGGAACGCCGCCCTCGGGCTGCCGAAGCCCGGGGAGATGGTGGCGCAGGTCATCACGCCTGGCTGGTCGATGTACCTACGCGTGAAGAACGCGACCTACCTCTACACGGCCAGCAAGAGCTACTTCCGATACGGCGGCCCGGTCGATGCCTGGGAGATCTCGCTGCTGTGCGTGAAGCCCAACCCGAAGGACGTGAACCTGAACGGCACGTTGGTGCAGTTGTCGCCGGTCGGAACGAATGCGACGGTCGTCCTCGAAGAGGTGACGAGCTTCTATCCGCAGAAGAACGGCGCCCTCTTCGCGACGCGCCGGACCTCGCGCTCGGGATTCGACCTGCTCTATCTGGCCCCGGGTGAGCGCGGCAAGGGGCGGCGGATCGCGTCGGGCCTGGACTTCGGCCCGGCCGCGCTGGCCGAGGACGGCAAGACCTACGCCGCGTTTGTGCGCACCGGCCTGGGGCAGGGGCTCTCGCTGATGGTCGGCTCGCTTGAGGATGGCGCGGGCAAGGCGGAGGTCCGCTCGCTGCCGAGCGGCATCGTCGGACAGGCGCTGCGGTGGGACGGCGACACGGTTGTCACGTGGGTGAAGGACGTCGACAAGACCGTCCACTATCTCCTGCTCTACGCCAAGACCGCGCCGAGCTGGAAGAAGCTGGACTATGCGCCGCGCCTCGACGAGACGAGCATGCTGCTGAACAAGAGCGAGAGCCTGGTCGTCGAGGGCACCCAGGTCGACGGCAAGCCGGCCGCGCGGGTCTGCACTCGTTGGTTCACGGGCGACGAGCGCGACGTGACGATCGTGAAGGACTTCCGCATCGACACCATCGATCTGATCGAGGGCTCGCGCTTCATCGCGATCACCGGGCGTAAGGGCGACGTACCGGCCGTGGCGCTCATCGACTTCCGGTCCCACGAGACCCTGGTCCTCACCGGCCAGGGGTTCGCCGGCGCGCGGGCCTGGGCCGTGCCGACCCGCTCGGCGCCCGTGCTGCCGTCCAAGCCCGCCGAGTAGGTGCTCGCATCTGGATGCGCGCGAGGCCCGAGCTATCGACTGGCTCGGGCCTCGCGCATTCGGTGCTCACTCTACCTCGCCGGGAGGTGCGGCAGGTTCGGCGTGAGGGCGAGCGGCAGGGCTGGCACGCGGGCCCCGGGCGGTGGGCTGTAGAAGTAGGGCGGCTGCTGCCAGCCGCCGCCGCTTCGTTCGACGACCCACAGGTCTGCAAGGACGCGCCCTTTGGCGTCGACGACGTGGTGGCAGCCCCAGCCTCTGGCGCGCACGGTCTTGCCGCGGTAGATCACGCTGATCTCGGGGACATAGGGGCGAGGGCGACTGGGCACACGCCCGCCTACGACCATCGATCCGGCGCTGGACTGCACGGAGACGCCGGCGTAGCCCGAGACCTTCCAGTACAGGTCGAAGCTTGCCAAGTAACCCATGCTGCCTGCGCTGCTCTGCCCGACGACCAGGTGCTCGGGCCGGGGGGCGGAGCCCCAGGTGTTCCAGAACCGACCCATGGCGGCGCTCCGCAGAGCCCGCGCCTCCCGGATTGTGCTCGGCGTCTGCTTGACGCCCAGCTTCCTCAGTTCAGCCGTCTCGTAGAGGAGCTGCGCATCGGGGCCGTTCGGACCCAGGTGCAGGTAGGCGACGGGCTTGCCCCTGCCGTCCCGGATCGGGTAGGTGCCCGGCTGCCGATAGGTGGTCGCTCGGCCATCCACCTCGACGACGCAGGCCCCGCCCGACGGTCTGTGGCTGGTCTGGAGGACGCTGGTTCGGCTGCGCCCGTCCAGCTCAAGCAGTTCCACCAAGCCGTGGTAGTCCCCACCGACGCGAATGGTCGGTCGGCCAAACTGGACCGAGCCCAGCCTGAGCGGAGGGCGCGGCCTCATTGCTGGGCGACGGGCTACTGCGACACCGGCGAGCGCGAGCAGCACGAGCACGCACACCGCCACCAGGGCACGCAGGGGCACATGCTTCCGCTGGGCGCTCGCGTCGGGCGGCGGTGGTCCCGAAGGGACTCCGAGCGCCTGGTAGATGCGGGCGTCAAGCCCGGGCGATGCGGGCTCCGATGCCATCGCGGCAAGCTGAGCCCACAGCGCCGACGCATCCGCACGGAGGGCGCGGCACTCGGGGCAGCGCCTCAGGTGGATCGCCAGCATCCAGCGCTGCGGGCCGCGCAGACGCCCGGAGGCGAGGTCGATGACCCGGTCGCGCAGCGTGTCAGCGCATGCCATCGCCGCCCTCCTCTCCTGAGCGCAGCAGCTCCCGCATGCGGCGGCAGGCCTCGTGGACGCGCCACTTCACCGTGCCCACCGGTGCGCCGAGAGCCTCGGCCGCCTCGCGGTAGCTGAGCTGCTGCGACGCGACCAGGAGCAGGGCCTCGCGGAGTGGCGCGTCGAGGGCGTTGAGCGCCTCCTGCAAGGCGACTCCCTCGACAATGCCCGGCTCCGGGTGCGGGGTTGCCTCGGGCGCCTCCGGCGCGCCGGCCGCCACGAGGATGGCCTCGCGGGCCCGGTCGCGCCGGACCCCGGCACCCCAGCGGCGCGCCGCAATGCCGAGGAGCCAACTGAGCCGGCTGGACCTGCCCTGGAACGCGCCCCACGAGGTCTGCGCAGCCACGAAGGTCTCCTGGAGCAGGTCCTCGGCGTCCGCCCGGTTGCCGGTCATGCGCAGCGCAAAGCCGAACACCCGTTCCCGGTAGGCTCGGTATGCCGTCTCCACGCTGTCCGCCGACGGCATCCAGCTACGCCGCATGTGCTCGCAGTCCTCCTCCAGCAGTTGGTCCTCAGCCAAGTGGTAGGCGCGAGTCCGCCGGACGGTTGGCGCCAGCCTACGGTTCGATCAGCTCCACCCCCAGGCTACCGACCTCGATCGTCCGGCGCTCCTCGTTGAACGCGAGGGTCAGCGTGCTGCGCGCCTCGTCGAGGTTCCAGATCAGCGCCTTGCGGACGGTGGGGTACCACGCGCAGACCGCGGGGATGTCCTCGACAACCCACGGGGTGTCGCGCAGGCCGGGGGCTACCTCGCGCTTCAGCGCGGAGAGGGCGTCGAACTCCTCCGCCACCGGGCGGGCGCCGCTCAGAGCGTCCGCTGCGCCGGGACGAATGACGGGGACGGCCCTGCCTTTGCGCGCGCCGGAGCCGGCCAGGTCGCGCGCGTCCCAGTCGTTCAGGAAGACGAACCCGTCGGCGGGCCAGCGGTCGACCACCTCGAACGGCACGCCGCACGCGAGGAACAGGCTGTATGGGTTGTCGTCGCCCACGTAACGGGCGGCCATCCCGTGGTAGTGCTTGAACGGGCCGCGCGGCTTGTGGCCGGCGAGCTGGGCGTGGATGGCGGCGTGCTTGCGCATGGCCGGCGCCAGCACATCCCAGTGTGCGCGCGGGAAGGCGGTCAGCCCGCTCATGTACATCGTGTTGCGCACATCGGAGATGGTCGAGACGGCCAGCTTGGCTGCCATGTTGCGCGCGGACAAGCGGTCGGCCGGGTATGCCGTCGACTCACTGTAGGCCAGCTCGGGCTGGGCGTAGCGGCGGTGGAACAGCGCGCTGAACAACTCGACGGTCTTGTTCTTGACGGTGCCGAACGAGTCGTCGCCGAACATCCCCTCGCCCACCCGGAACAGGGCGTCGCGGTAGTCGGCGAGGCGGATGCCGGCCTTCTCCGATCCCATGTACATCACCATGTTGCCGAGCTTCACCTTGGGCGCGGCGTGCTGCATGGCGCGGAACGCGGAGGTCAGCTCGTCGCAGTGGAAGTCCACCCAGGCGCGCAGGAGCGGCGTATAGCGGCGCTGGCGCACGTCGTCGAGCAGCTCCGCCCATTTGCCCTCCGCGTGTCCCCCGCGCTGGAGGAACGCCCGGCGGTGGTCGTCGCAGTAGCATCCTCCGATGACGCCAGGCGAGCGGGCGAGGCGGAAGTCGTCGTCCACGAACACGCGGCGCACGCCGATCTCCTGCAGCTTGCGCATCGCGGCAGCGTTCTCTTCGACCGCGGGGGCGTGCAGCGAGGTGCCGGCGTAGGTGGCGCCATCGGCGGCTGTGCCGAGGCGCCAGTGCTTTGGGGGCGTGAGCGGCACGTCGCCCGCCATGGAGCCGAGCGAGTCGCCCGGGTGCCCGAGCGGGACGTTGATGACGTAGGCCTCCATCCCGAGCTTCCGCGCGCGGTCGGCCCATGTGGTGATGCGCTCCGGGGAGTAGGTCCAGTAGCCGTATAGATACCCGGTGACCCAGACCGCCTGCACCCCGGCGTCGCGCACGCGCTCCAGAAGCGTGGGGTCGGCGTCCAGCGCGTCTTCCGAGATGCTGAGGTGGTACATGCGCACTGCCCGCCTCCGTTCCTCGCCATCTGCCCGTCCCGACAGCGCCGCACCTGCCACAAGGCCCGCTGCTCCCAGGATCACCTCGCGCCGGTTCATCGACATGGTTCGCACTCCTTCGTGTTGCTGGGGCCAGGTTCGGAACAGGGGCCCGTCGTTCCTGCAGGAACCTGCCCTCCCGATGGGGAACGCACGCCATACGGTGCGCCACAGAGCGTTCCGAGGCGCGACAGTGATGGAGCGCGTGGGCGTGGCCCGGGCGCGGCGGGGGGGCGGGCCGGCGGTCGCAACCGCGCCTAGGGACGGCACGAAGCCCGCCTGCGCAGGCTGTACGGGAGGCGACCATGAAGCGCGAAGTGCGTTGGGAGCGGATGTTCCCCGATGAGTTGGAGGCGGCGTTCGCGGAGTGCCCGGTCGTCTACTTCCCGCAGGGGCTGTGCGAGCCGCATGGGCCGCAGTGCGCGCTGGGGCTGGACGCGCTGAAGGCGGCGGCCATTGCGTGTCGGGCGGCGCGGGAGCACGGGGGCATCGTCGCGCCGACGGAGTACTGGCACATCCACGAGCTGAGCGGCTACGCGGTGTGGGCGCGGAAGCACGTCGGCGAGGTCGAGCGGACGTGGCTCACCTCGGTGCCGCCGTGGCAGCACTTCCGCAACGTGTGCTACCACGTGCGCGCGGCCGACGTGCTGGGCTTCGAGGCGGCGATGTTCCTGACGGGGCACTACGGGCCGAACTGGCAGGACCTCAACACGCTGCTGGGCCTGCTGCAGCCGCACGTGGGCACGCGCCTCTGCGGTCTGCCGGACTTCGAGGCGAACACGCCCGGCTTCGACAATGACGGCCGCAGCGGCGGCGACCATGCGGGGAAGGTGGAGACCTCGCTGCTGTGGGCGCTGGAGTCGGAGTGCGTCGACGTGTCACGCATCCCGCCCGAGGGCACGCCGGGGAGCCATCTCGCGATGGGGCCGAACGTGCGGGAGGCGAACCGCCGCGTAGGCGAGCGGATGGTGGCGGACGAGGTGCGGTGGCTCGGCGCCAAGGCACGCGAGCTGCGCGCGGAGTACGAGCGCGCCAGGCCGGCGCACACGCTGCGCACCTTCGGCGATGTGGAGCGCGTGTGGCGGGAGGTCGTCGAGCCGGCGCTGCCGGGCTTCATGACGATGCAGGATGCCTGGGGCGAGGGCGACGACGTGCCGCCCGAGTCGCGCTGGCATGCAAACTGGCGGGTGCCGCCGTATCCATAGCACGCACATCAACCATTAGGGGAGAGATATGCACGTTTCACGTACACTGCGGGTTGCGGCGCTGAGCGCGGCGCTTCTGGTGGCGGGGCTGGCCGTTGCCGGCGCCCAGGCTCAGAAGGAGACGAAGGAAGCGCGCGACAAGCGCATGGCCTGGTTCCGGCAGGCTCGGTTCGGCATGTTCATCCACTGGGGGCTCTACGCCATTCCGGGCGGCGAGTGGGACGGCAAGCAGATCGGCGGCCTCGGCGAGTGGATCATGACTGGCGCGCGCATCCCCGTGGCGGACTACGAGACCCTCGTGCCGCAGTTCAACCCCGTGAAGTTCGACGCCCGCGCCTGGGTGAAGACCGCCAAGGACGCGGGCATGAAGTACATCGTCATCACCAGCAAGCATCACGACGGCTTCTGCCTCTTCGACGCGCACAACTCCGACTACACGGTCATGGCCACGCCGTTCAAGCGCGACATCCTGAAGGAGCTGTCGGTCGCGTGCAAGGAGGCCGGCATCCGGCTCTGCTTCTACCACTCCATCATGGACTGGCACCACCCGGACTACCTGCCGCGCCGCGAGTGGGACAAGCGCACGACCGATGGCGCCGACCTCACGCGATACGTGGCGTACATGAAGGCGCAGCTCAAGCAGCTTGTCGACGAGTACAACCCGGGGATCATGTGGTTCGACGGCGAGTGGGAGAGCACCTGGACCCACAAGGATGGGCTTGACCTGTACGATTACGTCCGCGGCCTCGACCCCAAGATCATCGTGAACAACCGCGTGGACAAGGGCCGCCAGGGCATGGCCGGGATGTCGAAGAGCGCGGAGTTCGCCGGCGACTACGGCACGCCCGAGCAGGAAGTCCCGTCCACCGGCATGCCCGGCGTCGACTGGGAGTCGTGCATCACGATGAACGACACGTGGGGCTTCAAGAAGAACGATCACAACTGGAAGTCGTCCGCTGACCTGATCCGCATGACCATCGACATCGCGTCGAAGGGCGGCAACCTGCTGCTGAACGTGGGGCCGACGCCGGAGGGCGTGTTCCCGGACGCCATCAACGAGCGCCTGCGCGATATGGGGCGCTGGATGAAGGCGAACGGCGAGGCGATCTATGGCACCACCGCGAGTCCGTTCGCGAAGCCGGACTGGGGGCGCGCCACCGCGAAGCCGGGCAAGGTGTACCTGTTCGTGTTCGACTGGCCGAAGGACGGCGTGCTGAAGGTGCCCGCCATGCAGCAGAAGGTGGTCTCCGCGTCGCTGCTGGCCGCGCCCAAGACGCGCCTCGCGGTCGAGGCTGGCGCCGACGGGACTGCCGTGCGCGTCCCGGCCACGGCGTCCGACCCTGCGGCAACGGTCATCGTGCTGAAGGTTAAGTAGTTCGCGGCGCGCTCTTCCGTGCCGGGTAGGTGACGGGCGCCACAAGGAGAGGTCCGATGGTGAGGCGAGCGGTTGGGTTGGTTGGCGTTCTGCTGTGTGCGGCGGCCTGCGCTTGCGCGCAGACGGTCACCTGGAACGTGACGGAGATGGGCGCCAAGGGCGACGGCAAGACGGACGACACCGCCGCGTTCCAGTCAGCCCTCGATGCGGCGGGCAAGGCGGGGGGCGGAACCGTGGTTGTGCCGGCCGGCCGCTTCCGCATCGCAGGCAACCTGACCGTTCCCTCCGGTGTCTGCCTGCAGGGCACGCACCGGGTGCCGCCCACGCTCATCGGGGGCATGAACGAGAAGCTGGACGGCTCGGCGCTCCTGGCCTACGCGGGGCGCGGGAAGCCGGAAGCCGCGCCCTTCGTCAGCCTCACGGGCACCAACTCGTCGATCGTCGGCTTCATCATCGCCTACCCCGAGTGGAAGCAGGCCGACGTGCCGCCCGTGCCCTACCCGCCCTGCATTGGGTCGACTGACAGCACGAACGTCGGGGTACAGGAGTGCTTGCTGCTCAACCCCTACGAGGGCATCAAGATGGTGCGCGCCCATCGGCACCTGATCCGCAACATCACGGGCTACCCCATCAAGCGAGGCATCTTCGTCGACCAGTGCTACGACATCGGCCACATCGAGAACATCCACTTCTGGCCGTTCGGGGTAGCCTACGACCCCAACAACCCGTACTGCAAGTGGGTGAACACGAAGGGGGTGGCGTTCGAGCTGGCTCGGACGGACTGGCACTACGTGTCGAACACGTTCTGCTTCGGCTACGGGGTGGGCTACAAGTTCAGCGAGGTCAAGGACGGCGGCACGAACGGGAACTTCCTGGGCATCGGCGCTGACTCGTGCCAGCGGGCGGTGCTGGTGGAGCAGGCCCAGGCGCCGGGCTTGCTGATCACCAACGGCGAGTTCGTGGGGCGTTGGAGCAGCACCGACGCCGTGACGCTCGAGGTCGGCCCGAAGGTGGAGGGCAAGGTCAGCCTGACGAACTGCTCGTTCTGGGGGCCCATCGACCGCTGCGTCGTGATGAAGGCGCCGAACGGGCAGTTCACGGCCAACGCGTGCAACTTCGTGAACTGGGACATCAAGCAGAAGCGGTCCCCCGCCATCCAGATCGACGCGGGGCGCGCCATCGTGCAGGGATGTACGTTCGGCGCCGGCGACCTGAACGTGAAGGTGGGCGCGACCGCCAAGTCGGTCATCCTCCTCGGCAACCAGGGCGATCAGGGCTTCACGGCCGAGAACCTGGCCGGGGCGCGCACGCAGTCGTACGCCAACCAGGTCGACCCGGTGCAGTGGACCTCGGCCGCTCGGTCCGGCTACGTGGTCACGGTGGGCGCGGAGGGCGATGGGCGGTACCTGCGCGAGTTCTCCGGGCGCGAGAAGTCGCAGGGCAAGGACGGGCGCACCTACCGCTGGAGCGGCGCCGAGTCGCGGCTGGTGCTACCCGTGAACCCGGGCCAGACCTACTCGCTGAAGCTGCAGCTCGAAGTGCCCGCTCAGGCTGTCTCGAAGGATGCCGGCGTCTACCTCGGCGCCCGCAAGTTGGCAGCCATCACCCGGTCCGGCGCGCAGACGTTGACCGCCGCCGTGCCGGCTGCCGGCGACGACCGGGTGGTGCTGACGCTGCGCGTCAAGGGGTGGGTGCCGCGCACGACCATACCCGGGTCCAACGACGATCGCACGCTTGGCGTGCAGGCATCCTCGCTCACAATGACCTCCGCCACGAAGCGCGCGCCGGCATTCGATGCGAACACGGGCGGGCCCATCAAGGTACATGCCCGCTAGGCCGTCGCCACTGTCGTGCGTCCAGGCCGTGACGCAGGACGCGAGCTATCCTGCATCTCCGTGTTCGGGGGTACAGCCCGGAGCCACGGGGAGCGAGGAGGTATAGCGCGTCATGAGTCAGCCGCATAGCCCGGAGGAAGTGGTCCAGCCTGAGCCCTCCCTGCGCTCGGTGCTGGACCATGCCCCGGTCTGCATCTGGGATGAGGACTTCTCCGAGGTAGCAGTGGAGATGGACGCGCTCCGCGCCGCGGGCGTGACCGATCTCCACGCCTACCTAAAGGAACGCCCCTCCGAAGTGCTCCGCCTCGCCTCCCTCGTGCGTGTTCGCTACGTCAACGAGGAGAGCGTGCGCTCCTTCGGTCTCCCCTCTGTGATCGACTTCCCTCGCGACCTGGCCGCCGGGCTCACGGGCGAGATGACCGATGCCTTCCGTGACCTCCTCGTCGCGCTCTGGGATGGCGGGACCCGGTTCGACTGCGAGGCGCGGTACGCAGACGCGCAAGGCAACTGGCGGCACGTCTGGTCGGTGATCGCGGTGGCCCCGGATCTCGAACGTCCGCTGGACAGCGTTATCGTTACGTTCGCCGACTCCACCGAGCGCAAGCGCGCCGAGGAGGTGCTGCGGCAGAGCGCGGAGCAGTTCTCGGTACTGGTGGGAACCTCGATGGACGGGTTCCTGGCAATCCTGCCAGACGGGCGGCTCGCGGAGGCCAACGACGCCCTCTGTCGGATGTTGGGCTTCACGCGTGAGGAGCTACTCGCCAGGACGGTCGCCGATCTGGACGCGCTGCAGACTCCGGATGACCTGGTGGCGGTGATGGAGTCTGTGCGCGACAGCGGCCATCGGCGCTTCGAGACGAAGATGCGCCGGAAGGACGGCTCCACGTTCGACGCCGAGATAAGCACCGTTATGATGCCGGGCGGCGATCGGTTCATCGCGTTCGCGCGCGATGTGAGCGAGCGGAAGCGGGCCGAGGAGACCTTGCGCCGGAGCGCGGAGCAGTTTGCGGCGGTTGCGGGCACCTCGATGGATGGGTTCTGGATGATCGGGCTCGACGGCCGCATCTCGGAGGCGAACGACGCCGTCTGTGCTCTGCTGGGCTACACGCGTGACGAGCTGCTCGGCCAGACCATCGCCCAGGTCGAGGCTGCGGAGAGCCCGGCGCAAGTGCGCGAGCACATCGATCTGATCCTGCACGCGGGGCCGCAGCGCTTCGAGACGCGCCTGCGGAGGAAGGACGGCTCCGAGGCCGACGTCGAGATCAGCACGGTACTCATGCCCGGCGGCGATCGGTACGTAGCGTTCGTGCGCGACGTGAGCGCGCGGAAGCGCGCCGAGGATGCCCTGCGGGCTGAGCGGAGCGTCACCGACGCCGTACTCAACAGCGTGCCGGGCCTGCTCTACCTGTACGACGAGACAGGTCTGCTGGTTCGTTGGAACAAGAACGACGAGACGATGACGGGCTACTCGGCCGATGAGTTGGGCCGGATGCACTGGTGGGACTGGTTTGAGGGCGACCCGGCTTCGCTCGACGCTGCGGGTCAGGCTCTGGCGAGGGTGTCGGAAGGCGGGTACGAGGAGGTCGAGGTCCTCCTCAAGCTCAAGGACGGTCGGCGGGTACCGTACCTGTTGACCGGGGTGGGCCTGTCCATCGACGGGCGCTCGCACCTCGTGGGAGTCGGGCTGGACATCTCGAAGCGCAAGCGGGCGGAGGAGTCCCTGCGAGAGAGCGAGGAGCGCTACAGGTCGCTCGTCGATCTGTGCCCCGACGCGATCATCGTGCACGCCGACGGGGTCTTGCTCTACGCGAATCCAGCGGCCCTGGCGTTGCTTGGGGCATCGTCCGCCGACGAACTGATCGGCACGGCGATGCTGGAGCGTGTCCATCCCGCCTGGAGGGCGGTCGTGGCGGATCGTGTCCGAGACATGGCGGCCGGACATTACGCACCCCCTCTGGCCGAGGAGTTCCTGCGGCTGGATGGCACGCCGGTCGATGTCGATGTGGTCGCGTCGCCGTTCACGTTCGAGGGCAGGCGCGCCACCCTCGTTGTTGCGCGCGACGTCACGGAGCGCAGAGGCGCGGAAGAGGCCCTCCAGGCTCAGAGAGTGTTCACGGACGCGGTGATGGACAGCGTGCCCGGGCTGCTCTATCTCTACGATTCGGACGGGTACCTGGTGCGCTGGAATCGGGCGCACCAGGAGGTAACGGGCTACTCGGCCGATGAGCTAGCCGGAATGCACGTGCTCGACTGGTACAAGGGCGATGAGGACGCCATCGCAGCCATCACCGCCGGGGTCCAGCGGGCGCTGGTGGAGGGCTACGCGTGGGCCGAGGCGAGGCTGACCACGAAGTCCGGCAAGCGGATCCCCTTCCACTTCACAGCCGTTCGGCTGGAGATCGAGGGGCGCACCTACTTCACCGGCGTCGGGATCGACATCACCGAGCGCAAGCAGGCGGAGGAGGCCTTGCGCCAAAGCGAGAGAGATCTGGCTGCCGCAGAGGCCCTCGCGCACTTGGGGAGTTGGAACTGGGACCTGCAGAGCAACACGGTGCGATGGTCCGCCGAGATGTACAGGATCTACGGACTTGATCCTGCCGCAGTCACCGATCCTCTCAGCGAGGTAGCACGGGTGATCCACCCGGACGACCGGGGCCGGAACGCGGCCGCCATCGAGGCGGTTGCGTCGGGTCTTGGCATCGAGCCCTTCGAGTACAGGGTCTTGCGTCCGGACGGTGAGACCCGGACCGTGTTGGTCTGGGGCGCGGATGTGGAGCGCGATGCCGAGGGCAAGCCCTTGCGCGCGTCTGGTGCGGCGATGGACGTCACGGAGCGCAAGCGGGCTGAGGACGCGCTCCTCGACGCCAATCGCCGGCTGGAGCAGGCGCTGGCGGACCTGACGGCGGCGCAGCAGACGGTGGTCCGCCAGGAGCGGCTGCGCGCGCTGGGGCAGATGGCCAGCGGGATCGCGCACGATTTCAACAACCTCCTGACACCCATCCTGGGTTACTCCGAAATGCTGGCCGAGCTGCACGAGGCGCTCGTGGACGGCACGACGGTGCGGCGGTATGCCCAGTCAATCGGTCGGGCAGCCGAGGATGCACGCCATGTCGTGTTCAGACTGCGCGGGTTCTACCGTCATCGGGAGGAAGCCGAGGTCTTCCTGCCGGTGCGCGTCAACGAGCTTATCGAGCAGGCCGCCTCGTTGGCGCGCCCACGCTGGAAGGACCAGGCGCAGGCTGCCGGGGTCACCATCGAACTCAGACAGGAGCTGTCCGAGACGCCGGTACTCTATGGCAACGGAGCCGAGCTGCGCGAGGCCCTGATCAACCTCATTATCAACGCAGCCGACGCCATCATGCAGCGGGTAGAGGCGCAGGCCGGTGGCGAGCGGCGCGCCGATGGCAGGATCGTGGTGCGCTCGTCGGCCCTGGCCCGAACCGCAGAGGCGCCGGCAAGCGTGGTGGTGTCCGTCTGCGACACCGGCATGGGCATGACCGAGGAGACGCGACGGCGATGCCTGGAGCCATTCTACTCGACCAAAGGAGAGCGGGGCACCGGGCTGGGGCTGGCGACCGTCTATGGCACCGTGGAGCGGCACGAGGGAGCGATCGATATCCAGAGCACCTGGGGGCAGGGCACTTCGATCGCGATCCGGCTGCCAGTCCGGCAACCGGCAGCCGGCCCAACGCAGGCTCGTGAGCCCGGGGCGGCCGTCCAGGCGCTCCGGATCCTGGTGGTCGATGACGAGCCCGCCGTCCGCGGGGTGACCACCGCGTACCTGGCCGCGGACGGGCATCGCGTCGACCAGGCGGCCAACGGACGCGAGGGACTCGAGCGGGCGAACTCGGCCCCGTACGATCTGGTCATCACCGACCGAGCGATGCCGGAGATGAACGGCGACCAGCTTGCTCGCGCCCTGAAGCTGCTCGACGCTAACCGGCCCGTGATCCTGCTGACGGGCTTCGGCGACATGATGGACAGCGTCGGCGAGCGCCCGGAGGCCATCGACGTCGTGCTGGGCAAGCCGTTCACACGGGCCGCCCTGCGCGATGCATTGGTGCGGGCGATCGCCTCGCGAGGCGGTCCGCGTAGGTGACCGCGGTACGATGGTACCGGGTGCTCGCGGGCGTGGCGATGCTGGCGGCATCCGGCGGCCTATGGGCTCGTGCCGCGGGCAATAGCGCGCTGTCCCCGTCGTCCCTGTTGCGCGGAGTGTGTGTCGATAGGCAGATACGCGCCTACCCTCCGGAGCCGCACATGCGGATCGCCCGCGATGACGTGCGGCTCATCAAGTCGATGGGCTTCGGCTTCGTGAAGGTTCTAGTCAACCCCGCCGTGTTCCAGTCCGACGCCGGGCTCGATGCCTCGCGGGTCGCGTACCTAGACGAGGTGGTAGCCTACGCCGTGGCCGAGCGCCTGCCCATCGTGGTGTGCGTCCACCCGGAGGCGGACTACAAGGTTGCGGCCCTTGGCGACCTCGCCGCGTTCGAGCGGTTCCTCGGGTTCGTGCGCGGCCTGGCCAGGCACATGGCGCAGCGCTGGTCGGCGCGGTACGTCGCGCTGCAGCTCATGACGGAGCCCAGCGGATCGAGCGCCGACCCCAACGCGTGGAACTGGTGGGACGCGCTGCAGCAACGCCTGTGGCGCGCAGTGCGTGCCGAAGCGCCGAGGCACCTGCTGATCCTGAGCGGCGACTGCATGGGCGCGGTCGAAGGGCTCGACCACATCACGCCGGTGCCGGACAGCCGCGTTCTGTACAGCTTCACGTTCTACGAGCCGGCGCTCTTCACGCAGCAGGGCGGGCCGTGGCTCGGGGGGAGCATGCCGTATATCAAGGGGCTCCCCTACCCGTCCGGCCCGGAGACGACGGCAGTGCTGCCGGGCCTCCTCGCCGCGGCGCCGGAGGCGTGGCGAGCCGACATCCGGGCGCGAGTGGAGCAATACGCGGCGGAGCGATGGACGCGGGAGAAGGTGGTCGCGCGGCTGGCCCGGGCCGTGGTCTGGCGGGAGCGCTATCCCGGCGCGCGGCTCTGGTGCGCCGAGTTCGGATGCTACGAGGCCGCGCCGCCTGCCGATCGGGTCCGGTACCTCGCCGACGTGCGGCGGTACTTCGACGACCACGGCATCGGCTGGGCGTACTGGTCGTACAACGAGACGTTCACGGCGATGGGGCCTGGCCGCACGCCCTTCGGGCCAGCCGCGTCGCAGAAGCCGGACCAGGCCGTCCTCGACGCGCTGCTGCCGGATCGGCGCAGGCCCACGACCGACCGCAAGAGCGCCCCACACGCGCAGTAGGTCTGGCTGGCCGGTAGTGCTTGACAACGGCCTCGGCGCGATGGTAGGATCACGACAACAGTGCATGTTACCGGCCTCGTGCGCGAGGCCGGCCCTGGAGGCGTCGGCTCGTCCGGCGCCCTGGCGGCCGGCCTCGCGCTTTTCGTGTGGGGCTGTCGGTGGAGGTGGGTATGAGCGTGGTTCGCCTGCAGAACGTGACGGTCCGGTTCGACCAGCGCCTGGTGCTCCGGGAGGTGTTCCTGAAGATTCGCCGCGGCGATCGGCTCGGCCTGATCGGCAAGAACGGCAGCGGCAAGACGACGCTCCTGCACCTCGTCCTTGGCCGGAGCGAGCCGACCGAGGGGGTGGTCGACCTTGACCCGGGCCTGCGCATCGGCTACTTCTCGCAGTTCTCGGAGCTGGAGGGCTCGCAGACGGTGCTGGACGTGCTGGAGGCCGTCTTCGCCGATGTGCGCGACTGCACGCGGGAACTGGAGGCGATCGAGGAGGCGCTGCACGCGGCGGGCCTCGGTTCCGCCGAGACCGACCGCCTGCTCGCGCGCCAGGCCGATCTGCTGCAGGTGATGGCCGACCGCGACGGGTGGATGGTGCCCGTCCGCATCGACACCGTGCTGAACAAGCTGGGCTTCAACGAGGAGCGCCGCCGGCTGCCCATCGACCAGCTCTCCGGTGGGTGGCGCAATCGGGCGTGCCTGGCCAAGATCCTGCTGGAGGAGCCCGACATCCTGCTGCTGGACGAGCCCACGAACTACCTGGACGTGGATGGCGTGGCGTGGTTGGAGGAGTGGCTGGCGAAGCTGCGCGGCGCGCTGGTGGTGGTGTCGCACGATCGGCAGTTCCTCGATCGCGTGGTCACCCGCATCGTGGAGATCGAGAACTACCGGCTGCAGGAGTACGAGGGCGGCTACAGCTCCTACGTTCGGGAGAAGCCGCTGCGCATGAAGACGCTGGAGCGTCAGTTCGAGCACGAGGAGGAGCTGCTGATCCTCGAGGCGGAGGCGCTCAAGGATCGCTCGGAGGCGATGCGACAGCCCGGTGGCCGCGTTGCGCGCAGGATCGCGGACATCAAGAAGGCGACGACACCCAGGCCGGTCCAGGCCGTCGTGACCTCCATCTACGAGCGGCTCACCGTGCGCGACCAACTGCTCCGCGTCGAGGGGCTGGCCAAGGCGTACGGTGGCGAGCCGCTGTTCCGGAACCTCGATATCGAGATCGGCCGGGGCGAGAAGGTGGCGATCGTCGGCCCCAACGGCTGCGGCAAGTCGACCTTGCTCCGCGTCCTGACCGGCGCCGAGGGGGCCGATGCGGGCAAGGTCGCCTGGCTCAGCGACACGCAGTTCGCGGACTACAACGCGATCCTGCAGGCGCTTGACCCGAAGGACTCGGTGTCGCACGCCGCCAACGTGTTCGGCCTGGGCTACCTGGCGCCGCGCCGGCAGGTGCATCGGTTCCTGGGGATGCTCCGGTTCAGCGAGATGGATCTGAACCAGCGCATCGGCACGCTCTCCGGCGGCCAGAAGGCGCGGCTCGCGCTGGCGCAGTGCCTGCTCTCCGGCGCGTCGGTGCTGGTGATGGACGAGCCGACGAACCACCTCGATGTCAGCAGCATTCAGGTGATGGAGCAGGCGCTCATCTACTTCCCCGGCGCGGCCCTCGTGGTGAGCCACGACCGGTTCTTCATCGACAAGGTGGCGAACCGGCTGCTGGTGTTCGACACTGGCGGCGTGCGCGAGGTGACCGGCAACTGGTCGCAGTGGTCGACGCCATCGCCGGGACCTTAGCAGCGGACGCACTGCGCGACCAACGACACTTCGGCCCTGGCCGACTTGCGACCAGGGCCGAAGCAACATCAGGCTGCGGCAGCGGCTACTTCAGCGGGCAGTTCGGGTTGGGCCCGGTGCCGTCACGCAGGCCCCGGCCGGCGCCACGCCCGGCTCCACGGCCGGCGCCCATGAGCGGGCAGTCCGCCTTGGGCCCGGTGCCGTCGCAGATGCCGTATCCTGCGGGCACGCCCATCTCCTTGAGGAGCGCGGCGTTCTTGGTGGTCAGCTTGGCGAGCTGGTCGCGGAGCGCCTTCACTTCCTGCTGCTTCTGCGCGATCTGGTCGGCCGGTGCGCTCTGCGCCTGGAGCGCGAAGATCTCCTGGTTCGTCGCGCGGATCTCGGTGTGCAGGCGCGTCACCTCTGCGACGAACGCCTTCTGCGCCGGGGTCTTCGGGGTCACGGCGGTCCACCAGCCGCCCCCGCCCGCGCCGGCCCGCATGCCCTGCCCGGCGCCCATGCCACCACACCATCCAGCTCCGCGGCCCGCGCCCATGCCCATGCCGGCGCCACGACCGCGACCCATGCCCCGTCCTTGCGCTGCTGCCGAGCTGCCGATCAGGGCCACCGCAAGGGCTGCCGCGGCGATCGTCATCACTGTGGTTCGCTTCATCTCACTCTCCCTTCAACCGGCCTTCGCGGCCTGTCTCGCCTCATTCACGCTCAAGACGACGCTCTGGGGGAGGCGTTCCCGCCTAGCCTGACCTATTCATGAGTCGCACTGGACGGGCACGGAGGCCCATCCCACCACTGCACTCGTGCATGATCCAGGCTAGGGAAGCGACTTTGCCACCTTCATCAACTCGGACTCGGCCAGATCGCCGACCAGGAGGTAATTGGCCTGGGCAGCGTTAACGGCGACAACGGACGCCTGGAGCGTGCTCTGCGGGGTGCAGATGGGACCCGCCGGCTGCGTGCCGCGCCCTCCTTGCCAGCGCATGCCGCGGCCCCGCCCTCGCGGCCCCATGCCCATGCCCATGCCCATGCCCGCGCCCGCTCCCCGACCCATGCCGGCGCCCCAGCCGCGCTCGAAGATGGTGAACGCTGCCAGCCCGTCCGAGTAGCGCACGGCGGGCATGGCGCGGCCGCTGCCGGTGTGCATGACTCCGTAGAGCGCGACGCGGTAGCCAGGCGGGACATGCGCGGGCGCCGGCACGCTCCTACCTGTCTCCTGCTCGACTTTGGCTGCCGCGCCGCGCGGCTGGAATGAGCTGGGCCCCGCGAGGGCCGGCGCCGGCGCCGAGGTTGGTGGGCGGAATAGCTCGGCGGGCTGGGCCTTCAGCGAGATCGCGGTGAACTCGGACGAGGAGCGTACCCGGCCATCGGGCGCGAGCAGGATGTCCTTGAGCACGATGCCGGTGGCCCGATCGAGCCAGACGTTCCGCGACGGGTTGTACGTCTGCCGGTGCGCGATGCGTACTGGAATGGCCGGGCGGCCCGCCACCGTCTCCTGGCGCCCGGCGGTCACCGTGTAGTTGCGCAGGATCGCGGCGGCGGTGGCTGTCGGGTCCGCCGGGGCGGCGGCGTCCTGCAGGCGGAGCCACTTGCCGTCGACGCCGCGCTGCCAGGAGGAGCGGCCCGCCTCGATAGTCACCAGCCCGGCGCCGGCGCCCGACACGTACTCGCGGCGCATTCGCCCCTTACCGTCGCAGGCGACCTGGACGAGCGCGGACGCGGCCCCGGCTTCCGTACGCTGGCGGCCTTCGAACGCAACGGTGGGGCCGCGCAGGACCTGGGCGAGGAGCGACGAAGCGCTCGGCGCGGCGGGCTCGGCGGCGGGGGCGGCCGATGGCGCCGCCAGCGTCAGGGCGCAGATTGTGACGCGCGAAGCTCGGCGTATCATGGCGTTGCCTGGTGCGCGGCTGCGGAGATGAGCACCGCGCGGTTCGGGTCGCCCGCCATCGCCCCCGCGGAGACCAGCGCGTGGGCGAGCACGAAGGTGCTGTCATCGGCTGGCGGCGTGGTGGTAGCGACCGTGGGTGGTGGTGGCACAACTCCGGTCCCGCCTCCGTGTGGCGCCCGGAGCCAGACGCCCGCGCCGATAGCGACCAGCGCCGTGGTGGCGAGGGCCATCGCGGGGCGCCAACGCCGGATGGGCCGAGCGCGCCGGGGCTCGGAAGGGGCCTGTCCCGCGCGTTCCGCGAGTACCCGGTCCCATGTGGCGTGGGGTGGCTCCGACGCGGGCAGATCCCGGGCGGCCGACACCAAGCGTGCGTCGAGCGCGAGCTGCTCTGCACACTCGGCGCACTCGTTCAGGTGAGCCGCGATCTCCGCCGACCGGGCCGCCGGAAGCCAGGCTGCCTGATAGGCCGCCAGATCCGCTCGAACGCCCTTGCACTTGCTCTCCATCGCTATGCTCCATCCGTCTCCGCGGCCATCCAAGGAGACATGGCTGCCCTCAGCTTGCCCCGCGCCCGCCCGACGCGCGACTTCACGGTGCCCTCGGCCACCCCGACGATGCCCGCGATCTCCTTGATGTCGAGGCCCTCGATCGTGTGCAGCACGAACGCTTCGCGGAAGTCCAGCGGCAGCGCATCGATCTGGCGCGCCAGCTCCGCGCTGAACTCGCGTCGCACGACGATCCGCTGCGGGTCGAGCGCTTCGTCGGCCAGGTGCTCCGGCTCGTGGTCGACCGAGTCGTCGGTCCGCTGCCCTCGCAGCAGGTCGAGGAATCCGACCCAGGGCTTGCGCCGCTCGGACTTCGCCCGGTCGCGCACCAGGTTCACGACGATCCGGTACAGGAACTTCAGGAACGTGCGCCCGTCGCGCAGGCGCGCCAGCGACTGGTACGCACGCACGAACGCGGTTTGCGCGACGTCGGCGGCTGCGTCGGGATCCACCATCAGCCGGGCAGCCAGGTTGTAGACGCGGGCGTAGTGCTCGCGGAACAGCCGGTCGTAGGCATCCGGCTCGCCCGCGACGGCGCGCGCGACCAGGGCCGCATCTTCGTCGGCTCCCCCATAGACGCTCACTGTGGCCGCCGGCTGCTCTGTCACCCACTCGCCCTCGCTCAAGACGACGGAGGTCGGGATCGGTTCCCGTCGGAACATCACGTTTGCGGTCGATCTGGCGGCCGGTGCGCGGGCCAGGTGACCCACCGGGCGACGCGCGCCGCGTAACCGGCATACGAGTCGCCGAATCTGGCCGCCAGGAACCGCTCCTCAATGATGGCATAGGCGTACAGGACGGCGCACATTGCGCCGAGCAGGACGAGGAACACAAGGCGGCCGAGCAGGAGGAAGCTGCCGAGGAACAGCAGGACGAAGGCGACATAGATCGGGTGCCGCGACCACGCGTAGACGCCGCTCGTCACGAGGGGACCGGGCTTGTCGCGGTCTACCCCCAGGCGCCATGACGAGCCGAGCTGGACGACCGCGACGGTGTAGAGCGCGGCCGCCACGACCACCAGCACGGCCCCGATGGCCCGAGCCCACGGGGAGTCGAGCACCAGGTATCCCAAGCCCGGCGTCGACGGGGTAACGACCCGCGCGGAGTAGACGAGGGCCTGGTGCACGTAGAGCCCGAGGACCGCGACGGCGATGGTGTCTCCCGCCATCCTGGCCGGCGATCGGTGGCGGTCGGCGACCAGCACCAACACGCCTCGCCGGTACAGCATGGCGGCGCGCACCACGCCGACGCATCCCCAGACCGCGAGCACGGCCAGCAGGAGTCCGCCCTGCAGCCAGTACGCGATCATGCCGACCTCCCTCGCGGTTCGATGCCCGCGCCACCCGGGCAACGGCGCAGACGGCCCCCAATGGGCTACTTCCTGGGCCACCGCGCCGTGAAGAAGCCGCGTCCCGACGTGCCGAACACGATCTGCTCCGGGTCGTGCGGGTTGATGGCCAGGACCGAGCCGCGCAGGACGGGCAGCCCGTCGGCCTGGCAGGTCCACGTCTTGCCGCCGTCCTCCGAGATCCACACGCCGTCGCCGTGGGAGACATCGTGGAACGGGTGGTCGTCCTGTGCGCAGGCCACGCGCTGGGTGTTGGTCGGGTCGACTGCCACGCACGAGATGTAGAGCCCGTCGCGCACCTTCGCCCACGCGGCCCCGTCCCACTTCCAGAGGCCGCCGGCGCCGCGCCACGAGGTCGCCCAGACGTGGCCCTCGCCGTCGACGGTCAGGCGCGTCGCGGGCTTCGGGCTGCCGGCCATCAGCTCGAACTTGGCGCCGTCCTCGCTGCGGTACACGCCCTCCTTGCCGCCCGCGTAGAGGGGCAGCACCTTGCCGGGCGGCGAGGCGAGCCACTCGATGCCGGGGCCATCGCAGACCGCCGCCCATTTCTCGCCGCCATCGGTGGTCTGGAGAACCCGGCCTCCAATGGCTGCCCAGACGGTGCCCGCGTTGCCCGGGTCCGCGACGATGCCGACGGCGGGCGTCTCCTGAATGCCGCGCTCCGGCAGGCCGCATGCCGCGCCGGCCAGGATGTCCCACTTGCGCCCGCCATCGACGGTGCGTCCGATGCCGCCGAAGACCCCGGCCTGGCCGAGCGTGACGAGCATGGCCTGCTCGCCGGTGAACGCGATGTCGTTCGCGCCGCCCCAGTCCTCCAGTCCGAATTGCTTACGGGTCCACGACTTTCCCTCGTTGCGCGTCTGCCAGAAGTTGCCCGCGTCCATGGCGAGCCAGACGGCGTGCTGCCGGTCGGCCGGGTCGAAGCGGAACTGGTTGCACACCCATCCCGAGTACCCCGTGCCGGCCCAGCCGGCGCCCTCGTGCCGGGCGGAGATGTCCTTCCAGGTGCGGCCGAAGTCGCCGCTGCGCAGGATGTACTCGGCGCCAGCGACGTAGAGCATGTCCTTGTCCTTCGGCGCGCAGGTGATCACCGTCATGCACATGCCGGAGGTCAGCAGCGCGTCGACGTCGGCCCGGGTGACGCACTTGGTCCAGTCCGCGGAGCCGTTGCGGGAGAGGTAGAGCGTCCCGCCGGTCCACGACGTGTCGCAGGTCACGAGGCGGTCGGGGAACGGTGGCGAGACGGCGATCGCCTCGTAACGCGCGGTGAAGTTCTCGTTGTCGCCGATCTTCCGGCTCAGGCCCGCCTGCATCGGCTGCCAGGTCTTGCCGCCGTCATCGGAGCGGAAGACGCCGCCGGGGCGGAACTCGCCCTTGTCGCCTGTGCGCACGTTCCCGAGCGCGGCCCAGAGCGTGTCGCGCTTCGTGGGGTGCAGCGCGAGCTGGTTGACGTTCAGGTGCGGCAGGCCCTCGTTGCGCGGCTGCCACGTCTTGCCGCCGTCGTCGCTCACCAGAACGCCGATCTGGTCGGCAGCCACGTAGACGCGGTCGGAGGAGCCTGCGCCGAACGCGCCGGAGACGATGTTGCGCCCCACCCCCTTCTCGTCGGCGACGGTGGAGAGCTTTGTCCAGTGCTCGCCGGCGTCCTTGCTCTCCCACACGGCGCCCCAGAGCGGCGTGCCGGGCGAGCCCCAGCGCCGGTGCGACCCGCCGAGCGCGAGGAGGCGGTCGGGGTTCCTCGGGTCGTAGATCACGGCCTGGATCGGGGCGCTGTAGCTGAAGTCCGCCGGAGGCGGGAAGCCCTCGCGCATCTCGTTCCAGTGGACGCCGGCGTCCTTGCTGCGGTAGGGCCCGCTCATCGTCCCGGCCCAGACGATGCGCCAGTTGTCCGGATGGAACGTGATGTCGGCGATCTCCCAGCTCTTGAACCCGAAGGTCGGCTGCCACGTGTCGCCTGCGTCCGTGCTCAGCCCAACGCCCAGCATGTCGCCGCCGACCAGCACGCGCTTGGCGTCGTGCGGACTCACCGCGAGCGACGTGACCCACCCGCCGCAGCCGGGCTCGCCCAGCGGCTTCCACTGCAGCTTGGGCGCCTGGGCGGAGGCGGCGATCGAGACGGCGGTCAGGATAAGGATGGGCAGGCGGCGGGCGATGGGCATGTCGAGTGGCTCTCCTTCGGGTGACGTGACGCGGCGTGCGGCGGCGTTGGCTGCCGCGTCCCTACGACGAACGCTGTGGCCGACCAGTTACGGGTGCGGCGCGCCGGGCGTCCGGGTGATGAATCACCCGTCTGGCGGGCCTTCGGCGTCCGGGCGATGAACCACTCGTCTGGCGAGCCTTCGGCGTCCGGGTGATGAATCACCCGTCTGGCGGGCCTTCGGCGTCCGGGTGATGAATCACCCGTCTGGCGGGCCTTCGGCCAAGCGTCCTGCGGACGCACGCGCTGCCTCGACGGGTTCTTCAGAGCCCGACCGGTCCCGGGTGCGGCGCTCCGGGTGATGAATCACCCGGCTGGCGGGCCTGCGGCCAAGCGTCCTGCGGACGCGCCCAGCGCGGCGGTTGGCGGCACGCCCCTCAGGCGGGTGCCTCAGAGCCCGACCGGTCACGGGTGCGGCGCTCCAGGTCTCGGCTTCTCGGTGGTTGCGGTTGCGTGCGGGCCGAAGCGGATGTGGTTGCCGCGGAACTTCACGGTCTCGTCGGTCGAGAAGGCGCGCGTCAGCGACCAAGATACCAGCACGCAGGCGATGGCTCCGGCGATGCCCCAGGCGTTGGTGCGGCGTAGGTGGCGTGACCACGACGCGGGCTCCTCCGGCTCGGGCGGCGTCGCGACGGGGGCCAGCAGGATCAGCAGCGTCAGGATGACGGCGTTGGCGAAGATGACCCCCTCGGTGATGAGGCGCTGGGCTGCGAAGCTCGGCAGGGCCCGCTCGAAGTTGCCCACGACGACGCACCAGAGGAATGCGAGCAGCAGCGCCTGCCCCTTGCCGAGCCACGTTGTCGGCACGAGCGGCAGCCCGCGGCGCAGGTGCGTGACCAGGAGCCAGACCGTCGCGATGGCGAGGGCCAGGTAGGCCAGGTTGAACCAGGTGATGGGTTGCAGGCCAGCCAGGACCGGCGCCATCGCCTTCGACTTGACCCACTCCTCCGGGTTCTTTCGCAGGTTCAGGTAGGAGACGAGGATGAACACGGCAGCCGGGGCAAACCAGTCGGTCCAGCGGCGCACGGCCGGCTCGTCGGAGACGCGCGGTGCCCGGCTGCGCAGGACGAGCATCACCGCGCCGATGCCGATGCCGTTGATGAGGCCGTACGTCTGCTCCAGCACGCTGTGCCAGTTCGTCGGCCAGGCCGTGGTGACCTCGAGCGCCTGGAAGAGCGTGGCGAGCGCGAAGCCGGCCCCGCCGACGAAGCCGGCCAGCAGCGACGCGAACAGCACGCCGCGCAGGTTCTCGCGCCACAGGTAGACCCACAGGCCGGCGGTGAGGCCGAGGCACCCGGCCCAGTTGTCGCCGCGCGGCGGGGTCATGCGCCATCCGAGGAGCACGGGGAAGAGCAGGAAGCCGGCCCACCAGCCCACGGACAGGTGCAGCATCAGCGACGTCGCCCGGTCGAACCGGCGGCGCCAGGCTGCGTAGGCGAGCGGGACGAGGAC
This sequence comes from uncultured Chthonomonadaceae bacterium, assembly GCA_964519955.1. Classification (GTDB taxonomy): domain Bacteria; phylum Armatimonadota; class Chthonomonadetes; order Chthonomonadales; family CAJBBX01; genus CAZFLM01. The sequence goes on along the minus strand of CAZFLM010000007.1, from coordinate 40,622 downwards.
GCCGATGAGCGCGGTCGTCCAGTCGGCGTCGAACCAGTAGAGCGGCTCGTCCTGGCGGAAGGTGTAGGAGGCGGTGATGGATGCGCCATGCAGAGCGTTCGCGAGCCAGACGTTCAGCGGCTCGTAGGTGAGATCGTGCAGGGCCAGGACCCCGAAGAAGAGCAGGACCGGCGCGAACAGCTCGGTCAGCCGCTCGCGGGAGAGGTAGGCGGAAAGTGCCGTCGCGGCGCCCCCTACCGCGGCCCACAAGAAGCCGATGAGGAACAGGCAGGCATAGCCGTAGGCCACCGTCGGCGAGTCGATGGAGTTCGCGTAGCCCAGCACGTGGCCGTAGGACATCGAGCCGCCGAACGCCCAGCCCAGCGCGCCGAACGCGCCGAAGTAGGCGACGCGCCGGTGCCAGTCCGCGCGCCCCGCGACGAGGACGGCCGCCATCGCGGCCAGGGCGCCCGGCATCATGGCGCCGTGCTCGTGGCCGAAGTTGCCGCGAATGCCCCAGCCGATGCTCAGCGCGACGGCGGGAGCGACGATCATGGGCCAGATGCGGCTCTTCATCGGGCGGACCTCCGTTGCTGACCGACCCTGTGGGGCGCGCCAGAACGCGCACAATCGTGCAACGTCAAGGACCCGGCGGGGCGCGGAGGCCCCACCCCACAATCGCCTCTCCCACCGACCTGTGGAGCGCGCCCTCCGCGGCGCGCCGGGAGCGCCAGAACGCGCACAATCGTGCAACGTC
>CAZFLM010000007.1:0-39786 GCA_964519955.1 uncultured Chthonomonadaceae bacterium | reverse complement strand
CGCGCACAATCGTGCAACGTCAAGGACTCGGCGGGGCGCGGAGGCCCCACCCCACGACTGCCTCTCCCACCGACCCGTGTGGCGCGCCCTCCGCGGCGCGCCGGGCTCCTACACGTGCGCCTTGAAGTACTCCGCCGCCGCGCGCAGGTTGGCCTGGCGGGCCTCGGTGCCGTACTTGCCGAACGACTCGTCCTCGATGCACAGGTCGCGGTCGTAGCCGCCTGCCTTCAGGATGGCGATGACGCGATCCGTGTCGATATCGCCATCCAGGATGGGTGACACGTACTGCTCGTACTCGTAACCCAGCTCCCGCTGCGTGTTGCGCATCGCCTCGGGGTAGCAGATGTTCTTGACGTGGGTGTGCTTGGCCACCGGGGCGAAGTGGGCCAGGATCTCGTAGACGCGGTCCAGCGGGTGGCCGGCCCAGTAGAAGTTGCCCGTGTCCAGCGTCATGCCGAGGCGCGGGTTGCCTGTCTTGGCCAGCAGGCCGTCGAGGAAGTCCGGATCGTTGCCCTGGAAGCCGTGGTTCTCGATGCCCAGCTCGACGGGCAGGCCCTCGGTGGCGTCGAGCACGCGGCGGATGCGCTCGGCGAAGAGGCTCTGGCGCTCCTCCAGCGGCATCTCCTGCTCACCGTGCATCATCGCGTCAATGCGGACGGCGACGATGCCGAGCTTCGCCGCGACCTGCACGGTACGGATGGTCCAGGCGATCTCGACGTCGATGTCGGGCGCGTTGAAGTTGTTCGGCATGAGCAGCGCGCTGATCTTGATGCCGGCTTCGCGGCTCTGGCGGGCGAGTTCGTCGACGTCCTCGTCCCGGTCGATGAAGAGGTGCGGCCGCTCGGGAGTGGGCACGAGGGCATGCACCTTGTAGGAGCGATCGACGGATAGCTCGACGGCGTCGAGGCCGAGCGACTTGAGGCCCTCGTCGACGCGGGTATAGCCGCAGATCATCAGGATGTCGTCGCGCACGGATACGTACATGGAAGCGTCCTTTGGGTTCGTTGCGTCATGGTTCGCCGGTCTCTCGCCCATTCCTCCCGCGCGGCGATAGGAGGCTTTCCTCGGGACCGGGGCGAACTCACTGCCCCTGGAGGTACCTGCCATGCCCCGCATCTCGTTTCGACCCATCGCCGAGGGCGACATGCCCCTCATGCACCAGTGGCTCAGCGCCGGCGCCGCGCGGCGGTGGTATGCGCGCCGCGACCAGACGCCGGAGGAGGTGGCCGAGCGCTACCTGCCGGTGGCCCGCGGCGAGCGGCCCACGCGTGGCTTCCTGATGGTGCTCGACGACGCGCCCATCGGCTACATCCAGACCTACCTCATCGGCGACTACCCGGACTACGCCGAGCACGTGCAGGTGGACGACGATGCAGCGGGTGTGGACCTGTTCATCGGGGAGGCCGAGTACGTGGGCAAGGGGCTCGGCACGGTGCTTCTCGCGGCGTTCCTGCGCGAGGTCGCCTTCGCCGACCCGCGCGTCGGCTGCGTCGTGATGGGCCCGGAGCCGGAGAACGCCGCCGCCATCCGCTGCTACGAGAAGGTAGGCCTGCGCCACTTCAAGACAGTGGGCATGCCGGGCGACGACCCGCCGGAGTACCTGATGCGGGTGGGGCGCGGGGAGCTGATTTGACATGCGATCAACGATGTGATATCATCTGGTGATATGTACCCACGATAGCCCGGAACGGAGGTGCGTCATGCAGTCTGCTGGTGACAGTGTCACGATCACGCTAAGGCTGCCTGTGACTCTGCACGAAGCGGTGAAGGGCCTGGCCAAGCGCAGGCGATCGAGTGTCAACAGCGTGATCGTGGAAGGGGTCTCAGGCCTCGTGCGCTCTGCCGAGGACCAGGCTCTGTACGATGCCTTTACGCTCGTGGGCGCTGACCTTGGGGGCTCGGACGTGGACTGGATGCTGCCGATCTTCATGGAGGCGACCGGCGATGCCAGTTGAGCCGATCCGGGGCGGAATCTACTGGCTGGACTGGCATCCTGCGAGAGGATCGGAACAGGAGGGCCGGCGTCCGGGGCTTGTCGTCCAGACCGATCTGGCCAACTCGAACCTACGCTACCCGCTGACCGTGGTTGTGGCCATCAGCTCGGCCGGGCGCCCGGTGCCGTTCCACGTCCGCATCGAGCCGTCAGAGAGCAACGGACTCCGACAGGTCTCGTTCGCCAAGTGCGAACAACTCCTGACCATCAGCAAAGATCGCCTGATCGAGCAGATGGGTGTTCTGGGCGAAGCGGAGATGAGCGAGGTAGACGCGTCGCTCAGGAGAGTGCTTGCGCTCTAGGCCGATGCTCGCAACGGACCTGGTTGTGCACAGTGGTTCCGTCGGAGCAGAGCGAGCCTCAACAGGCCGGGCGGCGTCAACTGCCACCCGGCCCCCAGTCCCCATCCCCCGATCCCCGCCGTTCTACACGTCGCAGAGGGTGAATGCCTGCTGCAGCGACTGTATCGGGTCGCGGCTCGGGATGAACTCGTGGGCGAGGTACCCCGTGAAGCCGGTCTTGACGATCGCCTTGCAGATGGCCGGGTAGTTCAGCTCCTGCGTGTCGTCGATCTCGCGGCGACCGGGGCACCCTCCGGTGTGGAAGTGGCCGATGTACTGAATGTTGTCCTTGATGGTCTGGATGACGTCGCCGTCCATGATCTGCATGTGGTAGATGTCGTACAGCAGCTTCATGCGCGGTGAGCCGACGCCCTTGCACATCTCCACGCCCCACGCCGTGTGGTCGCACATGTAGTCCTTGTGGTCGCGCTTGCTGTTCAGCAGCTCCATCACGATGTTCACGCCGACCTGCTCCGCGGCGGGCATCACGCGCTTGAGCCCCTTGACGCAGTTGTCGAGGCCTTCCTTGTCGGACATGCCGCGCCGGTTGCCGGACAGCACGATGATGTTCGGCACGCCCGCCGCCTTGGCGATCGGCAGCATCCGCTCCAGCTCCTTCACCATGCGGTCGTGGTTCTCGACGCGGTTGAAGCCGTCGCCGATCGAGCTGGGCCCGTTCGCCATCGAGCAGATGAGGCCCTGGTCCTGCACCTTCTTCCACTCGTCCTCGTTCAGCAGGTCGATCGCGACGAGGCCCATCGCCTTGACCTTCTTGCACAGGTCCTCCAGCGAGAAGCTGCCGTAGCACCACTTGCTGACGGACTGCTTCAGCCGCCCGTTGATCTTCGGGGCCGTCTGCGCCTCTGCCGCGCCTCCGATCATCGCGGCGCCTGCCGCCCCCGCCAATGCCGTCAGCGCCGTGCGGCGCGTCATCGTCGTATCGTTCATTCGTTGGGTCCTCTTGGGTTCGTTGTCGGTGGGTTGTGTTCCACCCGTAGGCTGTGCGTGTTGCCACGTTGCCGGGTTAAGCAATCGCGATCTACGTTGTGTGTCATGGAACGCCTGCAACGCGATTGCTTAACCCCTACGGGCGTGTGCCCTGTCCTTGCTCGCCGGCCTCTGTCTCTCTACGGCCTCAGGATGTACGTCTTGCCGGGCTGCGCCGTGAACTGGGTGATGTGCGTGCCGGCTGCCTCGGCCTCGGGCGTGGCCGCGCCGCCTGAGACGAGGCGCAGGGGCACGCTTGCACGTACGCGGCACCACCCGTTCGCGCTGGCCTTCACCTTCGCCTCGACGACCTTGCCGTCCTGCCACGTCAGGTCGATCTCGTAGCCGCCGCGCGCCCGCAGGCCCTTGAAGCTGCCGGTCGCCCACGCCTTGGGCAGCGCGGGCAGCAGCCGCACGATGCCGTCGTGGCTCTGCAGCAGCATCTCCGCGATGCCCGCCGTGCCGCCGAAGTTGCCGTCGATCTGGAACGGCGGATGGTTGTCGAACAGGTTCCTCAGCGTGGACTTCCGCAGCAGCGCCTGCACGTTCTCGTACGCCTGCCCGCCGTCGCAGAAGCGGGCCCACAGGTTGATGACCCAGGCGCGGCTCCAGCCGGTGTGCCCGCCGCCGTGCGAGAGACGGTACTCGAGCGACTTGCGCGCGGCGGCCCGGAACGCGCCATTGGCATCCGATACGAGCTGGCTCGACGGATAGACGCCGTACATGTGCGAGATGTGCCGGTGGCCGGGCTCCGGCTCGTCGTAGTCCTCGATCCACTCCTGCAGGCGCCCGGTCTTCGGGCTGATCTGCAGCGGGGCGAGGCGGGCGAGCGCGTCGCGGAGCTGCTGGCGGAGGTCGGCGTCGGTCTGCAGGATCTCGCTCGCCGCAATGACGTTGGAGAACAGGTCGTGGACGATCTCCAGGTCCATCGTCGAGCCGTACGTGAACATCGACGTGGTGCCGTCAGGCTTGCGGAACGAGTTCTCGGGCGAGTGCGACGGGCACGTGACCAGGCGGCCCTTCGGGTCCGCGACCAGGAAGTCGAGCATGAACAGCGCGGCCTCCTTCATGATCGGGTAGCCCTGCTTCGCCAGGAACTGCCGGTCGCGGCTGTAGAGGTAGTGCTCCCACGGGTGCCGCGCCAGCCACGCGCCCCCGACCGGCCACACGCCCCACACGCCGTCGGCAGGCGTCGTGAAGCCGAACACGTCGGAGAGGTGGTGGACGACGAAGCCGCGCGCGCCGTAGTGGACCTTCGCGGTCTTGCGGCCGGAGGGGATGAGCGAGGCGGTGTAGTCGAAGAGCGGCTCGTGGCAGTCCGCCAGGTTCGCCACTTCGGCGGGCCAGTAGTTCATCTGCAGGTTGATGTTGGTGTGGTAGTCCGAGTTCCAGGGCGCGTTCATGTGCTCGTTCCACAACCCCTGGAGGTTGGCGGGCAGGCCGCCCGGCCGCGAGCTGCCCATCAGCAGGTAGCGGCCGTACTGGAAGTAGAGCGCGACTAGGCCGGCGTCCTCGCCCATCCCCTGCACGTTCTCGAGCCGCTCGTCGGTGGGCAGCGCGGAGGGCTTGCCGCCCAGGTCGAGTGCGACGCGGCGGAAGAGCTTGCGGTGGTCGGCGAGGTGCGCGGTCTTCAGCGAGGCGTAGGGCTTGGCGGCCGCGCTGGCGATCTGGTGGGCGGTGGTGGTTTCCGGCGCCTTGTCTCGCAGCGTAGTGCCGGCCGCCAGGATCAGCAGGACGCTGTCGGCCCCGCTCACGGTCGCCTTGTCGCCCGCACCTGTCACCTTCGCGTTGGCTCCGGCGGCCCTCACGGCGAGGCGGCCGATGAACTTCATGCCGAGGCTCTGCGTCTCGCCCTGCGGGATGTCCTTGACCTGCCCGCTCAGCACCAACTCGCCCGCCTTCTCGTCCCAAGCGCACGCCGCGTCCTGCTGGCGGGTCAGGCGGGCTGAGAAGGACAACTGCCCGGGCTTGCTGGCAGCGACGCGGATGACGATAACCTGGGCGGGATGGCTGGCGAAGACCTCGCGCGTATAGGTGACGCCGCCGGCCTTGAACGTGGTCCGCGCGACACCCGTGTCGAGGTCGAGGTCGCGGCGGTAGCCCGTCACCGTGTCGCCCACAGGCTGCTCGATGTGCAGGTCGCCGAGAGACTGGTAGGACTTCACTCCGGCCGGGTGCCCCATCAGATGCCGGTTGGCGACGTCGGTGGCCTCCTCGTTCTTCCCCTCGAAGAGCAGGCGGCGGACCTCGGGCAGGTACTTCAGAGCGTCGGGGTTGGTGGTGTCCTGCGGGTGCCCGTCCCAGAGGGTGTTCTCGTTGAGCTGGATGCGCTCGCGGTCCACGCCGCCGAACACCATCGCTCCGAGCCGCCCATTGCCCACCGGCAGCGCCTCGACCCAGTCGGCCGCGGGCTGGCGGTACCACAGGGCCAGTGGCTCGGCCGGCGCGGCGGCGGCGCCTGCGATGCCGGCGCCCGCGCTGACGGCTCCCTCGGTGTGCGCGTAGTTCTCAGCCACGGCCAGATCCTCCTTGCCTGCGGTATCGAGTGGCCACTTCGCCCACGCCGGATCGTTGCCGGCGCGGAACTGCCATACCCCATTCAGATCGATTGCGCCGGCATCGCATGCGAGGCTGAGCTGGCCGCCGGAAATGCCGCCCCCTCCCCCGCCGTCGTAGACGCGCACCGCGATCAGGTTGTACTCGCCGGCCCGGACAGCGGCTGCCGGGACCGTGTAGCGGCGCTGCTCGCCCGAGAGGCCGCGGTAGGTTGGGGGCAGCGTGCCGGTCGCTCCCACCTTCGTCCCATTGACGGACGCCTCGTCGCAGTCATCGATCTGCCCCAGGTTCAGGCGCAGCGACTTGCCCTGCCACGCCTTCGGCACCTTGACGAAGCAGCGGTACCAGGCGAAGCCGTCGAGGTTGGCGTACTTGCCGCCCGCCTGCTGCTCCCAGAAGCCGGGCACGCGCAGGAGGGACCAGGGTGACTGCGTGGAGGAGGCCGACGCCCTCGTGCTGCCCGCAAGCAGGCAGCACGAGGCGACGGAGAGTGCGGCGACGAACGGGGCGGTCCTACTTCGCGGGCTTCTCTTCATGTCCCACCATGACCCCCACGTCGATGCCCTGCCCGCCCTGAGTCTGGTGGCAGTGGACGCCGATCACGTTGACGCCCGGCTTCAGAACCTTGCGCAGGGCATCGGTGACGTCGACGCTCGAGTAGCTGTTCTGGAAGCCGGCCTTCTTGACGATGAGCTTGCCGTTCACGTAGACCTCGGCGTCCTCGTCGTGGTAGATGCGGATCGCGGCCAGCTCGAACTCCACCTTCTCGACCTTGAACGTGCGGCGGAGCCAGATGTCGTCCGTGGTCCACTCGGTGCCGATGACGGCGTTCGGCGTGTCCTTGGAGCCGAACCCGCCCATGCCGGACTGCCAGCTCTTCGGGTCGTAGCCGCGCTGGTTCCACTCGGGATCGGGCTGGCGGAACGTGTAGCCCCAGCCCTGCGGCTCCTTCTCCGAGGTCGGCAGCAGCGGCTCCCACGTGACCTTGCGGATGCGCGGCCCCTGGGTCTCGTAGGCGGCCTTGCGCGCGTTGATCTTGCGGATCAGGGCCGGGTCGTGCTTGTTGGTGCGGTCGTAGAAGTAGATCCCGTTCTGCTCCTGCTCCACGTCGGTGAGCTGGGTGTAGCAGAACGCGAACATGTTCGGGTTGTCCAGGAGGACGTCGGTCAGGCCTTTGTAGCGCGCCAGGTATCCCTCGAGGTCGGTCTCGCCGTAGCCCCAGCCGCCGCTCGAGCGGTCGGTCTTCAGGCGGATGCCGCCGTACTCGCTGACGAAGTAGGGCTGGCCGCGATAGGCGCTGCGCGGGTCGTTCGGGGCGTTGTTCCAGGCGTCCGTGCCGGTCTGGCTGAACTGCTCGTAGCGCGCCTTGAACGAGGCCGGGTTCTGGTCGTAGTCGTGGCAGTCGTACACGTCGGTTTCGGGCACGAGGTGAACGTAGCCGCTCGTGTCGAGGTACGGGCGCGTCGGGTCCATCGTGCGCGTGGTGGCGAACAGGATCTGCGCGTTGGCCACGGGTACGTCGCCGCCGGTCTCGTTGAGCGGGCACCAGCCGACGATGGCCGGGTGGTTGCGGTCGCGCACGACGACCTCGCGCCACTCCTCGAGCGCGTGCGCCACGGCCTGCGGGTTGCCCAGGTTCAGGCCCCAGGACGGGTACTCGCCCCACACGATGTAGCCGAGCTTGTCGGCCCAGTAGAGCAGGCGCGGCTCGAAGACCTTCTGGTGCAGGCGGGCGCCGTTGAAGCCGGCTGCCACGGACAGCTCGATGTCCTTCTTCAGCGCTTCCTCGGTCGCGGCGGTGTAGATGCCATCCGGGTAGAAGCCCTGGTCGAGCACGAGGCGCTGGAAGACCGGCTTATCGTTGATGAGGAAGCGGTTGCCGACGATGGAGAGGGTGCGGAGGCCGAAGTACGACTTGACCGTGTCGATCGTCTCCTTGCCGCGCAGCACGTCGATGCGGAGGTCGTAGAGACCGCCCTTGCCCGGCTGCCAGAGCGCGACCTTGGCGAGCTTGAGCGCCGCCTGGGTGCCGCGCCAGTTCGCCGGCACGGTCTCATCGCCCACGAGCTTGCCGCCCCAGTAGGCGCGCAGCCGGACCGTGACGCCTTCCTGCGGACCGTCGATCCAGAGCTGCGCCATCAGGCGCCCGCCGTCGGCGTCCGGCGTCAGCGCGATCTCCCGCACGTAGGACTCGCCTGCCGCCTCCAGGTACACGGTCTGCCAGATGCCGGTAGTGCGCGTGTAGACGCAGCCCTCGCTCTCCTGCGACTGGGCCTGCTTGCCGGTGGCCTGCTTGCCGCCGCGGGTCTCGTCGACGACCCCCACCACGATCTCGTTGCCGGTGGGCTTCACGGCGCCGGTGATGTCGAACGCGAAGGCCGAGTAGCCGCCGCGGTGCTCGCCGACGAGCTGGCCGTTGACCCAGACGCGCGTGTACCAGTCGACCGCGCCGAAGTGCAGCAGGACGCGCTTGCCCACCATGGCGGCGGGCAGGTCGAACGTGCGGCGGTACCACACGTGGGTCATGAAGTCGCGGTTGCCGATGCCTGAGAGCTTGCTCTCGGGGCAGAACGGCACGGTGATCTTCTGGGCCAGGTCCTTGCCGCTCGTGAGGCCGCGCTCTTCGCCGTCGGCCTTCGTGTCGATCTCGAACTGCCACGTACCGTTCAGGTTGAGCCAGTTGTCGCGCAGGAAGTCGGGGCGCGGGTGCTCGGGCCTGGGCACGTCCGGCGCCGCGGCAGCCGCGGCGGCCAGGCTCGCGCACAGGACGAGCGCCAGGATCAGGGGCGTGAAGTGCATTCGGTTATCTCCTCAAGGAAGAAGGTCTGATCAGTCGAATTGGTCGGATGGGTTGTCGGTGCGCCCGGAGGGCGCTTGGCCGCAGGCCCTCCAGGCGGGTCATTCATGGCCCGCGGCGGCCAGTGCTCCGTTCGCTACGGCGTCTGGATCGCGTAGAGGCGGCCGCTCATCGCCGTCATGTAGGCCACGTTGGCGGCCCAGGCAGCGGTCGAGAAACTGAAGCTCTCGTCCATCGTGTAGGTGTGCTTCACCTTGCCGGTGGCGCGCTCGATCCACGTCAGCTTACCCGCGACGGAGCCGATGACTACGTAGTCGCCCGCCAGGGCCGGGCCGGAGTCGTAGTTGTCCGCTCCGGTCGCGCAGTTCCAGATCAGTGCGCCGGTCTTCGCGTCCAGCGCATAGCAGTTGCCGCGGTTGGCCTCGCCCAGTCCGCCGACGTAGATGCGGCCGTCCGCGTAGAGGGGCGACGAGTAGCCGAACCCGTCGCCGCCGGACGGCGCCCGCGCGATCCACACCTCCGTGCCGGTGGCCTGGTCCATCGCGTGCAGCACGCCGTCGTTGGTGCAGACGTACACCTTGCCGTCCCCCAGCGTGGGTGAGGCGATGGCCGGGGAGTAGTAGAACGAGATGTTCCCTCGCCCGCCCTTCGTGCGCCCGATCGTCGCAGTCCACTTCGGCGTGCCGGTCTTGGTGTCCAGGGCGTAGAACGTGTTGCCCCATCCGCCCAGGAAGAAGAGGCCGCCTGCGGTGACCGCGCGCGACTGGAAGAAGCCCTTGGCCTCCTGCTTCCAGACCTCCTTGCCGGTGGCGGCATCGACGCCGTAGATCGCCTTGTTGCCGCCGATGCACACGATGCCGTCAGCCACGGCCGCCGATGCGAACAGCGGGCTGCCCGTGTCGCAGCGCCACTGCGCCTTGCCTGACTTCGCGTCCATCGCGTAGAGCCAGTGGTCCATCGAGCCGACGTACACCACGCCGTTGGCGACCACCGGCGAGGAGAAGATGCCGCCCTTCGTCGCTGCCGCCCAGCGCTGCTTGCCGGTCTTCGCGTCGACGGCGTACACCTTGCCGTCGAGCGAGGAGGTGTAGACCGTGCCGTCGGCGACGGCGGGGCTCGACTGGATGGTGTCGCTGGCCTGGAACGGATCGTCCCACGCCGACCTGGCGTGCCCCTCCAGCCGCTCGACCCGGAACCACTCGTCGCGGCGGAGCACCTCGCCGTCGGGCGCAGTGAGGAGGATGCGGGCGCGGTGCGCGCCATCCGAGAGATCCTTCGTCTCGAACTCTCCGATGAAGCTCAGCCCCTTCTTGTCGCGGGTGTCCACCGGCATCGGGGTGGGCTTGCCGTCGTCGATGGCGTAGGCGCACGTGATCTTGTCTTCGCTGATCTGCTTGTCGTCGATGCGCATCTCGGCCAGCAGGCGGCGCCGCGCCAGGTACGGGATGTTCGGGTCGTCCCACGCGAAGCCGACCGAGCGCCGTCCGGTGCCCGCGCGCGCGATGGTGGCGATGACCTTGCCGTTGGGCGCCTCCGTCGAGACGCGCGTGACGGTCAGGTTCTTGGCGTCCACGTCGACGATGTGGTAGCTGCCCTGATAGAGCCCCTTGGCCATGAAGCAGTTGATGCCGTTGACCTTCCACTGCAGATCGCTGTGCCCGTGGCCGATCAGCATGGCGACGACGTTGTACGGCGCAATGGCGCGGAAGAGGGCCTCCTCGTTGTCGATGCTCGGCGCGTCGCGGCCCACCCAGGCGTGGAAGGCGAGCACGATCGGCGTGCCCTTGCGCTGCTTCTTGAGGTCGGCCTCCAGCCAGCGCAGCATCGCTGGATCGAAGTGGCCCCAGTGCTCCAGCAGGACGGTGCTGTCGAGCAGCACGACGTGGATGCCTTCGTGCGTGAAGGAGTGGTAGCGGTCCCCGAGCGCGTCGGTGAACGCCTGCTTGCCCAGCGGCGCCCAGCGCACGTCGTGGTTGCCCGGGCAGTTGTGGACCGGGATGGTCGATCCCTTGATGGCGGATGTGTACTTCGCATACTCCTCCGGGAATCCCAGTTCCGTGATGTCGCCGGTGTTGACGATGAACGCGGGCTTCGGGGTCATCGCCGATGCCTTGGTGACCAAGTCCTCGACGGCCCTCTGGTGCTCAGGTGAGGAGACGTGGGTGTCGGTGATGTGCAGGAAGCGGAACGGCGCCTGCGCCTGGGCGGGCAGGCAGAGGCCAACGGTCAGCGCGGCGAGCGCGGCGAGCATCGTGCGGTGCATGGGGCTTCCTTTCGGGTTCCGGCGTGCGACAGGTGTGTCTTCCCATCCCTTTACGCCGCGCCGCGGGCCGTTTCCTCGGATCGCGCCATCGCCTCGGAGTCGGAAGCGGCCATAATCAAGAATGACGAGGCGCGCGGTGCGCCCACCCGACCGACGCAAGGGAGACCGATACATGCAGTACGATGTCTACGGAATGTGCAATGCCCTGTTCGATATCCAGGCCGAAGTGGCAGAGGAGACGCTGTCTGAGCTGAACCTGGCGAAGGGGAGCATGGCGCTGATCGGGGACGAGCAGCAGCGGGCCATCGTGTCGAAGATCTACACCTCGATCGTCAACACGGAGCCGGGCGGGTCAGGCGCGAACACGATGATCGGCGTTGCGCAGTTGGGCGGGAGCGCGTCGTTCACCAGCCGCGTGGGAGCGGACCAGCACGGGGAGCGGTACAACTCGGGGCTCCTGGCGAAGGGTGTGAAGCCGAACCTGGGCATCGGCGCGGGCTCGACGGGCATCTGCCTGGTGCTCATCACCCCCGACGCGCAGCGCACGATGCTGACGTTCCTCGGCATGTCGCGCTCGCTCCAGCGCCGCGATGTCGTGGTGGACGATGTGGTGAGCAGCAAGTACCTCTATGTCACCGGGTACCTCTGGGACACCGACACGCAGAAGGAAGCGGTGCTCTACGCCATGAGCGAGGCCAACCGCGCCGGGGTGCAGGTTGCGCTCAGCCTGTCGGACCCGTTCTGCGTGCACCGCCACAAGGGGGACTTCCGCAGGCTGCTGGCCGAGCACGTGGATGTCGTGATCGGCAACGCGCACGAGGCGATGGCGCTCACGGAGACGGAGAAGGCAGCCGACGCCATCCGCGTGCTGAACGAGAGCTGCGCGATCGCGGCGGTGACGATGGACGAGCACGGCTCTCTGCTGCGCGCGGACGGCGCCGACCACCAGATTGCGCCGTGTCCCGTGACCGCCGTCGACACGACCGGCGCCGGCGACATGTACGCGGCCGGCCTGCTCTTCGGCCTGACGCACGGCATGGACCTGGACGCCACGGGCCGCCTCGCCTCGTACATGGCCGCCCAGGTCGTCAGCCAGCTCGGACCGCGGCTCGATCACGTGGATGCGGAGGCGGCGCTGGCGGCGGTGAAGTAGCGGGACGGCAGAAGTCAGAAGCAAGAAGCAAGAAGCAAGAAGCCCCCACCGCGATGCGCTGGGGGCTTCTGTATGGCTGGCGCTGCCGTCTTCTGGCTTATTGCTTCTGACTTCTACCCTCACCATCTCGTCGCCACGTGCGGGTAGGCTCGGATGCGCTCGTCGGCGGTGATGAGGGTGGCGCCCTCGATGCGGGCGGTTGCCACGATCATCTGGTCGGCGGGGTCGCTGTGGAAGTCGCCTGGGAGCGCTGCCGAGGCGACGCTGACCTCCGGCGTGAGCGGGGCGAGGCGGAGGCCGGGCATGCGGAGGGCGAGGTCGACCCAGCGGCCGGTCGGGAGCGCCACCGCGATGCGGCCCTTCTCCACCAGCTTGGCGAACTCCCAGACGCAGATGGCCGGCAGCAGCAGCTCGTTGCCGGCGGCCGGTGCCAGCGCGGCGTGCGCGGCCGGCGACAGACGCTCGGGCTGCACGTGCCACCACACCCAGACGTGGGTGTCCAGCACGTACCTCACGATGCCGCCTCCCACTCGTCCGCGCCCAGCGGGCTCACGATGTCGCCCAGGTGCTGGAGAGTGCCAGCCAGCCACCCGGGCTGCGCCGTCATGTCCGGCGCGCGGTAGGGAGTCACCCTCGCGATCGGCTTCCCCCGCTTCGTGATCAGCAGGTCCTCGCCGCTGTTCGCCACATCGTCCAGCATCGCCAGCGCCTGCGCCTTGAACCTGGACGCGGTCACGGTCTTCATAGTCATCTCCCAATGACCAGTGTACGTTAGGCTGGTGGTCATGTCAAGAAGTCAGAAGCCAGAAGCCAGAAGCCCCCAGCGCGATGCGGTGGGGGCTTCCGTACGGCTGACGCCGCCGTCTACTGACTTCTGGCTTCTGGCTTCTGACCCCCTACCCCAGATCCACCGCCGTCGATTCCGACAGCTTCTCGATCTCCTCGGCGGTCACTTCGCGGCCGAGTTTGTCGGAGAGGTAGATGCCCTGGCTGATGAGCATCGTCTGGAGGGCGATCTCGGCGCAGGGGATGAGCGGCACCTTGCCCTGCAGCGCGCCGATCCAGTGCTGCTGCGGGCCGTCGTAGCAGCTCTGCAGCGGATCGAGTTGGTGCCAGCGCCAGTCGGTCTGGTCGATCTCGAACGTGGAGTTCATCTCGACGTCGTCCATCGTCGTGTGGTAGCTGAATGGCTCCAGGCGCACGCCGCCCTTCGACCCGACGACGCTGCTGCCCTCGAAGCTCCCCAGGTGGATGGCCCACGACTCGATGATGTCGATGGTCAGTCCGCCCTCGCACTTGACATACCCGGTGCCCAGTTCCTCGACGCTGTACCCGCTGCTCTGGCGGCGCGCCGGGTCCATGTCCGTCTCCTGGTACACCTTGCCGCTCACCCGCAGGACCTTCGGCAGGCCGAGCAGGTAGAGGATGACCGAGATGTGGTACACGCCCATGTCGAAGAGCGCGCCGCCTGCCGCGACGTCTTTCTGCACGAAGAACGCGGTGCCGTAGCCATCGACGAACGGGCGGCCGCGGCGGCGGAAGCCGGTGGAGCGCGCGTGGTAGAGCTTGCCGAGCCGCCCCGCGTCGATCAGCCGCTTGGCGAGCTTCGTCTCCTTCGAGAAGATGGTCGCGATCTGGGTCTGCAGCATCTTGCCGGTGTCGCGGGATGCCTCTACCATCGCCTTGCCATCGATGTACGAGCCGGCGATGGGCTTCTCGCAGTAGCAGTGCTTGCCCGACTCCAGGACGGCGATGGAGGCCGGCGCGTGCAGGTTGTTGTGCAGGCACACGTCCACTGCATCGAGGTCGTCGCGCTTCAGCAGGTCGTGGAAGTCCTTGTACTTGTTGGGGATCTTGAAGCGGTCGCAGACGTGGTCCAGCTCCGGCAGATCGATGTCGCAGGCCGCGACGACCTCGGCATCCGGGATGTTCTCGTAGGTGGCGAGGTGCTGCTTGCCGATCTGGCCGACGCCGATGATGCCCAGGCGTATCTTGCCCATGCTATTGCGGCTCCTTGTCGAGTGTAGGTTGAGATCGCGGCCGGCAGGAAGAACGCCGCGCGTGTCGAATCCACGCCCAATCGCGCGGCCGGTCCAGCCACCGTGCAGTTGTCGGCGGGGCACCCCGTTTCCTGCCGCGCGGCGCGAGTTCGTGGTCAGACGGCGACTGAGCCGACTCCTGGGAGCGAGGGAGGCGCATGAACCACAACCTGGCGGTGCTGGACATCGCGGTGCTGGCGTTCTACCTTGTCGGCATCGTCGGCGTGGGCATGCTCTTCGCGCGCCGCAACAAGAGCGCCGATCAGTTCATCACGGCGGGGCGGACACTGCCGGGCTGGGCGATCGGCATGTCGATGTTCGGCTCCTACATCAGCAGCATCAGCTTCCTGGCCAGCCCCGGCAAGGCCTTCTCGGACAACTGGTGCGCGGCCGGGTTCGTCCTGGCGACCCCGCTCGGCCTGATGATCGCCACGCTGTGGTTTCTGCCGTTCTACCGCCGCAGCAAGGTGGTCTCGGCGTACGACCACCTGGAGCACCGGTTCGGCCCCTGGGCGCGCCTGTACGGGGTCCTGTGCTACCTCCTGCTGCAGATGGGGCGCATGGGCACCATCATGTTTCTGTTGTCGAAGGCGGTGGTGCCGCTCGTCGCCGGGGCCGATGCTCCCGCGTGGCTCCCGATCGCGATCATCGTCGTCACGGGCCTGGTGATGACCACCTACACCCTCTTCGGCGGCATCCAGGCGGTGGTGTGGACCGGCGTGGTGCAGAGCGTCATCCTCATCGCAGGCCCCATCATCTGCATCGTGGTACTTGTGGCCACGATGCCGGGCGGGCTGCCGGCGGTGCTCAGCGTGGCGGCTGAGCATGGGAAGATGGGCTTCGGCCCGTACGACTTGTCGCCGATGCACCAGACGCTGTGGCTGGTGGTCGCGGCGGCGATCGTCGAGCACCTGCGGAACTGGGGGGTGGACCAGAGCTACATCCAGCGGTACGTGAGCGCCCGGAGCGATGCCGACGCGAAGCGGAGCGTCTGGATCGCCGGGCTCATGTACATGCCGGTGGGGGCGTTCTTCTTCTTCATGGGCGCGGCGCTGTTCGCGTACTACCACGTTCAACCGCACCTGCTGCCCGCCACGCTCGACGCGGTGAAGGACCCCGACGCGGTGTTCCCCTACTTCATCACGCACCAACTGCCGGTGGGCCTCAGCGGGCTGGTCATCGCGGCCATCTTCGCGGCGTCGATGGACACCAACCTGAACAGCATGGCCACGCTGACGCTGACCGACTTCTACAAGCGCGCGCGACCCGACGCCAGCGACCGGCAGTGCCTCCGCGTGCTGCACGTCTCCACGGTGCTTTGGGGGCTGGCGTGCATCGGGTTCGCGCTGGTGATGACCCTCAAGATCGGGCCGACCGTGGACTTCTCGTGGAAGGTGGCGGGGCTGCTCGGAGGCGGCCTCATCGGGCTGTTCGTCCTGGGGCTCGCGACACGCGCGGGCAACAAGGCCGCGGTCGTCGGGCTGACCACCGGCGTGGCGCTCATCGTCTGGATGACGCTCTCGAAGCTGCCGGTGTGGCCGGAGGCGTGGGCCGCGGCTCGCAGCCCCTTCCACGACCTGTTCATCCCCACCGCGGGCACCGTCGCGGTGCTCGCGGTGGGGTCCGTACTTGGCCTCGTGAACCGGCACACGGCGCAGGAGCCTATCGAAGCAGCCACGCCTCGTTGATGTGCACGTACTTGATGGACTCGCCCTTCTGTTCGCCCTGGCTGTGCGAGTGGCTGTACGTGACGTGAATGGTGCCGTCCTTCGCCTGGAGGATGCTCGGGTAGGAGTAGGAGCCGGCGCCGGCGCCCGGCGGGTCGTCCTCCAGCGGCACCACGCGCGGCCACGTCTTGCCCTCATCCTCCGACACCGAGATGGACAGCCGGTGCCGGCCGCCCTCGGTGTTGTTGTTGATGAGCAGCCACCGCCCGCTGCGCAGCACGACGGCCTCCAGCCCGGCGCCGGGATCCGGCAGCGCGGTGTCGTGCGCCAGCGTCCAGGTGCGCCCGTCGTCGCGCGACTCGCTGACCATCACGCGCTGCGGAGGCGGGCCATTGTCGCGGAAGTAGGCGACCAGCGTGCCGTCCTTGCGCTGCACGATGGAGGGCTGCACGTTGCCCGGGCCCACGAGCGGCTCGCTGCACTGCCAGGTCGCGCCGCCGTCGTCCGTGTAGGCCATCATCGAGAAGTCCCACCCATCCGAGTAGAGGCCGACCAGCAGGCGCCCCGACCTGGTGATGAACGGGTGCGGCCTGGGCATCCACCCGAGGCGCACCTTGAGCTTGTCCTGCAGGTGGCCGTGCCGCTCGGCGAGATAGGTGTCGAGCTTGGCGATCGCCTCCGCCGGGGCGCCCTGGCGGTACGGGGCCCACTGCTTGTCCAGGTCGCGCTCGACCGCCTCGGCGAACTCGGGGCCGGGCTTCAGCGGCACGACGCTCTCCCACTCCCACTTCGGCGCCCCGGCATCGCGGGTGTAGCTGCGGCTCGTGCGGCACTTCAGCAGGGCGCTCTCCCAGTGGTTGTCCAGGATGACGGGCCAGAAGAGCCAGAGCTTCCGCGCCCGGTCGATGATCATGCAGGGGTTGCAGTCCGGGAAGCCCGGCGTGCTGGCGACGGGAAACACGTCGTTCCACTTGCTCGCGCCCTTGCGGAGCCGCGACCCGACGATGTCGACGTCGTCCGCCGTCCGCTCGCCCGACCCGCGGTACCAGACGGCGAGCAGGTCGCCATTGGGGCATTCCACGATGCAGCTTCCGTGGTTGTGCTTGGGCTGCGGCGCGAAGATGAGCTGGGACTCGTAGAGCGGGGCCGGCGGCGTGCCGGCTGCGGCGGCGCAGAGCACGATGAACATGGCGCACCTCCTCTGGGTGTCGGGGCCGAATGCTCCGTAGTTCGCCGTGGGATGGCGCGTCTCCTCGGGTGGCGACGGCGCGGCGCCCTCCAGGGCTCCACACCAGACGACAACGAGGCCCGGGGCATGCTGCAGCGCCCGGGCCTCAGCGACGACCACTGCTCGACGTACTACCCGCCCTTGGCCTTGCCGGACTGCGGGATCATGATGGGCGAGGTCTTGGCGGGCTTGTCGCTGCCGGCCAGGTAGTAGGAGAACATGTAGCTGTTGAGGGTCTGCTTCTGCATCTGGTCGAGCGACATCTCGTTCCCATCTGGCCCGACGATGCGCGGCTTGATGTTCGACGGCAGCTCGGGGGCCTTGCCGGCGCCGCCGCGAGAGTCGCTCGTATGGATCGACATGATGGCGACCGCGTTCGACGAGCCCCCGACGCCCTCCATGCTGGGCGTGCCCGCCGTGAACTGGTGTGCGACGCCTGCCTTCAGGCTGAACCCGCCCGTCGCGACGTCCTGGCGGGTCGGCTCGGGCTGCTTCTGGCGCATGGCTGCGCCGATGGGGTCGTCGTTGGCAGTGAGCGCCGCCACGAACGCCTCGGCCTGCCCACGCGTCATGCGTGAGACGGGGAGGATGTCGCCGGCGAGGAGCGGCTGGCGCTGCAGCGGGGTCAGCGTCGACCAGAAGCGCAGGTCCCACCGGTTGGCGAAGAGGCGTCCCATCCCTCCGAGGCGCGGCACGGTCTGGCCGGCGAAGTAGGTGTCCCAGTAGGTGTCGAGGCTCTTGATCTGCGGGTCTTTGAGGCTGGATGCCAGCGCGGCGAAGTCGTCGAGGGTCGCTTGCTCCTTGGCGGCGGCGCGATTCCGCAGCGTCTTGAGGCAGCGGTCCGGCGCTTCGGCGGGCCGGTCGTCGTAGAACCGGTTGCTCCTGAGCCGGATGGTGCTGCCGTTCTTCTCCCACGCGTAGTCCAGATCGTCGCAGACCGCGTTCAGAACGGCGAGGACCGAGCGCTTGCCTGTCACCAGGTTGGGCGTCACGCGCGCCCGGATGAAGCTGTCGGACACGATGTCGAGGCCGGCCTGCGCATGGAGCTGCTCGGCGAGCGCGCCCAGCGAGGGCTGGACGGCCCGAGACAGGCCCGGAACCGCGCCCGCATCTCCCCCGGACGTCGCCAGCCTGATCTCGACCTGCTGGTTCAGCGCCGGGTCGTTGGTCTCCTCGATCCGCTGTACCGGCTCCATGCCGCTGGGCCGGACCGAGGTGGACCACTGGGTGCCGATGGTCTGCCGCTGGGCCTCGGAGCCGCGGATGCTGGAGAGCGAGATGCGGAGCTGCAGGCTGGCGTTCGGTTGGGCGCCTCGTCCGATGCCGATGTCGTCGCCGGAGAGGATGCGCAGCGATGCCCCGGCTCCGACCGGCGGCAGGTTGTCCGGGTTCGTGATGGTCGGCAGCTCGGGCTTCTCGCCGTTCGTGGTGGCCGACATGGAGAACGTGGCGAACTTGTTGCTTCCCTGGCCGCTGACCGCCTTGTGGACCTCGGCAGCCAGGTTCGCAGGCAGCTCCCCGATGTGGACCTCCCGGCCCGAGATCAGCTCGTTGCGCTGGAGCACCGTAAGCCCGGAGAAGATGGCGGCCCCCACCCTCCCGCCGGGCTGGCGGAAGTCGCGCAGGACCTGCTGCTCCTCGGCGAGGGCCGAGCGCTCGCGCTTGCCCAGTTCCGAGTTGGCCAGCGCCGAGCCGACCTCCTTGAGGCGGGCGTCGATCTGGTCGTCGCCATAGCCCTGAAGCTGCTGGATTGCGCGCATCCGGGCGTCGAGGGCGGCCAGGGCGCGCTCCCGCAGCTTGGAGCGCAGCGCTGCTTCGAGCGTGGACTGGTCCGAGGTGATCTCCAGGACGTAGCCCTTCGCGGCGGCTCGCCAGCGGCATCCGAAGTGGCGGGCGATGTCGGCCATCACGTCGCGCGCCGGGCGCTCCTTGACGAACAGGCTGGCCTTGTCGTCCGCGACCGCCGGGCCGGCGCCGATGTCGACCTTGGTGCCATCCGAGATGGCCTTGGTCACGTCGGCGAACGATGCGTCGCGCAGGTTGAGCGTGATCGGTGCGTTCAGGCGCGCATCCGTCTTGTAGGCGTCGGCGCTAGCCTGAGACCAGGCGGGCGCCGGATGCAGGGCCGCGGTGGCGACGGCTAGCACGAACCAGGTGCGCGTTCGATGGGAGTACCGAGGGAGCATGTCGCGTTCCTCCAGGCGAGCGCCAGGGCCGTCGGCGCTCCTGCCACAGATACGGACGAGATAGCGTCGCGAATCCGCGAAGTGAACGAAGACTACCGCACGGCTTCGGCCGTTGCGCGTCGGAGTGTGCTACTCCTCGGTGCCCTTGGCCTTGCGCGTGCGCTGGATCATGAACACCGACGTTCGCAGAGGGCTGTCGCCTGCGGCCGGGAGGTAGCAGAAGGAGTACTGGTTGCAGGGACGCCGGCTCGAGTCTTCCGGCAGCCCAACGCCGGTGTCGAGGAACCGAGGGCCAGGCGCGTCCTGTACCGGGCCTGGGTATCCGGGGGTGAACGTGTAGGCCGTCACCTGGGAGTGCCCCGATGCATCTGGCGGCGACATGATGATCGCCTGCTCGCTGCGCCTCACCGTGAAGGCGCCCGCCAGGATGTCGTCGCGCGTGGGCTCGTACCCGGACGGCGCCCACCCCACCGTACTGGGCTCACGGTTGGCTGCCGCCAGGAGGTATGCCGAAGTCTGGGCGGCGTTCAGGCGAGACGCGGGCAGCCCGCTCGGGCTGAGCGCCATCTCGCGCTGGCGCGCGTCCAGCAGCGTCCACAAGCGCAGGTCGTTCCGAACCGCAAGGAGCCGATACGCTCCCATCAGGCGCGGCACGGCGATGTCCCCGAAGGCGTTCTCCCAGAAGTCGTCCAGGGTAGCCGTCTGCGGCTCGGTCAGGGCGCAGACCAGGTTCGCGTAGTCGTCCAGCGTCACCTGCTCGCCCGAGGAGGCCCTGGCGCGCAGCGGCTGCAGCAAGCGGTCCGGCGCCTCGCAGAGCTTGTCCTCACAGAACTGGTTGCTGCGTACGCGGATCGTGTCCGCCTCCTGCTCCCACGTGTAGTTGAGCTTATGGCAGATCCTGTCGAGCAGCGCCCGGGCGTCCGGCGTGCCGGCGAGCACGCTGGGACCGACCCGTGCGCGCATGAAGCTGTCCGCGATCACGTTGAGGCCGGTCTCCGCATGGACCCGCTCCAGGATTACGCCCAGCGATGGCGCGACCGGTTGCCCCATGGATGTGCGAGCGGGCCCGGCCGGCGCGGCAAGGCGCACGTCGATGTCGCGATCGAGCGCCGATCGGCCGACCGTGCCTGGGCTGCGCCGCTCGGCCGGGTCGGCGAGGTCGACCGACACATACCATTCGGTGCCGCCCGCAAACCGGCCGCCCTTGCGTGCGGTCAGCCCGACGCGCAGCGACATGGTGCGGGGCCGCACACCGTTCACCTGGCGGACGCCCGTTCCGCGCTCTGCGCTGGTCTCGATCCTAAGCGATGCGGAAGCGGTGAGCGGCGTGTCCGCGGGGCCCGCGGCCTGGACCGGGCGGCCTACCCTCACGGCATCGTGCACCCGGCTCACCAGGTCGGGCGGAAGCTGGTCGAGCACCACCGCGCCACCGGAACGCAGTTGCGATGACTGGTGCGAGGTGAGGCCGGCGAGGACCGCGAGCGCGATGCGCCCGGCAGTGGCCCGAAGCCGCCCGAGCAGCTTCTGCTCTTCGGTGAGGCTGGACGCCGCCTCCGGAGTCAGTCCGCCGGCGGCGAGGAGCGAGGCGATCTCCGTGCAGCGCGCCTCCACCTGCTCGGCGGTCAGGCCACTCAAGCGCTGCAGGGCGCTCATCTTGGCGTGCAGCGCCGTCAGGCCACGCTCCCGGGCCCTGGCGCGCCGGGACACCTCGATCGCCTGCTGTGCCTGGGTCGTCTCCAGCACGTATCCCCTGTCCTGGAGGCGCCATCGGCATCCGAAGTGGTCCGCGATCTGGCCCATCAACTCCTGCGCGGGCATCGACCCTACGAACACGCAGGCCTTGTCGTCGGCGACGTTCCCGGCGGCGCGCATCGGTACGCCGGTCGCGTCGCCCAGCGCCTGGGCCACTTCGGCGAACGGTCTATCGCGCAGGGAGAGGGTGACGGCGGCCTGGAGGCGGTCGTCGCAGCGGAACGCATCCTCAGCGGCCCTCTGCCCCCAGGCACTTGGGCCGATGAGGAGGGCGGCGACGGCGAGGGCCACGAGGCTCGGGCTGCGCGGCACGGCATTGGTCCGGGAGACCATCTTCTGCTCCTCTCAGCGGGCGGCGGCGTGGCCCGCTCAGTCGAGTATGCCTTTGGTTCTGCCCGTGCGCACCAGCAGCAGGATGCCGGACCGCACGGGCTCCTCGCTGCCTGCCACGAAGTAGAGGAACGCGTGCTGATCGGCCGGGTGCCGCTGGAGCGCGTCGACGGACAGCATCGTGCCGTCTGGCCCCGAGACCCGCAGGCCGTCCGTGCGCGGCGCGGCCTTGCCCTGCGGGTCGGAGCGCAGGGGTGGGTTGAACGCGAACGTCGTCGCGTAGGCGCCGGATGCGTCCGGCGGGCTGGTGAAGGTGGCCCCATCACTGTTCTTCAGCATGAAGATGCCGGATGCGAGGGCCCGCGGCGCCTCGTTGTCCGGCGGCGGCGCCATTCCGAACATTCCCGACTCCGGGCACGCGATCGCTGCCCCGAACGCCGCGAGCTGCGGGCCGCGCAGGCGCGATGCAGGCAGCCCATCCTGGCTCAGCGCCAGCGCGCGTTGGCGCGGGTCGAGCAGCTTCCAGAAGCGCAGGTCGGCTCGATGGTTGTAGAGCCCGTACGATCCAACCGGGCGCGGAACGTCGGTCCCGAAGAGGTAGTTCTCCCAGTAGCTATCCAACGATCGAATCTGTATGTCGGTTAGCTCTGCCGCGAGCGCGGCGTAGTCGTCGAGCGCCAGGGCTTCGCCCGCCGCGGCCTTGTCGCGCAGCGGCTTGAGAGCACGCTCGGGCACCTCGGCGGGCCTATCGTCGTAATACCGGTTGCTGCGGACGCGGACGCCCTTCTCGTCCTGCTCCCACGTGTAGTTGAGCTTCTTGCACACCGCATTCAGTGCGGCCAGCGCGGTGGTCTTCCCTTCGAGCATCGCGGGCGCGACCCTCGCCCGAACGAAGCTATCGGCCAGGACGTTGATGCCGGTCTCGGTGTGGATCTGCTCCAGGAGGGCTCCGAGCGAGGGCGCGATAGGCTGGCCGAAGAGCTGGCGGGCCGCCGCCGACCGGCCGAGCCGAATGCTAATCTGTTGGGTCATTCGCGGGTCGTCCGAGGTGGACGGGTTCGGCTTGATGGCCGTGTCGACGAGCGGGGCGGCGATGCTCCAGCCGTTGCTGCCGGAGCGGTGGGGCCACTTCGCTGAGTAAGCCACCCGAAGGTCGATCTGTCGAGCAGGTAGTCGGTCCGCTTGCCCGGAGCCGACGCCGGTCTCATCCGAGGACGCCAACGAGACGCGCGCCGATGCTGCATCGGGCTGCTCGGGGGCAGCAGCGGGGGCGCCCGGTCGGTGCGGGTTCATCGCGGCGGCGACGCCGAGGGCCAGATCGGGCGGGAGCGCGGCTACGCGGACCTCTGCCCCGGAGCGAAGCTGGGCCAACTGGCGGGAGTCGAGCATGGAGAAGATCGCGGCGCCAGCCCTCGCGCTCGGATCGCGGGCGCGTGCTGCCATCATGCGCTCGGTGCGCAGCGCGGCAGCCGCGTCCGGGGCGAGGCCGGGGGCCGCCAGTTGGTCGGCGATCTCCTGGATGCGAGCGTTGAGCTGCTCGTCGGTGCAACCGGTGAGCCGCTGCATCGCACGGATCTCGGCGTCGAGCGCGGCGATGGCCCGGTCGCGGACGCGGGCGTGCGCCAGGGCCTCCAGATTGGCCTCGGCTGAGGTCAGCTCCAGCACGTAGCCGCCGTCGCCGAAGCGCCAGCGGCAGCCGAAGTGGTCGGCAATCTGGGCCATGAGGTCCTGGGCGGCCAGGTCCTTCACAAACACGCAGGCCTTGTCGTCGGCGACGCTCTTGCCGGCGCGCATCGTCACGCCGGTCGCGTCGCCGAGAGCCTTGGTGACCTCGGAGAACGGCCGATCGCGCAGGGAGAGGGTGACGGCGGCCTGGAGGCGGTCGTCGGTGCGGTAGGCGTCGTCCGGGTGTTTCTGCGCCCAGCAGGCGGGCGCGGCGAGTGCGGCTGCGACGGCTAGAGCGATGAGGCTGAGGCGGCGCGGCACGGCGTCGGCTTGGCGGACCATCGTGTGCTCCTCCCGGAGAGCAGCGGACGTGACTGCTGGCGACACGAACGGCAGGGCGTGGCAGACGGCATCACCCGGTGACGGGCGCCATACGGATGGAGACTATCCGGCGACCTCCGCCGTTCCGCGGCGGTCCAGCTTGCCCCAGCCGACGTGGTGGCCGCGGATGGCTACCACGATCGACTTCAGGATCACGTAGTACATGAGCTGGCGGTAGACGAGGCGCTGCAGCAGGAGCCACGGCAGCAGGCGCGGGTTGGCGCCGTCCATCCTCACCGCGAGCGCGGCGCCGAGCAGCTCGAAGCAGACCGTGAACAGGTAGTACACCCCCACGTGCGCCAGGTTGCCGGCGAAGAGCGACCAGATCATGGCGACGTCCATCGCCGGCGAGATGGCCGGGAAGAGGATCTGGTACATCCACAGGCTCGGCATGGCGACCCAGCCGAAGGCCCCGTGCCGGAACGTGGCGGCGCGGTGCTTCCAGAGGCACTGCAGCGTGCCGAACGCCCAGCGGAAGCGCTGGCGGGCCAGGTCCTTCAGCGTCTCGGGCGCCTCGGTGTAGGCCAGGGCGGTGCTGTCGTTGACGATGCGGAAGCCGGCGCGGCGCACCCGCCAGGTGATGTCGGTGTCCTCTGCCAGCGTGTCGTGCGTGTACCCGCCCACCTGTTCGAGTGCCGACCGCCGCCACGCGCCGACCGCGCCCGGCACCACCGTGATGCAGTTCAGCAGGTCGTAGGCGCGGCGGTCGAAGTTCTGGCTGGTGATGTACTCCAGCGCCTGCCAGCGCGTCAGGATGTTGCGGATGTTGCCGACCCGCACGTTGCCGGAGACGGCTCCAACCGTCGGGTCGACGAAGTGCCGCACGAGGCGCGAAACGGTGTCCGGCGCGAAGAGCGTGTCGGCGTCGAGCGCGACGATCACCTCGCCGGTGGCCACCTGGAGCCCGCGGTTCAGGGCCGACGCCTTGCCGCCGTTCTCCTTGCGGATGGCGACGACGCGCGGATCGCCCGCGAACGTGGACGCCACCGCGTCGTAGGTGCCGTCCTTGCTGCCGTCATCCACCACCACGACCTGCGCGTCCGGGTAGTCGCCTTCCAATATCGTGCAGACCGTCCGGCAGATGACCTTCTCCTCGTTGTAGGCCGCGATGACGACGCTGACGGTCGGGTGGTATGGCGGCCCCGGGGCGGCGAAGCGCCGGCGCTCGCGGCGCAACTGGATGAGGGCGAGCACGGCGAAGATGGCCTGGCGGGAGACACCCAGGATGACAGAGAGACCGAAGAGCGTCACCAGGATGAGCTGCGCCGTGTAGACCGTCGCGAACACCCACTTGTCGACGCCGACGAGGGCCAACTCCGTGCCGGTGATGCGGGGGAACATGGTTTCGCGCGAAACACCGCGCAGTTGCGCGATGGTGACGAACTGGTAGCCGGCCGCCTTGAGGCGCTCGATGATGAGGGGCAGGGCTTCGAGGGTGGCGGAACGGTCCCCTCCCCCGTCGTGCAGGAGGATGATCGAGCCCAGGTCGCGATCGCGCCACACCGCGTCCACGATGTCGCGCGTGGTTCGGTGCATCGGATGTCCGTCGGGACCGGGCTTGAACAGGTTCCAGTCCTGCGGGTCGTTCTTCTCGCCCACGGCGATGAAGTTGTACTTCTCCGCGAGGCGGATGGAACGCAGGTCGCTGCCGGTGCGCGGCTCCACGTCGATGGCGTACGGCGGCCGGAAGAGCGTCGTGGTGTGGCCGGTCACCGCCTCGATGGCGCGCTGAGTGGCGGCAATCTCCAGGAGCGTGCGCTCCTGTCCGGTGAGGGCCAGGTTCGCGTGCGTGTACGAGTGGTTGCCGATCTCGTGGCCCTCGTCCCACATGCGCGCCACGATCGCGGGGTTGTGCTCGACGCTCTCGCCCACGACGAAGAACGTGGCCTTCACGCCCTCCCGCTTCAGGATGTCCAGGATGCGGGGCGTCCAGCGCGAGTCGGGGCCGTCGTCGAACGTGAGCACCACCTTCTTCGGAGCATCGCCGTAGCGGCGCACCACCCAGCCGGACGGGTAGGAGAAGTAGCTCTCGCCCACGATGAAGCCGCTGGCCGGGTCGCGGCGGATGGCCCGGTTGCCGTCCGATGGCGCGGCTTCGATCTGCAGCAGCTCGCCCTCGCCCTCGAACTCCACCTCCGACGACTGACCGTAGTGGAGGCCGGCCAGCAGCCCCTTGTCGATGTCGTCGCCGCGGTCCCGTTCGATGGTGGACGATCCGATCACATCCCACACGCCGGGGTCTTCGGCGCCCATGTACCACAGCGCCACGCCTGCGGTCCCACGGTGGCGGGCGACCTGGAGCTGGTTGTAGGTGGAGGCCGCATCGAGCATCCACACGACGTGCTCGGCGCCCGAGTCGTCGAGGTAGCGGTACATGGGGTTCAGCGACTTGCGGTCCATCTCGATCCGCCCCATGCGCGGGTCATCCGGATCGAGCGACTCCTTGGCCTGAACCACAGCGGACTGGTAGGTCATGGACTCCGCGGTGATCTGGCCCTTCTTCCAGTCGTAGGCGTAGTTGCCCAGGCCGAGGACCAGCTTGTTGGCGGGCGCCTTCTTGAGCAAGGCGTCGAGCGTCGTGCGGGTCCACGGGATGCCTGCGATGCTGCCTGCCCCGTTCTCGTCTCCGGACGAGTGCTCGTCGTAGAGCATGGGCACCAGGAAGTCGTTGACGGCGGCGAGCGCGGCGATGTCGAACGCCTCGTCCTCGGGCTGGATGTCCTGGGAGACGATGAGGCCCTTCCCATGGAATGCCGCGGCCAGCTCGCGCACGAAGGCGGTCAGGAGGTCGCGGTCACCGGCGTCGAGCGTCTCCAGGTCCAGGTTGATGCCCTGCCACCTTCGGGCCATCACGAAGTCCCGCAAGCTGGCGATGAGCCTGGTGCGTGCGACCGGGTCGGCGAGGAGGCGGTGGCCGGCGGCGGCATCCCACGCGCCTCGCTCCATCATCCCCTGCTGCACGATGAAGTTGTTGAGGATGGGCAGGATCGGCACCCCGTGCGCGCGGACGAAGGGCTCGACGTCGACCCGGTCTTCCTGGGTGCGGCTGTCGGTGAACCCCTTGCCGTCGCGCGTGAGGTGGAGCCACTCTGGGATGAAGTGCGTGAGCTGGTCGACGTGCTTGTGCAGCGACCCGAGGGATGTCTGCTCCCAGTTCACGTAGAAGGCGGCGACGACCGGCGGGTGGATCCGGCTGCCGGCGGGCGCGGCGAGGCGGCGCTTCTCGGCCGCGTCGCGACGCACGAGCAGGCGTCGGCGCTCGGCGCGCAGGTCCGCGGCCGCCTGCCGGTCGAGGTCCCGCCGCTTGATGCCCGCATCGAATCGCCGCTTGGCCTGGGCACGGTTCGTGAGGATGGGGTCGGCGGTCGTGTCGAGCGCGTGCGACTTGGGCAGGGCGTTGTGCGGGAGCAGCGGCAGAGCCACGACGCTGACGACGAAGACGCTCAGGAAGATGGAGGCAACGAACAGCCCAGCCGCGCCGAGGCGGAGGACCCACGTCCAGCGGCGGCGGTCCTCGTCGTAGAAGACGGGTCGGGTCGGTGAGGGCGATGTCATGGGTTCCCGAATCTGCGAGCGGAGAGGACCGGGGCCCTCTCCGCTTCAGCAAGTGCGCTCGGTCGCCCGGTTGGCTGCGGGTGCCGGCGTCAGGACTTGAGGGCCGCTACGATGGACTCACATACGTACGGCAGGTTCCTCTCGTTCAGCGCCGCCACGCAGATGCGGCCGCTGTCGACGATGTAGAGGGAACGCTCCGCACGCAGCTTGCGCACCGTGTCCACGTCGAGGCCGGTGAACGAGAACATGCCGCGCTGCTGCTCGATGAAGCCGAAGTCGCGCGGTGCGCCCTGCTCGCGGAGCGTCGTCACGAAGCGGGCGCGGATCGAGTGGATGCGCTCGCGCATCTCGCACACCTCGGTCTCCCAGAGCGCCCGCAGCTCAGGATCGCCCAGCGCGGTGGCCACGACGGAGGCGCCGTGCGACGCGGGGTTCGAGTAGTTGGTGCGGATGACGCGCTTCATCTGGCTACGCACGCGAGCGGCCTCGTCCTTGTCGGCGGTGACGATGTTCAGCGCCCCCACCCTCTCGCGGTACACCGAGAAGTTCTTGGAGAAGGAGCTGGCCGCGACGAACGGGATGCCCGACGCCGCGAACGTCCGCACGGCCGTGGCATCCTGCTCGAGGCCCTCGGCAAAGCCCTGGTAGGCGAAGTCGACGAACGGTACCAGGCCGCGCTCACGCACGATGTCGACCACGGCCGCCCACTGCGCCGCGTTCAGGTCGACGCCCGTTGGGTTGTGGCAGCAGGCGTGCAGCACGACGACGTCGCCGGCGGGGATCTGCTTGAGCGAGGCCGCCATCGCGTCCCAATCGAGCCCACGCGTGTTCGCGTCGTAGTAGGCGTAGGAGTTCACGGTGAAGCCGGCGGCCTCGAAGAGCGCCTTGTGGTTCTCCCAGCTCGGCGCGCTGATCCAGACGGCAGCATTGGGCAGGAAGCGGCGGAGAAAGTCGGCGCCGACCTTGAGCGCGCCCGTGCCTCCCAGGCACTGAGCCGTCACGGCGCGACCCTCGGCGATGACCGGGGAATCGGCGCCGAAGAGGAGCTTCTGCACTTCTTTGATGTAGGCCGTCGAGCCGTCGATGGGGAGATAGGCCTTCGTGTTCTCGCTCGCCAGCCAGCGCTTCTCCGCCTCGCGATACGCCTTCAGAACGGGCACCTTCCCCTCTCCGTTCTGGTAGACTCCCACTCCAAGGTTAACCTTGCTGGGATTCGTGTCCGCGTTGAACGCTTCGGTGAGCCCGAGGATGGGGTCCGGGGGCGCGGCGGCGATGCTGGCGAAGGGCGATGACATGGCGATCCTCTCGTAGGGCCGACTGGACGTCCCGTCTGGTATTGCGCACTAGTATACGCTCCGGGAGGCCCCGCGGGCAACGCGCCAAGGGAAACGGGGCCGGGTTGTCGAAACGGCGATGAGTGGGCTCAGCGTAGAGCAGGCGTGGTGGCGCCAGTGCGGGGTTGCCGGCGCGTGGCGTCCGGTGTAGGGCGTCCGGCGTTGAAACGCCGGCCTGCTAAGCGCGAAACCCCCTGCGGGGGTTGGGGTTGTCCGTCGCAGGTATCTGCGTTCATCCGCGGTTCCTTCGAGCCGCTATCTGTGTGTGTCTGTGTTCGTCGGTGGTTGCATTCGGGGGTTGGGAGGGCGACGTGAGGGGACGGAACTCGATGGCGCGGGCAGCGTGGCTCGTGGTGGCTATTGCGGCGTTGTGCGCGGCGGCGGGCTGCGGCCCCAAGGGTGGTGCGGGCGGCGCCGGGGGCGGCAACGTGCTGCGGTACGCGATGCAGACCGCGCCGACGCGACTTGACCCGGCCGAGGTGCAGGACGGCGACACGATCGACCTGCTGTTCCAGATCTTCGAGGGCCTGGTGCAGTGGAACGACAAGAGCGAGATCGTGCCGAACCTGGCGGAGAGCTGGAAGGTCAGCGACGACGGCCGCACCTACACGTTCAAGATCCGCGACAACGTGACCTTCCAGGAGCCGTACAAGCGCAGGCTCGTGGCGCAGGACTTCGTCTACAGCCTGACGCGCGCGCTGAAGGCGCCGGTCGCGCTCACGTATCTGGGCGACATCGTCGGCTCGGACGAACTGGCGCACGAGAAGGCGACGACGCTCGCCGGGGTGAAGGCGCCGGACGACCACACGCTGCAGATCACGATCAAGAAGCGGAAGCCGTACTTCCTCGGCATGCTCACCTACCCCTGCGCGTACGCGGTCTGCCGCGAGGCGATCGAGAAGAACGGCGGCAAGTTCGATGAGAAGACGATGGTCGGCACAGGGCCGTTCAAGCTGAAGGAGTACCGCAGCGGTTACAGCGTGAGCCTGGTGGCGAACAAGGAGTACCATGGCGGCGCGCCCCTGCTGGATGGCATCGAGCGGCCGATCCTGACCGACACGAACGCGCGGCAGACCAAGTACGAGAGCGGCGGCACCGACATGACGGATGTGCAGCGCTCGGATCTCGACCGCATCAAGGGCAACCCGGAACTGAACGGCCAGCTCAAGGAGTTCCAGCGCGCGGCTATCTGGTACCTGGGCATGAACCCGAAGGCGTACAAGCCATTCGCCGATCGCCGCGTCCGCCGCGCGTTCGCCATGGCGGTGGACAAGGACCAGTTGATCCGCCTCGCGCTGAAGGGCGCGGCCACGAGGGCGGAGGGCGTCCTCCCGCCTGGCCTGCCGGGCTACGACGAGAAGCTGGTGGGCCTGAAGTACGACCCGGCGGCGGCCGCGAAGCTCCTGGCCGAGGCGGGCTACCCTGGTGGCAAGGGGATGCCGAAGCTCACCATCTACTACCGCCAGGGGATGAAGCAGGTCGAGGATGGCGTGATGGCGATCCGCGACGACCTGAAGCGGAACCTGGGCGTCGAGGCCGACGTGCAGCAGGTGGAGTGGGCCCAGTTCCTGAAGCAGCTCAACAGCAAGACCGTGCCCTGTGCGCATGTGCGCTGGTCGGCCGACTACGTCGACCCGCAGAACTTCCTCTCCGTGCTGCTGCGCTCGGGCTCGTGGGAGAACAACTTCAACTACAGCAATCCCGAGTTCGACAAGCTGTGCGACCAGGCCGACGTGGAGCCGAACCAGGCGAAGCGGCTGGAGCTGTACCGGAAGGCGGAGAAGATCGCGGTGGAGGACGCGCCGTGGGTGTGCATCTACTTCCAGCGCGACCTGGAGCTGCACAAGCCGTGGGTGAAGGGCATCCGCGACTCGCTGATGGGCCACCTGCCGCACGTGACGACGACCGTCGCCGGCCGCAAGTAGGCCTGGGGCTGCCGCCGAGATGCTCTCCTTCATCCGCAACCGCCTGCTGCTGGCGATCCCGACCCTGATCGTGGTGTCGCTCGTCACGTTCTTCCTCGGCTACCTGGCTCCGGGCAGCCCGGTCGACATCATGCTCGGGGAGAAGAGCAACCCCGAGGCTCGCCGCCGGCTGGAGCATGAGTACGGGCTGGACAGGCCGGCGCTGGTGCAGTACGGCAGCTTCGTCTGGGGCGCGGTGCACGGCGACCTCGGCCGCTCATACGCCAATGCCGACCGGCCCGTGTCGCGCATGATCGCCGAGCAGTTCCCGACGACCGCGACGCTGGCCGGCCTGGCGATGGCGCTGGCGGTGCTCATAGGCATCCCGGCGGGCATCGTGGCGGCGCTGAAGCACAACGGGCTGCTCGACCGCGGCGTGATGGGCGCGGTGCTGCTCTTCGTGTCGACGCCGGCGTTCGTGCTCGGCCCGGTGCTGATGCTCGTCTTCGCGCTCTGGCTCGGCTGGCTGCCCTCGGACGGATGGGAGTCGCCGATGCACGCCGTGCTGCCGGCGCTCGTGCTGGCGGTCCGCCCCGCGGCGCTGATGGCCCGCCTGATGCGCTCCTCGATGCTCGACGTGATCCGGCAGGACTACATCCGGACCGCCTACGCGAAGGGGCTCACGCGCGGGGCGGTGATCCGGCGGCATGCGCTGAAGAACGCGTTCCTGCCGGTCCTCACGGTGATCGGGAACAGCTTCGGCTACCTGCTCACCGGCTCGTTCGTGGTCGAGAGCCTGTTCCGCATCCCCGGCATCGGGTATGAGTCGGTTCAGTCCATCCTCCAGCGCGACTACCCGGTGATCCAGGGCGTCGCGCTGCTGGTGGCGACCATCTTCCTGCTGGTTAACCTCACCGTGGACCTGCTCTACGCGGCCATCGACCCGCGCGTGCGCTTCGAGGAGGCCCGGGGATGACCGACACCGCCGCTTCTCTGAGCGCGCCCGCCCGCGGCTCCGACGTGCTGCGCCGCCTGGCCCGGAACCCGGTCGCC
The DNA here is from genome assembly GCA_964519955.1 of uncultured Chthonomonadaceae bacterium. GTDB lineage: Bacteria > Armatimonadota > Chthonomonadetes > Chthonomonadales > CAJBBX01 > CAZFLM01. Next base: position 8,602 of record CAZFLM010000007.1, on the reverse strand, counting down.
CTGGTTAGCGCCATCCTGATCGTGGCGCTCGTGCTCGCGGCGCTGTTCGCTCCGTGGCTCGCCGGCCACGCCTACGACGCGCAGGACCGCGTCCTCACGAGCCTCCCCGCTCCGGCGAGCCCCGCGCACCGCCTGGGCGCTGACCACCTCGGGCGGGACGTGCTCAGCCGCCTGCTGTACGGCGCGCGGATCTCGCTGTCGGTTGGCATCATCGTCGAGATGATCGAGCTGCTGCTGGGCGTGTCGTTGGGCGTGCTGGCGGCGTACAAGCGCGGCTGGTGGGACACGATCCTGATGCGCGTGACGGACGCCATGTTCGCGTTTCCCGACTTGCTCTTCGCGATCCTGCTGGTGGGCATCGTGCGGCCCCAGTCGTCCGGCGCGAGCTTCCTGGTGGTCTTCTGCGCGCTGGCGCTGGTGAACTGGCCCGGGATGGCGCGCATCGTGCGGGGGCAGGCGCTGGCGCTGCGGGAGAAGGAGTTCGTCGAGGCGGCGCGCGCGGCAGGTGTGAGCGACTGGGGCATCATAACCAGACATCTGTTGCCTAATATGCTCAGCCCGATCCTCGTGGCGGTCACGGTGGACATGGCCAACGTGATCCTCGCGGAGGCGACGCTGAGCTTCCTGGGCATCGGCATCCAGCCCCCCTACCCCAGTTGGGGACGCATGATCAGCGAAGCCCTCCCGTACCTGCGCTCTGCCCCGATGCTGCTCATCTGCCCGGCGGCGGCGCTGGGCGTGCTGGTGCTGGCGTTCAACTTCCTCGGCGACGCGCTGCGGGATGTTCTCGACCCGCGCCTGCGCCAGTAGGGCCGGGGCCACGGCGCGTTCACCACAGAGCCACAGAGCGCACAGAGGGGGCACAGAGGAAGGGCAGAGGAGGCGGGGGCTGAAGTCGGCCGCAACGGGGGAGGCGCGTGGGTGAGTGCGGATTTGCCATGTGTGCGCGACGTAGGTGTTAGGGGCATGACACCTGATGTCGTTCTCTGTGCGACCTCCGTGATCTCCGTGTCTCTGTGGTGAGCCAGCCGTATGCGTATCGTCACGTACAACGTAAGGTCCGGGCTGGGGATGGACGGGCGGCGGTCGGTTGCGCGGATTGCGGACGTGCTGCGCGAGCTGCGCCCTGAGGTCGTGTGCCTCCAGGAAACAGACAAATGTCTGCCACGCAGCTACTTCTGTGACCAGTCGAAGCGCCTGGGGAAGCTGCTCGGGATGCGGGCGTTCTTCTGCCCGACGATGCGCGTCGGCCTTGGGGAGTACGGCATCGCGCTGCTCACTCCCCTACCCATCCTCTCTTCCGAGTCCTGGTACGTGCCCAACGAGCGGGAGCGCCGGCGCATCGAGCTGCGGCTGGAGAGGCGGGCGCTTCAGCGTGTGGTCGTTCAGACGCCGTCGGGCCCGGTAGCCGTGCACAACACGCACTGGAGCCTGAACGCGGACGACCGTCTGGAGGCTGCGGAGCGCGCGGCGGAGATCGTGACCGGCTGCGGGGCGCCGGCCGTGCTGTGCGGTGACCTGAACGCCGGCCCGGAGAGCGCGGAGGTGCGGCTGCTGCTGGAGCGGTCCGGGTTGGCTGACCGCGGCGCCGATCCGGCGTATCCGTCCGATGGGCCCGCGCACCGGATCGACTACGTGCTGCTCTCTGTGGGGCTCCTGGCGAAGGAGGTGCGCGTGGTAGAGACTCAGGCGTCGGATCACCGTCCGATCGTCGCGGAGGTGACGCTCCGGGCGTAGTGTTTCTCGGGAAACAGTGGGGCTACCGGCGACGGTGGCGTCTCGCGTGGCGCGGCCTGCGGCTCCCAACTTGTGCCGTGCTGCTCTGCATGCGCGTGGCTAGGGAGCCCGAGGCGATGGGGTCGCGGATCGCGGCGGCCTCCTGGCGGGCTGCATCCGCCGGTTCCTCCTCTCCAATGGCCTGCAGCGCTGAGGCGTAGTGCTCGAGGGCGTCTGCGAGGTCCGCGTACGAGTGCGGTCCGCTGACCAGCGTCGCGGTGGCGACGCGCCTGCGGTACGTGACGGCGTGGCCCAGCGCCTCCACGGCCCCCTGCTTGTCCCCGCGCCGTGCTCGCACCTCGTAGGTCGTGTCCCACCAGGTTGCAGCGTCGCCCTGCACGCGGGCCGCGATGGCCGTGTCCTTGATGGGCTCAAGGAAGCGCTCTGCAGCGGCGAGGTCAGCTTCTGCGGCGTCGACGTCCTGGAGGGCGAGGTGGCAGCGGGCGCGCAGGATGAGTGCACCAGGCCGGAACGCGTGGTGGCCTGGGTGGGCGTCGAGGAGCAGGTGCGCTTCGACGGTGAGGTGCATCGCGTCGTCTGCGGCGCCACGGCCGAGAAGCGCGCCGGCAAGGCGCTCTAGGGCGAGGCAGACGAAGGTTGGGTCGGTGGCCCGGCGGGCAGCAGCGAGGGCTTCGCGAAGGCGTGCCAGCTCGGCGTCGGGGTCGCCCACCATGCGGCGGATGGACGCGAGGCCGTCGTGTGCATACCATAGGAGGACGGGCTTGCCCGCTGCGAGCGCGTGGTCACGGGCCTCGACCAGGGCTTCCTCGGCGTGGGCCCATTCCCCGCGGGCCTCGTGCGCCCTGGCGCGATCCATTGCTAGCAGCCACGGGCTGGGCTCGCGGGCGCGATTCGGGAGTGCCGCGGCGGTCGGGCCTGCGTGGCGCCGCATCTGGTCGGTCATCCTGTCGTCGGGCGGCTGCTGGTTACGCATGGCGTCACCTCCAGGGGGATGGCGGCTCAGGCGGGAGGGCGGTGCGGACCGAGTTGGTCCAGTATGGCCTCTCGCTCCTGCTGGGCGGCGCCGGCCTCGTCGTCACGTCCGGCGGCGCGCAGGCACTCGGCGTAGCGGACGAGTGCTGAGGCTAGCCCTCGCCACATGCGCGGGGGATCGGCCCAGGAGTTCACTGCGGCGGACCTGCGCATCTCGATCGCCTGGCCGAAGAGGTCGGCGGCTTCGTGGGGCTCATTCCGAGATGTGTGGATCAGGGCGCGGGTCTCCAGGAGTGACGCGTACGCGAGAGCATATCCGGACAGCGCCTTGGCGCCAAGCATCGGCGCGAGGATGGGCTCCGCGGCGGCGAGATCCTGCTCGGCTTGCGCGAGGTCGCCCAGTGATCGGCGGCAGAGTGCCCGCGCGATCAGGTTACGTGCCAGCTCCAGGCGGAAGAGCGGCTCGGCCTCGGTGAGTTCGATGCCCTCGGTGGTCAGGGCGATCGCCGCATCTGGGTTGCCTGCAGCGAGTTCGGAGTACGCTAACGACCAGAGCGATGCGGCAAGGGTAGGGCGCATGCCGGCTGCGCGGGCCGCCTCCAGCGCGAGACGGTCGTGCTGCAGCTCGCGGCCGGCGTCGCCCGTCACGCGGTAGAGCGACGCCAGGTCGGTGTGGGCCTTCCAGACGTTCAGCGGCTCGTTTTCGCCCTCGACCTTGGTGAGCACCGCGAGCAGTCCCTGCTCCGCCGCCCTCCAGTCCCCGCGCGCTTCATGCTCCCGTACCTGCTCCATCATCTGAAGCCAGTCGCTGGGGTGCTCGTCGGCGTGCTCCATCGCCTGCACCATGGCGGCCATGGCCAGGCGGTCTGCCTTCGTGGCATCGCCGGCCTCGACGGCGGCTTGGTGCTGCTCCAGTGTCTCGATGAAGGGGTCGGTGTCGTCGGTATTCATCGTGTGCCTCCTGCGCCCTCTGCCGCCACGATGGAGGCGGAACTGACGCAGCCTTGGAGCGTCTACCCGTCTGCCTGCTCGCCGGGGAGAGGTTCGGAGCGCGGGCGAACGAGCTGCTGGGGTGGGGCGATGCCGGGGTCGCGCGCGGAGCGCAGGAGCACCACGTCGTCGCCGGAGGCAGGGCGGAGCAGCCGGCCGGAGACTCGGTGGCGGCGGAGCCGCTCGTTGATGGCGGCAATGGCCTCCCGTGCCGCCGGACTGATGCCGCTGTTGGGGTACCGCTCGGCCACTCGCTGGAGGACCGGCACGGAGCGGCCAGTGCCGACGTGGCGCAGGGCGCTTACGGCGGCCAAGCCGAGCCCCCGGTCGTCGTGGTTCCGCAGGAGGTCCACCAGCACTGTGATGAGCCATGTGTGGTGCCGGTGCAGGAGGAGGTGGGCGTCGGCCTCTGTCAGCTTTGGGAGAAGGCAGTCGATGGCCGGTCTGGCTGCCTCGGCGACGAACCGGTTCTCCTCCAGCATCGTGTCGATCAGGGCGGGCACCGCATCGGTGGATGAGAAGGAATCTGCCAGGCGCGTGGCCCGGGACTTGTGGCGCAGCGCGACGGTCCAGGAGTAGGCGCTCAAGGCGAGAGGGGCGAGGGCAGCCGCGAGGACGGGCCACGCGACTCGGGGCCTCTCAGCAGCGATGCTCGGGAGGAGACTGGCGAGCGCGAGGCAGGCGGCGGACACGCAGCACGTGACAGCGATCCCCCAATGCCAGTCGGATGCCGCGATGGCGCGTCGGAACTGCGCGCAGGAGTTGGCTTCAGGTCCCGCAACACCATGGTAACGAGTCAGCATCTCGGCGCCCCGTATGTTTCCCGAGAAACACTACGCCTGGCTCACCCCGATCACCCTCTCGACCAGACCCTCCAACTGCTCGTCGGAGTAGAACTCGATCTCCACTGTTCCTACACCGGAATAACGCCTCACCTTCACCTTGGTTCCAAGAGCGATCTCCAGCGCCTCCTCAACAGCGGCAAGATTGGCGTCTCGGTGTTCTACTCTCGGTGTAGGCTCGGTGGCCGTTCGTGGCGCGCGCGGGGGGCGGAAACGGTGCTCGCGGACCAGTTGCTCCGTCTCGCGGACCGAGAGACCCTTGCGGCGGACCGTTGCCCAGGCGTCGAGGATCTCGTTCGGCTTGGCCTGCAGAAGGTGGCGCGCGTGCGCCTCGGTGATCTCGCCCTTGCGCACGCTGTCCTGGATGGGGTCCGGCAGCGTGAGGAGCCGCAGGGTGTTCGCGATCGTGGGTCGCGCCTTGCCGACGCGCTGCGCGATCATCTCCTGCGTCAGACCGAACTCGTCGATGAGGCGGCGGTAGGCCACGGCGGCCTCGACGGCGTTGATGTCCTCGCGCTGCACGTTCTCGATGATCGCGATCTCCAGCATCTGCTGCGGATCGAGATCGCGGATGACGACGGGGATGTTCTCCAGGCCGGCGTCCTTGGCCGCGCGCAGGCGGCGCTCACCGGCCACCAGCTCGTAGCGCCCTTCGCCGAGGGGGCGCACGATGACCGGCTGGAGGACGCCGTGCGCCTTGATGGAGTCGACCAGTTCCTGCATCGCCTCGGGCTCGAACTCCGTGCGCGGCTGGTACGGGTTCGGCACGATGGCGGCCACGGGCGCCTCGAGCGGCGCGGCGTTCCCCTCGGCGAGTGCTGCCTCACCGATCAGCGCGGCGAGACCGCGCCCCAGTCCCTTCCTTTGCACGAGCCAACACCTCCTGCACGATGGCGCGGTAGGCGACTGCCCCGCGCGACCGTGCATCGTAGCACATGATGGGCTGCCCGTGGCTGGGCGCTTCGGAGAGGCGCACGTTGCGCGGGATCATCGTGCGGGCTACCTTGTCGCCGAACACCTGGCGCACCTCGTTGGCCACCTCTTGGGACAGGCGGACGCGCCCGTCGAACATGGTCAGCACGACCAGGCCGATCTCCAGATCCGGGTTGAGCGCCCGGCGCACCAGTTCCACCGTCTTCATGAGCTGGCTGACGCCCTCGAGCGCGTAGTACTCGCACTGGATGGGCACGACAACCCGCTCGGCGAGGACCAGCGCGTTGATGGTGAGCAGGCCGAGCGACGGCGGCGTATCGATGAGAACGAAGTCGTAGTCGGGTAGCAGCGGCTCGATGGCGCGCTTCAGGCAGGTCTCGCGCGAGAGCCGCGACATCAGCTCGATTTCGGCGCCCGCCAGATCGATGGTGGAGGGGATCAGTGCGAGACCCGGCACGCTCGTCGGCAGCAGCGCATCCTTCGCGTCGGCGCCGTCGGCCAGCAGGTCGTAGGTGGTCAGGCGCGCGGGATCGTCGTCGCCTCGGTGCGCCGCGCCGACGCCGCTCGTGGCATTGGCCTGCGGGTCGAGGTCGACGAGCAGCACGCGCTTGCCGGCCAGGGCCAGTCCGGCGGCCAGGCTGACGGCGGTGGTAGTCTTGCCGACGCCGCCCTTCTGGTTCACGATTGCGAGGGTGTGTGTCATCCGGTCCTCCCGCCCCGGCATGCCGGGAGGGCCGGCGGGGCGGCTTAACATTCCGCGCGGGCGTGCCGATTCCTGCTGGCGCCGGCCGTTGGCGGGGCGGGCGCCGGGCTAGTGCTGGATGCAGTAGCGCACGGACTCCTTAACCACTATATATAGGGGGTCGTACAGCGGGGCGGGGCGGGCCAGACGCTAGCAAGGGACGCCGCTCCCGGCGTCCCTTGGAAATCCCAGTCGTTCCCGGCCGTGGCCAGGACTAGCGAACCGTGTCGGCGACCGCTCGGCGGATCATCAGGTCCGCGATATCGGTGCTGCTCACCTGATACTCGCCCTTGCTGATGCGGTCCTTGATCGAAGCCACCAGGTCTTCGCGCACGTCCGGCATCTGGCGAACGTTCTGACGCACGCGCTCGATGTCTTGCGCCGACTGCGAGATCTCGATGGAGGCGGCAGGGGATGCGCTGTAGGAGTCGTTCCCGTTGCCGTTTCCGTTCGCTACCTTCGGCGCCGTCGGAGTGATCACGCCGCTCCTAAGGATGCGGTCGACTTCCTCCAGTGATACCTTCATCTCTCTGCCTCCTTCTCGTCGTAGACCCCGGGGTGGTCCCGAGATCGCCAAGTCGAAAGACGGCAGCCTGGCAACCATGGTCGGTGCACGCGCTGCTTGCAGCGGACTTCAGCGCAACACGTTCTGTAGGCCCATAGCTTTGCGTCCCCACATTTCTGTGGGTTTGCCCTTTGCATCTCCAACTAACACTACATTGTCGGCAGGGCGCGGCGGATCTGTAGGTCTTCGCCAAAAGAATCTTGGGCCACTCATGATGGGGCGGTTTGGGGTAAACTACTCCCCGCCAGCGAGCCCGAGCCGTCAGGCTGCGGACCGGCTCATGTCCCCGTTGCGCATACAGTAGCACAGGGGCGACCGGATGTCAACGACGCCCTGCCGGAGGGCGCGACGCCCACAATGGCGCAAAAAAGTCGCTGCCCGAGTTGACTTGCTCGCCAGCCGCAGTATATACTATGCAGGTTTTCGCGCCGGTGTTTCCAGCGAGCGCGACTGCTGTTGTCCAGATTCGCACAAGGAGGCCTCTCGGGGGACCACCCGCTTCCGTCGCGATTTTGATCCGCAAGGAACGAAGCGCGTCCGACCCGGCCCCTCTTTGTGCGAGGGGTCTTTTGATTCTGTGGCGATCTCGATATCGCCGCACCGAAGGCGCCACGGCGCCTATCACCCATCAGAACGAGATGGAGCTGTGCCTCGCGCCCCAGGCATCCGATGGGGCGCTAAGCATCGGGCTCAGGGGCGGCGGCGGGCAGCGCCTCGCGATCGCCGAACGCCGGAGGGTGTTCATGCCTACGATTAACCAGTTGGTCCGAAAGGGCCGAGCGCGGATCACCAAGAAGAGCGCGGCTCCCGCCCTCAAGGGGAATCCCTTCAAGCGAGGCGTCTGCCTCGTGGTGCGCACGGTGTCGCCGAAGAAGCCGAATTCCGCCCTGCGCAAGATCGCTCGCGTCCGATTGACCAACGGTATGGAAGTCACGGCCTACATTCCGGGCATCGGCCACAACCTGCAGGAGCACTCCGTGGTCATGATCCGCGGAGGCCGCGTCAAGGACCTGCCGGGTGTCCGCTACCACGTGGTGCGAGGCACCCTGGACGCCGCCGGCACCCGCGACCGGAAGACCAGCCGCAGCAAGTACGGGACGAAGCGCCCCAAGTAGGACTTGTGGGGGAGAGGGGTAGCTGCAAGACGCGGCGCCCGACCCCACCGGAGATTGCGACATGCCGAGAAAAGGCCCGGTGCGCCGCCGCACCATTCTGCCAGATCCTGTCTACAACAGCGTCCTGGCGCAGCGCTTCATCAACCGTCTGATGCTGGACGGCAAGAAGAGCACCGCCGAGCGCATCTTCTATGGTGCGCTGGACCTGATGGAGAAGAAGAACAGCACGCCGGGGCTCGAGCAGTTCGAGCGGGCCATCAAGAACGTCATGCCCGTCATCGAAGTGCGCCCGCGCCGCGTCGGCGGCTCCACCTACCAGGTGCCCGTCGAAGTGCGCCCCGAGCGCCGCACCGCCCTTGCGCTTCGCTGGATCGTCACGAACTCCCGCAAGCGTTCCGGCCGCACGATGCAGGAGAAGCTGGCCGGCGAGCTTATGGACGCCGCAGCGAACCAGGGCCCGAGCGTGAAGAAGCGCGAGGATGCCCACAAGATGGCGGACGCGAACAAAGCGTTCGCGCACTACCGTTGGTAGTCGCAGACCCGCGGACCGCTGAGCCGCAATCCCAAGCCGCCCGTCGCGCCACTGGGCCGACGGGCGGCAAGAGCCTGAGTATGGCACGCGAGTACAGTCTACAAAACACTCGGAATATCGGGATCGCGGCACACATCGACGCCGGGAAGACCACGACCACGGAGCGCATCCTGT
>CAZFLM010000006.1:112410-143244 GCA_964519955.1 uncultured Chthonomonadaceae bacterium | reverse complement strand
TGTCGAAGTCGGCGGGCCACACGCCTGGCGTGATGCCGTCGGCGCGCTGCCCCTGGCCGATCTGCAGGATGGCCTTGCGGATGAGGCGCGCGTCGCCGAACGCGTAGTAGGTGCTCATCGCCTCGGCGCGGGCGTCGCCCCACCACTGGCCGCGCTCGCGCCACGGGCAGTCGGTGTAGCCATCCTCCATGCACTGCTCGACGGTGTAGCGTCCGAGCGACCAGACGCGGTTCAGCAGCGGGTCGGAGCACTCGAACGCGCCCACATGCTCGGTCGGGTAGACCGCGTGGTTCTGCGCGATCTGCTGGATGGTGACCGATGCGCCGGGCGCGGGCGGGGCGATGTCGACCTGCAGGTAGCGGAACGCGCGCGGGGTGAACAGCTCGAACTCGTTCTCGCCCTCGCGGCAGACGAAGCGGTCCGCGTACTTGACGCCGGCCCGGTTCGGCACGACGCGCCCGTTCTCCTGCACCTCGGAGTAGCCCAGATCGACCACCGTGCCCGCCGGGGCCTTGACGCGGACGCGCGGGAAGCCCAGCATCTCGGCGCCCATGTCGAGGACGAGGACGGCTGGGCGCGCACCGATGCGCAGGTCGATGTCGCCGGCGCTCGGCCAGGCCTTGGTCTGGAGGCGGAAGAGCTTCGGCACGTCGAGCCCGTCCGGCGCGTTGAGCGGCTCGTTCTGCATGCGTTCCCAGACCGGGCCGCTCCCCTGACCCGCCTCGAACAGACCGAGCAGCTTCGCGGGCGGCACGACGGTCTCGCGCAGGGGTGGGATGTCGCGGGCGACCAGGTTCGCGTGCGGCGCCATGCCCGCCGGGCCGACGACCGCGGCCGGCTCCCAGGCGCTGTCGTCGAAGTCCGGCTCCCGCCAACCCGCGGGGTCCTTGCGAGCGTCGAACTCCTCCGGCGCGGCGAGCTGCAGACCCATCTTCGGCAGGTCCTGGCGATAGGCCTCGGCGCGCAGCACCCGCCACGACGGGTCGGAGACGATGGTCTCGCCGCCGACCTTCACCTCGGCGAGCAGGCCCGCCGGGCCGGGCAGGTACTGGAACGTGCCGTGGTGATGAAAGACCTGCACGGCGATGACGTTGCGGCCCGACCGAAGCATGGGCGCGATGTCGAAGCGGTCGTAGTACCACCAGGCCGGATCGGAGCGCGCCGGGCCTCTCCCGACAAGGCGCCCGTTCACCCACACCTTGTAGCGGCTGTCGGCCGTGATGCGCATCGGCGCGGTACGGGGCACCGCCTCCAGATCGAAGGTGCGGCGCGCGTAGACGTAGATGTTGGGCTGCGCAGGAGCGGAGGCGCACCAGACCCAGCGCCCCTTCCACACGGCATCGCCGCCCGCCCAGGCTGGGCGAGCGGCGAATAGCCCGACGCAGATCGCGGCGAACAGCGTGCCGCGCAGCAGTCGTCCAGACGTCATCAGGCGATCTCCACGCGGCGGCCGGTCTCGGCGGACTCGTAGGCCCCGTAGACCATCTGGACTGAGACGCGGCCCTCGCGGGCGGTGCACATCGGCTTGCCGGCCTTGAGCGCGTCGATGAACGGGCGCGCCACGCCGTGGATGCGGTCGCCATGGCCGGCAGGCACCGGCACGGGCTGCGGCTGCCAGCCGAGGTCACCCTTGTCGGCCTGGAAGAGCTTCACGCCGACGGGGTTCTCCGGCAGGAACTGGCACGACGGACCGTCGCCGTAGTTCTGCAGGATGACGCCCTTGTCGCCATAGATCTCGGTGGTGTTCTCGCCGGCGTAGGTGACGCTGGCATTGTGGATCTCGGCCATCATGCCGTTCTCGTAGCGGAAGATGGCGAAGCCGCAGTCGTCCGGCGCGACGTCCGTCAGCACGTTGTCGACCTCGGCGATGACGCTCTTCGGCTTGCCGAACATCCAGAAGAGCCAGTCGCACGGGTGCGCGGCGTCGTCGGCCCACATGCCGCGGTTGAACTCGCGGGTGATGTGCCAGTGGCTCGGACCCTCGCAGAACTCCTTGCTGAAGAGCACGCCGATGCAGTGGCGCCGCCGCACGATGCCGGGGCGCCCGATGGCCCCCTCCTCCACCAGCTTCTTCATGTGGATGTTCTGCGGATCGCAGCGCATCTGAAAGGCCAGCGAGAACCAGACGCCGGTGCGGTCGACCGTCTCGATGACGCGGTCGCAGTCGGGCAGGGTCATCGCCATGGGCTTCTGGAGGAGCACGTTCTTGCCGGCCTCCATAGCCTGGATCGCGAGGTCCGCGTGCTTGCTGGTCTCGGACGCGATGACGACGCAGTCGATGTCGGGGTTGCCTAGAACGTCCTCGATATGCGGGCTGTAGGTCATGCCGAAGGCCTCGGCGTTGCGCTGCCCGCGGCCCTCGTCGTCGTCCCAGCACGCCACCATGCGGGCGTCTTCGAACCCGCGGATCTGGTGCGCGTAGGCATTGACGTGCCCATGCGCCCAACTGAGCACGCCAATGCCGAGCTTTGCCTGTGCCACTTCATCCTCCTCATCGGGCCGGTTGAATTGGGGCCCGTGAATATCAGTTGTGCCGGACGGGCAGGGACGCCCGTCCCCACCACGGCTGTCGTCGTCACGTGCGGCGCAGAACGGCGGCCCCCGAACCCCAATGCTGGGGGAGGACCTGCCGCAGCCGACACCTACCACCGCGACGGCGCACTATTTGCCACGCAGACAACAGAGCCGCGCGCGCAGGTAGGCGGATGCCGTACCAACGTCAAGAACCCGGCGGGGTGCGGAGACCCCGCCCCACACTCCGAGCCGCGCACCGCACCCACCCGTGGGGCGCGACCTCCGCGTCGCGCCGGGTTCTGCGCCCCGCTACTCGATGCCCGGAATGGTCACCGGGAGCTTGCCGATGGGCTGGTAGGCGCCGAACAGCGCCGCGACGAGCGCCTTGAGGCTGCACGGGTTCGAGCCGTAGGTGCAGACGTAGGTGCCGATCTCCGGGAAACGCCGGATGTCGTAGGGCTCGCGCGCCGCGACGACGATCAGGCTCGGGTCGTGCGCACAGAGGCGCCGCACCGCCGCGGCCTGCCGGTCGAGGTCGAGATGCGCGCCGCTCCACGGGTCCCGCGACGTGGTGATGAAGATGACCTGGTCGCCATCGCGACGAGCCACCAGGGCCCGCTCCAGCTCGCCTTCCGGGAACGAGGGGTCCAGCTCCGTGACGCAGCGGACGTTGGACCACTTCGCCTCGATCTCGGGGCCGATGACCGCGCCGATATCGAGCGCCGAGACGATCCAGACCACCGCGTCCTCCGGCGGGCGGATAGGGATCGCGCCGTTGTTGCGCACGATCGTGATGCCACCCATCGCGGCCTCGCGCTCCACCGCCCCGTGCGAGCGGGAGTTCCACGGGTCGGTTGCGACGGCGACCTCGCACGCGGCGATGCGCTCCTTGGCGGCCAGAACGTGCTGCACCGCCCCCTCCAGGCGCCACTCGGGCAGCTCGCCCGAAAGGACCGCCTCCAGGATCGCGGCAGAGGTCGCGCGCTGCACCTCGAGCGTGTGCGAGACGAGGACCATGTCGGCGCCCGCCTTCAGCGCCTGCACCGCGGCATACGGCGTGCCGAACGGCCCCGCGACGCCCTGCATCTCGAGGCAGTCGGTCACGATGAGCCCGGCGAACCCGAGCTGCGCGCGCAGGAGGCCGGTGAGGATGGGCTTCGACATCGTGGCGGGCGTCTCGGCGTCGAGCGTGGGGAAGACGATGTGCGTGGTCATGATGGACGCGACGTCCGCCTCGATGGCCGCGCGGAACGGGACCAACTCCACCGCGTCGAGTCTCGCGCGATCCGCCTGGATGGTCGGCAGGTTCAGGTGCGTGTCCAGGGAGGTGTCGCCGTGGCCGGGGAAGTGCTTCGCGCAGGCGAGGAGGCCGCCGTGCTGATACGCCTCGATGACCGCCGCGCCGATGCGGCCGACCCGCTCGGGGTCCTCGCCGAAGGAGCGCACGCCGATGATCGGGTTGTCCGGGTTGCAGTTCACATCCAGGCAGGGGGCCAGGTTCCAGTTCACGCCGATGGCGCGCATCTCCCGCGCCTGCACGGCCGCCTGCCTCTCCGCGCCCCACACGCCCGCGTCACCCGGGCACGCCCCCAGCGCCATGTTGCCGGGAAACTGGTGGACGGGCTCGCCGAAGCGGTTGACCGTGCCACCCTCCTGATCCACGGCGACCAGCAGCGGCACCTTGGAGGCCGCCTGCATCTCGGCGATGACCTCGCGCGTCTGCTCGGGCGACCGCACGTTCCGCGCGAAGAGCACCACCGCGCCGACGTGGAGGTCATCGAGCAGGGCGCGCGCGTGGGCGTTCACGGTGTGTGCGTCGCCCTCGCCGCCCCAGCCGCAGCCCAGCACCTGGCCGATGCGTTCGGAGACGTTCAGGTCCTCGACGTCCGGTATGGTTGCCACTCCGCCCTCCTTTGGGTGTCGCAGCCCTTGTTCGTCGCCGCGCCCCGGACGCCCTCCGTCGTTGGCGGAGTTCTGGAAGGTGTGTGTGGTTGGGGGTGGTGCGCGGGGTGCGGAATGGCGGGCACCGAGGCGGGGCGGAGCGCACGGTCGGACGGGGCGAGGAGCAACGCGGACGGGTGATGGTTGGGGCGCCGAGACCATCGGCGCCCCAACCGATGGCTACTTGGCCTGGACTTCCGCTGGTCGCGATGGCTGGGCATAGTCGCAGTAGCCAAGCCCGACCAGGTACTTGCCGTCCTCGCCCAGGAGCAGCAGATCGATACCCCTCGACCGGGGCTCCGCGGGCGTCACCGGTGCGGGCCCCTTGCCCTCGCGAATCGCCAGGTAGCGGGCAGTGCCGTTCTGGAGGAGTTGGCGGAACGAGATGTCCGACTCGACCAGAGGCAGCCGCAGCAGTGCCTCGACCAGCGCCGGCGTCAACTGCGCTCGCCCTCCTGTGCGGCTCGCCGCGTCGCGTTCCTGCGAGTTGCGATGGAGGTGGGCCAGCAGCGGGCGAGCACTTGCCACGCCCTCGAGGCAGGGGAACTCCGGCTGGTGTAGCCGCATCTGCCACAGGCTCATCCCGTCAGCGGCCGCGCACATGTCGGCGAGCCGCATGAACTCGCCAGGCCTGGCGTTGCCACGCAGTTGCCGCAGGAGCGCGAGCCGCACGGGCGGGTTCTCGACCGGCCAGGTCGTACACGTCACCAGCAGGGCGTGGGCATGCCACTTGACGGCGATCTCCCGGTACTGCAGCTCGCTCCAGTAGTCGGCGACGGTCCTCCCGACAGGGTCAGCCGGGTCCCAGTCGATGTCGTGCTGCGGCGTCCGGGCGAAGACCGGGATCCGCGCGCCCGTCGCGAGTTGCTCGAGGCGACGCAGGAACGCGGCCCGGCGCGCAGCCGGACCGCGTGCCACCGCATCCTGGGAGGCAAGCGGATCGACAGGACGCGCGTCTCCTACGACCCTTCGTCTGGCGCTCTCGTCATCTGCGGCGTCGACATCCATCATCCACGCGTTGACGAACGCCCTCCGGTAGGCCTTGATAAGCTCGGCGCCGCCGGCCAACGACACGCTCCCGGAGTTCTGCGGGACGACCAGCAAGTTCGGCATCCCATAGGCCGGGACCAGGCGGAAGGAGATGATCGCGGGGTCAGGCGTGGGCACGATCGTCTTGGCGCCGGAGGCGTCGGTGATCGAGTCGTGGCCCGTCATGCCGCGCCGGAACTCTGCTTTCACCGATTCGCGCATCGCAGGGGTCAGCGTCGCCATGGACGCCGTCTGGGCGGTCCCGTCATAGAGTCGCTGGCGTGCGTCCCGCGACAGACAGTCGCGCATGCACTGAACGGCTACCCACGTGGACGACCACAACTCCGGCGGCATGCGGTCGGCATCGTCGCCGATGAACGCCCGGAGCGCGGACCGCTGCTGCTCATAGGAGCCGCCAGCCGCACAAATGAGCCCCTCGCAGACCGTAGACAGCCTGTCGCTCACGAACCGCTTCATCTTCGCGGCGAACATGCCGGAGACCGTCGTTCCGCGCAGCTCGTAGGCGTACTGGCCAGGCTTGCCCGTGCGCCGCCACTCCCACTCCGCGCCCTTGTAGCTCACCAAGGACCAGAGCGCGTTCATCACATCGGCGAGCGGCACATCCTTGCAGACCGCCAGCACAGGCACGTCGGACGAACCGTCCTCCTCGCGCGCGGACACCGCGACCCCGGTCCGGGCGCGAACCTGCTCCAGCAGCTCGCCGAGCGGCACCTCGCGGCACTTGAGCGTGACCTTCTGCTCAAGGCGCGGGTCCTCGGCGCGCGGGGCAGCGGTGAGGCCGGGGTCGGCGGCGGCGTGAGCGCCGCGGGTCACGAGGAGGAGCAGAACGGCGGCAAGAGTGTCTCTGGGGCTCGTCAAGGAGCGCATGGCGGTTCCTATTGCAGCGGAGCGAACGACCTGGCGTCACTCCGTGAAGTAATCAGAGTCGATCCGCTTGACATCATAGCGGAGCACAAGCGCAACGCCGAGATCGCACTCCATCATCAGCCTGGATAGCTCCCTGCCATCCACTAGGGAGAGCTTGAAGGCCTTGTTGTCTGCCGCGTACCTGCGCGCGTCTGCGCTGAACGTCGATGTGGTGATGAACACGCCCTTGCTCGCGCCTTGACCACTGAGAGCGCCCACGAACGCCTGGACCTCTTTGCGCCCGACCACACCGTCGCCCCATCTCTTGGCCTGCAGGTAGACGTTCTCGAGGCCGAGCTTGTCCAGTTTGATCACCCCATCGACACCCCCGTCGCCTGACCGACCAAGCGTCGATCCAGCGTCGTCGGCAATGCCCCCGTACCCAAGCTTCAGCATCAACTGCACGATCAGACGCTCGAAGAACGCGGGCGTCATCGACTTCACTCGGTCGAGTACCTGCTCAGCAAGTGCGGCGTTGTGTTCGACGAAGGCGCTGGCGATCGCCTCCTCGGGGGTCTCGGGTTGAGGCGGCGCGACGGCATCCTCCTGCGTCGGCGCGCCGTTCCCGCCCTTGGGTCTAGAGCGGCGATGGAAAGCCCGAAACTCCTCGAACTCCTCGAGCAGCGCGGGCTTGATGACCTCGGGAGCCCGCTTGAGGTACTCCGCACCGCGCGCCGTTATCCTGCTGACCCCCCGTCCAGCGGGCTCGATAAGCCGGGCTTGCCGCAGATAGGTCAAGGCCCACTGCGTGCGGTCACGCACACGCGTGATGCTCCCACTGGGCGTCCGATCTTCCAGGTCGGCCTGCCCCAGATGGAACGCAGGCACGATGCCGGCCTCGATCTCGTTCACGTGTCGAGGCTGTCCATCCGCAAGCAGCTCCAGCGCAGGCCTGATGAAGCGACTGAACTCGGGTACTGCCATGCGTGCCCTCCGTATCGGCGAAGTGTGGGCGGCCAGACGACGCGGCGTTCCCTCGGCCTCTAGTTTGCGCGTCACGCGACCGATTCCCTCCCGCCCTCCCCGTTGACGCCCCCGCCTCTTCATGCTAGAATGCTCGCGATGCGGCCACCGGCGTTCGGCTTGCCGGTGGCGTTCTTGCGTCGAGTGTCGAAGGCCGAACGTCGAACGGTCACGGCGGCGGCCCCTTCTGGCTACTGGCTTCTGGCTACTACACCAATGGACTCCCATTCGCTGCGCGTGCTCGAATACCCGCGCGTGCTGGACTTGCTGGCCGAGCAGACCTCCAACCCGATGGGGCGGGAGGCCGCGCTCTCGCTCGCCCCGTCGTGCTTCCCCGAGGTTGTGGAGCGGAGGCTGCGGGAGACCGCCGAGGCGTGCCTGCTGCTGGAGCGCGGCAACGGCATGCCGCTCGGGGGCATCCGCGACATCCGCGAGGCGGTGAGCCGGGCCGCGCTGGAGATGCTGCTGGCGCCGGTGGAGCTGCTGGACGTGGCGCAGACCATCGCGGCGGCCCAGCGGCTGCGCACGTTCCTGGTGAAGCAGGTCGACGCGGTACCCACGCTGGCGGAGATCGCCGGGAACATCCCCATCGTGCCGAACCTGGTTTCGCGCATCGAGGAGTGCATCTCGGAGGCGGGCGAGGTGCGCGACACGGCCACGCCGGAGCTATCGCGCGTGCGCAACGGCAAGCGGGTGGCCCACTCGCGGCTGATGGAGAAGCTGAACTCGATCCTGGGCAGCGAGCGCTACCGCACATTCATCCAGGAGTCGATCATCACGCTGCGCGAGGGGCGCTACTGCATCCCCGTGAAGTCGGAGAACCGCTCGGTGCTGGGCGGCATCATCCACGACGCGAGCGCGAGCGGAGCCACGGTCTTCGTCGAGCCGAAGGCGTGCGTCGACCTGGGCAACGAGCTGAAGGAGCTGGCGGTCAAGGAGGAGCAGGAGGTCGCGCGCATCCTGGCCCGGCTGACGGGGCTCGTTGGCGGGGCGGCGGCGGAGCTGCGGCAGGGCATCCAGATGCTCACCGAGCTGGACGTGGCGAACGCGAAGGCCCTGCTATCCGGAGCGATGAACGCCTCGCCGCCGCGCGTGAACTACCGCGGGGTCATCCACCTGCGTCAGGCGCGGCATCCCCTGCTCGACCCGCCGGTCGTGCCGATCGACATCGAGCTGGGCGACCGGTTCACCACGGTGCTCATCACCGGGCCGAATACGGGCGGCAAGACGGTCGCGCTCAAGACGATCGGCCTGCTGACGCTGATGGCGCAGAGCGGGCTGCACATCCCCGCGCTCGACAACAGCGAGGTGGCGCTCTTCGAGCAGGTGTTCGCGGACATCGGCGACGAGCAGGACATCCGGCAGTCGCTCTCCACGTTCTCCGCGCACCTGAAGAACATCGTGCACATCGTGACCACGCTGGGACCCTCGTCGCTGGTGCTGCTGGACGAGGTGGGCGCGGGCACGGACCCGGGCGAGGGCGCGGCGCTGGCCAAGGCGATCCTGAGCGAGCTGGAGCGGCGGAAGGCGCGCGTCGTGGCGACCACGCACTACGGCGAGCTGAAGGAGTACGCCTACTCCAGCCCCAACGTCGAGAACGCGGCGGTGGAGTTCGACCGCGAGACGCTGCGGCCGACGTACCGCGTGCTGCTGGGCATTCCGGGCAGCTCCCACGCGCTCTACATCGCGGGGCGGTTGGGCCTGCCGGACGCCATCATCGAGGAGGCGCGCGGCTACCTGAGCAACCGGGACCGCGACAGCGCGCAGCTTCTGCAGCAGATCGAGGAGAGCCGGCGCAAAACATTCGAGATGGAGCGCGACGCCGCCGTCAACCAGCGCGCCGCCGAGGAAGCCCGCACCGAGTACGAGCGCCGCGCCCGGCAGGTGGCCGACGTGCAGCGCACCGTTCGCCGCGAGGCAGAGGAGGAGGCGCGCGCCGTCCTGCGCAAGGCGTCTGAGAAGGCCGAGAACATCCTCGACGAGCTGCGCAAGATGAACAAGGGCAAGCGCAAGGGCGCCACCGCTCGCGTGCAGCTCACGGACCTGAAGCGCGAGGTCGTGACGGAGCTGGAGGTGCCGGAGGAGGAGCCCGAGGAGCCGGCGCCGAGCGGCGGCTGGACGTTCCACAAGGGCGACCGGGTGCGCGTGGTCTCGCTGAACGCAGACGGAACGCTGCTGGAGGAGCCGTCGAGCGGCGAGGTGACGGTGCAGATCGGCGCGATGCGGGCGACGCTGCCGCTGGACGTGCTCCGCCCCGCCAAGAAGCAGCCCGAGAAGAAGCAGGAGCGCAAGCCGAGCGGCGCCTCCGAGATCGCCATGCGCAAGGCGGTGCACATCGCGCCGGAGTTGACGCTGCGGGCGATGCGGGTGGAAGAGGCCTCGCCGCTGCTGGACAAGTACATCGACGACGCGTTCGCCGCGGGCATCCACGAGGTGCGCATCATCCACGGCAAGGGCACGGGCGCGCTCCGCCGCTTCGTCTGGGAGACGCTGCAGGGCCACTCGCTCATCCAGTCCATCCGTCTGGGCGACGAGGGCGAAGGCGGCGAAGGCGCGACGGTGGTGACCTTCAAGTAGCGAGTAGCGAGGAGTCAGTAGCGAGTAGGACGGCGGGTGGGTGCGGGAACGGCGAAGTCAGAAGCCAGAAGGCAGCAGGCAGAAGCCAGAAGCCAGAAGTCAGAAGTCAGAAGTCAGAAGACGAGCCACCGCACCGCCTCCCACTGGCCACTTTCACCTTTCACCTTTCACCTTTCACCTTCGACCTTCGACGCCCTTGGGACCACCGCCCATGCTCACCCAACCTGAGATCGACGCCCTGATCGCGGTGGCCGCGGCCGCCCGGCAGCACGCCCACACGCCGTACAGCCAGTTCGCGGTGGGCGCCGCCGTGGTCGGGGCGGATGACCGCGTGTACGTGGGCTGCAACGTGGAGAACGCATCGTATGGGCTGAGCCTCTGCGCGGAGCGGGCGGCACTGGCGGCGGCCGTGGCGGCGGGGGTGAAGCGCGTGCGGGCCGTGGTCATCGTGACCGAGGCGGACCCGCCGGGCACCCCGTGCGGCGCGTGCCGGCAGTGGCTGCGCGAGTTCGGCGACGACGCGCTGGAGGTCGTGTGCGCGAACACGGCCGGCGCGCGGCGGCGGTTCGCGCTCGGCGAGTTGCTCCCCCACCCGTTCGAGCTGTAGCGCTCACGCTCCCTCGCGCACAGAGCCGCGCGCGCCAGCAGGCGGACGCACCCTCTCCTGCGCTCACCCCTCGACGAAACGCACTACCCCGCGCCGCGCTTCCGCTTGCTTGCGCGCGCGGCTCTGTGCGGTTCCGGCGTGGTGCGTCGCCATGGCGGGCCTGCGATCCAGAGGCGCAGATGGGCGATGCCGGCGTCACCCGCTCCTTCGGCCCGCGGTACGGCTGCGGGCTCGCCAGTCGCGGCTCGGATCGGTGGTGCGACAAGCGGCTGCCCCCTATGCTGCGCCCAGCCCCTCGGTGAGAGGCCCTACCCCACGCCACGCTTCCGCTTGCTTGCGCGCGCGGCTCTGCGCGGTTCGGGCGCGGCGCCATGGGGCCGTCGTGCGCAGGAAAGCGCCCCCTGGCTGGCGTAATGCGTCCTGACATGTGACTGGCAGCCTCGCGCCGACGATGCCGAGGCTCCGAAAGGACGCTACGATGAGATCCCCGCTCTGGCTCGTTCCGATATGCCTGTTCGCCGCGCTGGCCGGGTGCGGCAAGGAGC
Organism: uncultured Chthonomonadaceae bacterium; assembly: GCA_964519955.1. Taxonomy (GTDB): domain Bacteria; phylum Armatimonadota; class Chthonomonadetes; order Chthonomonadales; family CAJBBX01; genus CAZFLM01. Next base: position 132,141 of record CAZFLM010000006.1, on the reverse strand, counting down.
AGACCACCGCGCCTCCCCTGGCTGCCCCGAAGCTGACACCTGCAGACGCCGCGGCGACAGCGGCGCTGACCATCTCCCAGGCCGACCTGGACGCCATCGCCAAGGCCGACAAGCCACTGAAGCTGGCGCTGGTGGTGAAGACGCGCAACAACCCGTTCTTCGACCCGATGATCAAGGCCGCAGAAGCCGAGGCGAAGGCGCTGGGCGCGACGCTGGAAGTGCAGGCGCCGGCGCAGGAGAGCGACAAGGAGGCCCAGTTCGCCATGGTCCAGACGATCGCGGCGAAGGGCGTGGACGCGATCCTGGTCGCGCCGGCGGACTCCAAGGCGATCGTGCCCGCGCTGAAGGGCGCCGCTGACAAGGGCATCGTCGTCATCAACATCGACAACCGGGTGGACAAGCCGTCCGCCGCGGCTGCCGGGCTGAACCTGGCCGGGTATGTGGGCGCCGACAACGAGGAAGGCGGCAAGCTGGCGGGCGAGGCGATGGCGAAGGCGCTGGGCGCGAATGGCAAGGCGGCGATCCTGGAAGGCATCCGCGGGGCCGACAACGCCGAGTCGCGCCGCCGCGGCTTCGAGGGCGCGGTCAAGGGCAAGCTGGAGGTGGTCGCGAAGGACAGCGCCGAGTGGGACACGCAGAAGGCCTATGCCAAGTTCCAGGGCATGGTCGCGGCGCATCCTGAGATCCAGGGGCTCTTCTGCGCGAACGACAAGATGGCCCTCGGCGCGCTGAAGGCGATCCAGGAGGCGGGCAAGAAGGGCAAGATCAAGGTCTTCGGCTACGACAACATCGCGGACATCAAGCCCTACCTGGCGAGCGGCGAGATGGCCGGCACCATCGAGCAGCACCCGGACCTGATGGGCAAGTACGGCGTGCGCATGGCGGTCGGCATCCTGTCTGGCAAGGTGCAGAAGGGCAAGGAGTTCCTGGTGCCCCTCGAGGTGATCACGAAGTAGCGGGGGCTGGGGGCCGGGTGCCGGGCGCCGGCCGTTGTCGGCGGGCGGTTGAAACCGCGCCTGCGAACGGCACGAGGTCCGCCTGCGCGGACCGGAGGACCGGGCCGATGCCGGCCGACGTCCGCCGGCGGTTGAAACCGCGCCTGCGAACGGCACAAGGTCCGCCTGCGCGGACCGGAACGGCGCACTGCGGACGACGAGACGGGTTACCACACAGGAAGGTGATGGCATGAGACACGTTGCGCTGCTCGGGACGGCGGCGGCCGTCATGGCATTCGCGTTCGGCGCCGGCTGCGGGCCCAAGGGGCCGGCGGTCGGCGCCGATCCTCCTCTCCCCTCGCCCTCGACCGTGCAGACGGGGGTCTCGCGCTCCGAGGTCACCCTCGCCGCGGTAGGGCCGCCCTGCAAGGTGTGGATCTACCTGCCCTCGCCGAAGCCGGCCGGCAAGCTGCCCTGCATCCTGATCGCGCCGGCCGGGTCGCGCATGTTCCACGGCATGGGCCTCGCGGACGGCGACGTGCCGGAGCACCTGCCGTGGGTTCAGGCGGGCTTCGCGGTCGTCGCCTACGAGCTGGACGGCCCGCTGAGCGACAGCCCGAGCGACCGCCAGATCACCGAGGCGGCGCGGGCGTTCGGCAAGGCGGACGCCGGGCTGGCGGACGCCAAGGCGGCCCTGGCCTACGCGCTGAAGCACGTCGAAGGCATCGACAAGAAGCGCGTCTACGCGGTGGGCCACAGTTCGGCGGCGACGACGGCGCTGCTGGTGGCGGAGCACGTGCCGGGCATCGCGGGGTGCGTCGCCTTCGCGCCGGCGTGCGACGTGCCGGCCACGCTCGGCAGCGCGATGAGCACGTTCGAGCAGGCGATGCCGGGCTTCTCCGAGTTCATCCGCAAGGCCTCACCGAACGCCGCGCCCGAGAAGCTGAAGTGCCCCCTCTTCCTCTTCCACGCGAACGACGATGACAACGTGGCGGGCGAGCAGATGATGCAGTTCGCCAGGCAGGTCAGCGCCACCAACCGCAGCGTCACGGTCGACACGGTGCCCTCCGGCGGCCACTACGACTCGATGCTCGACCCAGGCATCCCCCACGCAGTGCGGTGGGTGAAGGGGTTGAGGTAGGGGCGAATGCAACCGCAGATGGACGCAGATGAACGCGGATTGGGCGGGGCGATGGAGGCGAGCGGGGCATACGTTCGCGACGCCTCCCGCCGGCTGGCATTCGAGGTCGCACGCATGCCTACCGACAGCTACCGGCGGACCTGCGAGGCGATCGCGGCGGCCTTCGCGCTGAGCGCAGACGGCGAGGTGGTCACCAACGCGACACCCAACCGCCGTGCGACGGGTGCCGCACAGGCTCGGGCGGGGGGTGCAGGATGACCGAAGTGATCGTCGAGTGGCGCGGTGCCCAGGTCGGGAGGCTCACCTACGAGCGGACCGACATGTGGTACGTCGAGGGCGACTTTGAGCCAGCCGAGAGCGCGGAGGCAACAGCGTTCGTCGACCTCGCCTCCAAGCTGGACGCACGCTCGGTCATGGACCGTCCGCGGCGGGGCACACGGGCGGTGCTTCTGTCCAGCGACGTAGACACCCCGGGTCGCGACGCCCTGGTTCTGTCGCTGCAGAGCGCTCGTCTCTTCGTCCGTCTGGTGTTCGACCGGCAGGCGGTTGCATGGCTGCGGCACCACGTGAAGTAGGGCGCGGAGGCCCTGCCAGACCACCAACCATCTCGCCCCTATCCGCGTGCATCCGCGTTCATCCGCGGTTGCACTCCTACTTCTCCGGCCGGACCGTCACCGTCACGCCGTTCGCGAGGCACTCCGTGGCGAGGCGCTTGAGGTCGGCGGGGGTGACTGCCTCGATGGCCTTGGGCCAGTCCGTGTCGAACTCGTAGCCCAGGCCGACCGTCTCGTACCAGCCCAGGTAGTAGGCGCGGTCGCGCATGCGCTGGTGGGCGACGAGGTGGCGGCCGATGAGGTACTGCTTCGCGCGGGCGATCTCGGCGTCGGTCGGGGCCTCGGTCAGCACGGAGTGCACCACCTCGCCCACCATCTGCTCGGCCTCCGCGGCGGTCGGCGCCTTGCCGGACGGGCCGGTGCGCGACGGGTCGAACTCCACGTGGGCGATGAGCTGGCTCTCCAGGGCGAGCGGCGGGGTCTCCGCGCCCACGTCGTAGCCGAGCGCGCCCATATCCCGCACGCGGCGGAAGAGGCGGGAGCCCTTCCCCCCTCCCAGGATGGCGCCCAGCACCGAGAACGCTGCGTAGTCCTTGTGCTTCAGGCCCGGGCCCGGGTATGCGGAGAGGACGATGGCGGTGCGAATGGGCTTCACGCGGCGCGCGCGCAGGGGCTCGGTGGGGCGCTCGGCGTCGACCGCGCGCGGCACACCTGCCCCCTCGGCCGAGCGACGGTCGAAGGCAGCCAACTGCACGTCGAGCGTGCGGCGGACCGCGTCGACCGTGATGCCGCCGGCGATCGAGACCACCGTGCGGATCGGCGTGTAGTGGCGCTGGAAGTAGTCCAGCACGCCCTGGCGCGTGACCTTGAGCGGAGCCGCCGGCGCCGCCGTGAAGGGCAGGCGGTACGGGCTCTCGCGGTACAGCGTCTGGCGCGCAATGGCGTAGGCGGAGAAGTACGGGTCGGCCTCCTGGGCGCGCATCTCGGCCTCGGCCTCGGTCACGGCGCGGCGCAGCGCATCTTCGTCCATCTGCGCGTTCTTGATGGCCTGCGAGACGACGTAGAACGCGTCGTCGAAGGCGGCGGCCGTCGTCACGCAGGTGATGACCGTGAAGTCCGGCTCGCAGCGCACCTGCAGCGAGCCGCCGGCCAGGTCGATCTCCTTGGTTACGGACTCCGCCGGCAGGAAGGCGCTGCTGCCGAAGAGGGCGCGCGCTGCGATCTGGCGGTCGCCCGGCTCGCGGGCGTCGCTGCCGACCTGGGTTCGAATGAAGACGCAGATGCCGACCAGCTCGGTGCCGCCTTCGTGGCGGACGAGCACCGTCGTGCCGGAGGGCAGGTCGATGGCCTGGACGTCGGCCGCAAGCGCGTGAGCCCAGGCGGGCAGGCAGAGCGCGAGGGCAGCGACCAGCGCGGCCGCCCAGCGGGGGATCCGGAGCGGCGCGGTCATCGGTCGTTCCTCCCGCGGGGCAGGGGCAGGATGGCGGCGCCGGGGTCGGGGGAGCCGACCGGCAGCGCGAGCATTCGCTTGAGGGCTCCCGCGTCGATCTTGCCGAGGCGCGCGTTCAGGTCGAGGCAGGCGGCCGGATCGCCTAGCAGCGAGAAGCGCCCGAGCGTCCGCGCCTCCCCTTCCAGCGTCTCCATGTCGGCCAGGTGCCGCGAGACGACGCGGCGGCGCGCCGTCTCCAGGTCGTCCTGCGACAGCGGCTCGCGCCCGAGGCGGATCAGCTCGTCCTGGATCGCGGCCACGGCAGAGTTGGCGTCCTTCGCCTTCACCTCCGCGTAGACCACCAGAGTTGGGCCCGCCTGGGCCGGAACCACGTCGGACCACACGTTCTCGGCGGCCTGGCTCTTGAGCGCGTCCCAGGCCCGGCCGAAGCCGTTGAACGCCATGAGCCCGGACGCCAGCCGCAGGGCCAGATACTGCTCGACGCTCGGGGCGCCGGGCTGCCTGAAGGCGACTGCCACCGCCACGCGGCGCTCGGGGCTCGCCTTGCGGCCGGCCGGCTCCACGTCGATGGTGCGCGGCCCCGCGTCGGGCCCGGCCGCGGGCTTGGCCGGCGCGGCATCCTTGGGCGCGGGCCAGTTGGCGAAGCGCGCCTCGACCATCTTGCAGGCTGCATCCGGCTCGACGCTGCCCACGATGACCACGGTGCAGTTCGCCGGGACATAGAGGCGCTTGTGGAAGGACGCCAGGGCGTCGCGCGTGATACGGGCCACGGCCGGGGGTGCTCCCGCAGCGGAGTGCGCGTCCGGCAGGTCCCAGTAGTTGCCGGCCATCGCCAGGTCGACCGCGATGCGGCGGGTGTCGTTGGCGTCGCGCGCCAGCTCGTCGAGGACCACCGCCTTCTCGCGAGCCACCTCTGTCTCGTCGAGCGCGGGGTTGCGCACCATGTCGGCGATCACGTCGAGCGCCTCGCCGAGGTGGCCGATGGGCACGGTGGTGAACACGTGGGCGGAATCGCGGACGGTGCCGGCGTTCAGGAGCCCCCCGAGCGACTCGATGGCGAAGTCGATCTGGCCCGGCTTGCGGGTCGGTGTGCCCTTGAAGAGCATATGCTCCAGGACGTGGGCCGCGCCCTCCTCGCCCGGCATCTCGGCAGAGGAGCCCGCACGCACCCACACGTCGACGGCGACGAGCGGCGCGATCTGCCGCGGCTGGACAACGATGCGCACGCCGTTGGGCAGGTCGCGAACGGTCGGGCCGGACGGGGGTCCCTGAGGCCCGGCGAACAGGAGGAGCAGCAGGCAGGCCGCTCGGATCATCAGTACGTCTCCCCCACGCTGGTGTCGAGCGCCTGGCCGAATGGGCCGACCCCGTACTTGCGGAACATCGGCAACCCCTTGATGCTGAGTTGGAAGTAGATCTGGCGATCGGCGCGGTAGCCGAACGGGTTCTCGCTGTAGGTGAACGACGCCTCCAGGCAGTGGAAGTCGCGGACGACCTGCAGGTTGCGGCTCTCGAAGCGGCCGAGGTAGCCATTGTACTGCATGAGAGACTCCACGCGCCAGACTCGGCCTATGGGCAAGCTCAGGTACCCGTTGATCTGGCCCGCGCGGTGGCGCTGCGGGTCGTACTTCGTCACGAGGTCGAGCGCGAAGTTGCCCGTGCCCCGCAGACGCAGGTCGGAGGTGATGGACGTCAGCTTGCCGTCGTTGGGGTCGAACGAGAAGAGGTTGCGCAGGCGGGCCCACGAGACCGGGATGAGGAGCAGGTTGGCCGACACCGTTTGCCAGGGCTGGTAGTACGACGACGAGTGCTTGACGAAGTCGTAGCCTGCCCGGGCGGTGAACTGCACACGGGAGTCGTCGATGACGCCGATGTCCGCGTTCAGCGTGTGGTACTGGCTGAGCACGTCGAACCGGAAGGGCGTGCCCCCCTGGGGCTGCTGGTACGAGTAGTTCAGGCGTATGCCGGAGCGCTTGTTCCAGTGCTCGGTCAGCGTGGTGTTGTTGCGCACGAGGTACTGAGCGGCGCCTGTGCCGTAGAAGTACTGCTGGAACGAGGTGCCGGTGTTCACGTCGGTCGAGCCCGTGAGCTTGTAGCGCAGGTTCTGCACCTCGAAGCCGGCCACCACGCGGCCGTCGTCAACGCGGTTGCTGGTGGTGGACGAGGAGGAGGTGCCCTCCTTGTAGCGGCCGGCCGAGAGGTTGAACTGGGCGCGGATCTGGGAGAGGAAGCCCTGGGTGAAGCGGTAGTTGGTCAGCGAAACCTCCGGGACCTTCTCGACGCCGCTGAAGTAGGACGAAGTAGAGGAGCCGATGGGGACGCGTCGGTTGGCGGTGATCTCGAGCGTGTAGTTGGTGGCCCGCTCCGAGGCGCGCAGGCGGGTTACGAGCTGCTCCGTCAGCGACGACGACTTGCCCGCTCGCCCACTGCGGTAGTGCGTGTAGTCGCCGCCCAGGTCGATGGAGATCCGCCGGCCGATGCGGAAGCCCTGTGTGAGCCCCGCCGTGTAGGAGCGCGTCTGGTAGCCGGAGGAGTCCGTCGCCTGGCGCGCCAGGTTCAGCCCGGTGCTGATCCAGTCCTTCGAGAGCTGGTAGCCGAAGCGCGTGTTGAAGGTCGTCGTCTCGGGCATCGAGAGGTAGCTGTTCTGCTGGAAGTCATTGCTGAGCCGAACGGTCTGGCCTCCGCCGAGCGCGGTCTGCACCTGCATGCGTCCCGACAGGTTCCGCCCCGACGGTCCGAGGGGGATCATGTAGAGCGAGGCCATGCCGCCCATCTGCCGCATGCGCCAGTCCTGCTCGAAGCCCAGGCCGATCCCCTTGCGCTCCATGAGGTCGACGCGGTACATCCCCGGCGCCTGCTTGGCGATCTGGTAGGAGAACGCGGACTTGACGAACCAGCCCTCGTCCGCGGACCGGCCGAACTCCGGCATGTAGCCGTGGCGCCGGGGCATCTCGGTGAGCGGGATGACGAGGGTCGGGAGGGTGAAGAGCGTCTTGCCCCAGAGGATCGTCTTCGCGCGGTGCAGGACGATGCGCTTGCCCGGCTCCACGTCGATGGCGCGCGCGCGGAAGAGATAGTGCTGGCGCAGGCGGTCGCAGGTCGAGGCGTCGGCGTCCTCGCCGGACATCGTGCCGTCGCGGCGGCCCCAGGCGGTCTGGCCGCTCATCAGCAGGGGCGAAGTCAGTCTGCCGCGCAGGAAGTCCGGCGAGAGAACGGTGTGCAGGTTGTCGACGCGGTAGGTCTTGGTCTTTGGGCGGAAGCGGATGGAGTCGCCGGTGATCGTCTGCTCGCGGTAGGTGAGCGTGGGATTGCCGGTGAAGACCAGCTCGTTCTCGAAGTCGCCCTCCAGGCGGTCGCCGGTCAGGACGTATTCGCCGGCATTGAGCTTCACCATGGTGGCGCTGATGTGGGTGCCCAGGAACTCGCAGTCCTCGTAGACGATCTCGGCGATGTCGGGGGTGGGCAGGCGGTCGGAGCGGCCCTGGCCGGACGGCTGCGCGCCGGCGGGCGCAGCAGGTTGGCCCGGCGGGGTCTGGCCCGGTTCAGGCGGACGCGTGGGCGGCTCCTGGGCGAAGGCAGGCGCCATCAGGGCGGCGAGCGCGAGGGCGATGGGCAGCACCAGACGGCCCGCGCGCGGCTGGTTGGATGCCCGGCGCTTCACTCGCCCCTCCAGAGGGCGAAGAGGCCCAGCACGGAGAAGACCACGTTCTGCCCCCACCCGGCCACGGCCGGCGGAACGACCTCGGGATAGGTGGCGCCGACGATGCGCGCCGCGAGCAGCGTGTTCCAGTAGACGAACACGAGGACGATGCTGAGGAGCACGCCCATGAAGCTGCCCGCGCGCGCGAACCGCAGCGACATCGGCGGGCAAACCAGGGCGAACACGAGGCACGAGAACGGCACGGACAGCTTGAAGTGCAGCTCCAGCAGGTCGCGCTGGTTCACGCCGTAGCGGCGCTGGTCCCAGACGCGCGACGCCAGTTCGCGGATGCCCATGCGGGCGCTGTCCGGCGAGTAGAGGGGCAACTGGAGCGCGATCAGGTTGAAGAGCCGCTCGCTGAGGCGGAAGTCGACCTCCATGCGCGGGCTCTCGGTGTAGCGCTCGCGGAAGCCGTTCTCGGCGTACTCATGGATGCGAGCGTTGTGCAGCACCCACTTCCCCTCGTCGTAGTCGGCGTCGCGCGCCAGGACGATCGTGCGAGCGCCGGGGCGGTTCCCCTGTAGGATGAGCGTCACGTCGCTCATCTTCGCGCCGCGTTCCATCAGCTCCATGCGCCCGACGTGCACCGTGACGCGGCGGTCCGGCGACTGCGCAGGCACCTCCGCTTGCGGGGCGAGGAAGCGGATCGTCCGCGAGAGATCGGTGAGCGTGCGCTCATAGCGGGCGTTGGCCCAGGGCACGATCATCTCGCCGAGCGCGATGTCGAACAGGCTGAGCAGGAAGCCGACGATGAAGATCCAGCGGAACACGCGCTTGAGGCTCAACCCCGCGCCGCGCATGACCGTGATCTCGGAGTCGCGGGCGAGGCGACTGACGGCAAGCGAGGCGGCGATGGCGGTGGCCACGGGCATCGTGAGGTTCACGAGGTAGGGCAGGAACAGAACGGCGATCTTGCCGATGGCGGCGGCGGGAATGTGATAGTTCAGGAAGGTTTCGGCGTTGTTGTAGAGGACGGTGCCGGTGAGCATGACGACGACGGCGCCCTGGCCGATGAGGAAGGGCACCGCCATCTCGCGCAGCAGATATCGATCGACGCGGGAAACAGGCTGCATGTTATTCGGCTGCCAAGACCGGTAAGCTCCCCTGGATCGAGACGGCCCGATCCGCGGAAAAACGTAGTTGCGTGGGACACGGTGGTCCGAGTTGTGGTCCGAGCTTGCTGCCGGGCAAGTTCGTGGAGCCGCGCTCGGTGCGGATGAACCACGGATGGTCGCCTCCTGGGCGCGCTCCCCCTTGTGGGGTTGTGAGCCGCGCCCGGAGGCGAACGCCAGAAGCGGGTCGGATCCGTCCAGTCATCGGGGGGCGAGGACGGAACGGCCCTGGAGCGTGCCAGTCTGTCAAGGGCGTCTGCAGGCGAGGCCCTTCTGGTTCGCTCCTCAACCCGCCGGGCCGGCGTGCCGCCGCCGGCCCGGCGGGAAGTCACCTCCGCATTCGTGCTGCCGCGTGTGCGGAGCCGGTTGTCTCCTCCGGCGTTGGGCGCCCTTCCGGGTCTGGCACTGCCAGCACGGGAGGGCGTCGCGCCGTTCAGGCCACCCCAGCAGCGATGGCCAGCCAGATCCGGGCTACACCTCCCAACCGGTCTTGTGGCGGCTCCGTACGCCGCGCGTCGCGCCAGCGCTAGCGTCGACGACGCCGTAGACGTAGACCGCGGCGGCGGCCAGCAGGAAGATTGCGACCGACGCGGTCACAGACGTCAGGCCGTGCCGAAAGCCCCACGGGCTCCAGCCGAGCACCAGCACGCAGATCAGCGCGGCCACTGCGATGCAGAGGCCCTTGATCGGCTCGCCGTTATAGAGCTGTCCCGCGCCGGGGAGCAGCGCCGACATCAGGACGGCCACCGTCGCGTTCCGCGGCAGGTTCTCGTCGAGCAGCTTCGCGATACCGCGCTCCTGCAGCAGGCGCAGCTCAGCATAGCGCTTCTCGGCGGACCGCCGGCCGGGCTCAACCTGGGTCGCGTGCTCGTAGCAATACAGCGCGTCATCGACCCGCCCGAGCGCCTGCAGGACGTCGCCGCACAGCTCGGCCGCGCCGGCATCGCCCGGGTTCGCTTCAAGCGCCTGTCGGCACGTCGCCAGCGCCTCGTCCAGGTCGCCGCGTCGGAACGCCAGGCTCGCGCGCGCCAGCAGCCGATCGGCCTCGACCTTCTCGTCTGCGGTCACCTCCCGGATGTCGGGCAGGCTGATGGTGGGATGTGGGACGAACGGCTCGTCCTCTAGTACGGAGAGAGGGGGCACGATCGGCACCGGCGTGGCGACAGGTTGCGGCGCGTCTTCCTTGCGCCCCAGGGAGAGGAGGCGTTCAATCTCGTCCGGGGCGACCCCGCGCGCGGCCAACTGCCTGGCGAGGCGGCGGTCGGCGTCCTCGCCGGTTTGGGCCGGCGCCGCGGCGGGAGCCTCGGGCGGAGCCGGGGGCTCCATGTCCTGGGTGCGGTCCTGGGGCTCGGCGCCCTCGTCTGGCATGGCTGTAGCCTTGATCACCGGCAGAGCGAAGAGGGCGCAGCGAGCGGCGCCCCGACACACCACGATGCCGCCGAGGGCGGCGGCGGTCCACGACTGGGCGCAGCGAGCGGCGCCCCAGCGGATGCCTGTGCCCGTCAGTCCTCGGTGGGCGCCACCATGTCGTCGATGGGCACCTGCGGCGCGCCGGTCCAGAACGTCTCGAGGGCGTAGTACTCACGCTGCTCGGGCGCCATCACGTGGACGATGACGTCGCCGTAGTCCATGAGCACCCAGACGGCGCCCTCGTAGCCCTCGACGCGGATGCCGCCCATGCCGGCGTGCTTCATCGCCTCGACGGCGGCGTCGGATAGGGTGCGAATGTGGGTCGAAGACGTTCCCGAGCAGATGAAGAAGTAGTCCGTCATCAGCGTAAGTCCCCGTAGATCGAGGACGACGATGTCGCGGGCCTTCTTCGCGTCGGTGGCCTGCACGATGAGACGGAGCTTCTCTTCGGCTGTCATAGGTGTGGACATCCCTCCAGACCGGCGCGCCCGCGCGCTGCGGGCGACCGTCGCTGGCCCCAGTATGGCGAGACGCGGGGTGTTTGTCAAGGAGCGGAGCCTGTCACGCTCACGAGGGCCCGGCCGCGCGTGCTAACGGTATAATAGGTCCGTCGCCCGTTGCTGGCTCCGCCTGTCGACGCGCTGCGCAGGAGGCCCGGAGGCCCATCGCGCCGGTGCGCTCGTGCCTGGGGCGTTCCGCGGCGGCGACGTCATTATCATAGGTATCCCGAGAACACGATGAAGAGCATTCACGACCTGCTGGAGATAGCGCTGCGGCAACGGGCATCCGACCTCGTCCTCAAGGCCGGTTCGCCGCCCATCATGCGAGTGGACGGGCAGATGGAGGCGATGGACCTACCGGAGCTTCGCGCCCGCGACACGCGCGAGTTCGCCCGGGGGATCATCTACAGCGCGGCGCGGGACCGACTGCTCAGCCAGGACGGGTTCGAGGGCGACAAGGAGCCGGACGACGACGGGATCGAGGCCGACGCCGACGAGAAGCTGAAGCAGCTCGACGCCGCGCAGGAGATGGACATCGTCTTCTCCATCCCGAACCTGGCGCGCGTTCGCACGAACCTCTTCGTCCAGCGCGGCGCGGTCGGCGCGGTCCTGCGGATCATCCCGCTGCACCCGTTCACCGTCGAGCAGCTTCGCCTGCCAGCGGTGCTCAAGGACATCGCGCAGCAGCCGCAGGGGCTCATCATCGTCACGGGGCCGACCGGATCGGGCAAGACGACGACGATGGCCGCGATCATCGAGGAGATCAACCGCCAGCGGGCGTGCAACATCTTCACAATCGAAGATCCGATCGAGTACGTCTATACGGACAAGAAGAGCGTGATCCACCAGCGCGAGGTTGGCTCCGACACGCGATCGTTCGCGGCCGCGCTGCGGGGCGTGACGCGTCAGAGCCCCGACGTGATCGCGATCGGCGAGATGCGCGACACCGAGACGATGGACGTCGCGATGACGGCGTCGGAGATCGGGCACCTCGTTATCACGACTCTGCACACGGTGTCCGCGAGCGCGACGGTGGACCGCATCATCAACAGCTTCCCGAGCCACCTGCGCCGCCAGGTCTCGGCCCAGTTGGCCGCCTCGCTGTTGTGCGTCACGTCGCAGCGGCTGGTGCCGCGGACGACGGGCAAGGGCCGCATCCCGGCGGTGGAGGTGCTGACGGCGTCGCCCACGGTGCGGAAGCAGATCGAGGACGGCGAGACGTCCGACCTGCCGGCCACGCTGCGCGACGGCGGGCACTACGGCATGAACACGATGAACCAGGCGCTGGAGAAGCTCGTCCAGGACAAGCTGGTCACGGTCAAGGACGCGCTGCAGTTCGCCGGGAACCAAACCGAGCTGAAGCAGATGCTGCGGCACCTGATGTAGGATCGACCGCGGGGCACCGGGCGAGGACGCAGCAAGCAGCGTCCCCGCAAGTTCCCCGGGGCACGATCAGCCGAACGTCGAAAGGCGTACAACCATGTCATCCCTCATGACCCTCCTGTCGCTCTGCGCGCTGCTCCTGCAGGGCGGCGCCACGCCCGCGCAAGCTCCGGAGGAGGCCACCTGGTCCGTGGCCGGCCGCGAGGTGCTGCACATCCGGGCCACGGTTGCCAACATGACGCCACGGCAGCGGGTCGAGGAGCTGGACGACCGCCTGAACAACATGCTCTCCAAGGCAGACGGGCCGATCATGGCGTCCAACATCGTGGTGAAGCACATCAAGGGCGCCGTGTGCATCATGGTGAACGGCGACCTGCTGATCACCGTGTCGGACATCGATGCGACCGCGAACCGCATGAAGGTGGACAAGCTCGCTCACGTCTGGCTCTCGAACATCCGCAAGACCGTGCCGCAGCTCTCGCCGAAGGAGAACCGGCGGGGCGCGTAGCCCTGTCCGGAGCCCCGGTGCGCGGCCTTCGAGCCGTCCTCAGCGCCCTGTGCCTGGCCGTCGTTCTGCACGGCCGCGCACAGGGCGTCGGCATCTCATACACCCTCACGCCCATCCCCGGCTCCGACCCGCACACGGCCGTCACCGTGGAGCTGAGCGACGTGGCGGCGCTCTCCCCCATCCGCCTGCAGATGCCGGCCTGGTCGCCGGGCGACTACCAGGTTCAGAACCACGGCAAGTACGTCCGGGCCATGCGCGCGGCGGCAGCCTCGGGCATGACGCTGTCGGTGGCGCATCCAGATCAGAACACGTGGGAGATCGACGCGCGCGGCCGCGACAAGGTGACCGTGTCGTACGAGCTGCCCAACGTGCCTCCGGGCACCTTCTCCGAGAACGCGGTGGTCACCCAGAACTGGGCGTTCTACCAGGGCAGCGCCACGTTCGTCTATCTAGCCGACCACAAGGCCGAGCCGGCCACCGTGCGCGTGAGGCTGCCGCGCGGCTGGTCGTCGGCGCTGTCGCCGATGGCCTCGCCGAGCGAGCCGCCGAAGCCCGGCGAGGCAGCGTTCACGGCCCCGGACTACGACACGCTGGCGGACTCGCCCCTCCTCGTGGGCGAGCACGCCGAGGCGGAGTTCACGGCCGGCGGCGCCACGCATGTCGTCGCGCTGTTCGGCTGGACCGACAACGAGAAGGCGCCGGCGTACGCGGAAGCCATCCGCCCGGTCGCCGAGGAGCTGATCCGCCTGATGGGAGGCGCGCCCTTCAAGCGCTACGTGTTCTTCCTGCACCTGGGCGGGCGCGGCGGCGGCCTGGAGCACTCGGCAAGCTGCCGCATCGCGTGGAGCAACTACCGGGGCGGCATGGCCGGGCTGCAGCAGTTTGTAGCGCACGAGTACTGCCACCTCTGGAGCGTCAAGCGCATCCGCCCGGCGGTGCTCGGCCCCTTCGACTACATGCGCCCGCCGCAGACGCACCTGCTGTGGTTCTTCGAGGGCGTGACGGACTACGTCGCCATCCTCTCGCTGCGGCGCGCCGGGCTGCTGGACGACGCCAAGTATCTGCGCGAGCTGGAGGGGAACGTCAGCGAGCTGCTGCGCATGCCGGCGCGCACGAAGGTGACGGCCGACGAGGCGAGTTGGCGCGTGTGGGAGACGCCGGGCAGCAGCGGCTACGGCGGCATGAGCTACTACACGAAGGGGCACCTCATCGGGCTCTGCCTGGACCTAAAGCTGCGGGCGCTGACGAACGGCGGGTGGAACATGGATCGGGTGATGCGGGAGCTGTTCCGCCGGTACGGGCCGCCGAAGCCCGGCTGCCCCGAGGACGGCATCCGCGACCTGCTGATCGAGGCGGCCGGCGCGGAGATGGGCCCGTTCTACAGCCGCCTGTGCCGCTCGACGGAGGAGCTGCCATTCGCCGAGTGCCTGCAGAGCGTGGGCCTGAAGTTCGACGACGGCGCCGGCATGTTTCCGTCGATCGAGGTGGACCCCAACGCCCCGGCCGACGCCGTGCGCCTGCGCACCGAGTGGCTCACGGGGAAGGCGGCGCAGGCGGAAGGGCGTCAGGCGAGCGCGCGGCGATGGGATTGGGGCCGCGCGTGGGGCATGGCGGTGCGCCCGGTGGTGTGAAACCACCGGCAGTGTGGCCTGCGGCCGGCGGCGCGCCCGGTGGTGTGAAACCACCGGCAGTGTGGCCTGCGGCCGACCGTCCTCGCGGACGGGTGCGCGGCGGGGCGCTGTCCTGGGCGGGCAGCGACGCCCGCCCCACCACGACGGTGCGCACAGCCGAGGGAAGGGCGAAGGCTGGCGAGGTCCTACAGGATCGCGTGGACGAGGGCCAGGCTTCGCTGGTCGAGGGCTTCTAGGTCCGGGATCTCGAACCGGTTGCCGTCCACGTCGATGAGGAGCAGGTGCGTCGGGGAGAACCACTGCGCGTTCTCCTGCAGGTTCTGCGTCACGAAGTCGCGCTCGCCCCGGTCCGTCATCACCCCCCAGTAGGTTGCCCCGAACTCCTGCCTCGCGCTCGTGACCGAGAGAACGGTGGACGTGAGGTAGCGCCGCCTCAGCTCCGCGTTGACCGCCTCCAGGGAGTCGGGCGGGAGCTGCGCCGGGTCCTCCAGCAGCACGATCTCGTCGCCCTTCTCGTCGAGCAGCGCCAGGTAGGCGTTCGGGCGCGACAGCGGGGCCGCCCAGGCGGGCTTGACGGTCGGGTACGAACGGTCGTCATCGATCGTGAGCCGCAGGCGGTCCTTCGGCGAGTAGAAGAGCTTCAGCGTTTTGGGGTCCATCTGGGTACCTCCTCGTCCACGGGAGGACGCAGCAAGCAGCGTCCCTACGGCGCAGCGGCGGGCTTGTCGTCGCGCCAGCGTTCGTAGATGTCCGCGATGACGTCGTCGATCTCGGCGCGGTGGGTCTCGACGTCGAGCACGTCGATCTGGGCGTTCGCCTGCTGCAGCAGGTCGGCCACCTGGGCGCGGGTCGCGTCGAAGACGTACTCGTGGCGGCCCGCCTCGCTGCGCACCAGTTCCGCGCCCTCCAGCACAGGCGTGACGCCGTTGCGCGTCTCGATCGTCAGGTGGCGGCGATCCGAGAAGCTGCGGCGCAGGCGGTCGAAGTCGCCGTCGAAGGCGATGCGACCGCGGTCGATGAGCACGATGCGGCCCGCGAGCTGCTCCAGCTCCCCCATGTCGTGGCTCGTCACCATGACCGTCACCTGGCGCTCGCGGTTGATCTCCTTGACGAACTGCAGCACGTGCCGCCTGGCCAGAACGTCGAGGCCGAGCGTCGGCTCATCCAGGAACAGGATCTCGGGTTCGTGGATGAGCGCCAGGCCGAGATCGGCGCGCATCCGCTGGCCGAGGCTGAGTTCACGGGCCAGGCTGTTGAAGAACTCGCCCAGGCCGAGCAGCTCCTTGACGAGCGCCGTCATGCGGTCAAAACGCTCGCGCGGGATGTCCCACACGACGCGCTTCCACTCGAACGTGGCGGCGACCGGCTGATCCCACCACAGCTCGGTACGCTGGCCGAAGACGACGCCGATGTGCGCGGCGTGGCGGACGCGGTCGCGCACGGGGTCGAGGCCGAGCGAGCGCACGGTGCCGGTGTCGGGCGAGAGCATGCCGGAGAGCATCTTGATGGTGGTGCTCTTGCCCGCTCCATTCGGGCCCGCATAGGCCACGATCTCGCCGCGGGCGATGCTCAGGTCGACGTGCTGCAGCGCTTGGACCTCGCGGAAGCGCGGCCGCAGCAGGTTGCGCGGAATGTCTTGCCACCTCTCGGAGGGCTGGCGCTGGCGGAAGGTCTTGCAGACGCCCTTCAGCTCAACGACGGTGTCCCATGTCGAGGTAGCGGCTCGATCCAATTCGTGCATAGTGTCTCAGTCCGCGGCGGAATGCGAGCGCCGCAAGTGCCGCCATCGCGATGGCGGCGATGGGTGTGCCCCAGAAGGCCGCCGGCGTGGCGTTGAGCCCCAGCAGGAAGCGGCAGGGGTACCACCCGATGAACCCCGCCGGGATGATCGTCAGCAGGCTGGCGGTGAGCGCGGGCGCCACACCATCCAGCGGGAAAGGCTTCAGCTCCATCATCATCAGGTTCGTGGAGCTGTTGATCTCCTCGGCGCCGCGCGGGGCGTAGAAGGCCGCGCTGCCCCACAGGTACTGGAATGAGACCTGCAGCGTGAGCGACGAGAGCAGGCAGACCGCCAACTGGGCGTACCAGGCCGGCGTCACGGGCGGAGACACGCGCGGCCACGCCCACGCCAGGAGCGCCACGCCCGGCAGCAACTGCGCGGAGCCGAACGCCGGGCTGAACCCCTCGGTCAGCAGCGTCATCCAGATCGGCTGCGGCTCGATCAGGGTGTGGTCCATCTGCCCCCGCCCCACTCGCCGGCTGATGTGGTCCACGTTGTAGCCGAACAGCGTGCCCATCAGGCCGCCCACCAGCGCGCAGTAGCCGAGCATGAAGAGCATCTGGTCGCGGCTCCACGCACCGATGCCATCGAACCGCGCCGCCAGCAGCACCATGCCCGTCACCGCGCCAACCACGCCGACCAGGTCCGACAGCCACCACATGAGGAACACCCGCATGCAGCGCGTGGCGGCCATCACGTCGAGGTAGGCGTAGACCCGCCAGAGCCGGAGCAGGCGAGCAACCGACGACAGCGCACCCCTACCCTCCATGCGGCACCATCCTCTCGCGGAAGGTGCGCCAGAGCCAGACGGCGATCGGCCAGAGCACCGCGACCCACGCGATCTGCAGCGCGAGGAGGCGAACCGGATCGCCCGTGCCCGTGTAGATGCTGAGCGGCGCGGAGGCCATCGACGCGAACGGCAGCCACGCGAACGCCGCGCCCACGCCCCACGGAAACAGCGCCAGCGGCAGGAACGCGCCGGACAGCAGCCAGCTCACCGCGCCGCGCACCGAGTTCACCGCGTAGGGCTCCAGGTCGAGGCCCACCGCGATGGCGCAGAAGATGAACTCGATCGCGAGGCCCACGGACACCGCCAGGACCATGCTGAGCGCGAACAGGAGGCCCGCCAGGGGGCTCGCCGGAAGCGGGCTGACGCCCAGCAGCGGCGCGCAGGCCAGCAGCGGCGCCGAGAAGAGGCAGAACCGCAGCGCCCACTTCCCAACCGCCTCTGCCGCGAACTCGCCGAACACGCCGACGGGCCGCAGCATCCGCGTGACGATGGACCCGTCCCAGAACGCCCACTCCAGCCCGGTGCGGCAGTCCAACGGCTCGGCGAAGGCCTCCGCGATGAGCGTATAGGTGAGCACGTCGGCCATCGTCATGCCGCCCACGACGCCGCGGCCGGCCAGCACCACGCGCCAGACGGCCAGCAGCACCATGACGCGCACGAGACGCAGCACGAAGTCCATGGCGAAGAGCGGGCTCTCGCAGAGGAACCCCCTCGCCGCCATCGATGCGGTCGCCTGGTGCTTGCGTACTGCCGCGAACGGAGTCATGAGTGTCTACCTTCGGGTCTGGACAGCAGCGCCATTCGTCCACCGATGAACGGCGATGATGGACCGATAGTGCGGGTCTAGCCCCTGCCCCTGAGGAGCAGAGCGCCCAGGATACTCGCGATGTTCGCCGCGTCGTCGCACGCTCGGTGATGCGTGCCCTGGAGCGGCAGCCCAAGCGCGCGGAGCGCGCCGGCCATGCCCGGCGCATGCGGCTCGCCCCGCATCAGCGCGAACAGCACCTTGATGTTCAGGTGACTATCGGCGAATGGGTAGTCGACGGACCATCCGGAGCACTGTCGGCGGAACTGGCGACGGTCGTAGTCGCCGTAACTCGCCCACATCATCTGGCCGGCTCCCACATCGTCGCGCAGCAGGCCGCAAGCGTCCGCGAAGCCGATGCCATCGTCCACCGTCTCCTGCGTCAGCGTGGTCAGCTCCGTACAGAACGCCGACACCGACGAGCGCTGCGGCCGAACCAGGATGTCGCCGCTGCGCACGATCGTCCGCCCAGGCGTCTCCAGCACGCACCAGCCGATCTCGATGATCTCGGGCTCCTGCCCTTCGGGCGGCGCACCAGACCAGCATGTCGCCTCGACGTCCACCACCAGCACCTGACTCAGGTCCATCGCCATCGCCGGGCTCCTACGTTGGCGGGCTAACACCAACCACAACCGTCCACCGATGAACGGAGACACACGGAGATGAAGTGCAACGGCTAGTGGTGGTCCGAGCAGGCTGACCCGCCCCCACCCATTGTCATTCATCGCCGTTCATCGGTGTTCATCGGTGGACGACTTCGCCTCTAGAAGTGGTCGCTGATCCACATGGGCGGGCCGGCGAGCAGGTCTCGGAGGGCCTCGTAGCCGGGCTCGCTGGTCACGGTCACGCGCTCCGCGCGGCGCACCTCGTCGAGCGTGGGAATGCCGAACCAGGCCTGCGACAGCGCGCGGATGTCTAGCTCGACGTCCGCCGCAGCCATCGTCGGCTCCGCCGAGACCGCGCTGCCCTCGAACTCGACGCGCCACGTGCCGGCGTTCCACGGCGCCATGTGATCGGTGACCGCCACGTTGGCCGCGCCGCGCTTCTCGGGGCCGGGCTGCTGCAGCCGGAGCGCCGCTCGCACGTCGACCAGTCGCCCCATCGTGGTGGGCCCGAAGCGCGCCTCCAGGTCCCAGCTCAGCAGGTCGTGCCACAGCAGGTCGTCGCCCGGGGCATACCACTGGAACTTGTCGACCTGCATCTGCAGGCGCCGCAGCAGGCCCAGGAGCCCCCGGCGAGCGGCAGGCGTCAGGCAGAGGAACTCGCGGATGTGCGTCTCCTCGCGCTTGCCGCCGCGATACGTGAGGTAGCCCTCGATGCCGGACGGACCGTCGTAGACGTAGGAGTAGGCGAACTCCTTCTCCGTGTCCTTCACGATCTGATCCCAGTGCACGGGGTGGCGACGGATCATGCCGCGATAGCCTGCCGCGAACCGCGTGTAGACATCGACCACCGCGTCGCGATCCGCCTCGGTCATCTCGCGGACGCGCTCGGTCTCCGGCGAGCCGCGGAGCGCCCTGCTGGGCACCGAGTAGCGGCGCGTGTGCCCCACCCAATCCCAGCCCAGGCCGCGATAGAAGTCATGGTTGAACGGGAACAGGATCGAGACGGTCTGGCCGGCGTCGCGCATGCCTTCGAGGGCCTGCGCCAGCACGTCGCGCGCATAGCCCTTGCCGCGGCTTGCCGGGAGGCTGGCGACCCCGGCCACGCCGCCCATCTTCGCTACGGCGTCGCCGCCGAGGTGCATGTCGAAGGCGAGGACCGTCGCGGTCGCTTCGAGCCGATCACCCTCCCACACGCCCCACGACTCGAGCGGCGGCATGGGCTCGTTGAACCAGGACGGGTCTCGGTCACCGTTCATGAACGCGTGCGACAGCACACGGAACACGGCGTCGCGGTCGTTGTCGGTCAGCTTGCGGATCTCCATTGATCGAGTTGATCTCCTTGTTAGTTTGCTTCGGCAGTTGATCTCCAGCTCCTGCCTGGACGGGCAGGGACGCCCGCCCCACCACAGCAAGGTACGTCGTCCGGC
>CAZFLM010000006.1:0-112310 GCA_964519955.1 uncultured Chthonomonadaceae bacterium | reverse complement strand
GGGAACTGCAACGGCCCGGCGGGTCGTGCCTGGACGGGCAGGGACGCCCGTCCCCACCACAGCAAGGTACGTCGTCCGGCGGGAACTGCAACGGCCCGGCGGGTCGTGCCTGGACGGGCAGGGACGCCCGTCCCCGACACAGCGTGGTGCAGCATTCGGCGGGAACGGCAACGACCCGGCGGGGCACGGAGGCCCCGCCCTACTGCCCGCTGCGTCGCCGGCGGGATGCGCTATCCGCCGGTGCCGATGCCGATGATCTCGTTGATGGCGCTCTGCGTTTCGACGAGCTTGCAGAAGACGCCGTCGTTTCGCATCAACTCGGCGTGCGTGCCCATCTCGGCGATCTCGCCCTTCTCCAGGACGATGAGCTTCGTCGCGTTGCGCAGCGTCGAGAGGCGGTGCGCGATGGCGAAGGTCGTGCGGCCCGAGATGAGGCGGCCGACCGCTTCCTGGATCTGCTTCTCCGTCTCCACGTCCACCGACGAGGTGGCCTCGTCGAGGATGAGGATGCGCGGGTCGTGCAGGATCGCGCGGGCGATGGAGATGCGCTGACGCTCGCCGCCGGACAGCTTCGCGCCGCGCTCGCCGACGATCGTGTCGTACCCGTCGGACTTGGCGAGGATGAAGCTGTGCGCGTTGGCGGCGCGGGCGGCCTCCATCACCTGCTCGAACGTAGCGTCCGGCTTGCCGTAGGCGATGTTCTCCGCGATCGTCCCGTTGAACAGGAACGGCTCCTGCAGCACCACGCCGATCTGCCGGCGCATGTCGGGCAGCGAGATGTCGCGGTAGTCTCTCCCGTCGATCCGGATGTTGCCGGAGTCCGGCTCGTAGAACCGGCAGATCAGGTTGATCGTGGTCGACTTGCCGGCGCCGGACTTGCCGACGAGGCCGATCATCTCGCCCGGCTTCGCGGTGAACGTGAGGCCCTTCAGCACCGGGTTCGACTTGTCGTAGCCGAAGCGCACGTTCTCGAACGTCACCTCGCCGTCGATGGCGTGCGCGGGTGCATCCGGTCCAACGATCTCGGGCTCCGAGTCGATGACCTCGAAGATGCGCTCCGCCCCGGCCATCGCGCGGCTGAACCACTGGTTGAGGTCGCCGAACCACTGCAGGTGGCCGTAGATGAGCGCGATCAGCGAGTTCACGCGCACCAGGTCGCCGAGAGACAACTCGCCGCGGTAGACCATGCTGCCGCCGACGATCCAGTTGATGAGCGTGCCCATGCCGGTGAAGAGCGTCATGGCCCCGAAGATCGTGTACCAGCGGGAGTCGGCACTGACGCCGGCGTCGCGCAGCTCCCGGTTGCAGTGCTGGAACTTGCCGTACTCGCGGTCCTCGCTGGCGAACGCCTTCACCACGCGGATTCCGTGCAGCGACTCGTTCAGGTGCGTGTGGAAGCGCGCCCACTTCTGCCCCACGCGGTGGAACATCTGCGACATGGGCTTCCAGAAGATGGCGCTGATGAGCCCGACCACCGGCATGGGCGTGAGCACCGCCAGCGCGAGCCGCCAGTTCGTCGCGAACAGGAACAGCGCGATGCCGATCATCAGCAGCCCGTTGGTCACCGCGTACGGCAGGCCGTCCACCAGGAAGAACCAGATGCGGTCGGTGTCCTGGGTGACGCGGCTGGCGATGGCGCCGACCTGCTTCTTGTCAAAGTAGGCCATCTGCAGGTACTCGACGGCGCGGTAGACGGCGCTGCGCAGGTCCGCGGCCAGGCTTCCGCCGAGGAACGCGATGAGACGGCCCGTGGCGATTTGCGTCAGCGTCGCCAGGACGACCACCCCTCCCCACACTCCCACCAGGACGAACAGCAGCGACAGGTTGCGGTGCGGCGTGAGCACGTGGTCGATGAGCGCGCCGTGGACATACGGCGGCACCAGGTTGAGCGCCGTCGTGATGAGCGAGAGCACGCCGAGCAGCACCGCGTACCACTTGTACGGCTTGAGGAAGCGCGCGACCCGCAGGAACGTCCGGTTGCGGTTGATGCAGGCCGGGCAGATGCCGTCCTTCTCGGGCAGCAGGCGGTTGCACTTCACGCAGCGAGTGCGCTGCTGCTTGTCGTTGATGCGCAGGTCCTCGCCCTTGGCGAGCTGCTCGATGCCGCGCGCCGCCTCGGAGAACCGGGCCGCGTGCGTGAGCGAGTAGGCGATGACGGGCACGATCTCGCCGGCCTGCGTCGTCACCTCCAGCCGACCACCGCCGACGAGCGGCTCGTTGCGGGCCGTCTTGATGTCGGCCATGGGCATCTGGAAGGAGACGGCGCCGCCGGGCTGCAGGACGCGCACGCAGGCGGCCGTCACCTCGAGCGTGCGGCGGCCAAACGTGCCGTCCTCGTCGAGGTCGGCTTCCAGGCTCAAGAGGACGCGGTTCGGGTCCTCTCCAACTTCCGGCACACCGGCCGGCTGCGACTGGGGGTCGCTGATTGCCTCGGACATGGTTCCTCCTTGGGCGGAGCACGGACCGGACATGCCACTGCGGGAACTCCGGACCGCCAAAGAGACCGGCAAACAAAAAACGCTACGGGCTGCGCGCCTCACACATCCAGCGCGCCCGTAGCGTCGGGGAAGATCGGGTCAGGAGGGTCTAGGTTCGAGAGCCTCCGTGAATCCGGGCGCGAGGAGAAAGGCTGGTAGCCGGGCCGCGAGACGCAATAAGGCCCTGGCGCGCATGTGCCTTGCGATCCACGATGATGGGCACCTTCTGCATTGTCGATGCGCAGGCCGCGCCGATGGGGCGCGCGCCTTCTCCTTTCGTCAGGATGTCGAACCCGGCCAGTATACCAGTGGGGATTCGGCGTGTCAATAGCTATTTGGGCGATGGGACTTGGGACTTGGGGGTTTGGGGCTGGCGGCTACGGCGTATGGCCCCGCAGTGGGTAGTTGGCGAGCTTCCGGTGCTCCTCGGGTCTGGCGCCATCCCTGACCCAGAGGACCGCGTCGAACTCGGTCTGGTCGTCGGCATCTGCGCCGTCGTCGGGGTTCACCCACACGAGGCGCATCAACTCGGGCACGTTGGCGCCCTGCGCACAGCGAGCGAACCGAAAGCGCGCCTTCCTGTCGACCGACACGATGGTGCGGTCCTTCACGTCGGCCACCAGCACAAGGTGCCAGTCCTTGAGCGCCTCGGCGCAGTCGGCCGGATCGGACAGAAACGCTTCGACTGCCTGGCGCGCGTCGGGCAACTCCGGCGGCGACCACCGCGCCACGCGCCGTCGGGCCAGCATGTCGGCGTACCAGTGCGTAGCGTAGGACGTCGCATGCCTGCGCCACTCGTCCCCTAGCGCGCCGCTCATGGCCAGGACGTGCTTGGTGCCGAGCATGGCGGTGAGGAAGTCGCGGCAGGGCTTGCTCTCCGCCTTAGGCGGTTCCTGCACGCCGCACTGCTGGGCCACGCACGCATCCACCACGATGTGCTTCGGCAGTGGTCCCGGCATCAGCGATCTCCCCGAAGGCGCGCCTCTGCTGCATCGATGTAGCGGTTCGTCGCGTTCAGGGAGACGTCGTCGAAGTCAGCGGGCCAGTCGCCGAAGGAGCCGGCCTCGTCCAGTTCCGCCGTGGTGACACGAGTCGCGCCATCCTCGCCTCGTTCGAACCAGTGAAGCGCCACGAGGTCGGGCGACAGCTCGCCCTCAGCGATCAGCGTCTGCACGCCGAGGATGAGGAGGGAGCTGTGCGTCTCCGCGACGACGCGCACGCCGCGCATGGCGGCGCGGGCGAGGACGCTGGCCAGCGCGACCTGGGCCTTGGGGTGGAGGTGGAGTTCCGGCTGCTCGATGTAGACGAGTTGGCCGGGCTGCGCGGCATGGAGAGCGACCACCACCGGGAGAACCTGCGAGACACCGAGACCAACGTCAGCGATGTTGACAAGATCGCGGTTGGCGAACCCCTTGCGCGGCGTCCGGCCGACACGCAGCTCGGTCCGCGTGTCGTCGATGCGCCTCGACCGAACCGCCCACGTGAGCCCCAGGCGCTGCATGACATCACTCAGAGCCCAGAGATGTTCGTCGGAGTTCGAAGCCTGCCAGCCCGCCAGCACAGAAGCCACGTAATCAGAGAACACGCCGGGGAACGTGTCGCCAACTGCCGAGAGGCCGTAGTTGCGCTCCGGATTGCCACGCAGTCCCGGCAGATGGATCACCGAGGCGATGTCCTTGCGGATGCCGGTTGGTACGAGCAAGCTCAGCAGCATGCGGGTTTGTGAGAGGCCGGCGTCTCCGGGTACAGGAACCACGAATAGGAACCCCCTCGTGCAGATCACCTCGAGGCCCTCGCCGGCCCCCTCTAGCAGGTCCACGCGATCGAGCCAGACGGATGCACCGTCCTCAGCGACCAAAGACGCCAACACGTCAACGGGGCCATCATCGGCTCTGCGGCCAATTCTGCTCCCGGTAGCCCTGCCATCCGACGTGCCGATGAGAACGCTGAACCACGGAACCCGGCGAACGACGGTCTTCCTAGCAACCCCAAAGAGACACTGGTCAACAGACGAGAACTTCACGTTCGGACCGTTCAGCAGCAGCGGTCCAGGGTCGTACGGGGCCTCCAGGGTCTGCTTCAGCAGCAGGAGCGGCTGCATGATGCTGGACTTGCCGGAGCTGTTGGCGCCTGCCAGGATCGTGAGGGGGCGTATCTCGATGGCGGTCCGGTCGCGGATCGACTTGAAGCCCTCGACCTCGATGCGCGAGATGCCGACCGGGGTCTCCGGGGCGGTTGCCTTCTCTTCGGTTGTCGCCACTTCGGTCATCTCTCGCCTCGCTCCCGACCGCACGATGGGCCGCAACGCGGACCGCGCCGGGTGCACGCACCGGCGCGGATCAGTATATACGGGGTCGCTACAGCCGTCAAGCGGCCAGCGCCCCCTACCCGTCCCCGCCGCGGCTGGCGGCAGGCACGCGAGCGGGAGGCGGCGCGGAGGTTGCGGCGGGCTTGCCGCCGCGCTCGACGAAGGCGGCGGCGTTGGCGAGTTGGGCCGGCGAGGGCAGGAGGTCGCCGAAGTCCGAGAGGAGGCGGGCGGTGGCGGCCGGGTCCTCGATGACCTGCTCGAAGGGCAGCTCGACGTAGGAGCCGAACTTCGGGCCCCACTCGCGGCACTGGCGGACATAGACATCCCACAGCACGCGGGCGCGGGCGTCGTCCATCGGCGGCGGCACCGGGGCTGTTGGCGGGAGCAGACCAGCGCGGGAGGCCACGCGCTTCGCCACGCCCCCGGGGTCGGAGGCCACGCGGCGCAGGCGGTCGGAGAGGCGCGGCGGCGGGGCGGGGCGCTCGGCCCAGGCCTTGGCGCGGACGAGCAGGCTGCGCGACACGCTGTCCGGGTTGCGGACGACATGGATGATGCGGGCGTTCGGAGCTACCTGCAGCCACAGCGGAAGCGTGAGGCTCGTGCGCGGGTCCTTCCAGCCCCAGGGCGCGCCAGGGGTCGGCCCCGCCTCGCCGAAGTGGCCGCGCCAGAGCCCGTCGCCCAGGTTGCGCTGCAGGACGCCGAGGCACTTCTGCCGGAACGCGGGCGCGTCGAGCTGGGCAAGGTACGGCTCAGGGTAGTCCCAGAGGGCATCGGCCGTGGAGAGCAGCTTCTCGTTCAGCAGGCGGAGCGCCACGGACTCGGCGTAGCCGTCGCGGCGCTGCTCGGGGGTGGGCATCGCCACGGCGCGGCCGTCGGTTGGCGGGGGCATGGCGACGTCGACGAACACGCCTAGATCGATGAGCATGCCCGCGACGACGCTGGTGCCCGACCGGTGCATTCCCACCACTACGATCGGATCCGGCAAGCCCGGGATCAACGTGTCCGTGCTGAGGGCGGCGTGAAGCGGCTGACGGTCATGTGGGCTCGTGTGCACGGTCGGCAGTTCCTCGCTCTGGGAAAGATCTGCAACATACCCCGGGTGAGGCTGAGCGCCCACCGCATCTCCTACTACCGCGAGGCAGACGGGGCTGCAGGTCGGCAGGCTTCGTTGCTGCACCTGTACAGACAGCACTTACGCGCATCGGCAACTCATCCTAACACCGAATGATTAGGGGATATTGTTAGTCGATCCCGGCGAAGCCATCCGCCGGGATCGATCAAGGGGGTACGCAGGCGTCCTGGGGCGATCGAACAGCCCGCTACTTCACCATGGCCAGTATCTCGCGGAACTCCGGGGTGCCGCCCTCGACCATCAGCTCGAACAGGGCCATCTCGACGGAGGAGATGTGGGCGCCCGCGTGCTCCACGCGGCGCAGGCCTATCTGCCAGTTCAGCTCGGTGCGCGAGGACACGGCGTCGGCCGCCACGTGCGCCTGGAAGCCCTGGGCGATGAGGTCGTGGGAGGTCTGGTTCAGGCAGATGTGCGACTCGACGCCGCAGAGCAGCACCTGCTTCCTGCCGGAGCGCTGCACCTCGGAGGCGATGGCGTCGTCGCCCATGCAACTGAAGCTGAGGCGGTCGAACGGGACGCAGTCGCTCGGCACCAAGCGGGCGATCTCGTCGACGAGGCCGCCCATGCGCTCCTCGTACTGCAGCGCCGGGATGATGGGGATGCGCAGCACTTTCGCGGCGCGGATCAGCACGCCAACGTTGTGCACGACGCGATCGCGCTCCCAGATGTTGCGCAGGAAGGGCTCCTGCATGTCGATCACCATCAGAGAGGTGTCGTCCTGGCGAAGCAGTTGCTGGTGCCTGCTGGACCTGACGAGCATATCGGTCCCTCCTCGTGCGACGCGGCTGCCGGGGGGCGGCGCGTCCTGGCTCATCCATTATCGGGTCAAGGTGCGCAGAGGCGCAGGCGGTTGCGACGGAGCGCAACCCTCCCAGTAGGCTGTACGGGACGGGCAGGGACGCCCATCCCACCACTGCCGCCTGCTGGACAGGCAGGGACGCCCATCCCGCCGCTGCTTCCTGCCGGACGGGCAGGGACGCCCATCCCCCCACTGCCGCCTGCTGGACGGGCAGGGACGCCCATCCCACCACTGCACTCGTGCATGATCCAGGCTAGCGGCGGTCGCCGGACAGGAGCTGGAGGGCGCTGCGGACGATGGTGGCCACGTCGGCGGTGTCGGGCGAGTTGGCTGCGGCTCGCTCGGCGGCTCGGCGGGCGTCGGCACGGCTATAGCCCCAGTTCACGAGGGCGCCCACGACGTCCTCGAACACGTCGGCGCGTCCCCCACCCGCCTGGGCCGCAGCGTCGACGCGATGCTCAAACGTGAGCTGCGCCATCTTCTCGCCCAACTCCAGCACGATGCGCTGCGCCAGCTTCTGGCCCACACCGGGAGTGCGAGTGAGGGCGCGCACGTCGTTCGATGCCACCGCCCGGGCGAACTCCTCGGCCCGCAGCGCCCCAAGCAGGGCCAGCGCCACCTTCGGGCCGACGCCTGTGACGCTCATGGCTTGCTGGAAGACCTCCAGCTCGAGCAGCGTGGCGAAGCCGTAGAGGCTGATGTCGTCCTCGCGCACGGCCATGATGGTGTGCAGCGAGACGGACTCGCCCTCGGCCGGCAGGTCGATCAGCGCAGCCTGCGGCACGTTGACGCGGTAGCCCACGCCGTGCACGTCGACGATGATGCAGCCCTGGTCCTTGCGCGCGACCGTTCCGCTGAGATGGGCGATCAAGGCGTGTTGCTCCCGATGTCAGTGCTGCTGGACGGGCAGGGACGCCCGTCCCCACCACGGCGCTGTACGTTGCGAACGGCTATCGGCCGGTGCGCTGTACTGGACCGGCAGGGACGCCCGTACCCACCCCTGCGCTGTGCGTCTGCCGCCGAGGGCGGCGGCGGTCCGCAGGCGTGTCAGAAGGACAAAGGCCCGGCGGGGCACGGAGGCCCCGCCCTACGGGTTGGTGCGCTGCGAGCCTAGTAGACGACCTTGTTGAGCGGGTACTCGACGATGCCCTCGGCGCCGGCGCGCTTGAGCTGGGGCACGAGGTCGCGCACCTGCTTCTCCTCGATGATGATCTCGATGGCTACCCACTCGGGGTCTGCGAGCGGCGAGACGGTGGGCTGCTTGAGCGCCGGGAGGATGCCGGACACCGTGTCGAGGTGCGCTCTGGCGACGTTCATCTTGAGGCCGACGAGGACCTCGGCATTGAGGGCGCCGCGGAGAAGCATCATCATGTTCTCCATCTTGGCGCGCTTCTCCGGGTCGCCGTAGGCCGCGTGGTTCGCGATCAGGCGGGTCGTCGACGTGAGCAGCGTGTCGACGATGCGCAGGTTGTGGGCGCGCAGGGAGCTGCCGGTCTCCGTGTTGACGACGATGGCGTCGACCAGGTCGGGCACCTTGACCTCGCAGGCGCCCCACGAGAACTCCACCTGAGCCTCGACGCCGTGGCCGCGCAGGTAGCGCTCGGTCAGGCGCACGTACTCGGTGGCGATGCGCTTGCCGGCGAGGTCCTTGGCGGAGGTCACCGGGGCGTCATTGGGCACGGCGAGGACGACGCGGATGGGGTTGAGCGTGGCCTTCGAGTAGGTGAAGTCGGCGACCTCGACCACGTCGGCCTCGTTGTCCTCGATCCAGTCCTTGCCGGTGAGGCCCGCGTCCAGAATGCCCTGCTCGACGTAGCGGGGGATCTCCTGGGGGCGGAGGAGCAGCGGCTCCAACTCGGGGTCGTCGACAGTCGGATGGTACGAGCGCCCGCTGCTCATGCGGAACTCGAAGCCTGCCTTGCGAAAGAGGGTGAAGGTCGCCTCCTGGAGGCTGCCCTTGGGAATGCCGATCTTGAGCTTCACGCTTAACACCTTCTCGGGCCAGAGCGCCTTCAAGACGAAGACCGCTCCCCGGGGTTTGGGCCTGGTCGTGCTGTCGGAAGCCGGTCTCGAAGCCGGCGCGCACCCAGATGCTTGTCGGCATCATTATAGACCCAAAGCGGGCGCCGCCACCGCGCGCCTCCGTACCGCCCGCTCGCCCGCGCTTGAGAAATGGGGGCCGGATGTGCCAAAATGATCGTGCCGCGCAAGAAACGGGCCCGCGACGATGGCGGGCGAGAGGTCATATGGCGAAGCCCTGGCAGCATGCGATCGTGGTGGGAGCGTCCTCGGGCATGGGCGAAGCCGTCGCCCGGCAGTTGGCCGCAGCGGGAGTACGTACCGCGCTGGTGGCACGCCGGGCCGATGAGCTGAGCCGCATCGCTCATGAGATCAACGCCTCCGCCTCCTCCCCTATCGCTCTGGTGTACCCCCACGATGTGACAGATTTCGCAGCCGTCCCCGCCCTCTTCCAGACCATCTGCCGCGAACTCGGCGGCCTCGACGTCATCGTGTACGCCGCCGGCACCATGCCCCGCCTCGCGCCGGACGAGTACCCGACCGATGTGGACGTGAGCACGGTCCTGGTGAACGACCTGGGCGCGGTGGCGTGGCTGAACGAAGCAGCCCAACGGTTCGAGCGCGGACGCGCAGGCACGATCGTGGGCATCTCCTCCGTGGCGGGCGACCGCGGGCGGCGGGGCTTCCCGGTCTATGCCGCATCCAAGGCGTTCCTGAACACCTACCTGGAGAGCCTCCTGATTCGGCTGAAGAAGTCGGGCGTGGCGGTCGTCACGGTCAAGCCCGGCCCCGTCGACACACCGCTCACGAAGGGCCTGAAGATGCCCCTGATGATCCCTGCAGACGTTGCCGCCGCGCAGATCATCAAGGCCGCCCGCAAGCGCAAGCGCATCGCCTACGTGCCCGGCGCCTGGCGGCTCATCATGGCGATCCTGCGCTCGATGCCCTTCGGGGTATTCAGGAGGCTCCCCGTATGACCGCCCCCCAAGCGATCGTGGAGCCGACTTCAGCGGACCCTGCCGAACGAGCCGCGCTCATGCCGGCGGACCGGCTTGAGCGCGTCTGGGCGTGGGGCATGTCCAGCAGCGGCATGTGCTACGTCTATCGCCCCACCACCGTACAGGGCCTCCGCGATGTGTTCGACCTCGCCCGCCGCGCCCGGCTGCAGGTAGCGCTGCGCGGCGCGGGCCGCAGCTACGGCGACGCGGCCTACCGCTCCGAGAACATCGTCCTCGACCTGACGCGGATGCGCCGCATCCTCGACTGGAACCCCGAGACCGGCATCATCCGCGTCGAGCCGGGCGTCACCCTCGAGCAGCTCTGGCAGTACACCATCGAGGACGGCTACTGGCCCGCGGTTGTGTCCGGGACCATGAAGACGTCGGTCGGCGGGTGCGCGGGCATGAACGTGCACGGGAAGAACAACTTCCGCGCCGGCCCCACGGGCGACCACGTCCTTGAGTTCGACCTGATGCTGCCGAGCGGGGAGATCCGCCGCTGCAGCCGCGAGGAGAACGCCGACCTGTTCCACGCCGCGATCGGCGGGTTCGGCATGCTCGGCTGCTTCACCAGCCTGACGCTGAAGCTGAAGAAGGTGCACTCCGGCCTTCTGCGCGTGGAGCCCGAGGCCGTGCCGAACCTGGAGGCCCTCTTCGCCGCGTTCGAGGAGCGGCTCCCGCGTTCGGACTACCTTGTGGCGTGGATCGACTGCTTCCCGACAGGCAGGAAGCTGGGGCGCTCGCTGATCCACCAGGCCAACTACCTGCACGAAGGCGAGGACCCGAGTCCGGCGCAGACGCTCCGCGTGGTGAACCAGGAACTGCCGGACACCATCATGGGCATCGTGCCGAAGTCGATGGTGTGGATCCCACTGAGCCTGTTCGCCAACGACCTCGGGATGCGCGCGACGAACGCGGCCAAGTTCTGGGCGGGCTCGCACATCGAGCGCAAGTCGTACGTGCAGTCGCACGCCGCGTTCGCGTTCCTGCTGGACTACGTGCCGAACTGGAAGCGCGCGTACGGCAAGGGCGGACTGATCCAGTACCAGAGCTTCGTGCCGAAGGAGAAGGCGCTGGAGGTGTTCCGCGCCGAGATCGAGCTGCAGCACAAGCACGGGCTGATCTCGTACCTGGGCGTCTTCAAGCGGCACCGGCCGGACGACTTCTGGATGACCCACGCCGTGGACGGCTACTCGCTGGCGCTGGACTTCAAGGTGACCGAGGGCAACCGCCGGCGCCTGTGGCAGCTCGCCGCCGACATGGACGCCGTCGTGACGAAGGCCGGCGGCCGTTTCTACTTTGCGAAGGACAGCACGCTGCACCCATCGCGGCTGTCCGACTACCTGAAAGAGGATCGCGTCGCGCGGTTCCTTGCACTCAAGCAGGAGTGCGACCCCGACGAGATCCTTCAGACCGACCTGTACCGGCGCATCTTCCGGAGCGCCGGGCCTTGACCATCCGCCCCTTGTAGCCTGGTCTTCTCGTGAGAGATTGTCGAAGCCGCTGCGTCCCCTGCCACGGCAGGGGTCCACGGACAGACCGGATCAGGGCGCACACGTAGGCCGGAAACCTGACCACGCGAGAGGATACCGGACATGCCTAAGTCGATCCCCGTACACCCGAAAGACGTTCGCAAGAAGGGCTCCGTTAAGTTCACGCCCATCCCTATCAACCAGTACGACCGCACGATCAAGGACGAGCTGACGCGGTTTACTCCCGATGACCTCATCCGCATCTACCGCGACATGGCGGTCATTCGCGCGTTCGAGACGATGCTGAATGACGTGAAGCTCAAGGGGTCGTATGAGGGGATCGTATATGACCACCACGGACCGGCCCACCTGTTCATCGGGCAGGAGGCGCAGGCGGTGGGTCAGGCCTACCTCCTCGGCGTGGACGACCACGTGTTCGGCAGCCACCGCAGCCACGGCGAGATCCTGGCGAAGGGCCTGAGCGCCATCCAGAAGCTCGACGGCGTGACGCTGTCCCGCATCATGGAGACGTACAACGACGGGCGCACGCTGAAGGTGGTCGAGAAGAAGCTCGACGGCGACAAAGGGCCGGCCAAGAGCGACGCCCGCGGCATCGCCATCGACTACCTGATCTACGGGACGCTGGCCGAGATCTTCGGGCGCGAGGCGGGCTTCAACAAGGGCATGGGCGGGTCGATGCACGCCTTCTTCACGCCCTTCGGCGTCTACCCGAACAACGCCATCGTGGGCGGGTCTGCCGACATCTCCGTGGGCGCGGCGATCTACAAGCACGTGAACCGCAAGCCGGGCATCGTCATCTGCAACATCGGCGACGGCTCGCTCTCCTGCGGACCGGTGTGGGAGGCCCTGTGCCTCGCGACGATGGACCAGTATCGCACGCTGTGGGATGAGCATCACCGCGGCGGCCTGCCGTTCATCATGAACTTCGTGAACAACTTCTACGGCATGGGCGGGCAGCCGGTCGGCGAGACGATGGGTCTCGGCGTGCTGGCCCGCGTGGGCGCCGGGCTGCGGCCCGACCAGATGCACGCCGAGCGCGTGGACGGCTACAACCCGCTCGCGGTCATCGACGCCATCCAGCGCAAGAAGGAGATCATCGCGAAGGGCGAGGGCCCGATCCTCCTCGACACCATCACCTACCGCTACAGCGGGCACTCCCCGTCGGATGCCTCCTCGTACCGCGAGAAGGCGGAGGTCGACGAGTGGCGCGGCGTGGACTCGATCCAGGCCTTCCGCGAGCAGCTCGTGAAGGCGGGCGTCGCCAAGGCGGAGCAGCTCGACGCCGTGCAGGCCGACGTGAACGCTCGCATCCTGCGCGCCTACCGCAAGGCCATCGACCTCGACATCTCGCCGCGCGCCGACCTCTACTCGGTGGGCAGCCTGCTCGAGAGCACGATGTACTCGAACCAGCGCGTCGTGTCGATGGAGCCGGACCGCAAGCCGGACGTGCTGCTGACGAAGGAAGAGAACCCACGCGTCAAGCAGCTCGCGGGGCGCAGCCGGTCGGGCATCGGCGCGAACGGCGAGGCGCTGCCGAAGAGCAAGTGCGTCGGCATCCGCGACGCCCTGTTCGAGGCGATCATCGACCGGTTCTACGAGGATGCGACGCTGGTGGCGTACGGCGAGGAGAACCGGGACTGGGGCGGCGCGTTCGCCGTGTACCGCGGACTGACCGAGGCCCTGCCCTACCACCGCCTGTTCAACACGCCCATCGCCGAGGCGGCCATCGTCGGCAGCGCCGTCGGGTACGGGCTGGAGGGCGGCCGGGCGATCGCCGAGCTGATGTACTGCGACTTCATGGGCCGCGCCGGCGACGAGGTGTTCAACCAGCTCTCGAAGTGGCAGTCGATGTCCGGCGGCATGCTCAAGATGCCGGTCGTGCTGCGCGTCTCGGTCGGGTCGAAGTACGGCGCTCAGCACAGCCAGGACTGGACGTCGCTGGCGGCGCACATTCCGGGGCTGAAGGTCGTGTTCCCGGTGACGCCGTACGACGCGAAGGGCCTGATGTACTCGGCGCTGCTGGGCACGGACCCGGTGGTGTTCTTCGAGAGCCAGCGTGTGTACGATCAGCCGGAGCTGTTCCACGGCGCCGAGGGCGTGCCGGCCGGCCCGTATGAGATCCCGATCGGCGAGCCTGACGTGAAGAAGGCGGGCAGCGACCTGACCATCCTCACCGTGGGCGCGACGCTGTACCGGGCGCTGGACACCGCGAAGAAGTTGGAGGCCGAGTACGGCATCTCCACCGAGGTTATCGATGCCCGGTCAATCGTGCCGTTCAACTACGAGCCGGTGATCGCCAGCGTGAAGAAGACGGGCAAGATCGTGCTGTGCTCGGACGCGTGCGAGCGCGGCAGCTTCCTGCAGACGATGGCGGCGAAGATCACCGAGATGGCGTTCAACGAGCTAGATGCTCCGCCGGTCGTGGTGGGCGCGCGCAACTGGGTCACGCCTCCGGACGAGATCGAGGACTCGTTCTTCCCATTCGCCGAGGACATCCTGGCGGCGGTGAACGAGTACATCCTGCCGCTGCCGGGCTTCTCGCCGAAGCGCCCGTGCAACGCCGAGGAGATGCTGCGGCGGAACCGCCTGGGGATCTAGCAGGGCGTGCTGGGCGGGCAGGGACGCCCGCCCTACCAGGACAGGTGCTACTGGGCGGGCAGACGCCCGCCCTACCACTACTTGGAGCGAACACGAGGGGCCGTGCGCTTGCCTTCAGGCAGGCGCGCGGCCCCTCGTTTGGTACGGCGTCTATGCGGCGGCCTTGGCGAGCCTGCCGTCGATGAAGGACGAGAGGGCGGCGTAGGCTTCGCGCACGGCTTGCATCAACTCCGGCCCCTCGGGGACATTGCCTGCGCGCCCCTCACGCTCCAGGCCCGCGCAGGCCTCGGCCAACTGCCACGCGCCGATGCTGCGGCAGGCGCCCTTGAGGGCGTGGGCGGCGCGCATCAGCGCGTCCGGCCCCGCCTCGAAAGAGCGCTCGATGTCCGCGATCTGCTCGGGCGACGCCGAGGCGAACTCGGCGAGGACCTCCTGCACGAAGTCCTCGTCATCGCCCACGATGTCCCTCAGGACGTTCGGGTCGAAGACCGGCGGCTGGGCGCCGACTGTGTCTCCACTGGTACCGATGCCGGCGCTCTGGCCGGACCACTGCTCAAGCATAGCGGCAAGCTCCTCCATCCTTACAGGCTTTGCGATGTAATCATCCATACCGGCTGTCAGGCACACTTCACGGTCGCCCTGCATCGCGTTAGCCGTCATCGCGATCACCGGCGTGCGCCGGCCGCCGTCGCGCTCCCTCTCCCTGAGGAGGCGCGTGGCCTCGTAGCCGTCCATCCCCGGCATCTGGCAGTCCATCAGAACGACATCGAACGTGTCCGTGGACAAGGCGTCCAGCGCCGCCTGACCACCGTCGACGATCCTGGCATTGCAGCCTAGCCGGCTCAGCATCCGGGTGGCCACGATCTGGTTCACCGCGTGATCCTCGGCCACCAGCACGCGCAGGCCCGCCGTGCGGGGCGCCCGCGCCACGCTGCTTGGCGCCGATGGGGCCGCCTCGCCGAGCGCCTCCGCCAGCACGTCTCGGAGCTGAGCCCGCCGGACAGGCCTGGTGAGGAGGCCCGAGTACCCACGTGCCGCCAGGTTGCTGGTTCCGCCTGTTGGCGCCACCGACGCGAGCAGCACGATGGGCAGAGGCGCGAGCCCCTCGTTCGCCCAGACTGCCGCCGCGAGGCCATCGCAACTCATGTCGGCGATCTCGACGTCCAGGATCAGTGCGTCGAACGGCCGGCTCTCCAGCGAGAGGAGCAGCATGGACAGGGCTTCGTCGCCGGTCTGGGCCGCTTCCGCCTCGCCTCCGAGGGCCCGCACCTTGTCGCACAGGATGCGGCGGCTCACCTCACGCGGAGCGGCAATGAGCACCCGTGCTTCCAGCGGCTCGCGGTCGGCCCCGGCAAGGCGTGACGATGCGGCGCGCTTGAGCGGCAGGTACACCCTGAACTCGGTACCGCGCCCGACGTCGCTGTCCATCTCGATCGTCCCGCCCATCAGCGCGACAAGCCGTGCGCTGATGGCGAGCCCGAGCCCGGTGCCTCCGTACCGCCTGGTCGTGCTGCTGTCTGCCTGAGTGAAGCTGTCGAAGACCGCAGCGTGCTTGTCCGGCGGAATGCCGATGCCCGTGTCGCGCACCGACAGCACCACGCGCACGACGTCGTCGTGCTCTTCTGCCACCGCCGCCGACAGGATCACCTCGCCACGGTCGGTGAACTTGACGGCATTCCCGGCGAGATTGGTCACGATCTGGCGGATGCGCACCGGATCGCCGCTCAGGAGCGCGGGCAGAGGCTGCCAGATGTCGCACCCGATGACCAGGCCCTTGGCGTGCGCGCGCGAGGCCAGCAGGCCGGCAACGTCCTCCAGCATCGCGCCAAGATCGATGTCGGTCTCCTCAAGCTCCAGGCGTCCGGCCTCGATCTTGGAGAAGTCGAGGATGTCGTTGAGCAGGCCCAACAGCGAATCGGCGCTGTTCTTGATCGTCAGCGCGCACTCGCGCTGAGCCGGATCGAGGGCGCCGTCCAGGAGCAGACTGGCCATGCCGATGACGCCGTTCAGTGGAGTGCGGATCTCGTGGCTCATGTTGGCCAGGAACTGCGATTTCGCCCGACTGGCCGCCTCGGCCGCGACCGCCATCTCCCGCGCGGCGAGCATCGCGCTCTCCAGATCAGCGTTGGCAGCGGCCAACAGCTCCTCGCCTCGCTTCCGCTCCGATATGTCGCGCGCCACCGCGTACAGGAGGCCGGTCTCGGCGTTGAGGACGGCACTCCACGAGAGCCAGCGGTAGGAGCCGTCGCGTCGTCTGCAGCGCACCTCTAGGTCCACGACATCGCGTATGGAGCGGGGCATGCTCAGCAGGAGATAACGGACCTTCTCTGCGTCGTCGGGATGGAACAGGTGGGTCACGTAGGTGCCGAGCAGATCCTCGGCGGACCAGCCCAGCGTCTCGCTCCAGGCAGTATTGACGAGCCTCAGGCGGCCGTCGGGATCGGCGACGCAGACCATCTCGGCGGCGATCTCGAAGATGCGGCTCAACTCCTCGGCGCGCTCGAGGGCGGCCCGCAGCGCCCGGTGCGCCTCGCGCTGCTCGGTTATGTCCCGCAGGATGGCGACGACGCCCTCGACGCCGCCGCGTGCGCCGCGGATGGGCGCGATGGTGGTATCGAACCAGCGAGGGATTGCGAGGGTCCGATCGCACCACACGCTGGAGATCGGTTGGCCGGTCGTGACGACGCGCGCCACCATGGCGTTGGCGGAGTCTCGCGTCGTGGGCCGGTCTGCGTTCACTTGCGATATTGTCTGACCGAACACCTGGTCCGCAGGTAGCCCGACGTAGTCCAGTCCCGCCCGGTTGGCGTAGGTGTACCGGTGCTCCAGGTCGTGGACCAGGATGATCTCGGGGCTCGCCTCCATCACGGCGCGGAGCCGCTCCTCGCTCTCGCGCAGCGCGTCGGCGGCCAGCTTCTGCTCGGTGATGTCGTCGACCGCGATCACGTAGCCGGTGAGAACGCCGCCGGACTCCATCGGTGCGGCCTTCACGCTCGCCCACCGGCGCTCGCCAGATGGACGTACGATGCAGAGGTCGCGCTGGACGGGCAGGCTCCCAGGGCCTATCGCGCGCCAGGCGAGCATCAACTCGCGCATGCTATCGCGGTCGAGGCGCTCCAGCCACTTGCGGCCCATCAGCTCGCTCGCAGCGGCGCCGCTGATGCCCTCGATGGCGGCGTTGGCATACCGCGCGCGCGCGTCGAGGTCGAGGACCAGCAGACCGGCCGGCGACGCATCGCCCATCGCCCTCAGCCGAGCGTCCCTCTCGTCGGCAGTCCTGGCCGCGTCGTCCAGGGCATCCAGCATCGAGTTCAGGCCCGTCGCCAGCGTGGCCATCTCGCAACTGCCGGAGACTGGGGCGCGGCACGCGGTATCGCCGCCGGCTCGGGCAGCAACCGTGGCGGCGATGCTGCGCAGTGGCCGAGCGACATAGAAGTGGAGGAGGAGGCAGGCGCCGGCCACGAGCACCAACGTCAGCACTCCGTGAAGCGCCGCGCCGCGCATACTGCTGCGCAACTGGGCGGCGGCCTCATCGCTCTGGTTGATGACAACCGCGACAATGAGGGGCGGTCCGGCCGGACCGCCGAGCGTCGCCCGCCGCATCGAGGCGAAGCAGACCCCGTCACACTGAGCCTCAGCGGTCTGGCGGCCGGCCGCGACGCTCCGCACGATCGGCCCCATGCCGCGCAGCCGGCTGTCGGCAAGCTGCAGGCCCAGCCAGCGGGGTGCAGTTGCGGCGATGATGCGCTGCCGCGCATCACACACGACCGCGACCTCTGTCACTGTCGAGGGTGGGACGCGCACGAGGTACCGAGCCAGTTCCGCCTCGTCGTGGAGCACGCCGGCGGCGTCGGCGAGAGCGGACGCGGCCCGGTGGGCCCGAATCAGCCCACGCCGTTCGAAGTCCGCGCGGCCGGCCTCGCGCACCCAAGCGACGCCGATGCCTGCGACGAGAAGGCTCGCCGCCAGCATCGGCGCGACGAAGTGACAACGGTACGAGGTCCGAAGCAAGGGAACGCCCACCTGCCCTGAGGTTGGCGCGCACCAGGCACCCAGGAGGACCAGCCAGGCCCAGGCGCACCCAATGACTTATCGGCATGGGGACGGTCAGGCTGCAGGTGAACGCGGGTTGGATGTGCTGGCCTGGTTGCTGGTAGGCTGCACCGGACGGGCACGTTCGCCGGGCTCGGGGCAGGCGCCGGCCAATCGCGCCGCGACGTTCGTGCCGTAAGGGAGGCTAGCCTGACCTATTCATGAGTGGCACTGGACGGGCACGGAGGCCCATCCCACCACTGCACTCGTGCATGATCCAGGCTAGGAGGGAGGCGGGGCCACGGGGACGGTGGCGCGCCCCTCGATGAGCACCTCGTCGTGCAGCACCTTCACCGTATCCAGCTCGAGCATCTCGCCGAGATGCAGGTCGCGCTCGACGTCGAGGAGAGGGCCGAGGGCGGTCAGGAGAGCGGAACGGAGGCCGGGCTGCATGGGTTTGCCGTCGAGCCTGATATCGGGGTCGCGGAGGACTACCTGCCGACCATCGACGATGCCGAGGCCGCCACGGATCACGACGGCTCGCTCGACGCCCAACACCGGCAGCTTGGCGGAGAGCGTGGCGCTGCCGTCCTGCAGCTCGACGGACACGCCGCGGAGGGCGGGGTAGCGCTTGCGGGCGAAGTCCTCGATGGCGGCGGCGCCGACGCGGAACGATGCGCGCCCCACGCCCGCGCGGCGCACGACGATGCGGTCGTGGAAGATCACATGGCCCAGGTCCATCGACACGTAGGGCACGTCGACGGTCATGCGGCGGAGCGGAAGGCCCCGAAACACCAGGTCGCGCAGGTCGATCTGCACGGCTCGCACCTCCGCCCGCATTCCCCCACCCGGCCGCGCTTCCAGCGGCACGTCGTCCAGCGTACACCCGCTGCCGGTGACCCGCGCGAGGGCTGCCTTGCCCACCAGCATGCCGTAGAGGCCGCTCGACGCGACGCGCACCCGGACCTGCCCGCCGCGGATCTGGTCGCGCAAGTGGTGGCGGAGCGACTGCTCGGAGCGGACCCTCGCCGCGCTGTTGAGGAGTGCGAGCCCGAGCAGGGCCAGGCCGAGATCGCGGAGGCGGTCGGACATGGCGGCCCCCTACTCGCCTAGGTAGGCGCGCTTGACGTCCTCGTTGGCGAGGAGCGCGGCAGATGTGCCGTGCAGCACCACGCGCCCGGTCTCGAGCACGTAGCCGCGGGAGGCGATGCGGAGGGCCTGATACGCGTTCTGCTCGACCAGCAGGATCGTCACGCCCTGCGCATTGATGTCGCGGATGATCTCGAAGATCTGCTTCACGAGGAACGGGGCGAGGCCAAGGGAGGGTTCGTCGAGCATCAGGAGCCTGGGGCGAGCCATCAGCGCGCGGCCGATGGCCAGCATCTGCTGCTCGCCGCCGGAGAGCGTGCCGGCGGACTGGCCGATGCGCTCGCGGAGGCGCGGGAAGAGCGTGAGGACGCGCTCCATGTCCTCGGCGATCTGCGCGTGCTTGCCGTGGTGGATGTAGGCGCCGAGGTCCAGGTTCTCGCGGACGGTCATGTTCGCGAAGACGCGACGGCCCTCGGGGCTCTGGCAGATGCCGCGCACCACCAACTCGTGCGGCTCCAGCGTGGTGATGTCCTGGCCCTCGAACACGATGCGGCCGGCGCGCGGGCGGACGAGGCCGGACACGGTGCGGATGGTCGTGCTCTTGCCCGCGCCGTTGGCGCCGATCATCGTGACGATCTCGCCGGCCTCAACCGTGAGGCTCACGCCGGCCAGGGCCTGGATCGCGCCGTAGTAGACGTCGACTTGCTCGATCTGAAGCACGGTGAATGTTCCGGCGGGGCGCGGCGTCCCCGCCCTACCCCGATCTGTTCGTGAGTTGTACTGGGCGGGCAGGGACGCCCGCCCCACCTCAGCGCTCGTGCACCGTCCGGGCTACGGTGGTCTGCCCGGCGGGGCACGGAGGCCCCGTCCTACGTGGAAGTGGCTTCCTCCCCAAGATAGGCCGCGATGACCTTCGGATCTCTGCGTATCGCCTCGGGCGCGCCCGATGCGATGATCTCGCCGTACTCCAGCACGTAGATGCGCTCGCAGATGCCCATGACAACGCGCATGTCGTGCTCAATGAGCAGCACGGTGAGGTCGAACTCCGCCTTGATGGACCGGATCAGCTCCATCAGGTCCACCTTCTCCTGCGGGTTCATCCCGGCGGCGGGTTCGTCCAGCAGCAGCAGCCTCGGCCCGGTCGCGAGCGCGCGCGCGATCTCCAGGCGCCGCTGCATGCCGTACGGCAACTGCCCGGCGCGCACATCGGCGACCTGATCGAGGTTCAGCTTGGCCAGCAGGTCGCGCG
The DNA here is from genome assembly GCA_964519955.1 of uncultured Chthonomonadaceae bacterium. Taxonomy (GTDB): domain Bacteria; phylum Armatimonadota; class Chthonomonadetes; order Chthonomonadales; family CAJBBX01; genus CAZFLM01. The sequence continues at coordinate 92,116 of CAZFLM010000006.1, read as the reverse complement.
CGAGGGTGTCGAGGCGCTGATCGTCAAGCTGCTGGCCTCGCGAGCGGAACAGGGCGCTGAACAGCCCTGTCTTGCTGCGCAGGTTGATGGCCACCTTGACGTTGTTCACCACCGACAGGTCGCGGAAGAGGCGGATGTTCTGGAACGTGCGTGCGATGCCGAGCGCGGTCACGCGGTACGGCCTCAGGCCGTTGAGCCGCGTCCCCGCGAACATGACGGTCCCCTCGGTAGGCTCATAGACGCCGGTCAGCAGGTTGAACACGGTCGTCTTGCCCGCGCCATTCGGCCCGATGAGGCCCACCAGCTCGCCCCGATCGATGCGCAGGTTCACGCCGCTGCATGCCGCGAGCCCGCCGAACCTCTTGGTGACGCCCTGGACTTCGAGGAGCACGCTCACGGGGCGCCTCCCGTGTCGGCTGCCTTACGCCGCCGCAGAAGGCCCCGCAGCGTCTCGAAGCCGAACTCGCGGTGGCCGAAGATGCCCTGCGGGCGGGTGAGCATCATCACGACGAGGAGCGTGGAGAAGATGACGAGCCGGTAGTCGCGGATGAGCGGGATGCGCAGGGCTTCCGGCAGGCCGTAGAGCAGCACGGCGGCGATGGCGGCGCCGGTGACGCTGCCTGTTCCGCCGAGGACCACCATCGTCGTGATGATGATGGAGGTGTCCATGCCGAACTCGTCCGGCACGATGCCGCTGTTGTAGTGCGCGTAGAGCGCGCCTGCGGCGCCCGCGAACGCCGCTCCGATGGTGAACGCAGTCACCTTGACGCGGGTGGTGTTGACCCCCATCGCGTCGGCGGCGATCTCGTCCTCGCGAACCGCCAGGTAGGTCATGCCGTGGATCGACTGCGCCAGGTTGCGCGTGATGGCGGCGACGACGATGGCGAAGAGGAAGACCCAGAAGACCTCCAGGCCGCCGGACGCGGTGAGCGTCGGGATGCCCGAGAGCCCGCGCGCCCCGCCGACCGCATCCATGTTGGTCAGCACGACGCGGATCATCTCGCCGAAGCCCAGCGTGACGATGGCGAGGTAGTCGCCGCGCAGGCGCAGCGACGGCAGTCCCACGACGAACCCCGCGACGGCCGCCGCGGCCATGCCGATGGCGATGGCGATGAACAGGTTCAGCGTGTCGCCGAGTGGGGTGCCGAGCGTGAGGATGGGCGCGGACTTCACGACGATGGGCTGCGCCAACATGGTCCACGCGGCGCCGGAGTAGGCCCCCACTCCGTAGAAGCCGCCATGCCCGATGGAGAACTGGCCGGTGATGCCGTTGATCAGGTTCAGGCTGACCGCGAGCACGATGTAGATGCCGCAGAGCACCAGCACGCGGACCGGGTAGTCCTCGATGTTGTCCTTGATGAGGCGGCTCACTAGGAAGACGGCCGCCACGGTCCCCACGACGGAGACGCTCCGGATGGTCCACCAACGCGCCATGGCTACACCTTCTCCATGGCGGCGGAGCCCATGATGCCGCGGGGCCGGAGCAGCAGGATGAACACGAGGATGAAGAACGCGATGGCGTCGGTGTACGAGGAGTACGTGGCGGCCACCATGTTCTCCGCGACGCCCATGATGAGGCCACCGACGACGGCGCCCGGGATGCTCCCCGCCCCACCCAGAACGGCCGCGACGAACGCCTTGATGCCGGGCTGCAGGCCGAAGAGCGGCGTGACCTTGAAGTGCATCAGCATGGCCACCATCGCGCCGCCTGCGCCTGCCAGCGACGCGCCGAGGCCGAACGTGAAGGAGATCACGCGGTCGGTATCGATGCCCATCAGCTTGGCGGCCTCGATGTCGTGCGAGATGGCCCGCATCGCCTTACCGCGCCGGGTGTACATGACGATGTAGCGCAGTCCCAGCATCAGCAGCAGCGAGACCGCGAGGATGGCCATCTGCGAGCTGCCGAGACGGACACCGCCCGGCAGGACGAAGGAACGCTCCGGCACGACGTTGCCGATGAAGCTGGGGTTGGCGCCGAAGACCAGCAGGCCGCCGTTCTCCAGGATGAGGGACACGCCGATGGCCGTGATGAGGGCGTTGAGGCGCGACGAGCTGAGCTTGATGCGCCGTGCCATCGCGGCGACGATCGGGCGGAGCGCGAAGCCGAACGCGAGGCCGGCAACCACGAACGCCGCCGCGCCGGGGAGTGACGCGAGGCCGCCGAAGTGCGCGGCGACGGGGAGCGCGATGGCGAAGCCCCAGAAGTGGGCGTCACCGTGCTTGAGGCCGTTGCGCAGGGGGCGATAGGCGAAGCGCTCGATGACAACGCCGAGGATCGCGCAGACGGCCATCGAGAAGAGCAGAGCGACGACGGCCAGCGCGACGTTCGCGCCGCCCGCTTCGGGATGCGCCTGCAGGTCCGCGAACGGCAGCAGCTTGGTGCACGTGTAGTAGCCCACATACGCGCCGACCATGTACACGTCGCCGTGGGCGAAGTTGATCAGGCGGAGGACGCCATAGACCATCGTGTAGCCGAGCGCAATGAGGGCGTACAGGCTGCCAAGCTGCACGCCGTATACCAGGTTCTGGAGGAACGCCTGCATTACTTGCCGATCTGCTCGGGCGTGTAGGACTTGAAGACGACGAAGTCCTTGCCCTTGATCTGCATGACAATGGCGGACTTGCGGGCGTCGCGGTTGGCGTCGAAGGTGACCTTGCCAGCCACGCCCGGGAAGTCCTTAGTCTGCAGGAGCGCCTCGCGGATGCCGGGGCCGTCGAGCGTCTTGGCCTTCTTCATGGCATCGATGACGATCCTGGTGGTGTCATAGGAGAGCGCGGCGATGGCATCGGGCGCGGCGCCGAACTTGGCCTGGTAGTCAGCGACGAACTTCTGCGTGGCCGGCTCCTTGAGCGTGACCGAGAAGTAGTGGTTGGTATAGAAGCACCCCTCCAGGGCGCCCTGGGCGCTCTCGTAGAGCTTGGGGCTCTCCCAGCCATCGCCGCCGAAGAGAGGCACGTTCAGGCCGATCTCGCGGGCCTGGCGGCCGATGGTGCCCACCTCGCTGTAGTACCCTGGCACCAGGACGCAGTCCGGCGATGCGCTCTTGATGGTGGTCAACTGCGCCTTGAAGTCCTGATCGAGGCTCTGGTAGGACTGCTCGCTGACCACCTTGCCGCCCAGCTTCTCGAACTCCGCCTTGAAGACCCTGCCGAACGCCACGCTGTAGTCCTGGCGCATGTCGGTGAAGATGGCTGCCTTGCGCCACCCCTGGTCGAAGCCGAAGTGCGCGGCCACGGCGGCCTGGAAGTCATCGGTGAAGCAGGCGCGGAACACGTAGTCGCCCCGCTTGGTTACCGCGGGGTTGGTGGAGCACGGGGTGACGATGGGGATGTGGGCGTCCTGGGCGATGGGCGCGGCGGCCATGGTTCGGGTGCTCGCCACCTCGCCAACCAGGGCAAGCACCTTGTCCTGCGAGATGAGCTTCGTCGCTACGGTGCGAGCAGTGTCCGGCTTGCTCTGGGTGTCCTCGGTGACGAGCTTGATCTGCTTCCCGTTCACGCCGCCGCCGGCGTTCGCCTGCTCGACGGCGAGCGTGACGCCGCGGTTCTGCGATTCGCCGAAGGTGGCGGTGCCACCCGTCAGCGAGGCGAACTGGCCGAGGAGGACCTCGGATCGCCCCTTCGTTCCGCTCGGGCCGGCGACGCCCCCGTCCGAGTTCTTCTGCTTGCACCCGCCCGCGATCGCGACAACGGCGATGGCGGCGGTCAACATCGCTACGGCACGCAGCCTGGACATATCTGCTCTCCTGCTCCGTTCGAATGGTTGACTGCCCTGGCCGAACTCGCCGCGCCGTTGCGCCCAGTACCGCTCAGGTGTCGAACACGTGTTGTGGTGTGTCGCGTTACTCGTCCCAGGACCCCGGGCCCTGGTCCAGTTGTCCCTCCAGGATGGCCTGACAGATGTCGATGCGCCCGATCACGCCGACCAACCGCCCCTCCGAGGTGACGGGGAGGCGCTTGATGCGGTGCCTCAGCATCGCCGAGGCAGCCTCCAGCACATCGGCCGACTCGTCGATGGAGACGACGGGCGTCTTCATCGCCTCGCTGACCAGCCGCGTGCGGACGCTCTCGACCAGCGCCGCCAGCTCGGCGTCGCCGCCGGTGGGCACCCCCGTGAACGGCTTCAGGAGCGCCTCGATCACGTCGTACTCGGTAACGATGCCGACGGGCCGGTCGCTCGCGTCGACGACCGGCAGGCCGCTGACCTGATAGAGGTCCATCAGGTCGACGACGTCGCGAAGGGTCGCGTCGGGCGTTGTCTTCACCACATGCGACTTCATCAGCTCGATGACGCGCATGAACCGGGCTCCTCACGTGTACTGCGCGACCGGGGACAGTAGTGTTAGGCGATGCGGGACGGGATTCCTCTCGCCCAATCGAGCAACAGACCGCACACACGGCGAGTACCCGCTGCCGTGCCGCGATCGGCTGCAGGTCACGCCGCGGCCGGTTGAGCGGGCTTCCTCACGGACCGCCGGCGCCGGCGGGCGAAGTGGCCCAGCGTGAAGCCGTACGCCAGCACACCCACCGCGACCAGGCTGACGTACCCGCCGACGACGAAGCTGCCCGGAGCGTACCGGAGCCGCACGCGGTGGTTGCCCGCCGGCACGGGCACGCCGACGAACGCATGGTCGGCCCGCAGCACATTGGCACGTGCTCCGTCCACGGTGGCGGTCCAGCCGGGGAACCAGGTCGAGCTGACCACCACCAGTCCGCCCGCTGCACCGGCCGACACGTCGAGTTCCGTGAGTTCCGGCCTCACGATGCGCACGCCGACGGACCACGGCGTGTCGTCGTCAGCGCTCGCCGGCTGCATCTCCCGCCACGGACTGGGTGCCGCGACGACCGCCTCTCGACGTGGGTCGAAGTCATCCGACATCAGGGCGGCGAGGGTTCTGGAGCTTCCCTCGATGGGTATCGCGCGCCGGACGAGCCAGGCTCTGGGGCTGTGCTCCAGCAGCGAGTAGACGGAGACGCCGGTCACCGGCTCGCGGTGCAGCGCCGGGTGCGGGTACCGAGAGCCCATCGGCAGCAGGAGCGCCTCGGCGTCGAACAGCCAGAGTAGGTCGGGCAGGCGCGGCGAGTGGTTGGCCAGAGCAGCGCGCACGAGGCCGTCGACCTCGGTGACCGCGCGGACCGGGACCGGCTCGTATCCGCTGGCCTCCTCGATGCCGTAGCGCATGCCGATGTTCGGCGCCAGGGTGTTGGTCAACTCGTGGGCATAGCGCAGGCTGTCCGGCCCGTAGTCTGCATAGTTGAGGTAGCGATCCCAGACCTGTTCGCGCAGGGCGGTGAAGACGCGCCCCTGGCCGCGGGCGGGCACGACTGCGAGGGCGCGCGGACGGTAGTCGAACGCCTTCGGATCGAGCGTCGGGTTCACGCGCGAACCGAACCACCAGAGGTTGAGCATGGCCGCCGCGGCGAGGGCCACGCGCCACCGAACGCTGACACCTTTGTCGCGCAGCAGGCGCATGCCGATGGCGGAGAGGGTGGCCAGGCCGAACGTCATGGTGAACGTGAAGCGGGCAGGGTCGTGGAACGCTTTGAGGCCCGGAACGACGTAGAAGGCCACCCAGTACAGCCCACCGTAGCGCCCCATTGCCAGCACGAGAGAGACAACGGCAGCGACGACGTAGAAGCGGACTGCCGGGCGCTTCCTGCCATACCAGGCCGCCCAGCCCGCCAGCGCCAGCGGGATGAGCCCGACGTAGACGCACGGTTCCCAGAGGTTGCCGCGCCCCCAGAAGGTTCCCTGTGCCGGATCGCCGTAGTAGTGTGGGAAGAGGAAGGTGATCAGGTTCTCGGGCTCGAACACGAAGCGGTTCGCCTGGGAAAACGTCAGGTGTGTCCGGGTTGAGAGCTTGAAGAGCTGCAGCGTGGGGAGGAGCTGCACGGCAGCCAGGGCCGCGCCCACAGCGACGGCGCCCACCAACTCGCCGATGGCCAGCCACGTCCGGGCGCCTCTGCGGTGGCGGTGGAGCACGCGCGTCGCGGCGTACGCTGCCACGAGGAGCAGGCTCAGGTACGTGGTCTGCGTGTGCGCGGCGAGCAGCGACAGCCCGACCGTTAGCGCGAACCAGGCCGCGTAGCCGATGCCGGGCCGATCGACGATGCGGTCGGTGAGGAGCAGCATCCACGGCAGGTAGGCGGCCGCCTGGATCATCGTCGGGAACTGGAGGCGGGCGATCAGGAAGCCGCTGCCACAGAACGTGACGGCGCCGAGGACCGCCGCGATTCGGTCGCCCGAGAGCCGGCGTAGGTACAGGTACGTGCCGAGACCGGCGAGCCCCAGGTGGAAGAGCGTGTTCACAGTCAGGTACTGCCAGACCGGCAGCACGGCCAGGAGCGCGGTCGTCGGATAGAACACCCAGGTCTGCGGGTTGCCCAGCAGCGGCGCGCCGCAGAGCACGTATGGGTTCCACAGGGGGAGGCGGCCCGCGCGCAGCGTGTTGGAGACGAACTGCTCCAGCGGGATGAAGTACAACGAGAGGTCGCCCCAGTAGAGGGACTCCCTGCGGAAGATGAGGGGCCAGAGCACCGCGACGACGAATGCGCTCACCACGCAGAACGGCGTCAGGCGGGCAAGCCGAGCCGAGGACCGTGACGACCGACGAGGCCAGGTTATCTTCACGCCGAGTGCCCCGAGACGGAGGACAGAACAGCCATGGGTACAGGGACGAGCATGCCGCGAGTTGCCCTAATCGGTGGAACGGGACTGGGAGAGCTGCCGCCCGACTGGCACGTGGAGCGCCGGACGGTGGGCACGCCCTATCGCGATGCCGTGGTGCTGGAGGCCCGCCGCGGCGACGATGAACTCATCCTGCTGCCGCGACACGGCGAGCGCCACCACCTGCTGCCGCACCAGGTGAACTACCACGCGAACATCGCCGCGCTGCGCGAGCTGGGCATCGATCGCGTGTTCGCCACGAACGCGGTTGGCGCGCTGCGCACCGACCTGGCGCCCGGCACGCTCCTGGTGCTGGACGACTTCATCGACGCGACGCGGCACCGCGCCGTCAGTCTCTACGACCACCCCGCCTGCGCGAGCACCACGGTGCAGCACGCCGACCTGTCGGTCCCCTACTGCCCCGCCCTGCGCGACGCTCTGCTCTCCGCCGCGGCTGGCATGGGACTCTCCGTTCAGCCGAGCGGAACCTACGTCTGCGTCGACGGGCCCCGCTACGAGAGCCCTGCCGAGGTGCGGCTGTTCGGGGCCTGGGGCGGCGACGTCGTGGGGATGACCGGGATTCCGGAGGCCGTCTTCGCGCGCGAGGCCGGGATATGCTACGCCGGGATCGCGATCGTCACGAACCTCGGCGCCGGTCTCTCTTCGGAGCCACTGCGGCACGGCCTCGTGTCGGAGCGGATGCGGAGCCTGGCCGAACAGATGCGGACGCTCGTCCTGGCCGCGACCGACCTACTACCCTCCGAGCGCGCCTGCCCCTGCGGCGGAGCGTAGGCGCACAGGACGCGGCCGGCGGCGGCGCTACGCTGGCGGCGGCGCCGATCCTCCGCCGCGGTTGACGAGCGCCTCGAACTCGCGCGGATTGCCGGCCTTCTCCAGACCCGCCTCATACGCGATGAGCTGCCGATTCACCAGGTCCGCCAGAGACTGGTCCAGCGACTGCATTCCGTGCCGCTGCCCAGTCTGGATGAGCGACCCCACCTGGTAGGTCTTGTTCTCGCGGATCAGGTTCTTCACGGCTGAGATGGCCACGAGGGTCTCGAACGCCGCGACGCGCCCCTGGCCGTCGGCCCGCTTCACGAGGGTCTGCGAGATGACGCCGACCAGGTTGACGGCCATCTGCATGCGCACCTGCTGCTGCTGGTGGGTCGGGAAGACGTCGATGACGCGGTCGATGGTCTGCACGGCGTCGGTGGTGTGCAGCGTTCCGAACACGAGGTGGCCGGTTTCAGCGGCAGTGATGGCGAGATGGATGGTCTCCAGGTCGCGCATTTCGCCGATGAGGATGACGTCCGGGTCCTGGCGCAGCACGAACTTCAGCGCATTGGCGAACGAGAGCGTGTCCGTGTCGAGTTCGCGCTGGTTGATGAGCGCGCAGCGGTCGTCATGCAGGAACTCGAGCGGGTCCTCGACGGTGACGATGTGGAGCGGGAAGTTGTTGTTGATGTAGTCGATCATCGCGGCCTGCGTGGTCGACTTGCCCGATCCGGCGGGCCCGGTGACGAGGACGAGGCCGCGCGGGCGCTCCGCGAAGTAGCGGCACACCTCGGGCAGGAGCAACTCCTCCATCGTCTGGATGCGCAGCGGGATGACGCGGAAGGCCGACTGGACGGCGGCGCGCTGGACGTAGGCGTTGCCTCTGAAGCGGGCCAGGCCCGGGATCTCGTAGGCGAAGTCCAACTCCAGCTCGTCGTCGAAGCGAGCGCGCTGGGCCTCGCTGAGGCACTGCATCGAGAGGGTGCGGCACTCGTCGGCAGTGAGCGGGTCCATCTCGAGCTGGATGAGGTCGCCGTGGATGCGCACGAGCGGAGGGCTCTCGGCCTTGATGTGCAGGTCGGAGCCTCCGTAGTGGACGGTCGTATAGAGAAGCTGATCCAGGTGGACCATGTGCCGCGTCCGTTCGATGCGTTGTATCTGCGCGGGCTAGCTCGTCGATCGCGCAGCCCGACACTGTCGCCGTCTCAGGGCCGCCCTAGCGCGACCGGTTGCTGGGCTGTGCTGGACGGGCACGGAGGCCCATCCCGCCACAGCGCTCGTGCATGGTCCTTGCCGGACTACTGCGGCGGGCGCTGCTGCCCCAGGTTGCGCTCCAGGGCGCGCTTGTACCGGGCTTCCAGCTCGTGCGGCTGCGACGACTTGGCCTGGGCATCCTCGAAGGTCGTGACGCCCTGCACTGCCAGGCGCAGCAGGTCGGTGTCCAGCGTCTGCATACCGAACTGGCTGCCGGTCTGGATGTCCGTGTACATCTGGTAGGTCTTGCCCTCGCGGATGAGGGTGCGAATGGCCGGCGTGGCGACCATGACCTCGAACGCCGCGACGCGTCCGCGGCCTTCCGCGACCGGCAGAAGGGTCTGCGAGACGACAGCCTGCAGCGTGGTGGCCAACTGGGTGCGGATCTGCTGCTGGGCCTCCGGCTCGAAGACGTCGATGATGCGGTCGACGGTCTGCGGCGCGTCGGTGGTGTGCAGCGTGGCGAAGACGAGGTGGCCGGTTTCCGCCGCGGTGATAGCCAGGCTGATCGTCTCCAGGTCGCGCATCTCGCCGACGAGGATGATGTCCGGGTTCTGGCGCATCACGTGCTTCAGCGCGGCGGCGAACGAGTGCGTATCGACGCCGATCTCGCGCTGGTTGATCGAGGCGACCTTGTCCCGGTGGAGGTACTCGATCGGGTCCTCGATGGTCATGATGTGCCGCGGCCGCCGCTCGTTGATGTGGTCCACCATGGCGGCGAGCGTGGTCGACTTGCCGGACCCTGTTGGCCCCGTGACGAGGATCAGCCCTCGCGGGAGCATGCAGAGGTCCTTGACGACGGCAGGGATGCGCAGCTCGTCGATGGTGCGGATGACGAACGGAATGACGCGCATGACGGCGCCGACGTGGCCCTGCTGCCGGAACAGGTTGACGCGGAACCGGGCGAGGCCGGGCACCGCGTAGGACATGTCCAGCTCCATGTTCTGATCGAACCGGACCTCGCGCTCCGGGTTCATCACCACATGGATCAGCTCATACATGTCGTGGTCGGAGAGGGGCGCCACGTCGGGCACGCGCTCGAGGGAACCGTGGACCCTGAAGATCGGCGGCTCACCCACGCGAAGGTGCAGGTCCGATGCCTCACGCTGAACGAGTTCACGCAGCAGCTCGTCGATGTGAGGCAGAGGCTTTTCCGGCATAGGGAACCTACCTCCGGAGCATCTGGCGCATTTCCGTGTAGTTGCCGGCGCTGGCGAGCGCCTCTTCGGTCGAGATGACGCCGGCGCGGACGTAGCGGTAGAGGCACTGGTTCATGGTCTGCATGCCCCAGTACGTCTCCTGGCCGGCCTGGCGGATCTGGCCGTAGATGTCCTCGGACTTGCCTTCCTCGAGCATCTTGGAGATAGTCGGCGTCACGACCATGACCTCGACGCCGGCGACCCGTCCCCCGCCGTCGGCGCGCGGCAGCAGCTTCTGCGAGACGACGCCGCGCAGGGAGACCGAGAGGCGCAGCCACAGCATGGGGCGCTCGTGTGGGGCGAACATGTTGGAGAGGCGGTCCAGGGTTTCGGCGGCGCTGGAGGTGTGGACGGTCGCGAAGACGAGGTGGCCGGTTTCAGCCGCCTGGAGCGCCACGTTCATCGTCTCGATGTCGCGCATTTCGCCGATGAGGATGACGTCCGGCGCCTGGCGCAGAACGCGCTTGAGCGCTTCCTGGAACGAGTCCGTGTCGAGGCCGACTTCGCGCTGGCTGAGGATGGCCATCTTGTCGGGATGGACGTACTCGATGGGGTCCTCGATGGTGACGATGTTGACGCGCCGCGTCTGGTTGACCAGGTCGATCATGGCCGCCAGGGTGGTGGACTTGCCGGAGCCGGTCGGCCCGGTGATGAGCACCAGCCCGTTGCGGCTCTTGGTGAACTCGGCGAGGGTCGGCGGCATGCCGAGGTCCTCGAGGGACCGGATCTTCATGGGGATGAGGCGGTTGGCCATGCCCACGGAGCCGCGCTGCATGAAGATGGACGAGCGGATGCGCACGTCGGTGCCGAAGGTGAAGGCGAGGTCCATCTCGTGGTGGCGATCGAACTCCTCGATCTGCCGGCCGGACATTCTGCTATAGGCCAAGCGTCGAGTGTCCTCGGCGGTCAGGGGCTCGAAGGGGGTCTCGGCGATCCGCCCGTGCAGACGAATGGCCGGCTTCGCGTCCGCTCTGAGGAAGAGGTCCGAGGCATCTACCTGCGCCGAGTATGCGAGCAATTCATCGAGTGTAACCACCGTATGCCGATCCTTTCCCTGCAGGGCGACAGTCGCTGACGCACTGCCTCGACGAGGGCACCAGGACTGATCGCAAGCGCCAGAGCCGAGGTCGGAGTACGCCGGCATCACGGCGCCGGGGTCTCCGGCCCGCGTTGCGCACGTCCAGAGCGAAGGGCAGTTCGCGAGCCGCCGGCCATTCCCGCCCATCGGCAGGTCCGGCGGACCATTCCACCCCTCAGTTTCGCCGCGCCGCCGGTCGGCTCCCCCGACTCCCTGCGCGGCTCACCACCACAAATGCGACGAGAGCCACCACTCCAGCGCACAGCACAACGACAGCCAACTGCGACACGATCCCGACGCCGCGGCCCGCGTTCGAGGCGACAGGCGCAGCCGCCGCGGACGCCTCGGTCAGGGGCAGTCGCGGCAGCGGGCCGGTATGGTCCTTGATGTCGACGGCGTACTTGTACGGTCCGCCGTCGTTGATCAGCGTAACGTCGAGCGCCGTGGAACGATAGGAGCGCAGGCCGGCGAAGTCCCGGGCCTTGCCCACCATGTAAAGCAGATTGAAGCTGTTCAGATCGGCGAACGCATCGATGAAGGGCTGCAGGACGAACGCCCGGTCGCGGACCTGCGGCGCGCTCGATAGGAGCGCCGCCACTTCTGTCCAGACGCCCTCGCGCTTCGCCGCCGGTGCCTTGTCGCCGGTCGCGCTGTCCGTATAGAAGACGTCGATCGCGCCGGACGTCCAGCCGACGGCTGCGCGCAGGCGGGCGAAGTACTGCTTCACCTCTTCGCGCGTCAAGTAGCGGCTGAATGTCACCGAGACATACGCCCGGTCGGCGCTGGGCTGTACGAGGATGATGGCATCGGGCGCGCGGCGCGCGGTCTGGCCGGACGCACCCTGAGCGCCGCCGAACCAGGCACAGGCAAGCAGCATCAGCAGGAGGAGCAGCGTTTGTCGCATCTGGCTACCGATCCGCGAGACCGCCGGTGCGCAGCCGCCCGCCGTCCGAGTCCCGATGTGACACGGGCACATCCCGGCGGAGAGGAGACCGGGCACATCGGCGGCGATCGGAGGTTACCCGTTCGCATCCGAATGTGCCCATCTTCCGCGGCATGTGCCCTTCTGCGTGTCCTATACTCGCGAGTGGAGCTGAGGGGATTCGAACCCCTGACCTTCTCAATGCCATTGAGACGCGCTCCCAACTGCGCTACAGCCCCGCAAGTCGACCCCATTATACACACTGGCGCGGGGTGAATGCAAGGCCCCGGCGCACCGTCTTGCCCGGCCGCGCGGTCCAATTGCGTCGAAGCTGGCGGGAGCGTGTGGGAATCGAACCCACCGAGAACGGGAGTGACCCGCCCCCCACGCGGTTTTGAAGACCGGGAAGACCACCAGGCCCCATCCGCTCCCAAGGTGTCCTACGCGCCGGAACCCGTCGGCGTTCGCGGCGCGGCCACCACCGCCCGATCGGCAACCGGCTCCTCGCTCGCATGCAATCTGCTGGAGCGGCGAGCCCGTAGGGCCGCCGACAGGCAGCAACCAAGCCACACGCCGGCGGCGCACAGAACCAGCAGGGCGGCCGCGAGCATGCCTATGCTGCGCCCGGCCGCGTCCTCCATGCCGGGCCAGCAGTAGAACGCCACGAGAGCCGGCAGCGGCGCCCACCACAGCACCCAGCGCCGCGCACGCCGGCCGGAGTACATCAGCCCGACAGTGGCCGACCACGTGAACTGCAGCGCCAGCGCGGCCAGCCAGAGCAGGGCAGTCGGACGGTCCATCTGTCCGGCGTACCGGAGCAGTGCCGCGAGCGCGACGCAGTGCGCCGCGATGGAAACGTATGAAACCCGACGACGGCTGAGTGCCATGTGCGTCATCTCTACCCCTGCAGGAACCGGCCGGTTGTCGACCGTGCGCCGGCTTCGGCGTCGGGCGCACACAGAGATTGGCGGCCCGCTGTGCTGGGCCAACGATCAGGCAATCGTCACGCGGATCGAGGGCGCCGCGCCCTTCTCGACGCGGCCGATCCTCACGGCGTCCCACGCCCCCTCGCGCCGGAGCGCCTCCATCAGGTCGGGCTCTCTGTCCGCGGCGACGAAGATGGCGAGACCGCCGGACGTCTGCGGATCGTACAGCAGGCGCCGCAGCCCGTCGCTCAGCTCACCTTCGTACGCAACCACGCCGGCCAGATGGGCCTCGTTCCTGCCGCCTCCGCCTGGGCAGTGGCCCGCTTCGGCCAGGGCCAGCGCGCCCGGCAGCAGCGGCACGGCTCCGGCATCGACCACCAGGCCGGCGCCACTCTCGCGCGACACGTTGGACAGGTGCCCCATCAAGCCGAAGCCGGTGATGTCGGTGGCGGCGTGCACCCCGTCCGGCCCGATCCCTACGGAACGCATCGCGGCCGCGGCTCCCGCGTTCAGCCGCATCATCGACGCACAGGCCGCGTCCAGCGACTCGGCCGGGCAAGCATCGAACTTGGCCGCGGTCGTCATGACGCCGGTGCCGATGGGCTTCGTCAGCACGATCACGTCGCCGGGCCGCGCCCCCGCGTTCGTCGCGATGGCGTCCGGGTCGACGCTGCCGGTCACGGCCATGCCGAACTTCGGCTCCGGGTCCTCGACGCTGTGGCCGCCCACGACGACGGCGCCTGCCTCGGCCACGACCGCCGCCGCGCCGCGCAGGATCGCCACGGCCTCCGCCGCGCCGCGATCCCCCACGGGGAAGCAGAGCATGTTCAGCGCCGTGAGCGGCACGCCGCCCATCGCGTACACGTCGGACAGCGCGTTGGCGGCGGCGATGCGCCCGAAGGTCTCCGCATCGTCGACAATGGGCGTGAAGAAGTCGACCGTCTGGACGATGGCGATGCCAGGCGCGATGCGGAACACCCCCGCATCGTCTCCCGTGGCGATGCCGACCAGCAGGCGGCTATCGGCTATGTTCGGTGTCTCGCGCAGCACCTGCGCGAGTTGGGCAGGCCCAATCTTCGACGCTCACCCGGCACTCCGAACCAGGTGGGTCAAGCGCAGGAGCCGCTGCCGCTGATCCTCTGTCTCAGCCATCCGCTTCGTCGTGTTCCCGTTCCACCGCGGCGATCACCGCGGCCAGCAGTTCCGCCTCTTCGTCCGCTGCGACGGTGCGCGGGTCGAGCAGAAGGGCATCCTCGCGGATGCGCCCCAACACGGCCGGCTCGCCTTGGCGCAGCGCGGCCGCCAGGTTGTCGACAGAGCCGTCCGCGGGCTGCAGGCGCACACACCACGTGGGCAGCTCCTCGCCAGGCAGGGAGCCGCCGCCGACCTGCGATTGCCCCTGCGTCACGTCCACCCGCGCGCGTCCGGCAAGGCGCGCCCGTAGGGCATCCGCGAGGCGAACGGCCTGCTCGCGGATGTCATCGGCGCCACGCGCCAGGCTGCGCAGCGTCGGCACCTCCGCCAGGGCTCGATCCGGGTCGACGTACAGGCGCAGCGTCGCCTCGAGCGCGGCCAGAGTCAGCTTGTCGCAGCGCACGGCGCGCGCGATGGGATGCGCGGTCAGTTGTCGGACCAGTTCGCCGCGGCCCACGACGATGCCTGCTTGCGGCCCGCCAAGGAGTTTGTCACCGCTCGCGGTTACCAGATCCGGGCCGGCGGCCACCGCTTGCCTGAGCGTCGGGCTCGGGCCGGCGCCGAGCGCATCCGTGTCCACGAGCGCGCCGCTGCCCAGATCGTCGATCACCGGGATGCCGCGCCGCCGCCCGAGGTCCACCAACTCGCCGATGGACGGGGCCTCCGTGTAGCCGACGATGCGGAAGTTGCTCGGATGGCACCGAACGATCGCCCGCGTCCGCTCGGTGATGGCCGATTCGTAGTCCGACAGGCGCGTGCGATTGGTGGTGCCGACCTCGACGAGGCCCGCCCCGGACGCACGGATGAGGTCCGGCAGGCGGAACGAGCCGCCAATCTCCACCATCTCGCCGCGGGAGAGCAGCACGTCGCCGCCGGCGGCCAGCGCGGCGAGGCTCAGCAGGAGCGCGGCGGCGTTGTTGTTCACCACGAGCGCCGCCTCAGCGCCCGTCAATCGCGTCAGCAGCGCGCGGCAGTGGCCCTGGCGGGAGCCGCGCTGGCCGGTCTCGGCGTCGATCTCCAGGAGCGAGTGCGCGCGGGCGACATCCGCAACGGCGCGGCAGGCTCGCTCAGCCAGCACGGCTCGCCCGAGCCCGGTGTGGAGCACGATGCCCGTCGCGTTGATGGCGCGGCGCAGGCTGGGCCGCTCGGCCTGGTGCACGCGCTGCACCACCGCCGCCGCGATGGCCTCCACGCTCAGCGAGGACTCCGGGGGCACATCCTGACGGCGCAGCTCGTCCAGGACCTGGCGTGCAGCAGCGACCACCGACGCGCGCGGAGCCGTGGCCAGTACGCCGGCCAAGGCAGGCTCCTCCAAGACGCGCGACACGGCCGGCAAGGCGCGCCGCCATTCCTCCGCCATATGCTCGCTCACGCCCGCATTATAGCGAGCGGCGACGCCCGTGGCAACAGGTGCGACACCGCATCCGGCGCTGCTATTCGGTACACTATGTAACCAGCCGGGCGCGCGCCTGGACGCGACGCCCTACACGAGGAGGACCTTGTTTATGACGGTTTCGCAGACCGCAGGTGGTGCGCCACCGCTGAAGCTGGCAACCCGCATGGAGCGTCTGGGTACCGAGACGGCCTTCAGTGTGCTGGCCCGCGTGAACAAGCTCAAGGCCGAAGGGCACGACATCATCTCCTTCGGGCTGGGCGAGCCGGATTTCGAGACCCCCAACTACATCAAGCAGGCCTGCAAGGACGCGCTCGATCAGAACTACACGCACTACGGCACCAGCAACGGCATGCCGGATCTGCGCGCGGCGATCGCGGAGTACATCAGCCGCACGCGCCGCGTCCCGGTCGGCCCGGAGAACATCGTGCTCTCGCCGGGCGCCAAGCCCGTGCTGTTCTCGGCGCTCAGCTCGCTGGTGAACCCCGGCGACCAGGTGATCTACCCGTCGCCCGGTTACCCGATCTACGAGTCGCTGGCCGATTGGATCGGTGCGGAGGCCGTCCCGGCCCGGCTGCGCGAAGAGAACAACTGGTGCTACGACGTCGACGAGATCGCGGCCCTGGTGACCCCGCGCACGCGCGTGATCATGCTGAACAGCCCCCACAACCCGACCGGCGGCATGCTGCCGGCCAAGGACATGGAGGCCATTGCCGAGATCGCGATCAAGAACGACCTCTGGGTGGTGACGGACGAGGTGTACTCGCAGATCGTGTTCGACGCGCCGTTCGCCTCGATCCTGAGCGTGCCCGGAATGGAGCACCGCACGGTCGTTATCGACGGGTTCTCCAAGACCTACGCGATGACCGGCTGGCGCATCGGCTACGGCGTTTGCCGCGCGGACCTGGCGGTCCAGCTCGCGCAGATCGAGACGAACCTGCACTCGTGCGTTGCCGCGATGACGCAGCGCGCCGCCCTCGCCGCCCTCACGGGGCCCCAGGACGAGTCGCTGGCCATGGCCGCCGCGTTCAGGCGCCGCGCCACGCTGATCACCGACCTGCTGAACGAGATCCGCGGCGTGACGTGCGTGAAGCCGGCCGGCGCGTTCTACGTGCTGCCGAACGTGACCGAGGCCTGCAAGAACCTGGGCGTGAAGGACGCCAACGAGCTGTGCGACCGGCTCCTGCTGGAAGCGGGCGTCGCGGTGCTGCCGCGCACGTGCTTCGGACGCCGCCTGGAGGACGAGGAGTACATTCGCCTCTCCTTCGCGACCTCGGATGACAACATTCGGGCGGGCGTCGCGCGCATGAAGGCCCTCATCGAGGGCTGACGAACAGAGCAGTGTCCCCCTACTCCGCCAACCCGTTCGATGCCGAGGACTCGCCCTGGGTCCTCGGCATCGATGTCGGCACCTCCCTGACGAAGGCCATCCTGTTCGACACGCGCGGCATCGCGGTGCCCGGGGCACGCGTGCAGATCCCCAACCGCGCCGCCAAGGACGCCAGCGGCGCCTTCGAGTTCCCCGTCGAGAGCCTCATCGAGAGCGTGGTGAAGGCCATCGACGCGCTGCTGCAGATGGCCGACGAGGAGCGCACGCGCATCGCCGCGGTCGGGTGCTGCTCGTTCTGGCACAGCTCGATCGGCGTCGATGCCTCGGGCGAGGCGGTCGGGCCGGTCTACACGTGGGCGGACAGGCGGCCCGAATCCGCCGTCGACGCCATCCGCGCTCGCGTCGACGCCGCCTCGTTCACGGCACGCACGGGCGCCCCGCTCCACTCCAGCTTCTACCCCGCTCGGCTCTCCTGGCTGCGCTCCGAGCGCGCCGATGAGTTCGCACGGGCCGCACGGTGGATCTCGCCCGCCGAGTTCCTCTATCACCGCCTGTTCGGCTCCCCTGCCCCGTCGGTCTGCATGGCCTCGGCGACGGGCTTGCTCGACCAGGACCGCTGCGACTGGGATGACGAGGCGCTGTCGGTCGCGGGGCTTCGGCGAGACCAGGTGCCGGAGCTGGACCTGGCCGACCCGCCGCTCTGCGGGCCCAAGCCGGATTGGGCGGAGCGCTGGCCGGCGCTGGCATCGATTCCGTGGGCGCGGCCCATCGGCGACGGCGCGGCGAGCAACATCGGCAGCGGGTGCCTGGCGCCGGAGCGAGCGGCGGTTAACCTTGGCACGTCGGGCGCGATCCGCGTGGCCCACCAGGACGGGCGCCCCGACGTGCCGCAAGGGCTGTGGCGCTACCGCATCGACGCGCGGCGGGCGCTGGTGGGTGGCGCGTTCAGCGATGGGGGCAATGTGTCGGACTGGTGCAACAGCGCGCTCATCGACCGGGCGGACGCCGGCGCAGCTCGTGACGCGCACGGGCTCACGGTTCTGCCGTTCCTGGGCGGCGAGCGCAGCCTGGGGTGGCGTCCCAACGCGAGCGCAACCATCCACGGCATGACGCTCTCCACCACGCCCGCCGACATCCGGCGCGCGTTCCGGGAGGCAGTAGCGTTGCGGTTCGCGCTCGTCGCGAGGATGCTGCGGCAGCGGTTCCCTGAGATGGGCGAGATCGTGCTGTCCGGCGGGGCGCCGGCCCGGTTCCCGGACTGGTACTACCTGCTCGCCGACGCGACCGCGATGCCGGTGCGGACGGTTACGGAGCCGGAGGCGTCGTGCCGTGGCGCGGCTCTCGTGGCGATGACCAAGGCGGGCATCCTCGCCTCCGAGGGGGAGGCCGCCAGCGTCCACGGCGCGCTGATCGCGCCGGATGCGGATGGCCAGGCCGCGCTCGAAGCCGCCCTCGCCCGGCAGGAGGAGCTGTACCGGCGCATGGCGGCGCCGCTATGACGCAGGCACGTTTCGCCCCGGTCGACCTCGCGCTGATCGGCGGATACCTGCTCTTCGCGCTCGTCGTGGGGTTCTGGCGCCGGCGCCGGAGCGCGGAAGACTACCTCATCGCGGAGCGCTCACTCAGCCTCCTCGTCTTCACGGCCACGCTGGTGGCCACGTTCTACGGGGGCATCCTGGCGGTCGGCGAGTTCACCTACCAGTACGGCCTGGCCAACTGGACGACGCAGGCGCTGCCGTACTACTGCTTCGCGACGCTCTTCGCCCTGTTCCTGGCCCGGCGCGTCAGGCAGGCCTCGCACTACACCATCCCGGACAAGCTCGCGCAGGAGTACGGCAAGCCCGTGGCCCTGCTGGGAGCGCTCTTCGCGTTCGCCATCATCACCCCGGCGCCGTACATCCTGATGGTGGGGCAGCTCCTCGCCGTGGCGCTGGGCTGGCCGATCGTGCCCGCCATGCTCGTGGGCACCCTCGTCTCCGTGGTGTACGTGTACTTCGGCGGCTTCCGGTCGGACGTGCGCATCAACGTGTTCCAGTTCGCGCTGATGTTCATCGGGTTCATGGTGGCGCTGCCGGTGGTGGCCACGCGCCTGGGTGGGTACCACTGGATGGCCCAGCACGTCCCCGCGACGCACCTGCGGCTCGACGGGGGCCAGGGCGCCGGGTACGTGGCGGTCTGGTTCTTCATCGCCATGATGACCTTCGTCGACCCCGGGTTCCACCAGCGGTGCTACGCCGCGAAGACGCCCCGGACGGCGCAGGTGGGCATCCTGCTCGCGGTGCTGTGCTGGGCCGGGTTCGACTTCATGACGACGTCGATGGGCCTGTTCGCGCGCGCCGCCATGCCGGACCTCTCCGCGACCCAGGCCGGCCTCGCATTCCCGCTGCTGGCCGAGCGGCTCATGCCCGCCGGGGTCAAGGGGCTCTTCTACCTCGCCATGCTGGCCACCGTCATGTCGACCGTGGTCTCGTACACGTTCATGGGCGCGATGACGCTGGGGCGCGACTTGTTCTGGCGGATGAGCGGCGAAGGAGACGCAGAGCGAGTGCAGGCGCTGACGCGCGCCGGGCTGGTGGTTACGACGGCGTTCGGCATCGCGATCGCGTGGCTGGTGCCATCCGTGGTGCGCCAGTGGTTCGCCATCGGGACGGTGGTCGTGCCGGGGCTGCTGCTGCCCGTGCTGACGAGCTACGCGCCGAGGCTGCGGGTGAGCAGCGGAGCCGTGCTCGCGGCGATGGTGGGCGGAGCGGGGACGTCGCTGACATGCCTGCTGACGGGGTGGCTCCGAACCGGTATCTACGCGGACACAGGCGACTTCCCGTTCGGCACGCAGCCGATGTACCCCGGGCTGGCCGTCTCGGTGTGCGTGTTCGCGGTGGCGCTAGTGCTGCGACGACGCCGGCTTGCTGCTTAGGCCGGCCTCGACCTTCAGGTTCACCGGCGGCGGCGTGATGGACTTGGGCAGCGTCGGCTGATCGGCGGCCCCGGGCTGCATGGCGGCGGCCTCGACGAGCACGCTGATGCGCCGGTTGGAGTAGTGGTACGGGTCGGCGGGCACGCGCAGCTTGGTGTCGGCCAGGCCGGCGACGCGATCGATCTGCCCCTGCCGCAGCGTGGACGCGATGGCGCGGCGGGCGGCGTTGGCGCGATCGGCGCTCAGCTCCCAGTTGGAGTAGCCCTCCTCACCGGAGGCGTACGGTCGCGAGTCCGTGTGCCCCTCGATCGCGACATTGTTCGGCATACCGGCAAGCTCCTTGCCGATGACGTGCAGGAGCTTGACGGTCTCCGGCCGGATGTTGGCGCTGCCGGTCTCGAAGAAGACGGGCTCGCGCGACTCGATGAGTTCGACGCGGAGACCGTCCTCCGAGATCTTGACCTCCACCAGGTCCTTGATCTTGGCGAACTCCGGCGCCTTGGCGATCATCTTCTCGATCTCTTCCTTGGCCGCCTTGAAGCGCTCGCCGTCGCCGGCTTTGTTCATGATGGAGTTGAGGCTGGGCAGCAGGGCCGGCTGCCGCCCGCTCGGGTCGCGCCCCATCGAGATCGGCGAGCGTCCGCCGCCGTGCGACTTCATGAAGCCGATCGGGTCCTGGAAGTAGGCGGCGATGGACTGCTTCTGCTCCTGGCTGAGGCCCAGGATCCACATGACGAGGAAGAACGCCATCATAGCGGTCACGAAGTCGGCGTAGGCAACCTTCCAGGCGCCACCGTGGTGGCCCCCGTGCCCGCTGACCTTCTTGACGATGATGATCGGTCTGTCGTCCATTGCCTATCCCTGGACGCGGCGAGCGGCGTCGCTACCTGTTCGTGCTCTGTACCGGACGGGCACGGAGGCCCATCCCACCACGGCGCTGCACCGGTCACCGGACGGACACGGAGGCCCATCCCACCACGGCGCTGCACCGGTCACCGGACGGGCACGGAGGCCCATCCCACCACGGCGCCCCCGCGGACGCTACGCCTGCGCGCCCTGCTTCAGCGCGGTCTCCATCTCCGAGAACGAGCACCGAACTTCCGGCTCGATGTTGCGCCGCGCGAACTCGACGGCGGTCATCGGCGCATCGCCGCGGGCGAAGGCCACCAGGGCGGAGCGGATGCATTTCATGTACTGCCCCTCGGCTGTCACGATGGCCGTCACTGCCTGGGAGAGCGGCGCGAAGACGCCGTAGGCCAGGAGGATGCCGAGGAAGGTGCCGATGAGGGCGCACGCGACGTGGTGGCCGATCTCCTCCGGCTTGCCGCCGATGGCGCCCATGGTGACGACGACGCCGAGGACGCAGGCGACGATGCCGTAGCCAGGCATGGCGTCACCGGCGTTCTGCAGCACACCCGGGATCTTCATCGCCTCGTGGTGGCTCTGCTCCAGGTCGACATCCATCATCTCGGCCAGGTCCATCGGCTGGACCGAACCGGCAATGACCACCTTGAGCGTGTCCGTGAGGAAGTGGACCGCGTGGTGGTTGGCCAGGAACATGGGGTACCGCTTGAAGATGTCGCTGTTGTCCGGGTGCTCGGCGTGCTGCTCGAGCGCGACCATCCCCTCGCGGCGGGCCACCATGAACAGGTCGTAGAGCATCTTGAGCAGGTCGGTGTAGGCGTTCTTCGTATAGGGGTTCCCCTTGAGGAGTCCCATGATCGCCTTGATGACCTGACCGATGACGCCTGGACCGTTGGCGATGATCATAGCGCCGAGCGCCACGCCGCCGATGGTGATGAACTCTGAGATCTGTATGAGAACGGCCACATTGCCGCCCGCCATGGTGAAGCCGGTCAACATGCTTCCCATGACGACGACGAGGCCGACAATCACGAACATAGCTTCAGGGCCTCCAACAACCCGGCGGGCCGGTGCGCGCAAAGGTGGCTGTGCAGAGACACAGCCATCTGTATGCCGTCGAAACCCGTTGTTCTCTTCAATAGTCGGGTTCCGGGACCCGAAACCAGAGGCAGACGAGCTGTGTCATTTGCGGGGCGAGGCCGCCGGTGACGGCTCGCTCGTACCGGTCATTGTCGGTTGGTTTGGCGGTTGTACGGCGACCGACCCTGGCCTGCGGCCACCCCTCCCGACGCGGGAGGGGACGTGGCGAGGGAGCGAGCGGTAGGCCGATGGACTGGCGGACCGGCACCTCGCCGAACCATCAGTGGACTCCCGGGGGTGGAAACAGGTATACGTGCGTGACGGTCCGTGCAGCCGGGCGGGATTCCAGTTGGGCGGTGCGACCTGCCGACTATTGCTATCGATCCCCCGCGGGCGCGATGAGCGTGGCGCGGTGCGCTGGCGACGGCAGAGGCGTGGAAGGAGTGCGGTTTGGTATCTGAACGGGATGCAGTGCCGGGCGAAGCGGAGGCCCGGGCGAGCTTGCTGGAGCGTCTTCGAGGCACGTCGCGCCCGGGCGGATATGACCCCGGCGATCGCGTGCACGCCAGGCTGAAGGACGCCGAGGGCAACGAGCACGCCACCGAGTTCGAGATCCTGTCCTTCTGCGGCGGCGGGTTCGCCGGGCAGGTCTACCGGTCGCGCTGCGTCGCCACCGAGGGCGGCCCGGTGGCCGTCGGGCAACTCGTCGCGCTGAAGTTCTTCTCGCCGCGCAGCGGGATGCGGCGCCTGTTCCGCGACATCCTGTACCGCATCTGCTTCCTGACGCCATTTGCCTATCAGTACAACGAGGCGTCGGTGCGCGCGGGGCTCCCGCTGACGCGGCTGCTGCAGATCGTCTGCCAGGCGACGATGGGCAGCGCGCGGCCGATCAACGAGTTCTACGGCACCTTCTGGGACGAGCACGTTGGCTCGTACGCCGAGGTGAACGAGTGGGTCACGGGCGGCGTGACGGACCCGGTGCCGGACGACGGGATACTGCTGCGGCGCGCGCACAACCGCCGGACGCGCCAGGCCATGCGGCAGGGCGCGGCCAGCGAGGCGGACCTCCAGCAGGCGCGCGACGAGATGTCGCTGAAGCGCCGGTTCATGGGACAGCTCTGCATCCTCTGCCGCGAGCTGGGCCTGGACGATCTGCTCCGCCAGGTCTACTGGTGGACCGGCGCGAGCCAGCCGAACGTGCTGACCCGCCGCGACGGATCGGAGCCCGCCGGCGAGCCGGACTTCGTGTGGGTGGACCGCCGCCCAGGGCTGCCGGGACTCCTGCTCTCCCTCGGCGACTTCGTGCTGCTGGCGCAGGCGCTGTTCCGCGGCTCCATCCCCCCGTTCGACCGCATCCGATTCCGCAAACTGCGCGCCTGGGCGAAGGCGCCGGACCGCGAGGAGTGGAACCGGCTGGTCGACCGGCTGGAGGCCGACGACCGCGCCTACCGCCGAACGCAGGTGGACTGGAGCAGCCACGGCCTGCGGATCGTGTGGGATCGCTCGCTGCACCGCGACATCGCCGCCGGCGTGGTGGACTACTGGCGGAAGACCGGTCGGGTGGATGCCGCCACGGCCGAGCGCCTCGAGCGCAGTCCGGTCCGCTTCACCGGCCACGTGTTCATCAGCCTCATCCCCTTCCTCGGCAGGCGGCTGCAGAAGTGGATGGGCAACGAGGCCTACCGGCAGCACGTGTCTCGTTTCCTGCGCGATGGCTCGTATCGCTGGAGCTACTTCGACCACGCCCGCGCCGGCGCTGTGAAGGTGTGGGTGATCGACGGGCGCACGACGAGCCGCCGGGCCGAGAAGTGCCTGGGCTCGTTCCCCTGCTACTTCACCGACGCGATCCTGTGCGGGTGGATGCCGCCGGTCTGGCAGCGCTTCGTCACCGACCTGGCCTACCAGCTCGACCGGTGGCGCCGATTCTTCACGAGCCCGTTCAAGTACATCTTCGTGGGCAAGTACCGGCGCGACGTGAACATCGACTGGATCCGCAGCCGGACCGCCGAGGACGCCAAGCGCGGCATGATCTCGCAGGCCGACGCGGACGAGTTCGTGCGGGTGGCCGGCGACAAGTCGATCCAGCAGTACATCACCGGCCTCATCTTCGTGGCCACGATGCGGTCCGAGTGGATCTACCTGATCCTGGCTTACTTCGGGCTCAGGATCGCGCACAGCGGCCACGCCAGCCTGGCGCATCTCAGCCTGGCCCAGAAGGTAACCGCCATCGCCGTGCTGCTGCTGGTGTCGCCCGGCGGCATCCTGCGGCTCATCTTCTGCATCGTGATGGGCCTCACGAATCGCGACGTACCGTACACGACGGCGGCGATCATGTCGCCCATCCGCGCGGTCGGCGACCTGGCATTCCCGGCGCAGATGGCGAAGACGCACCCGCGCTTCTCTGCGTACCTGCTAACCTCGACGACCTGCCGGCTGGCGGAGCACGTTCCGGTCTTCGGGGAGCGCGGCGGACTGCTGAGCCTGATCGTGGTGACGGTGGTGCTGAGCTGGCCGGCGTCGCTCAAGGCGTGGTGGCGAGCGCGGCGCGCCGGGGCGACGGCATAGGCGCGGACAACGCGGACGGCACTAACCTGACCTATTCATGGGTCGCACCGGACGGGCACGGAGGCCCATCCCACCACTGCACTCGTGCATGATCCAGGCTAACGATAGGAGGGGGCCCGATAGGTGGGCCCCCTCTGCCATTGGTGGCGCCGATCTGCCGCCCCCTACCGGTCTTGCAGCTTCTTCGCCACCGCGATGGAGCCGATGCGGTTCTCGGTGCCGAGGTGGTACTGCATGATCGGGTCGGGCTTGCCCGTCTGCTTGACGCGCTTCGCCACCCAGCGCTCCATCCGGCTCTTCAGGTGCGCGACGACGCGGGGCTCCTTCTTGGCGAGGTTCACGTGCTCGCCCGGGTCGGCGATCAGGTTGTACAGCTCGACGGGCTCCTTGCCGTGGAAGTCCGGCTCGAGCGCCTCGATGAGCTTCCATTCCGGGGTGCGCCAGCCGCGCTTGCGCATCCAGGTGCACTCGGTTAGGTAAAGCTCGGTGTAGTTGGTCAGCGTCTCGCCCGTGATGAGCGGCGCCCACGACTTGCCGTCCATCTTCAGGCCGCGCGCCTGCTTCTTCAAGTCGCACAGCTCCACCAGCGACGGCACGAGGTCGGCGTGCGTCACGGTGCCGCGGACGCGGGTGCCGCCGAGCATGCCGCCCGGGAGCCGGATGATCAGCGGCACGTGCAGCGTCTGGTCGTAGAGGCCGTGATGGTCGAAGTAGCAGCCGTGATCGTAGAGCGTCTCACCGTGGTCGGACGTGTAGACGATGATCGTGTTGTCGAGCTGACCCAACTCGTAGAGGCGATGGATGAGCTGCTGGATGCAGGCGTCCATGTAGGCCAGCGCGCCATCGTACATGGCGATCGGGTGGTTGGCGTCCTCGATGCCGGGCGGCATCCACGAGAGGTGGAAGTCGGCGAAGTTCGGGAAGTCGCGGATGGGCGACATGTCGAGGCCAGGCTGGGTCGGGTCGCCGCCGTAGAAGAGCTTGTCGTAGGGCGCGGGCGGCAGGTACGGCGCGTGCGGGTCCATGTGGCGCAGGAAGAGGAGCCACGGCTGGCCGCTGCCGACCAGTTCCTCCAGCGCGGGCAGCGTCACCGCGTTGAGGTTCTCGGCCTTACGCGCCGGGCGGTCCTCCCAGGCGTACCAGCCGGCGTCGTAGTCCAGCTCCTTGTCGAAGCCGCGGAAGAAGCCCCCGCCGAAGCCGACGCGCACCGAGGCGTAGCCCGCGCCGCGCAGGATCTCGGGCAGCAGCTTGATGTCGTCCGCGATGGGCCCCTTCGGCGAGAGGGAGACCATCTCGTGATGCATGACGTCGGTGCCGGTGAAGATGGAGGTGTAAGCCGGCGTGGTGGGGACGGCGGGGCTGAAGCAGTTCTCGAACAGGATGCCCTCGGCTGCGAGGCGGTCCGCGT
This sequence comes from uncultured Chthonomonadaceae bacterium, assembly GCA_964519955.1. GTDB lineage: Bacteria > Armatimonadota > Chthonomonadetes > Chthonomonadales > CAJBBX01 > CAZFLM01. The sequence continues at coordinate 66,548 of CAZFLM010000006.1, read as the reverse complement.
AGGGCGTGGTGAGCCTGGGGTAGCCGTAGCAGGACATGTGGTCTGCCCGCTGGCTGTCGATGCCGAGCAGCAGGATGTTGAGCGGTCTGGTCGCCATGGCTGTAGCACTCCTCTCCGGCGCTGGCCGGCGCGGTGACGTGGTTGCCACGTTCGTTCCGCACGCGGGCCGCGGTTTCCTGGTTCCGAGCGGGGAATGGCGAGACAGCGAGAGCCTGCCGAAGACACGATGCCCCGGCAGGCTCTCTCGTTCCTTGCGTCACGGCCTGGTCTCTACGCCACCCCGTGGTCCAGCTCGGCGAGGGCCGCCTTGGTCTGGTCGAGCAGCTCGTCCAGCTCGCGCGGGCTCTGGAAGCCGATGACCATGGTGTCGACGACGCCGGAGCCGAGCACGAACTTCACGGACTCGCGTGCGCGGTCGAGGCGGTCCGGCCCCCGGCCCATCTGCCCTTCGGCCATGATCTTCATGGCGACGACGCCCTTGCCCGCCTTCTTCATCGTGGAGAGGACGCCCTTGACCAGTTCCGGGGTCTTCTCCCGAGGCTCGCCGGGCTTGTTGTCCATCATCATGCCCCATGGGTTGAAGCGGGCGAGGTCGACCTGCACCCAGGGCTCCGCGGCGGCGGCGGCGAGGGCGTCGTAGGAGTGGCAGGAGACGCCGTGCGCGCGGATGATCTTCTTCTGGCGGGCCTCCTCCAGCACGTCCATGATGCCGCGGTAGCGCACGTTCCAGTCGCCTTCGGTAACGCAGTGGATGAGGAGGACGTCGATGTAGTCCGTGCCCAACTCCTTGCGGAAGCGGTCGAGATCGGCGCGCATGGCATCGGGCGTGCGGCTGTTCGACTTGCCGAGGATGACGAGCTTCTCGCGCGGCAGCCCCTTCAGCGCCTCCTTGTAGAAGGGGTATGAGCCGTACTGGTCGGCGCCGTCGAACAGGCAGACGCCGCGGTCGTAGGCGTGGCGCACGATCTCGGTGAACTTCTCCTGGCCCAGGCGGGTCTGGTTTGAGGCATGGTTCCAGCCCACGGTGCCCGTGCCGATGCCGAGGAGCGACACCTTCAGGCCGGTCTTGCCGAGCGGCACGCGATCCGTCACCTTGCGCGTCTTCACCGACTGTGCCTCGGCGATGGAGGCCAGGGCCATGGCGCCTGCTGCGGCGGCCCCGACGAACTGCCGGCGGTTGATATCGGACATGGATCCCTCCTTCAGGGGCGGGCCACTGAGTGCGCCCATGGTGCTCCAACTCGCCCATGGACGGGCAGGGACGCCCGTCCCCACCACGGCTCGCTGCCGGACGGAACCGCGGTGGCGACGGAGCGCCACCCTCCACGCCGAGCGGCGCGCTGCACCGCGACAACGGCCAGCGACCCGGCGGGGTGCGGAGACCCCGCCCCACACACCGAGCGGCACGTTGCGGCGACCCGTGGGGCGCGACCTCCGCGTCGCGCCGGGCCGTCGCACCGCGACACCGGCGAACGACCCGGCGGGGTGCGGAGACCCCGCCCTACACGCCGAGTGGCACGCTGCGTCGACCCGTGGGGCGCGACCTCCGCGTCGCGCCGGGCCGTTGCACCTCGCACGGCGGTGGCGACGGAGCGCCACCCTCCAGCAGGCAGACGGAACATCTCGCCTACCGGGCAATACGGGGACGGCGGCCCGATCGCACCCAGTGGAGCCTACGGCACGTCGAGGACAGCCTCGGTGTCGTAGGTGGCAGCGGCCTTCCTCTGCGCGAGCGGCTTGCCGTCGCCGCCGACGACGAAGAGGCTCTGGTCGGTGTCCAGGTTCCCCTGGCGCGTGAAGCCGCGCAGCGCCTCGGGCCCCGTGCCGAGGGCGTAGGCGACGAAGCTGTTGGCGCGGTTCGGGTGCGGCAGGACAGCAAGCCCCCACAGATCCGCGCCCCTCCAGGTGTTGCTGCCCGCGCCGATGGACTCGCTGTCGGCCTTGAGCGGGCACTTGGCGGTCCAGCTTGCGGGTACGCGCAGGTCCTCCGGGCGCCCGACGAGCAGCACGCTGGAGGCATCGAGGTCGGCCTCGGTCACCTCGGTGTCGGCCTTGACGGTGAGCGTGGCGAAGACGAAGAGCGATGCGCCGGGCGTCGTCGCCGCGAAGCGGGCCGATGCGGCGGCCTCCGGCGTCCCTCCCGTGGCGTAGACGATGAGGAGCGGCGCGCTGGCCGTGTGCATCGTGGCGAGCGTGGGCGAGTAGTTGGTGGCGGCGCTCTTCCGCAGCAACTCACGGGCCGGGTCGACGCGCACGCGCGTTGGCTTCGAGGTCGTCTTGACCTCGAACGCGGTGGGCGCCCCCTTCACCATCACCGTCGCCTTCACGTCGCCGCCGGCCGTGCTGACCGAGACGGGAGTGGCAATCCAGAACGGCGCCGACTTGAAGCCCACGGTGCCGCGAACGACGTAACCGCCCCCGGATGCGGCGGCGGTGGCGTTCTCGAGCCGCAGCTCAGGCAGGTCCTTGCGGGAGAGCCACGCAGTGAAGAAGCCCGACCACTCCTGCCCGGCAGTCTCGGAGACGGCCTTGATGTAGTCGAGCCACTCGGCATCCTCGCCGGCCTTGTGGTCCGCGATGAACCGCCGGATGCTGGCGAGCATCTTCTCCTTGCCGAGCATGCGCTCCAACTCGCGGAGCACCGCGCCGCCCTTGCCGTACCCCACCGAGGCCTGCCGGAAGTCCATCGCGTCGCTCGCGTCGAGCAGGCTGTAGCCGGTCGCGACCGTGGCCATCATCTCGGTGGTCGCCGTGGCCGCGGAAATGCCGTCCTCGCCAGTCGAGCGCCGGTAGAGGCTATCCGAATAGGTGGCGAACGACTCGTTCCAGAGCGAGCGGGTGTAGGTGTTCGGCACGACGCCGCCCCACCAGGTGTGCGAGATCTCGTGCGGCACGGCTTCCGGGATGGTGCTGGAGCCGCAGAGCGTGAACGAGTAGCACTCCAGGGCGGCTGGGAAGACGCGGCTCTCGACGACCACGTAGGTCTTGAACGGGTACGGCGAGAAGTTGTGGGAGAACCAGGAGAGGGCGTTCTTGGCCACGTTGGCGACCGAGGCGCCGCGCGCCGGATCGTCCTTCAGCAGGTAGGCGCTGACGGCCACGCCGTCGACGGTGCGCGTCGTGATGTGGTAGTCGCCCGAGGCGACGGTCAGGTAGCAGACCGCCAGGTCACTTTCGTAGGTCGTCGTTGCCACGCCGCCCTGCACCTCGCGGCTTACCAGCTTGCCGATGGCGATGCTCTGCCACCCCTTGGGCGCGGTGATGGCGATGCGGCTGGTCACCGGGAGGCGGCCGGTGTGCGGGTACCAGTAGCTGGTGAGGCCCGCGTGATCGGCCAGGATGTAGTCCTCCGTATGCCCGTCGACCACGCCCCCATAGGCCATGTCCAGCACGATGCGCGGCCCTTCGGGCGCCCGCACCGCGAGGAATCCCCCGGCGCGCGCGAAGGGCACCGGCTGCGCGCCGCACTTCACGGAGGTCACCTGGTACGGCGAGTTCAGGCGAAGCAGCATGGTCCGCCAGGCGCCCGGGCGGCGCTCGATCGTGACGCGGTCCTTGAAGGTAGCGCTCTTGGCGGCCACGTGGAAGCGGACGGAGACGTCGTGGTGCCGCACGCGGTAGCCGCCGATCTCGGTCTCCGGGATCTCGTCTCCGAGACGCAGTCCGGCATCGCCGGCCGCCAGGCGGTAGATGTGATCGTGCTGGCTCTCGCACTTCTGGTAGCGGCTGAAGGTGACCCACCGGTCGGCAGGGTCGGGCGCCGGCCCCGGGTCCGCCAGTATCTTGACGTTCCACCTTCCGCCCGAGGATCCGACCGCCGAGCGTCCGGTGGTCCAGGCGAAGCGCTCGGCCGTAGCGCCTACGGAGAAGTTGGTGAGCGCGGCGGTGTCGCCCGAGTTGGCCGCAACCGCGAGCTGCCGCTCGAACTCGGCGACCTCGGCCGGCGTCTGCCCGAACGCACGCCCCGACAGCGCCACAGCAACGACGATGACCACCCATGCGGTACGCAGGGACCGACCGACCCACCGGCTCATGCCGCCATTCCTCTCCGCCTGACCGTCAGGCAGAAGCCCCCAAGAGGGCATGCAGATCCATCGTGTGCTCGCCGCCCACGACTTCGAGGTCCTCGCGCGCGGCCACCTCATCCATCAGGGCAGCGGAGACCTCCAGCGTGGTGACGAACTCCGTGTCGCGGATGCGCGCGAGCTTCACCTTCGCCGGCTCGCCGCGGCCGCAGAGCGCCATCGCCGCGCGCACCGCCGCCTCGGGGGTCTCGACGGTCATCGGGATGGTGTGCCGATGCGCCCCACCCTCCCCGCTCGTGCGATGGTTCATGCACGTCGCGGCCATGTCCATGTGCTCGATGAGCTGGCGCGTCGTGACGTCCGCCAGGCCGATGCCCGCAGCGTTGCCGTGCGACCGCTCCGAGATGTCCAGCACGCAGAGCATGCGGACGAACGGGCCATCCCAGTCGCTCTCGGGGATCGAGGGCATGCGCACGCGGCCGATCACGTGGGTATCCATGCCGGAGCCGCTGATGTCCTTGCCCATGCGGTCCACGATCAGCACGTCGACGTTGTCGAAGGCGAGGCGTGCGGCCAGGGCGCGGGCGCGCTTGAGCAGATCCCTCTCGCGGCCCATGCCGATCTCCGCAGCCGCCAGACCGTGCACCTCGGCAGTCTTGCCGTAGGGGTTCTCGATGAGCGCGACGCCGCCCAGGATCGGGGCGTTGTCGACGAGCGCCCGGGCGACGCGCGGCATCAGGTTGCGGAGGCCGTCCGCGCCATACGTGTGGATCGAGGCCGCGCCCTTCTGCTTGCCGAGGCCGATGGCGCACATCTTTGCGAGGCCGCTCTCGATCTCGCCGGCGAAGTCGGTGTGGTGCTTGATCCGGTTCACGACCAGGATCGCGTCGGCCTCGGATGCGTAGCGGTCGAGGTAAGCCGGATGGCCGCCATCGAGGGTCGCGACCTGCACGACCTCCATCGTCGCGCGGACCGGCGCGCCGACTGCCTCCTCCGTGATGCCGTAGTGCTCGAGGATGCCCCGCTGCCCCTCGGCGGTCGCGCCGCCGTGGCTGCCCATCGCGGGCACGACGAACGGGTCGAGGCCGGCGGCCTTCAGCTCGGCAACGACCGTGCGGACGACGAGAGGAAGATTCGCGATGCCGCGGCTGCCGGCGCCCACCGCCACACGAGCGCCGGGCTTCGCGCGCGGATCCGCAAGCGGGACCGCCATGGCGCGGCGGACGGCGCCTTCGATGTCCGGCTCCTCGGGCGCCTCGACGTGGTGGCGCACAGTCCACACGGGCGGCAGCGGGATCTCGGGATGGTCGAACGCGGACGTGTCGATCTGAACGGTGAGCACGGGGGTAGCCTTTCGCGTGGTCCTCAGCGGGTCCTACGGGCCGGGCGGGCCGCCGGTTTCGCGGGGGCGGCTTGCCGCTTGACGATGCGGAACGAGGAGAGGAACCGGTCCACCGACGGGTCCTTGGCCATCTTGGTCGGCCAGGCCGCCATCACCTCGTAGAGGCGCCGGCCAACGAGGACCATGCGGCAGCGAATCACCGCATCCCTGTTCGTCGCGCTCATCAGCAGGTCGCGTGCCGGGTAGCCCTTGAATGTCACTGCCTTGTCGCTCTGCACCTTGGCGAACACCTGCGCGACGGCGGTGTTGCGCGCGCTCGTCAGGATCTGCGAGGCGGTGTACTTGCGCAGGGAGCCGGCCGGGTAGTCGGTGTACAGGACGACGAACGCGATGTCGCCCTGACCGGAGTAGTAGGCGCGGAACGTGAGCTTTCCGAGCGGGGTGCTCATGTCCTTGGCAGCGGGCTTCACGTTCGGCGGCGCGAGCACGGTGAAGCCGCCGTCGCTCGGCGCAACCTGGACCCACGCCTCCTGCGCGGGCGCGGCCGAGGCGCAGCACAGCAGCGCGGCAGCGGCGGCGAGGCGCGGCACGATCCGGCTCGACTGCGGGCTGCCGTGTAGACGACGCATGCGGGCCTCCTGGCGGGCGTCCGTCGGCCGGACGCACCGGATGCCCACAGTAAACCGGAAGCAGAGGCGGCCTGTCAATGCGGGCGGTACCGGCGACGGCTGTCATCCCGACAGAGGCGAGATCCGGCGGGAGCCTGGCGCCGCAGCGAGACCTGCCAGACCCCTCACGACGGCGGTACGGGGTGACGCGTGGCGAGGGGCGACCGGCGGCGTGTTGACGCGGGTTCAGGGCCTCTGGTACGCTACTCGCGCCATGACCTACGAGGAAGCCGTCGCATACATACAGGGGCTCCAGCGCTTCGGGATCAAGCTCGGAAACGAGCGATTCGAGGCGCTGCTGGACGCTGTCGGCAACCCGCACCTCCGCCTGCGCGTGGCGCACGTGGCCGGCACGAAGGGCAAGGGGTCCACCACCTGCATGATCGCCGCCATCCTGACGGCGCACGGCTTCCGCACCGGGGGCTACTACTCGCCCTACGTGTACGACCTGCGCGAGCGGGTGCAGATCGACGGCGAGATGATCCCGCGGGACGACTTCGCCCGCCACGTTGCACACCTCAGCCCGCACGCCGATGCGATCGCGGAGGGCGCGCTGGGCGCCACGACCGAGTTCGAGCTCAAAACGGCAGTCGGGTTCCTCCACTTCCTGGAGAGCGCGACCGACTACGCCGCGATCGAGGTCGGGATGGGCGGGCGGCTGGACGCGACGAACGTGGTGTCGCCCCTCGCCTGCGTCATCACGAACATCGGCCTCGACCACACGCAGATCCTGGGCGACACGCACGCCAAGATCGCGGCGGAAAAGGCCGGCATCGTCAAGCCCGGCGTGCCGATCGCTACGGCGACCGACGAGCCGAGCGCGCTGGAGACCATCCGGCAGGTCGCCGAGAGCCGCGGCGCGCCGCTGACGCTCGTGCACCCCGCAAGCGAGGCGACCGGCCCGTGCGATGCGCCTGTGAGCTGGGAGCCGCGCGACGACGGGCTCTGCGTGCGCACGCCGCGCGCCGAGTACCCCGGCCTGCACCCACGCATGGGCGGCGCCTTCCAGTGGCCGAACGCAGCGTGCGCCATCTGGGCGTGCGAGACGCTGGCGGAGCGCGGGGGCTGGGCCGTCGACGCGGACGCGGTGCGCCACGGGCTGGCGGTCGCCCATCAGCCCGGCCGGCTCGACGTGGTGCGCCGCAGCCCGACGGTGGTGCTGGACGGGGCGCACAACGGGATGGCGGCGCACGCGCTGGCGGCGGAGGTCGCGCGTTTCGAGCGGCGGCGGCTCATCGCGGTGATCGGGATGCTGGACGGGCACGCGCCTGAGGACGTCGTGGCGGAGATCGCGCCCCTGGCGGACGTGGTGATCGCCACGCAGCCCACCTGGCGCCGGGGACTCCCGGCCGAGCAGGTGGCCGACGTGGCGCGCCGGTTCTGCTCCGAGGTCTCGATCGTGCGCCCGCCGTTGGCTGCCGCGCAGGCCGCCCTAGCCGAGGCGGGCCCCGAGGATCTGGTGCTGGTGACGGGGTCCTTCTACACGGTGGGCGACGTGCCGCGGGAGACGTTCCTGTAGGCAGGCGTTGTGCCTGGCGGGCAGGGACGCCCGCCCCACCACGGCCCGGTACGAGGCGGCGGCGGCAACGGAGCGCGCCCCTCCATCGGTGCGAGGCGGCGGTGGCGACGGAGCGCCACCCTCCAGTGGCACGTGGCAGCGTTGTGCTCTGGTTATCATCCAGTCCCAGCAGGATTGCGGCGGCAAGCTGGCACGGTTCTTGCACCTTCCCGGAGTATGGTGACCCTACCCGCTCAGACACTCGGACGCACCTCGCGCAAGCTCGCCCTGGCGGCCGCGCTGATCATCGCCGTCAACGGGCTCGACCTTGCCAGCACCTACGCCGCGTCCCCCGATCTCTCCGCCGAATGGAACGTGCTGACGCGCCACCTGGGCCTGGGCTGGGCCGGGCTGGTGGGCGCGAAGCTGGTCGGCGGCTGGCTCGCATTCATCGGCTACGCGTACTACCTGCGCCACCGCTACGCTTGCTTCCCAGCGCCTGGCGGCACCGACGCGGACTTCGCGCGCGGCTTCCTGCTGGGAGATGGCCCGGCAGCGGGGCCGCAGACGCAAGACGACTCGGTGCGGAGGGCACTGGTCTGCGCGGGCTACCTTTGGATGGGGCTGCAGGGGCTCGTCCTATGGGTAGGCCTGGACAACATCGGGCTGGCGTTCGGGGTCGTGTCGCCGCTGCGCTTCGGGCCGGAGACGCTGTACCACTACGTGCAGTGCGGCCTCGTGGCGGCTGTCGTCGCGGTGCGCTACTACACGACCAACCTGCGCGACTACCGCTCGATGCCCTCGCTCGCAGTCACACGCGCCTCGGAAGAGAAGAGGCCCACGAGCGTGTCACGTTGACAAGCGCGTGGACCTCTGCTAAGATGCGGGGTGCCTGGTAGGAATACCGGGCGCGATTGCGCCTACTCGGCGTTCTGGCGCTTCCAGGCGCGCAGGCGCTCGACCTCGAGGGCGACGCCGGCTGCCGGCATGTCGATGTTCGTGGCGACGCGCTCAATGACGCGGGCCAGCAGGCGCTCGGTGCTCTCGTCGGGCTTCTCGGGGTACAACTGGTCCATCGCGTCCGAGATCACGTAGACCATGTCGGTGAGATAGCGCGCGCGGGACTGCGGAAGCGAGCGATAGGCGACGCCGGAGAAAGCGCGGGCCACGTACTCGTATAGCGTATCCCAGGACTGCGCTTCGGCCAGCTTCTGATCGCGGCGCTCGTAGGTGGCCTCGCGGTGCTTGGCGGCGCGCTCGTCGCGCTGCTTGCGGGTGATCCAGTCGCCGATCGTGTCGCCCTCGATGATGCGGACCGCAAGGCGGCGGCCGGCGAAGGACGCGACGGCCTGCTCGATCGCGTTGCGGTGCTCGGACACATTCAGATGACCCGCGAGGTTGAAGATCTCGGGGCGCAGGCCGATAATGAGCGTATCGCCGTCGATAGTGATCGCGACGGTCTGTTCGAGCGCCTCCCAGAATGACCGGTTGTTGACGCGGTCCTTGCAGAGGGACACGGTCTGCTGCCACATTTGTGCGGTGTTCAGCGGCTCATTGGACATGCGGGGGTTCTCCATCAGGCGGTGAAGTGGGCGTTGGTGGTATTGTACTGCTCGTACCGAGCCTCGTCAACCCGGCCCGGAGGCCGGTTGGGCCAGAGCGGCCCTTGGCAGGGAGGAGTTGTAGTCCATGCGTAGTATCTTCGTCGGTGCCGTTGCCGCCCTTGGGCTCAGTCTGGCATTGGCCAGCCCGCTCCGTGCGCAGGAGCCCGCCAAGGGCCCGCAGGAGCCGGTGAACCTCGCGGGGTCCGATAGCGGCTTCGACCCGCTCCAGCCCATCAAGCCCGGCTTCCAGCTCTCCATCAACACGTCGTCGCCCGCCGGCCCCGAGCCGACGATGAGCGGCGTCTTCACCGTGGATGCTTCCGGCAACATCAGCATGCCGCAGCTCCTCGGCGTGGTGAACCTGCGCGGCCTCACGCCGTCGCAGGCGCAGGACAAGCTGGCCGGGCTCATCAAGCCGTACGTGGTGAACCCAACCGTGTCCGTCAGCATCCTGTCGGTGCCGAAGCCCGTCGTGATCCTCGCGGGCGCGGTCAACCGCGGCGGCTCGGTGACGATCGGCGAGAGCACGACGCTGGCCGAGCTGCTGACCGTCGCCGGCTTCAACGACAACGGCGACCTCAGCAAGGTACGCATCGTCCACCGCGACGAGAAGAACGTGCGCACCACGGTCGAGCTGAACTTCCTGAAGTGGCTCAAGCCGAACCCCGGCGCCAAGCCCGACGACACGCAGAACCCCGTCCTCATCGACCGCGACCTGATCTACGTGCCGTACAAGGTGCTCCCGGGCACCGGCCAGGCGCTGGTGCAGGGCGAGGTGACGCGGCCGGGCATCGTGCCGCTGCGCGTTGGCGTTCCGGTCGACCTGCGCGAGGCGCTCTCGCTGTCCGGCGGCGTGACGCCGCTGGCGGACCGCAAGCAGGTGCAGGTCCGGCGGCTGGGCGTCGAGAAGACGCTCGTGGTCGACTATGACAAGGCCGAGGCCGGCGATGGCGTGAACAACCTCGTGCTGCTGCCGGACGACATCATCTACGTCCAGAAGCTCTCGGCGGACGCCTACATCAACCTGAACGGCGCGTTCGTGCGGCCGGGCCGGCTGCCCTACAACAAGCCGATCAAGCTGACGCAGGTCATCGCGGACGCGGGCGGCGTGGCGCCGGGCGGCAAGGACTTCGACGGGCGCGTGTTCCGGCACATCAACGGGCAGGCCGACCCGACCAAGACGCAGATCATCGCGTTCAACTACCGCCTGATCCGCGCGAACAAGGCGTCGGACCTCCTGATCGAGCCGGGCGACACGGTGGAGATCCCGATGGGCTACTCGCCGAAGGCCCCGCTGAGCGCGCTTGAGATCACGCAGACGGCGCTGTCGCTGTTCCTCTCGTTCGACTACCTGTTCGGGGGCGGCCGGCGGTACTAGGCGGTGGAAGAGGACGCAGCAAGCGGCGTCCCTACGCAGAACGAACGAAGGCCGGAGGAGCGATCCTCCGGCCTTCGTTCGTTGTATGCCCGCGCTGGGATCCCCCTACCCGTCCACCACCAGGTCGTCGCGGTGGATGGCCTCGTCGTAGCCGCGGTAGCCTAGGATGGCCTCCAGCTCCTCGCTGTGGCGACCCTGGATGGCGCGCAGCTCCGCGGCGGAGTAGTTCGCCAGGCCGCGCGCGAACCGGCCGCCGTCGGTGCGGCGCACCTCCACCAGGTCGCCCGCCTCGAACTCGCCGACTACCGCCACGATGCCCACCGGCAGGAGACTGGCGCCGCTGCGGCGGAGGCGCTGCTCGGCGGCGGCATCCACCACCACCGCGCCCTTCGCGCGGCTGCCCGCGACGATCCAGCGCTTACGGCCTGTGGGCTTGCTGCGCGCGGCCAGGAACGTCGTGCCGACCGGCGCGCCCTCGCATACCTCGCGGACGACGCCGGGCCTGCGGCCATGCGCGATCACGGTGCGGACGCCGGAGGCCGCGGCGATACGGGCCGCCTCGACCTTGGTGCGCATGCCGCCGGTGCCCACGGCGCTGCCCGCGCCGCCCGCGATGGCCTCGACTGCGGCATCGATGCGCGGCACGGTGCAGATGACCTCAGGGAGCGGCTGGCCTGGCTGAGGCGCGGCGGCATAGAGGCCCTCGACGTCGGAGAGGATGAGCAGGAGGTCCGCCTGCACGAGGGAGGCGACGCGCGCCGCGAGTGTATCGTTGTCGCCGAACTTGATCTCGTCGACGGACACGGTGTCGTTCTCATTGACGATGGGCAGGGCGCCAACTTCGAGCAGCGAGGCAAACGTGTTGCGCGCGTTGAGGTAGCGGCGGCGGTCGGCCAGGTCGTCGCGCGTCAGCAGAACCTGGGCGGCCACGACGCTGTGCCAGCGCAGGGCCTCGATGTACAGGTTCATCAGGTGGCCCTGGCCGATGGCGGCGGCTGCCTGGCGGTACGGGAGCGTCGTGGGGGCGTCTCCGTTGGCCTGGAGCGCCGCGATGCCGGCGCGGATGGCGCCAGACGTGACGAGGATCACGTCGCGGCCCGCGGCGCGCTGTGCGGCGAGCTGGGTGGCGAGGTCGAGCAGGAAGGCGCGGTCGATGCTGCCGGCGCGGTCGGTCAGCGTGCTCGTGCCTACCTTGACGACGAGACGGCGGACCGGGCGCTGTGTCACGACCTTCTCCTGGCGGATGGCCGGCGGTGATCCCGCTCCATGTCGTCGTCCGCGTAGTCGAACTCGGCCTTGCCGATGCGCACCGAGTCGCCCTCCTCCGCGCCCATCTCCTTGAGCTTGCGGATGACCCCGATGCGTTCGAGGACGCGGTGCAAACGCTCCAGCGCGTACTCGTTCTGGATGTCGGTGCGGAGCACGCGGCGCTCGATGCCGGCGCCCTCGACAACCCACTCGTGCTCGGCTTCCTTGCGGATCTCCCAGTGGCGCGTGTCCACCTGCGGCTGCGCGACGATGCGCTCGACGTCGTCTACGATGGCCGGAGCGGGCGCCAGGCGCGCCTCCTCCAGCCTGCGCCAGAGAGCGAAGAGCATCTCGGTCAGGCCGGCACGCGTGGCGGCGGAGACGCGGTGCACCTCGTGCCCCTCTTCGACGAGGACGCGCTCGATCTCGTCGACGGCGGCGGGATCCGCGGCCACGTCGATCTTGTTCAGCGCGACGATCTGCGGCAGGCTCGCCAGGCGCTCGTCGTGGAGGGAGATCTCGCGGTTGATGATCCGGAAGTCGTCAAGCGGGTCGCGGCCCGTCATGCCGGACACGTCGAGGAGGTGCGCCAGGACGCGCGTGCGCTCAACGTGGCGCAGGAACTGGTGGCCAAGCCCGGCGCCCTCGTGCGCGCCCTCGATGAGGCCCGGGAGGTCCGCCATGACGAACGAGCCCTGGTCCGGCACAGCCACGACGCCGAGGTTCGGGACGAGTGTGGTGAAGGGGTAGTCGGCGATCTTCGGGCGCGCGGCGGAGACGGCTGCGACGAGGGTGGACTTGCCGACGCTCGGGAAGCCCAGGAGGCCGACGTCGGCCAGCAGCTTCAGCTCGAGGCGCAGGCGGCGCTCCTCGCCCACGTCGCCCTTCTCGGAGTACTTGGGCGCCTGGTGGACGGAGGTGGCGAAGTTCATGTTGCCGCGCCCGGGCACGCCGCCCTTCGCGACCACGGCGCGCTGGCCCGGCGCGGTGAGGTCGGCCAGGCGCTCACCGGTGTCCGCGTCGAAGGCCATCGTGCCCGCGGGCACCTTGAGCACCAGGTCGTCGCGGTTCTTGCCGGACATCTGCTTGGCCGCGCCGTCGCCGCCGCGCTGGGCAGCGTAGCGCTTCTTGTAGCGGAAGTCGAGCAGCGTGGACAGGTGCGGATCGACCTCGAGCACGACGCTGCCGCCGTGTCCGCCGTCGCCACCGTCCGGGCCGCCTCTGGGCACGTACTTCTCGCGCCGGAACGAGACGGCGCCATTGCCACCGTCGCCTGCCTTGACTTCGATATCGACTCGATCGATGAACATTGCGCTACTCCGGCGCCGGTCCTCCGAGCACGAGGCTGTCGAGCAGGTGCGCCCAGCGCTGTTCCTGCCCGGTGGACGCCCCCTCGGGGAACCCGTAACACACCACCGCGTGGACGCCACTGCCGCGGCACCACGCCTGCCGCACGACGACGGCGCGTTCCCCGTCGCGGCTGATCTTCTCGGTCCAGACGATCTCGACGCCGTCGCGCCGCACCGAGTGGGTCTCGGGGGGCGAGCCCGCCGAATGCCGGGCGCTCGCCTGCCGCACCATCTGCTCCAGCGTCAGATCGGCGCCGAGATCGGGCGGCAGTTCGAGGACCGACACCTCGATCGCCTCGGTGTCGTCCGGCGGCGGGGCGTTGGTGACAACGACGGACGCGCCCGTGCCGCGCACGATCCAGCCATCCGGGAAGGCAAACCGCACGGCGCCGCGCGCAACCGCACAGGTTCTGTACGCTTCGCCCGTCGAGTGTGAGATGCTTCGGTTCCGACCGAACCCGAACACGCTGGTACTCCTGTCGCCTGCCTGGGCGCTCCATTCGACGAGCGCGGAGGCCCATCCCGCTGCGGGCGCCGCGTGCCTGAGAAACGCCGCGACCCGACGCACCGGCTGGGAGCGTCGGGTCGCACTGCATGCCTAACGGAACCGCACTACTCCTCGGCGGGAGTCTCCGGGGCCTCGTCGGCCTTCGGCTTGCGGGCGCGCGGCTTCTTCGCGGGCTCGGCCTCGGCGGTCTCGGCCACGGGGGCTTCGACCACAACCGGCTCGGCGGCCGCAACGACCTCGGCCGGCACGAGACCCTCGATCACGCTGGCCTCCGCCATGACCGGATAGACGCTGATGCGTCGCGCCTTCTTCGGCCCCTCGAACGCGACGATGCCGTCAGTCAGCGCGAACAGCGTGTGGTCCTTACCCAGACCCACGTTGCGCCCCGGTCGGAACGGGGTGCCGCGCTGGCGCACGAGGATCGCGCCGCACCGGACGGTCTGCCCGGCAAACTCCTTCACACCCAGACGCTGCGCGTTGCTGTCCCGGCCGTTGCGGGAACTGCCGACGCCCTTCTTATGTGCCATAGTGCTTCTCCACTCAGGGGACGCGTCGGTCCCGCCTAGGCCTCGATCTTCTCGATGCGAAGCCGCGTATGCCACTGACGGTGCCCGTAGTGGCGCTGCACACCCTTGGTTGGCTTGTAGGTATAGCCGTGCACCTTGCGGCCCTTGAAGGTCTCGACGACCGTCGCGGTCACCTTGGCGCCGGCCACGGTGGGCGTACCCACGCGGACGTTGTCGCCATCGGCCACCATCAGGACATCGGTCAACTCGACCGTCTCGCCGTCCGCCACGTCAAGCTTCTCGACGGCCAGAACGGTCTTCTCGGCCACGCGGTACTGCTTCCCGCCGGTTCTAACGATCGCGTACAATTCCGTCTCCCTCCCCGGCAGGTCGGCTGCCTGCGCGGGATAGTCGCCGCCTGCACACACAAGACGCTCCCTCGTCGGACCGAAGGAGCGTCCTGGGAAAGCCCGCGTGCTCCGCCGAGCGAAACAGGCGACAGATAGTATACCGGCGAGTTGGGGGGCGAGTCAACGCAAGCGCGCGGCAAGTGCGAAGGTTACCGCCCGGTACCGTGCTGGCACGGGCTCAGCGCCGACTACCTGCGGTTATTGTACCGCATCGGGCGGCGCGGCGGGGCTGGAGTGACCCGCACAGGCAGACGCCCGCTTCGCGCGGAAGTGCGCCCACGCCTGACTGGCCGGGAGCACCACCTCCTCGCGAACGCCAGGGAACAGCGCGTACCAGCGACGTTTGGCCTCAGCAATGTCGGCGCGAGCCGCGACGGAGAAGTCGCCAAAGTCGCCGATATCGTAGGAGCGCTCGGCGTCTCGCACCACCAGGCCGTGAGCGACCATGAGTGCCCTGACGGCTCCCAGGAACGCCTCCGCGGCGCCATCCGGTTGGCACACCGCCACGCGAACGCTGACGGACTGCACCTCGTCCGGTTCAGCAGGGCCCGGGCCAAGATAGAGCAGCGCCTCGACAACAGCGCTCGGGCGCTCCCGGACGAAGGCCACCTCGGCGCATGCGGGTCTGGCCAGTTGGGCGGGGCCGACGTGCCTGACGGGATCGCTCTGCCGGAAGCCCTCCGCAGCGAGTGTCTGCGTCAGGGCGTCGAGGGCCAACGGCTGCGGGCGCGCGGATGCGGGCTTCAGGGCGACCGAGTAGTCTTCCAGTCCCATGCCACTACCGCCTCTCCTGGCTCCAGCGCCAGGGCTGGACCTCGACGTCGATGTCGAGGCGCTCGATGGACGCCGCAGGTACCGGGTTGCCGCCGACGAGACCACCCAGTATCCTGTGCTGCCCAGAACACACTGCGCCGTTGCGCGCGACCACGATGTAGTCTACGCTGTATGACTCGTGTTCGGCCACCGACAGCCACCGGAAGCCCTCTTCGCGCACCCTCCGGCACCAGAGAGCCACGACCTCAGGATCAACAGGACGCTGCCCTCCTGCCGGGTAGTAGCCGGCCAACTCCGCGAGCCGGATCGCCTCGACGACCAACTCCACGTCCCTGTTCCCAGTATCGGTCATCGAGCGCGGTCTCCGGCGGCGTGGCTGGTGACTGGATGCACGAGACGGGCAGGCGATGCGGCGACGGCATACTGTACGGTGATATTAGCACGCATGGACACGCGCGTCAACGCCGGAGGCAGGGATGCGCCCGGGCCTCGCGGCTACGGGTCTCGGTGACGGATGCAGAGACGCCCGCCGGCGCGTTGCCGGCGGGCGTCTCCGCGCTTAGTTCGTGCAGCCCCTACCCTACGCGACCGACCTTCACGTCGCCGGAGAGCGTCTTGACGCTCAGGGTGCCGGCACCGGTGCCGACGGTGCCGGTCCAGAGCGAGTCGGTGCGCGTCTCGTTCGCCGCCGGGTGCTCGTTCAGCAGGTCGCCGGACTGCGTGTCCAGCGTGAACCGGAAGTTGCTGGCGCCCGGCAGGCTGACGAGAACGTCGCCGGAGACCGTCGTCGTGGTGAGGGTGCCCGAGAACGGCTGGGTCAGCTCCAGGTGGAGATCGCCGGAGATGGCGGTCGCCTGCATCGTGGTGGCGTCGAGCCCGCGGCCCTTGGCATCGCCGGAGACCGTCTTGAGCGCGATGTTGCCGCGTGCCGTCGTGAGCATGATGTCACCGGAGACGGACTCGGCGTTGATGTCGAGCGGCGCCTGGCGGCCGATGTTCTCGATGTACACGTCGCCGGACACGGAACGAGCGCGGACGCTCCCCCCTTCGACGCCGACCACGCGCACGTCGCCGCTGACCGCCGCGACCGCGACACCCCGCGACGCGTTCTCGACGCTGATGTCGCCGCTGTTGCCGGTCACGACGAGCGGGCCGCTGATGTTCGACGCCCGGACCTCGCCGCTCACGGTGTCCGCCTTCACGTCGCCGCCCAGGTTGCGAAGGCAGAGGGCCCCGCTGACCGTGTGGGCTTCGATCAAGCCTGCGCTCTCCGATACGGACAGGTCGCCGTAGGTCGTGGCGAGACGGAGCGGCGCGCCCGCAGGCACCGTTAGCTTAAGGCTGGCGATGCCGTTGCGCCAGCCCTCGGGCGCCGTGACGCGGACCTCGAGGCGGGGCGGGCCGGCCGGGCTCGGCGGCGGCGGCACCGGCGGTATCTCGCCAAAGGCGACGGGCGGCTCGGGCGCCCATGCCTCTCCCAGGGTAGCGATCTCCACCTTGATCTGCCGCAAGAGCGTCTCGGCCTCTGCCTGCGAGACGGCCCAGGCCTCCTGCTCGACTTCCAGGGTCACACCCTCGCCGCCGCCAACAACGGTGATCGGCCCCACGTGGTTCTCAACCTGTACGAGCGCCTGCGGCGGGAGCGCGTAGGTGCTGGTGCCGCTGGTCTTCGCGCTGGGAAGGCCGAGCGTGTTCTGCGGCATCTCCTCGCCGTCTTCCCACATCTGGCCCCACTGCTTCATGCGATCCTGCCAGCGCTTGCCGCCGGTCTTGGCCTCGCGGATGAACTTCTCCGGGTCGATCTTCTTGACGGCGTCGCTGATCTGCTTGCCCAGGGCGCCGAGGTCCAGCGGGAAGTTGCCGCGGTGGCCCCAGCGAAACTCAAACGACTTGGAGGTCTCCTCCACCTTGGGCGGCTCGGGCGGCAACGGCGGCTCGGGCGGCGGAGGGGCCGAGGGCCGTGGAGGGGGAGGCGCGGAGGGCCTGGGGCTGCCAACCGCCGCCAGCAGCTTCTCGGCTTCGGAGGCGCTGATCTTGCCCTCCTCGAGCATCTTCAGAATCCGTGAAACATGGTCATCGCTCATGGCTACGGTTCTCCGGATACGCGGCCGCCGGTCAAGGCCGAGCGCCGCGCTCCTGGTTGCGGGCGCGGAATGGCGCCCAAAGAGGGCTAGAGATCGCGCAGGCGCCGCGTCGCCTCCTCGGCGTCGATGTCGCCGCGGTCCAGCATCTCCAGGATGCTGCGGCGCGCCTCGTCCTTGCCGTTCTGGGGCGCGAAGGCCGGAGCGGCAGGCGGCTGGGGCGCGGGAGCCGGGGCGGGCGCATAGGCCGGGGCTTCGGCGGGCGTTGGCTCCGCGGCGCCGAGCCCGAGGGCCGCCAGCGCCGCGTCCAGCCTCTTCGCCACGGTGGGGTACGACAGGCCCAACTCGCCGCCGACGCTGCTGAGGTTGCCCCGGTGCCGCAGGAACAACTCGACGAACTCGCGGTGCTCGGCGGCCAAGCCGCAGAAGGCGCACCGCGAGAACGCCCCTCGGAAGGTGGTCTCGCAGGTCTTGCACGCCAGTTCCGCGACGTGCAGCGCGGCCTGACAGATCGGGCACTTTGCCAGGGATCGCTCCATCGGTTCCTCCAGGCGGCCGGCATGCGCGATAGCGATGACGATTCATGAAGTGGCCGCCACTCCAGTATACGGGATGTTCAAGGGATAGTTTCGGTTTTCTCAACCGCGGCGGCTAGTCTGCGTCGGGGCGTCGGGAACGGCGAAGGTCAAGAGCAGACAGTCATTAGCTGCGTTCACCATCAAGCATGAAAACGGGTGTACGAGCTCGAGTTGCGCGTCAAAAGCGGATCCCTAACGGGATGACGTCACAACGGCACGGTGAGTCCGGTGGTTTGCCAGCCCATTCTCAGAGGAGATCCCTGACGGGATGACGGGCGGGGTGGCAGGGCCGGCGGGGGCGACACGGCGGAAGGGCGGGCGGGGACGAACCGCGGTGCGGATCCGGGTGCTGCCTCAGTGCGGAGTCGATGGGTATGGCGCGCGCTTTGCGCAGGAGACCGCGCGGCGGGGCGCGAACGTGCGGTTACGAGGCCGTACCGATGTCCATCCACTCTCCACCGGAGGATTCGACGATGCCGATCGGAAGCACCACACTGAAGTCGCTCGTTCGCCGGCGCACCGCCAAGACGTGCCGCATCTCCAGCTACGACAAGACCGGCGGCAACCGGGACTGCTGGCCCATCCCCGTCGGGGAGACCGCCACGCTCGCCGAGATCCCCGGCGCCGGGTGCATCACCCACATCTGGTTCACCATCGCGTCGCAGGACCGCTACTACCTGCGCCACCTCGTCCTGCGCATATACTGGGACGACGAGCAGAGCCCGTCGGTCGAGTCCCCGGTCGGCGACTTCTTCAACATCGGGCACGGGCTGGCCGCGTCGAACAGCGCGATCCCGCTCGCCACGGTCGCGCCGACGGACCAGGAGTGCAAGCTCGGCGGCAACATGGCGATGAACTGCTACTGGCAGATGCCGTTCGGCAAGGGCGCGCGCATCACCATCACCAACGAGGGCACCGAGCCGGTCGGGTCGTTCTACTTCTACATCGACCACGAGCGCTACGACGCGCTGGAGGACGACGTGCTGCGTTTCCATGCCCAGTGGCGACGCGAGAACCCGACCACCGGCACCAAGGGCGACCTGACGGCGCAGGGCATCAACTACTGGAGCCTGATGGACGACCCCAACATCGACGGCAAGGAGAACTACGTTATCCTGGAGGCCGAGGGGACGGGGCACTACGTCGGCTGCAACGTGAGCGTGGACAACATCGACCCGACGCCGGACGGCATCACGTGGTGGGGCGAGGGCGACGACATGTTCCACATCGACGGCGAGGAGGTCCCCTCGATGACCGGCACCGGGTCGGAGGACTACTTCTGCCACGCGTGGGGCATGCACCCGAAGGGCTACCCGTACGCCGGCACGTCGGTGCACGAGCACAACCCGGACTACCCCGGGCGCCACAAGTGCACCTCGTACCGCTTCCACGTGGAGGACCCGGTCGTCTTCACGAAGTCGCTGAAGGTCTCCATCGAGCACGGCCACGCGAACCTGCAGAGCAACGACTACAGCTCGGTGGCCTACTGGTACCAGACCGAGCCGCACAAGGCGTTCCCCGCCCTGCCGAACGCCATCGCGCGCCGGCCGCGGCCCGACATCAAGTAGGGAGAGCATCGGGCGGGGCGCCGCGGGTTGTTTGGGCGCCCCGCCTGATCCCTCCGGCGCGCGTGCAACCGTGCGGCTCAGCCTATAGCCGGACGGGGAGGACCTGATATGAGCATGCAGGACTTCGAGATCCCTAGAGCCGTCGTCAGCCTTGCCCGCGCGCGACTCCGCGGCCACACTTGGGTCATGCTCCGCGTGGTGGTGCTAGCCCGCGGCCAAGCTCGCCGGTTCGACGACTGGTCGCGGTGGGACGAAGAGACATGGTGCGATCGGGAGCCGCCACTGGCCGACGAAGCCGCGCTTGGAGCGGCTGATGAGGCCGCGCCGCTATGGGTTAACCTCGACGAGCTGTTCACCGCCGCCACCACGCGGTTCGGCTCCTGTGTGGTGTACGCCGCGCTCTTCTGGTCAACGGCCGACGGCATTGCCGCGACGCTGATCGCCGGGCACCGCTACACTGGCGCGCCACAGGTAGACAAGGTCCGCGAACTGATGGGGGGCCCGGCCTTCCTGCTGGGCGACCGAAGCGTCCCGTGCCCAGACGCCGACCGGCCGTTCTGCCAGTACCGATCCCAAGCAGATGATGCAGGCATACCGACGTGGGAGTACTCGTGCTGGCCCTGCTGGTTCAAGCACCTGCGGTGGCTCTGCCTGACGAGCAACGAGATCGTGTTCAGGGGCGACCAGCGACGATGTCGACCGCTTCAGAGCAGGATAGCCAGCGCCGCCCGTGTTGACCTCGGGAGACAGACCCAGTGGATCCGCGACCTGTTCGTGGAGGTGGCGCGAAGTCGCGCGCGTGTCACCAAGACGACACCCGACGACGAGGTGTGGTCTACTGGTCAGCACCACGGCCTCATCACGCCGTTCCTTGACTGGACCCGATCCCCACTCGTAGCGGCATTCTTCGCGCTCGCCGAGCCAGCCCCCGCATGCGGTCTAGCCGATAGGGCGAATGACGAGTGCCTGTGCGACGAGCACCTACGGGATCTGGGGCAGATCAGGCAGGCTACGAGCGCAAGTCACCCATCCCACTCGCCAGAGCCCACTGACTGCATGAGATGCGTGACCCCGAGCTGCAAGGCACCCAGCGCCAAGCCTGGACGGGTTGTGTGGGCGCTCGACCTGCGGCTCGTGGCTGCCGTCAACGATGCAGCTCGTCCTGGGCAGGTTCTGATCCTGCCGGAAGCCGCCGAGCCAGACAACGCACGGCTGATAGCCCAGCGCGGGCTGTTCACCAAGGTCGCTGACGGGAGTCCCGTTGACCACTGGGCGAGAGAGCATGGTGCGCGTGCCCAGACTGGCGCAGCGCCCGTCCTGAGGAAGCTGGTCTACACCGGACAGGCTAGGCACAGCGCCCTTCGTTACCTGAACGCTGCCAACATCAACCACGCAACCCTCTTCCCGGACACTCAGGGCGCCTGCTGGTACTGCAACATGGCCCTTGAGATACCCGGCTATGCCCCGGAGAAGCGCGAGCCCGCGCCTTGAGGCCGAAGCACTCCTCACGGAGGGCCGCACACGCCGACTCAGGAGCCACGAGGCCTCACGATCGCGCCGCGCCCGCCCCAGCGCAGCCACCGTCCATCCCGCCCGCGCAACCTGCCCCCACCAGGCACCGCCGCCTTCTCCGCCGCCTCGCGCTCGGCCTCGCCATCCTCCTCGCCCTCTTCGTCGTCGACTACTACGCGTACCCATACGGCGCGGCGCCGGGCGGGCGGAGCCTGAACCGCGGCGAGAACGGGCTGTGGCTGCGCTATACGTGGTACTTCGGGCAGAAGAGCGACGCGGAGTGGGCGGCCCTCGCTGAGCGGCTGAAGCGGGGGCAGATCCGCGACGCCTACTTCCACGTGCGCGGCATCACGCGGGACGGGGCGCTGAAGTACCGGTACCCGGAGCGTGCCAGGGCACTCGTGGAACGCATGCACCGGCTGGCGCCTGCCGTGCGGGCTGTCGCGTGGGTCTATGCCGGCAACCGCAGCGGCGAGGGCGAGGTGGACCTGACGCGGCCGGAGGTGCGGCGGCGCATGGTCGGCGAGGCGGCGTGGCTCGCGCGGGAGTGCGGGTTCGACGGGGTGCAGTGGGACTACGAGATCTGCCCGGACGGCGACCAGGGCTTCCTGGACCTCATGGCCGAGACGCGCCGCGCGCTGCCGCCCAGGAAGCTGCTCGGGGCGGCCTGCCCGGTCTGGCTCCGCTTCCCCGTCGGGCGCTGGGGCTGGAGCACCGGGTACTACGCCAAGGTGGCCGCCACGTGCGACCAGATCGCGGTGATGTGCTACGACACCGGGTTCGTGACGCCGCGCTCCTACGTGTGGCTGACGGGCCGCGAGGTGGTGGAGATCACCCGGGCGGCTCAGCGGGGCGATCCGGCCTGCCGCGTGCTGATCGGGGTGCCCACCTACGGCGCGGGCTCCCGGTCGCACAACCCGCGCGCGGAGAACCTGGCGTTCGCGCTGCGCGGCGTGCGCGAGGGCCTGGCCGATCCGTCTGCCGCCGCCACCTCTTTCGCCGGCGTGGCGCTCTTCGCGGACTACACCACCGACGAGGCGGAGTGGGCGCAGTACGAGCGGCTCTGGCTGAGGTAGGTGCAGGGCGGACCCCTCCCCCAACCCCCTCCCGCAAGGGGCGGGGGCTTCGTGGTCGATGCCCAGCGCCTACTGGCAAGGGGCGGGGGCTTCTGGTTGCGACGTGCGTCAGTCGAGGTGGACGGAGCGGACGTTGGGGAGGTCGGCGATGGCGGCGAGGAGGCGCGGGCGGTCGAGCGTTTCGGCGGGCATGAAGCGCAGCACCAGGCGCCGGCCGCGCTCCGCCTTGTCCCACTCCAGGGTATCCACGTGAACGCCCCATTCCTCGACGAGCGCGATGAGCTGCGACGCGAAGCCGCCGTCGAGATCCTTCACCACCACGTCCAGCACGCAGAGGCGGAGCCCTTTGGCCCGCATGAAGGCGTCGACGCGCTGCAGCACCCAGAGCGTGACCAGGATGAGCACCGTGGCCACCGCGGCGAGGGCGCCGAAGGTGGGGCCGGCGCCGATGGCGATCCCAACGCCGGCGGTGACCCACACGCTTGCAGCAGTGGTGAGGCCGCGGATGTTTAGGCCGTCGCGGATGATGGCGCCCGCTCCGAGGAAGCCGATGCCGGCAACGATCTGGGCTGAGAGGCGCGCCGGGTCGCCGCGATGGCCGTCGACGCTGGCCATGCCCGCTGAAACGAGCGTGATGAGGGTGGAGCCGATGCACACGAGGATGTGGGTGCGCAGGCCCGCCGGGTGGCCGCGGACCTCGCGCTCGAGGCCGATCAGCCCGCCCAGCGCGACCGCAAGCAGCAGCGCGAGCGACATGCCTCCCAGTGAGTACGTGTCCATGCTGTGAACGAGCCATGCCATGTGCGCCGGCTCTCCCTCTCAGGATGCTATCCAGCCATTATCGGGCCACGGGCGGGCGCCGCCTCAGCCCGCCGGCACCGTCCAGAGCGACCCGCCGTAGATGAAGCTCAGTGTGCGGCCGTCCGGGAGCCATCGGAGGCAGCTCTCGGAGCGCAGCCTGCGCATGCGGGCCAATCCGAGAACGGTCTCCTCGTACGGGAACGAGCCGACTTCGTGCATTCGCTCGCCGCGCACGCCGCTGACCCACAGGGCGAAACGACCACGCCGAGCGCCCGACAGTCTGCCTCCGGCATACGACGGCGTCTCCGAGCTATCGGCCAGCAACGCGACACGGTCGCCGCCCGGCGCGAACACGACCGCCAACGGAGACTGCATGTACTCCGGCAGCGGGATGCTGGTCGTCCGCGGCGCTGGGTGTGCCGCGTTCAGATCCACCTCGGCGACGTCGAGCGATATGCGGCCGGCGCCGGACTGCTCGACGTGGTCGTTCCAGCCCGCCATCAGAAACCGGTTCTGGGCGGTGAGCAGGCCAGGCCATCGCGCGGCCAGAGCGGGCTGGAACGTGACCTTCTTGGCGGCGCCGGGCGCCCGCGCGTCGTGCAGAAACAGGTGGCTCAGAGGCCCGTTGCCGACAGGATAGGGGTAGGCCGCCTCGACCCACTTGGCGCCGGAGCCCATGTGGGGCTCAGATGCGAACGCTCGCCGGCCACCGGGCCCCTCGGCTGCAGACGTCTCATACGCATCCTCGTAGAGCGACCTCCCATTCAGGGAGACAACGCGCAGGCGCCCGGAGTAGAGCTGCACCAGCGCAGAACTCCGATCCGGCGACAGGGCGACCATGGTCGCTTTGCCGTAGGCGCGGCGCACGAACGACGAGAGGCCCTCCAGCGCCTCGCTCTTGCCGGTGCGCGTATCGAGCCTGCAGAACGTCCACCCCTGCTTGAAGGACCCGCGCAGGAACACGACATCGTGCGAGGAGAGCCACCAGTAGCTCGTGTACTTCAGGTTCCAGGTGGCAACACTCGCCACCCGCTTCGCCCCGGGCACCTTCATCTGAGCATCGCCGCGGCCCAGCGCGAGAGCCACGGATGCAGTTCCGAGTACGGCGCAACCGACCAACGTCCACACCCACCTTGTTCGCATTGGTTCCCTCACGTGAGCGTAGTCCATCGACATTTGGAAGCGATGGGATCGTTTGAGGCCTACGTACTCAACGTGCGAGTGTCGCGTCAGGTTTGGCGGGTCTGGGTTCAGCCTTTGGGCGGCGTGAGGCGCGCGTGCTCGGCCGCCACCAGCGCGGCGACGTGGGCCGCCGCCTGGGCGAGTGGCACTGCCTCCCGCGCGGACGGGTCGCGGCGGAGGGCGACCTCCACCTTGCCCTCGGCGGCGGTGCGGCCGGCGACTACGCGCACCGGGTAGCCGATGAGGTCGGCGTCCTTGAACTTGGCGCCTGCCCGCTCGTCGCGGTCGTCCAGCAGCACGTCCGCACCCATGGCACGGAGGTCCTCGTAGACGCGCTCGGCGGCGGCGCGCTGGGCCTCGTCCTTCTGGTTGGCGGCCAGCACGACGACCTCGAACGGGGCTAGCGAGACCGGCCAGACAATGCCGTTCGCGTCGTGCTGGGCTTCGATCACCGAGGCGACGGTTCGGCTGATGCCCAGACCGTAACAGCCCATCACGATGTCTACGTTCTCGCCGGACTCGGTCTGCACCTGCGCACCCATGTCGTGACTGTACTTCGTGCCGAGCTTGAAGATGTGGCCGACCTCGATGCCGCGCGCCTCCGTGTAGCGCCCCGTGCAGCCTTCGCGCGGGCAGCGATCTCCGGCGACGGCGGTGCGGACGTCGGCCCAGGCACTAACCTCGAAGTCCTGGCCCACTGCCACTCCTACGCGGTGCGCATCGTTCTCGTCCGCGCCGACGACCATGCCGCTTGCGCCGCGCAGCTCCTCGTCGACCACGATGCGGACGCCCTGGAGGCCGACGGGGCCCGCGAAGCCGACCGGCGCGCCGGTCACGCGCTCGACGGTCGCGGCGTCGGCCATCTCGACGGCCGCACCGAGGAACGCGCCGAGCTTGGTGAGCTGCAACTCGCGGTCACCTCGGACGAGCGCGGCAACCGGCTCGCCATCGGCGGCGACGATAATGGTCTTGATAATGCGCCGCGCATCGACGCCCAGGAATGCGCAGACCTCAGCGACGGTGTGCGCGCCGGGGGTCGGCACGATGCGCGAGGGCTCGGCAGGCGCCGGCTCGGGCGCGCGTTCGGCGGGGTACCCCACCCCGGCGCGCTCGGCGTTGGCCGCGTACCCGCAGGCATCGCAGCGGAGCACCGTGTCCTCGCCGCTGGACGCCAGGACCATGAACTCGCTGCTCTCGGACCCGCCGATGGCGCCGCTGTCCGCATCGACGACGAGGTACTCCACGCCGCAGCGGAAGAAGATGCGCTCGTAGGCGCGGCGGTGGGCCCGGAACGCGCGATCGAGCCCAGCCTCGTCGTGGTCGAAGCTGTAGGCGTCCTTCATGGTGAACTCGCGCCCACGGATGAGGCCGCCGCGGGGGCGAGGCTCGTCGCGGAACTTGGTCTGGATCTGGTAGAGGGTGAGCGGAAGCTGCTTCCACGAGGACACGAGGCCGCGCACGATCTCGGTGACGACCTCCTCGTGCGTGAAGCCGAGGAAGAAGCTGCGCCGGCCGCGGTCCTTGAGCGGGAACAGCACGTCGACGCCGCTGCGTCCGGTCTCGTCCAGCAGCTCCTTCGGCACGAGCACGGGCATCAGCACCTCGTGGGCGCCGATGGCGTTCATCTCCTCCCGCACGATGCCGCAGGCCTTGGCGAGCGTGCGCAGTCCGAGCGGCAGGTAGGAGTAGACCCCTGAGGCGGTCTTGCGCACCATGCCGGCGCGGAGGAGCAGCTTGTGGCTGACGACCTCGGCGTCGGCGGGCGCCTCGCGCAGCGTGGGCATGAAGTAGCGGGTCGCTCTCATCGTGGTCTCCGGATGCGGCGGGCGGGTTGAGGGCATTATAGGGGACGGCGGGGTGGAAGGTCAAAGGGGGAAAGGTGAAAGGTCAAAGGTTGAGAGTTGTAAGTTGAAAGTGGCAAGTGTTGACGGCGTGGGTGAGTTGGCGTATAGTTGCGATAGTGGCTGGAGTCCCTCGCGAATGGGGCGAGTGACGTGGATGGTTGGGGACCGAGGGGAGCTGACATGCTGTTGCGCAGGCGCGTGGTGAGGGTCCTGGTCGCACTGGCAGCGCTCGGCGTGGCTGGCGAGGGGTGGGTGCAGGTGAGGGCGGCGCGCGACGTGCGCTGGAGTGCATCGCTGGGCACGCCGATCGATGCCGGTCCCATCGAGGTCGGTGATCGCGTCTACATCGGCAGCAGCTACAAGATTGCCTGTCTTGCGCGCTCGACGGGCAAGACGATCTGGGAGCGGGATGCCAACGTCGCCGCAGGCCCGGTGCGGATCGGAGACGCAGCGTTCGTCGTGCTCGGCACCGGCACCGTAGCGAAACTCGACGCCGCTCACGCGTCACCGCAGCCCGTCCTGCACCTGACCTGGCAGCCGACCAAGGTCATCGCGTCCGGCGACGGGTCGCCCGGTCTGGTGGCTGCGGGCGACCAGATCGAGGCGATCGACACGGCGCGCCGTACCTTGACGTGGAGCCGGGCGCCGGACTACCCAGATCACCCCGACAGCCGCTTCATGGACGCCGCGGCGGGCGCCGGACTTGTCGTCGCGTCCTACCGCAACGCGCCTGGGAGCGCCGACGGCTCCGTCAGGGTCTACGCCCTCGACGCGCGGCGGGGCAAGACCCTCTGGTCACGGAGCCTGCCGTGCCGAACGGGGCCGTTTGGGAGCAGCGGCGCGGTCTCGGTCGCCGGCAAGCTCGTCGCGGTACAGGATCCGGACTTCCGGATCGTGGGGCTGGACGCGATGACCGGCGAGACGCTGTGGGAGCAACCGCTCGGCCGGGAGGACCCGGTCAACCCTTCCGAAGTGCTCGTGACGCCGGACGGGTCGGTCTACGTGTCAGAGTGGCATGGCTGCCTGAGCGCGCTGGACGGCGCGACTGGCGCGGGCCGATGGAGGGTCCGGATCGCGGACAAGGCGCCCGCACGACCGTGCCTCGATGGCGACCGGGTGTACGCGGCGAGCGGTCCACCGGCCCTCGTGGAACTGCGCGCAGTCGATGGGACCACGGTGCGCGAGGTGCGGTTCGAGAGCGCACTTGCCTCGCTAGTCGACCCGTACGTCGACTACGCTATCATCACGGACGTGTCCGACGACACCATCTACCTGCGATCGGCGGACGGAGGCGCCTGGGCGGTGAACCGGGCGCCCCCGAGCAGACGACCTTCAGGCCGACGCTGACCGCAATGATGGTGCTTGGCCCGGGCGGCCCCTACCCCTCCACCACCTCCAGCACGACCGGGCGCGGCTGCGGGGGCGTGGGGCCGATGTGGTAGGATGCAAGCACGCGGTGCTCGTACCACTCGATGCCGGTGTCGGTGCGCAGGTGGAGGTCGGCCAGCGGCTCGCCCACCGCGACGGGGTCGCCCGCCTTCTTGCGCAGCACCAGGCCGACCGCGGGGTCGATGCTATGCTCCTTCATGCGGCGGCCCGCGCCCATCTCCACCGCTGCGCGCCCGATCTTCTCGGCGTCGATGCCGCGGACGAAACCGGCCTTCCCGGCGCACACTGTGTGGAGGACAGGCGCCTGCGGGAGGCGGTCGGGCTGATCCACCACCCGCGGGTCGCCGCCCTGGGCCTCGATCAGCAGCGCGAGCTTGCGGGCTGCCGAGCCGTCCGCGAGGACTCGGGCGATGGCCTTCTCCGCCTCGGCGGGATCGAAGCGCAGCATCTCCAGGGCGCGGGCGGATAGGGCCCGGCACAAGTCGACGAGCCGCTTGTCGCACGCCGGGTCGCCGCGCAGAACCTCGATCGCCTCACGCACCTCCAGCGCATTGCCCACGCAGCGCCCCAGCGGCTCCTCCATGTCGGTGATCATCGCGACGGTGCGCATCCCCAGCGCCTCGCCCATGCGGACCAGCGACGCGGCCAGCTCGCGCGCTCGGGAGCGGGTCCTCATGAACGAGCCGCGCCCGGCCTTGACGTCGAGCAATACGTTGTGCGCCCCGCCGGCCAGCTTCTTCGAGATGATGCTCGACACGATCAGCGGGATGCAGTCGACCGTCGCGGTCACGTCGCGGATCGCGTAGAGGCGCTTGTCCGCGGGCACCAGGCCGGGCGACTGGCCGACGATGGCAAGGCCGATGCGACGGACCTGCTCGCGGGCTTCGTCGACGGTCAGGTTGGTGCGGAACCCAGGGATCGCCTCCAGCTTGTCGATGGTGCCGCCGGAGAACCCGAGGCCGCGGCCGGACATCTTGAGCATGCCGACGCCAACGGCCGCCAGGATGGGCGCGACGATGAGCGTGGCCTTGTCCCCCACCCCACCCGTGCTGTGCTTGTCCAGGACCGGCCCCTCGATACCGCTCAGGTCGACGCGCGTGCCGGATGCCGCCATCGCCATCGTGAGCGGGCACAGCTCATCGTCGGTCAGGCCGTTCAGGTACGCGGCCATCAGCCACGCACCCACCTGTTCGTCGCGCATCTCGCCGGAGACGACCATGTCGATCAGCTTCAGGAGGTCGTCCGGGTCATGCACCTTCCCGTCCCGCTTCGCGGCGATGAGGTCGTCAGCCCGCATGGCATTCCTCCAGGAACGAGTGGCCCGCGGCGCCCGGCGGCAGGCCGAGCCCGTCGCGGATCGTGGCGGCGATGTCTGCGAACGTGGCGCGCGCGCCCAGGTCGACGCCCCCGCGCATTGCGGGACAGTAGGCCAGCAGCAGCGCGTGCTCCCGCGAGTGGTCGGTCGAGGACGTCGTCGGATCGTTCCCGTGGTCGCTGGTCAGGATCAGCACGTCGTTCGGGCGCAGCGCACCGAGCAGGCGCGGCAACTCGGCGTCGAACGCGGCCAGAGCGCGCGCGAAGCCAGCCGGGTCGTTGCGATGCCCGTAGAGCATGTCGAAGTCTTCCAGGTTGGCCAAGATGAGCGGGTCTGACCGCTCCCGTGCGGCGCGGATGACCGCCTCTGTGTGGTCGCCATTGTTGGTCGTGCGGTCCCACGACGCGAGGCCGCGCCCGTTGAAGAACTCGTGGGTCTTGCCGATGGCGTGCGTCGTGCGCCCCGACGCGGCTATCTCGTCGAGCAGGTTGGGCGGCGGATCGAGCGGGTAGTCGCGGCGGCGCTCCGTGCGGCGGAAGGCGCCCGGCTCCCCGACGAAGGGCCGCGCGATCACCCGGCCGACCGCGTGCTCCCCCACCAGCAGCCGGCGCGCGGCCTCGCACCAGGCGTAGAGGGTGTTGATCGGCACGACGCCCTCGTGCGCGGCGATCTGGAACACACTGTCGGCCGAGGTATAGACGATCGGCCGGCCGGTCCGCACGTGCTCCTCGCCGAGCCGCGCGATGATCTCTGTACCGCTGGCCGGCACGTTGCCGAGCGTGCCGCGCCCGATTGCGGCCTCGTACGCAGCCATCACCTCCGGCGGGAATCCGTGCGGGTACGTGGGAAGCGGGCGGTCGAGGACGACGCCCATCATCTCCCAGTGCCCGGTGACGGAGTCCTTGCCCGGCGACGCCTCCCGCATGCGGCCGAACGAGGCGGCCGGCTGGGCGGCGGGCGGGACGCCGTCGATCGGCAGGATGTTGCCCAGCCCAAGGCGCTGGAGGTTCGGCAGGCTCAGGCCGCCCAGCGCGCGGGCCATGTTCGCGAGCGTGCTGGAACCCGCGTCGCCGTAGCGAGCCGCATCCGGCAGCTCGCCCACCCCGACGCCATCCAGAACGACCACGATGAACCGGCCAACGTGCATGGTGCGATCTCCTGGGGTGCTGGGTGTCGGGTGTCGGGCGCCGGGGCATCACGCAACGGGCCCGCCGGGTTGAAACCCGGCCCTGCCAGGACGCGAAGTCCCCTGCGGGGACTGGGTCGGAGCCGTGTACAGCGTCGCCTGAGCAACACCGGCTGCCGCCACCCGTGGCCCGATACCCGATACCCGACACCCTACTTCCCCGCCGCTGGGCCGCCAAACAGCTCCATGATGGCCAGGGCGAACATCTCGTGGCCGAAGTCGTTCGGGTGGTTCAGGCTGTTGCACATCAGCGTGACGTACGGGATGCCCTCCTTGGCGAGGTGGCCGTAGCGCAGCCCCGTGTCGGCGAGGGGGATGTTGTGCTTCTTGCTGAACGCGCGGATGCCGGCCACGTAGGGGCGCGGGTCGCTCTCGATCTTGACGGTCTTGCTGCCCATCCACTCCTGCCAGACGAAGTGCGGGCCGACGATAACCCACTCGGCTCCGATCTCGGTGAAGCGCTTGAGCAGGTAGCTGTACTTCGTCTCGACGGTCGCCGGGTCCATGCCCGAGTCGTTGACGAACTCCATCACGATCAGGTCCGGCTTGCGCTGGATGACCGCGCGCTCGAAGTTGTACTCCGACGTGGGCGGCTCGTTCAGGAAGCTATCCGAGTTGCGCCCGCCCCACCCCGCGGTCGTCAGCGTGATGTTCGCCTTCGGGAAGCGCGCCTTGAGCATCGTGACGAACTGGCTCTGGTACTGGTGCGCCGCGTCGCTCGCCTGGCCGCCGGCCGTGACGCTGTCGCCCCACGCCAGCACGCTGAGGGAGCCGCCCGCGTTCAGCTTGGCCCAACTCTTCGGCAGGAGCGTCTCGGCGACCGGCTTGGTCACCTTCGGCGCCACGTATGCCGGCTCGGTGATCGGGAACAGGTTCTCGTCCGTCAGGCGCTCCAGGCGGCCCGATATCCACAGGTTCGCGATGCGCGTCTGGCTGACGGCGAGGTCAGGCTGAGCAGGCGTCGCGTTGTGCGGCTTGCCCTGGACGAGCGACACCTTACCGGCCTTGTCCACGACGATCGAGTCGATGCGGTGCAGCCCGCAATCGTAGTCCACCCACACCGGCTGGTTCTCGCCGATCTGCCCGGTCAGCCGCCCAAACGTGCCCCAGCGGTCGTCGAAGTCGTAGTCGCGCCCGCGCTCGTACTTCGTCCCGTCGCCCTCGTCCGCCTTCACCACCAGCGTCCCCGGCACCAGCAGGTCCGGGCCGGTCGTCTCGAAGGTGACCAGCGCGTTCAGGCGCGCGCCCTTGGTCCACCCCGCCGCGTTGGGCTGGAAGACCGGCAGGGCATCGTGCTTCTCGTTGCGCACCTGCGCGAGCGTCGCGGGCTTCACGGTCAGCACGGCGTCCTTCGCCACGCGCACGGTCGTCCGCCCGATCTTCAGCGTGCCGGCGGTCACGCGGATCTGCCAGTCGCCCTCGATGCGTATCGTCACAGCCGCGGCCTGCGCCGGCGGCGCCATCGCCAGAAACAGCATGTCGTTCCTCTCCTGATGAGCTTCATTGGTCGACATCGTCACTTCAGCACGAACACCCGCGTCGCGCGGTCGGCGAAGTCGGTCGTGAACTCCTTCGCGCCGGCTGCGAGGGTCTCGCCGGTCCAGAGGTCCTGCACGGTGGCGGGCGCGCGGAGCTTGATCGTGCGCGAGCCGGGCTCCTTGACGCTCACGCCGATGAGGTTGCGGGCCGCCCAGACCACGTCGGGTGTGTCGATGTAGCGGTGGACGCCGGCCAGCTCCGCGAGGCGCACCCAGACCCGCTGGTCGATAGCGGGGGCGGCGCAGAAGACGGCGGTCCAGGTCGGGAAGCGCTTGACGACGAAGCCGGGCCTGCCATCGTCGAGCGTGCCGAGGACTTCGGCCTGCGGGTCGTCCGCCCAGACGATCGGGAAGGCGCGGTGGTCGTAGCCCATGGACATGCTGGCAAGCCCCTCGGTCAGCGGGCTGCCGGCGCGCAGCGTCACGCGGAGGGCCTGCGGATCGCGCGATAGGCGCAGTCGGATGCCGGTCAGCGCCTCCATGCCCGCCTCGTCGATGCGCCCGTCCCGGTAGAGGCCCGGCGCGTACATGAAGACCAGAACCCGGTTGCCGCCCTTGAGCGCGTCGATGGCCTTGCGGTCGGCGGCGCTGGGAGCGATGCTCGTCGAGAGCACGAACAGCTTGCGGTCCGCCAGCTTCGGCAGGTCCGCGGTCAGGTAGTGCCTCAAGGGCGCGCCGAGGCGGTAAAGCACCGGCAACTGGCTGATCAGCAGCCACGCGCCGAGCGGATCCGCCACGCGGAGGTAGGCCAGACTGCCCTCGTCCACCGCGAGCGCGATCTCATCGACGGGAGTGCGGTCCAGGGAAATCGCCTTGCCGGCGCAGATGGCCAGCTCGCCGATGCGCGCCATGAGCGTGGGATCGTTGTACTTGTTGCCGCCGACGTCGAACCACCACTGCGCGGTCCCGTTGACGATCGCGTTGGCGAGTTCCTTGTCCTGCTGCAGAACGTCGCCGGCCACATTCGCCGGGCGGCCCCACTCGCCCACCTGGCCGCCGGAGACCGAGGTGCGCACGTCGTTCTCGTTGAACCACAGCTTCCCGTGCTCCTGCACGCTGCCGAGGAGCGACATGAAGTGGCTGGTGCCCTCACCGCCGAGCTGGCGGAAGGCGTAGCTCGTGGGGCTCGTGATGAAGTCGACGTCCGGGCACGCCAGCACTTTCTGCAGCGCGCAGTGGCCCGCGTTCTGCTGCCGCTGCTCGCCGCAGAGCTGCAAGAGGTACCCGTAGAACACGCCGACGATCTTCTTGCGGCCGGTCGCCTCCTTGACCGCCTTCGTGAAGACGCCGATCGTCTCCGCGACGAGGTCCGAGGTGTACTGCACGTAGTCGATGGAGCGCTGCTCGGCGTCGGGATCGCGCAGGGAGCCCAGCTTGCTGGCGGCGCGCTCCGCTCGGGTGGGCACCGTGGCGGCGGCGAGGGCGGCGGCCGGATCGTGCCAGGCCGCGCGGAGAGCATCGTCGCTGCCGTACTTGCCCCGGAGCCAGCGGCGGAAGGCCTTCACGTTTGCCGGAGAGTAGTCGACCCACTGGTCCTCGTTGCCGCCCCACATCATCCACTCCTCGGTGGTGCCCGAGGCGAGGTGGTAGCCGATGCAGCGGTCCGCGTAGGGCGACGCCTCGACGTGGGCGATCAGGCGCTTGAGCCCCTCGATGGTATCGCGGCGCCACGCCTCGGAGGCCCAGCTCGGCGCGGGCTTCTCGCCATTGTGCATGAAGAGCTGGGGCTTGCCGTCGCCGGGATCGAACTGGACCAGGTCGTCCGGGTGCTTCTCGCTCCACCACTTCGGGGCGTGCAGGTAGAGGCGCGGGAAGAAGTGCGCGTTCGGGTTGGCCTGGAGCACCATCATCACGCGGCGGTCCAGCTCCGAGTAGTCGTACTGCCCGGGCGCAGTCCACACGGTCTTGGAGAGCCCGTAGCCGGCTTCGGTGGGCGTGGCCGAGAACGTGTAGAGGTCCACACCCGCACGCGCGAAGTCGGTGAACACCTCGACGGACGGGCCGTAGGCGGCGTAGGTCATTCCCCGGTGCGGCTTGCCGTCGATGAACAGGGTTGGGGCGCCGTTGTGGCGCTTCACCTGGGCCACGGATGTCTCCCTTCTGCGCGCGGACACCTGCACCGCCGGCCGCTTGCCGGACCAGACGATGCGCGCGTCGCCGATGCGCGGTTCCACAGCGTGCGTGCCGCCCCATGCGAACTCGGGCACCTTGACTGACACGGTCCGGCTCCCGGATGCGCCCGGGGCGATGGGCACCTCGAACGACGTGGCGCCGGCCCGGGTGAAGGCGAGGCGCCACGGGCCGTTGGGCGGCGGGCCTGCGAGGCGAACGCTGAGCCTCACGGTGTACGACCCGCCGTGCGCCAGGCGCGCGGGCACGACCAGCCGCTCGATGCGCGCCAGACCCCGGTCCGGGTGGACCACCTCGACGCGGCGGACACGGAGGTCGTAGGTGGCGCCCGGCTTCACGTCGAAGGCGATCAGCGTGAAGAAGGCGGTCGGCAGGTCGAGGCGGCCGTCGGCATCGTGGGACCAGGATGCGACGCCCCAGTCCGCCACGGGGAACTCGACCCACTGCCAGTCGCTATCCGGCGCGAGCTGGACCTGCTTCGCCGTCCACTCCGCGCGATCGGCGTCGGCCATCTTCGCGGCGAGGGTCACGGCGGGCCCCGCGTTGCGGACCTGCGCCCGGATCGTGGTGAATGGCCGGTCGATGGCCTGGTGCAGGAACAGGTCGTTGAACGAGAGCCCGCGCGACACGAAGCGCCAGACCAGGTTGCCGTCGGCCCGATCGGTGCGGACCTCGGACAGCGACAGCTCCTCCTTGAGGCGGGCATCGTCGCGCTGGGTAGACCACTCGCCGCCCTTCGAGGCGTCGAAGAGCACCTGCGTTTCGGAGGCGCGGGCCAGAGGGGCCAGGAACAGAAGCAGAGACAACAGGGCCCAGGTCCCCGTCATGCGGCGGTATGTCATCTCAAGCATGCCTTTCCTCGTTCAAGCCCGGAGGCGGGAAACAAGCCCCGTTGCTGCGTTGTACAGGACGGGCAGGGACGCCCGCCCCTACCACAGCTCCTACTGGACGGGCAGGGACGCCCGCCCCTACCGCGACGCTGGTGCGGGAGGCGGGGTCCGACGCCAGCCTGTCGCCGATCACCCGTCCGCGAGGACGGTCGGCCGGAGGCCCGCCAGCCGGGGGATTCATCCCCCGGCGCCGAACTCCAGCGCCGCCTCGCGCAGGGCGATGATGTTCGCGGGCGGGACGTCGGCCTGGATGTTGTGCACCGCGGTGCAGATGTAGCCGCCGCCCGGAGCCATGTCGTCGAGCCGGCGGCGGACCTCGTCGCGCACCTGCTGCGGAGTGCCGAATGGCAGCACGTGCTGCGTGTCGACCGCGCCGCCCCAGAGCGTGATGGAGGCGCCGAACTCCTGCTTCAGCTGGCGCGTGTCCATGCCGTCGGCGCTCACCTGGATGGGGTTCACCGCGTCGATGCCGATCTCGATGTAGTCCGGGATGATCGAGCGGATCGCGCCGCACGAGTGCATCCCCACCTTCACGTGCGGGGCCGCCTTCTTGATGCACGCGACGAGCTGCGCCAGGCGCGGCTTGTAGATGCGCCGCCACGTCGCGAGGCGAAGGAGCAGGCCGTGCTGCCCGCCGTAGTCGTCGCCCTCCTGCACGAAGTCGACCAGGTCGCCGATGCGCGCGAGCGCCGCCTGCCAGTAGCCCATCTTCAGCGCGAGCACGCGGTCGGCGATTGCCTCCACCAGAGCCGGGTTCGCGGCGAGGTCCATGTAGAAGTCCTCGTAGCCGCGCAGGTTCTGGCCCATCTCCATCATGCCCATCGTCGCGCCGCCCAGGACGACCGCGCTGCCCGAGGCGCGCACTGCCTCGGCTGCCTCGCGCATGCCCTCGAACCGCACGGGGTCCGTCGTCGAGGGCCACGGGTGCCACTCGATGTCGCGCACGGTCTCGGCGTGGCGCAGCGGGGCGCGGTAGAGGTCGAAGTAGCGCGGATCGGCCATCGACTGACGCCGCACGATGCCGAACTCGTCGGCGTAGTAGCGGTACTCGCCATCGTCCGAGAGGCGCAGCGACCACGAAGACGGCGCCTTGGGCCGCACGCCGCGCATGTCCGTCTGCAGAGCCTGGTGGACATCCTCCTCGACGAACGCCAACTGCTGCGACTGGTGCCAGATGATCGGATCGCGCTTCGGCAGGTTCAGCGCGGCCCGTAGCGCGACGTAGCCCATCTGGTGGATGCCGCTGACGGCGGTGCTGCCCATATCGAAGGGCACGCGGTCCGGCTCGCGATGGTCGAGGGCAGCCAGCAGCCGCTCGCGTGATGTCATGTTCGTGGTCCTTGAGGAGGGATGCTACTGAGTTCGACGCGCGCGCGCCAGGTCCTCTGTTCGCGGGCCGCAAGGAGGAGGCGGCGCAACGGCGAACGTCCAAAGCGGATCCCTACCGGGATGACGGCAAGGCGGCGCGGGGGCTCGGATCCGAGGCGCGACAGGCCCGGAGGTGCAAGACCTCCGGCAGCGTGGCCTGCGGCCGATCGTCCTCGCGGACGAACACCAACCGCGCCGCACAGCGATCCGAGGCGCGACAGTGATGGAGCGCGTGGGCCTGGGTTGGGGCCGTCTACGCGCGGGGGTGGGCGCGGTCGTAGACGGCTCGGAGGTGGGTGCGGTCGACGTGGGTGTAGATCTGGGTAGTCGCGATGCGCGAGTGGCCGAGCATCTCCTGGATGGCGCGGAGGTGGGCGCCGTGGCCGAGGAGGTGCGTGGCGAAAGCGTGGCGCAGCGTGTGCGGGGTGACGCGCTCGCGGAGACCGGCGCGGCGGGCGTAGGCGCGGATGAGCTGCCAGACGCGCTGGCGCGTGAGCGGGCGGCCGGACGGTCCGGCGAAGACCCAGTCGTGCGCGCGCAGGCGTCCGCGCTTCGACAGGTAGGCGCGCAGCCAGTCTGCGGCGACCGGGCCCATGGGTACCAGGCGCTCCTTGCTGCCCTTGCCGAGGCAGCGCACCAGCGCGTTGTCGAGGTCGAGGTCGGCGACGCGGAGCGAGGTGGCTTCGGACACGCGCAGCCCCGCTCCGTATAGCAACTCGAAGAGAGCCCGGTCGCGCGCCTTGGCCGGGTCGGAGGCGCCGATCGAGCCCAGCAGCTTGCGGGCGGCGCTCACCGAGATCGTCTCGGGCAAGCGGCGGGCCTCGCGGCGGCTCTCCAGGTCCTCGGTGAAGTCGCGCGCGATGAGCCCCTCGGTGCAGAGGAACCGCGCGAACGTGCGCAGGGCCGAGACCTTGCGCGCGATGCTGCTGTCAGCCTGCTTGCCGGCGCGCAGCCTGGCGACGAAGCCCCGCACGTGCTCGTCGCGCAGCGCGCCCACCTCGCGCAGCCCGGTCAGCTCGGCGAACTGGCGCAGGTCGCGCGTGTAGGCCGCCACCGAGTTGGGGCTCAGCCCCCGCTCGGCGGCCAGGTGATCGGCAAAGCGCTGGATGGCGGTCTGCATGTGCGCCCCCCGACCCCCAATGTTGGGGTAGAGAGTGGCTGCGGCACGCCCCCCGGCCCCCAATGCTGGGGGAGAGAGTGGCTGCAGGGAGTCACCTTCCGCGGCGTTCGTACACGGTCACGCGCGGCCAGGCGTAGAGCCAGTCCTCGGGGGCGCTGTCGGGGCGCGGCAGGCCGAGGCAGCGGTTCTCGAACACCCGAGGCGAGTACCCCGACCGCACGCGCTCCAGGAAGGCGAGGGCCTCCGGCTGGCGCAGGCGCTCGGGGTTGTAGGTCTCGGCGGCGCTCAGAACGACGAACCTCGGCGCCGGCGGATCGAGCACCGAGAGATCCCACTCCCTGCCTTGGGCGGGCTGACGCAGCCAGTACAGGCCCGATCCCGCGATCATCCTGTTCCTCGCGACGCCAGGGATCGGAGCGGTGAACTCGGGCTCGAGGGGAGGCGAGTAGAACCAGGGCGTCGTACCAAAAGCGATGGCATCGTCCTCGGCGCGGCTCCGCTCCAGGTACTCGGCCGCCCGGTCTCGAGCGTCCACCCCGACCATCATGGTGTCGTGCGCCACTGAGACGAACAGGGAGAAGCACGCGGCGACAGCTACCAGCGCCGCCACGACCTTGCCACGCGCCGATGGATGGCCGGGCTCCGTCCCGGCCGCGCCCTCGAACGCCATCCGCGCGATCAGCACCGAGAGCACGGGCAGCAGTGGGATGGTATAGCGCAGGAAGCGGACCTGAGCGCAGCCGATCACCAGGTAGTACGGCAGCGCGAACGCCGCGAGGTAGCCGTCCTGCCGCGAGCGCCGGAAGCACGCGAAGCCCACCGCAACCAGGCCGACAACGAGCAATGGCTCGCCCATGCCATACCGCAGCGAGCGGGCGATGTGGTAGACGAAGCCCGATCCGGTGTTGACGAAGAGCAGCCCCATCCCCTCGCCCGACTTACGCAGCTCGAACAGGAAGTCCTGGCTGAACTTGGGCCAGTTGATCAGCACGCCGGGGCAGGCGACAACGAACCCCACGATCGCCGCGCCGACGACGATGAGTGGCGCGACGCGCGGGACGCCGCCAGCCAGCTTCCGCCGCGCGAACAGGGCCGCCAGCGGAGCCAGCGTCACGAGCGCCATGTTGTACTTGGTGGCGGCGGCCAACCCGCAGAGAACGCCGGCGGCCACGCACGCCCGCGCGTCGGTTCGGGTGAGCAGCCTCGCTCCGAGCGCCAGGGCGACCGTGACCAAGAACGTGGCCGGCACGTCGGGCGTCGCGTAGTGCCCGTGGACGACGGCGGCCGGCATCACCGCGTAGAGCGCCGCGGCGGCGAAGCCGGTCCTCGCGCCGAAGAGCCTGCTGCCGAGCGCGAACACCGCCCACACCGTCAGCGCGCCCATCAGCGCCGTCAGCAGGCGGCCGACAAGCACGACGGCAGCAAGGTCCTCACTGGTCGCAGGAACGTTGTGCGCCGCATCGCCCACCTTCACCAGCCCGTAGGCGAAGTTGACCGCGGTGCCAGCCTGATGGAGGTAGAAGTAGAGCGACCCGTAGTTGTAGAACCGCAGGTCGAGGTGGGGCCGCGGCTCGCCGCGTTCGAGCACGGCGTTGATGATGTTCACGCCCTCGTCCGGGTGGAACGAGCCCATCATGTTACCGGCTGTCAGCCCCCACCCGATGCCCCACAGGCGCAGGCCAAGCGCCAGGGCGACGAGGGTCGCCACGAGCCAGGCGTGCAGGCGAGCACGTGGGTCCTTCGGCTCCGGGGGCGTCGTGGGGGCTTGGGGCGCTGTGGTGCGAGCCTTCTTCATGCGTGCATACCAATATCACGGCGCTGCCGGCGGCGCCTACCGTTCAGTCGATGCGAAGTGACCGCCCCAGGTGCGGTGGGCGTGCACGCCTACAGCGGCATCGCCCAGAGCATCTCGACCTGGTCGCGGCTCAGGTTCTTCGTGTGGCCGTCCCCATGGAGGACGTTGTAGCGGTAGCGATCGCTGACCAGCCCGCCGTGCCAGCGGCCGGAGGCGTCCATCGCCACGTTCACCGACGCGGGCTCGCGGAGGCCGCCCTCGCTCATCTGGCGGAAGGCGATCTCCGTGCGGTAGTTGTAGCTCGTGCCGAACTTCGCGTAGCTGGTCGGGTGCGCGTCCAACTCCTCACCCGTGAAGTCCTCGACATCGTAGCCGGTGTCCGCCGGGCAGTGGAACAGCTCCTTCGACTTGATGTAGGCCTGCAGCGCCTCGTGCAGCATCGGCATGAACGGGATCTGCGCCTGGAACGCCGGGTACGTGGCCCAGATCTGGGGCGTGTACTTGTCCGTCGGGTCGACGGCCCACGGGTACAGCTCGTCGAAGTCCTGCGTGTACATGCGGATGGCGAGCCCAATCTGGCGCATGTTGGAGACGCAGACGATCTCCCGGGCCTTGCCGCGCGCGGTGGCGAATACGGGAAACAGGATCCCGGTCAGGACCGCGATGATCGCGATGACCGTGAGCAGCTCTACTAGCGTGAACGCGCGCAGACCCTTCGATCGCATGGCAGCCCTCCCGCGGCGGCACTTGCTGCCATTGTAGCAGGGCGACGGGGGTACGTCAAACGGGAGGAGCGAGGCGGTGGTAGGACGGCGGTGCCCACCAATCTGACACCGGCGAGGGGGAGCGACGGGAAGATCGGCGTCAGAGGTCGAGGGCCATCTGCCCCGATGGATGCTTCGCACGCGAGGCAGCCCTCCGTGAAGACGGACGGAGCGCGCGGAGAGCGCGCCGCGCCTCATCCTCGGACAACACCTCGGCCAGATCGCCGCTCAGCTTGTCCATCGACATGGAGATCTCGTAGACAGGCGGGTTACTCCCGCGGAGTTGCCGGGCATACCCGTGCTCGACGAGCCAGTCGAATCCCTGCTTGACATACGCAGCCGGCACGTTCATGCCTGCCAGAGATGGTGCCCTAAGGAGGTCATCACGCCTGACGTTGGCGGTCAGCCTGTTGCTGACGGCAAGCGTGTCCCTGTCCTCCTCACTGATCACCTCCTGGAGGGCCGGTATAACCAAACGCACCACGGAGTAGATCGGCGGAGGGGGATCGTTGATCACTGGGCAACGTATCGCCAAGTCGAGGGCGGGCGCAGTGACCTTGATCGCCAAATGCGGCCTGCGGTCAAGGGCATCCCGATTCAGGTCGGCCATGCCTGGGTCATTGTGCACGTTCGGAGTGGTGAAACGCATATTGCCGGGTTGGTCGCGCCATTTGAGGCAGTACCAGTCGCCATTGGCACGCTCGTTGTCCCGGTAGTATCCCAGCACAACTACCGGACGGAGGCAAGTACCCTCCCTTGCCGCTCGTGCTTGGGCCAGCGCTTGGAAGGCATACTCGTCGGTGTGCGTTCCAACGATCAGCAAGACGTCACCGATCACCGGTGTGCCACCGTCACCCCTACCCAGGTCCACAGCAGCGTAGCGCAAGACCTGGCTCGTGTCCTTCTGGCCCAGGACCCCCTGCCGGAACTCCTTGATGTGCTCGCCACATATTGTGTAGGAGTTGCGGAATCGCACACAGAAGTCTGGAGTAAGCCCGCCGAGACGCGGGAACCGGTCGAACTCCTGGAGCAAGTCGGGCTTGCCGTCGCTCCCTCCCCACTCGTGTCTGAACCAGGCCTCAATGGACGAGACCAGCGTCACAGCCCCCTCATAGTCGGAGAAGCGGGCGCGTATCTCCTTGGCCTTCTGGGTTACGGCGGACCGGCTAGGGCTTCTGGGCTCTGCCATTCGCGATCGTGTCCTCACACACTCCCAATAGACACACGCTCCAGAACTGCTTCACCGTAGAACTGGCACACAGCAGATGCGATCCGATCCAGCGTTACGCCGCAGTCTCCCGAGCGTGGCAGTAGGTGTATGTCCCGCGGTCCCATGACCACCAGTTCGACCGAGGCACCCGTCAGGAAGTCAAGAACCTGAGCCTGCAGGTAGGGGTTCAGGTGCACCACAGTGACCCCAAGTCCGGCCGGGCGCCTGACGACATCGCAGAGCGCTCGCATCGCGTCGTAGTCGTGGAACGCCTCACGCTCGAAGCTCATGCGAAGGGCCATCTGCTCAGCGTGCCGAAGAGCACGGCCCACATAGAGCTTCGCCCGCTCTGATGCAGACCAACGCAAGGCGGCCAGCACATAGTCATTGGCAACACGGAGAGCGTCGCCAGCCAACACAGTCGCAGTGCCGTAGCGGTCAACGGTGACGCGCAGGATCTCCCGGGCCTCCCGATCCGCAAACGAGATCAGAGCGCGGTGCAGGTGTCTGTGCTGCTCGGCCATTTCCCTGGCCGCATCGTCTAGCGGCTGCAGCTTCCAGTCACGCCTAAGGCGACGGCTCCCGACGTCATAGCCGCACACGTCGGTAGACACTGCCGTAAGATCGTAGACCTGCTCCATGCGACGCACCAGTTGCTGCAGCACCTGCGACGTTACGAATGGCCGAAGCGCGATCGGGTAGGCACGTTTGGCGAACTCCCACGGGCCACGTCGATCGGTCTCAGCATCCAGCGACGACGTCACGATGCATGTGTCCGGCCCTGCCGGCAATAGGTGGAAGACCCCGCGCACCTCGCGGCCATCGGGCCAAGCGCGCGTGGCGCGGACATGCGTCGCGAACATGACCTCCCATCCGTGGCGGCCCTCTCGAGCCGTGCAAGAGGCGAAGATGCGGGAGCGACGCCGGATGAGCTCCTCAATCGGGTGCCGCAGAACCAATGGGTACAGCCGCACGCACTTGGTCTCCCGACGCGCCAGTCTGTCTGAGGATTCGCGCAAGAAGCCTTGCACAGCCAAGGGCAGAGCGCCTTCATCGTCTGGTTGCATCCCGCCACTCCCTGCACCGCATCCGCTCGCTCGCGCTGCCAGCGTGCGGTACGAACTCCCTTGCGAGCGCACGTGCACTGTTGTGGCTACTTTCGGGTGGCCTGCGCCATATCCTTCTACGCAGAGCAAGTTCGCTCAGTTCTGCGAGTAGCGAGGCGCCAGCAGGACGGCGGCCCGTTCGTGGAGACCCGTGCTACAATAGGCCCTGGTCAGACCTGCATCAAGGAGCACCCACGCAGCATGTCCGGAGAGACCCTTCCCATCACCTTCGCCCGGCGCCAGACCCGCGCGGTCCGCGTCGGTTCCGTTGTCATCGGCGGCGGCCACCCGATCGTCGTCCAGAGCATGATCACCGAGGAGACCCGCAGCGTCGACGCGGCGGTCGAGCAGATCATCGCGATGCACAAGGCCGGCTCGGAGATCGTGCGCGTCACCACCCCGAACATGGCCGAGGCGCGCTGCCTGGGCGAGATCCAGGAGAAGGTGCGGCGCCAGTACCGGCCCGTGCCGCTCGTCGCCGACGTGCACCACCAGGGCAGCGCCATCGCGGTCGAGGTGGCGAAGTATGTCGATAAGGTGCGGCTGAACCCGGGGCTGTTCGTGTTCAACAAGCGCGTCGAGGGCGTCGTCGAGTACTCGCAGGTGGAGATCGACGAGGAGCTGGAGGAGATCGAAAAGTCGCTGGTCCCGGTCATCGCGGCGTGCAAGGAGCGGGGCGTCGCCATCCGCATCGGCGTGAACCACGGCAGCCTCGCCCAGCGCCTCACCGTAATGCACGGCGACACGCCCGAGGGCATGGTCGAATCGGCGCTGGAGTACCTGCGCATCTGCGAGCGCCACGACTTCCGCGACCTGGTCATCTCGCTGAAGGCCAGCCGCGTACCCGTCGTCCTCGCCGCAAACCGCCTGATGGCCCAGCGGATGGACGCCGAGGGCATGGACTACCCGCTGCATCTGGGCGTCACGGAGGCCGGCGACGGGCAGTACGCCCGCGTGAAGAGCACCTGCGGCATCGGCACGCTGCTGGCGGAGGGCATCGGCGACACGATCCGCGTCTCGCTCTCCGAGGACCCGGTGAACGAGCTGCCGGTCTGCTACGACATCCTGCAGTCGCTCGGCCTGCGCAAGACGAAGGTGGAGTTCATCGCCTGCCCCTCGTGCGGCCGCACCAAGTTCGATCTGCCAACCGTGCTCTACGCGGTGAAGGCGGCGACCGCGCACCTGGTCGGCCTCGACATCGCGGTGATGGGCTGCATCGTGAACGGCCCCGGCGAGATGGCGGACGCGGACTACGGCTACGTGGGCAAGGGCGGCGGCACGATCCTGCTCTACCGGAAGCGCGAGGAGGTCCGCACGGTGCCGCAGGAGCAGGGCGTGCAGGCGCTGATCGACCTGATCAAGGCCGACGGCAAGTGGCAGGACCCGCCCGAGGGCTGGGTCGCGCCGGAGCCGCCGAAGGGGTACGCGGCGCGTATTCAGGTGAAGGGCGCAGTGTAGGGACTTGGGACTTGGGACCTGGGGATTGGGGCTGGGGGAGGCATAGGCGATGCATGTCCCGAGGGTGTACGCCGACACGTCGGTGTTCGGCGGAGTCTTCGACGAGGAGTTCGCGAAGCCCTCGGCCGCGTTCTTCGACATGGTGCGTGATGGGCGGCTCGATCTCGTCGTCGGCCCGATCGTGGACCGCGAGGTCCGGGTCGCACCTGCCCGCGTGCGGGAGCTGCTCGACGAGATGCTCGCCCTTGCGGCCAAGGCCGGTTCGCCCGACGATGCATACAGCCTGCACGAACGATACATCGCCGCGGGAGTGGTCGGCGGCGGATCGGCGACGGATGCCCTTCACGTCGCGTTGGCCACCGTATCGGGCTGCGCTCTGATCGTGAGCTGGAGCTTCCGGCACATCGTCAACTACCGGCGCATCCCGCTATACAACGCTGTGAACGTGGCGGCGGGCTACAGCCCGATCGCCATCCACTCGCCGCCGGAGGTGGTAGCCGATGAACAAGGTGTTTGACTGCGTGGAGATGAAGCGCCAAGGCTCGGCACGCATCATGGAGGAACTCCGCGGCATGACAGTCGAGGAGCAGCTCGCGTACTGGCGTCGCGCGGCAGACGAACTTGAGCGACGTCGTGTCGAGGCCCACGCTTCCCGCAACCCGTCCACTG
This sequence comes from uncultured Chthonomonadaceae bacterium, assembly GCA_964519955.1. Lineage (GTDB taxonomy): Bacteria > Armatimonadota > Chthonomonadetes > Chthonomonadales > CAJBBX01 > CAZFLM01. The sequence goes on along the minus strand of CAZFLM010000006.1, from coordinate 22,658 downwards.
GCCAAGCGGCCTAGCCGCCCAGATGACCGCCTGAGGAGTGAGCCATGGCTGAGCGCTGCCATCTGGTGGTGACGGGGCATGTGCAGGGGGTGTGCTTCCGCTGGTACACGCAGCGGGAGGCGTCGCGGCTCGCCCTGCGAGGCTGGGTGCGCAACCTGCCGGACGGGGGCGTGGAGATCCTGGCGGAGGGCGAGCGCGCCGACTTGGGCCAGCTCATCGCCTGGGCGCAGCACGGTCCCAGCGAGGCGGAGGTCGACGAGGTCCGCTCCGAGTGGCTTGCGGCGACCGGCGAGTTCTCGGGGTTCGAGATCCGGTACTGACCGTGAGGGTTGGCGCGCGCGTCAAGGCTGATGGCGGCAGCCACGTCAGGTGGCGTCCGAAGTCGCCTGTGCAGACTCGAAGGCGTCCACAACAAGCACGTTGGCACCCTTGCCATAGTACGTACCACGCACCTTCCCCGCGTTTGCCCGAACGCCCGCGGCGCCCTCAGCGATGATAGCCCTGATGCACTCAGACCCGTCGGGGTCGTTCGCCGTGGCACCAGGGTCGCACATCAGAGCGACCGACAGTACCCCACAAGGCTCCTGAACGCACTTGACCGGGGCGACCGTGACACGAGCCCCCCAGAGGTTTGCCCCATCCCGGGTTAGCGACGCAACCGTGTGGGGCGGGCGACGTCCGATCAACCTGTTCCAGTGCTCAGTCGGGATCGTTACGACCGGAGCCTCGGCCTCAGCCCCTCTGCTCTTGGGCAACGCTGGGTTGGCCGGCCTCTGCGCGCTGCGAAGGCAATCCACCGTCAGGATGCCCAGGGCAGCGTCGTACTGGCCGACCAGCCGGTCCGCCACCCAGCGATGCCAAAGGAACACTGAGAGCCACAGTAGCCCAGCCGCGCCGAACCTGCACACCACCTCGGCCGTACTGGGGTGCCACTCTGTACGGAATGCCCCCGCGCACATGAGCCCCACAGTCGCGACGAGGGCAAGCAGACCACACAGGCATGCACCCACGAGCGCCGAGCAGGCCCCGTGGGTGATGTCGGCAAGGCTGTTGTTGCGCCCGATCGCAGTCTTGAATGCTAGGTTGGTCTCAAGGCGCTCGTTCCAGAGACACGTGATCACGAGCCAGGCTGCGTCTTCGCTCACCTGATCGTCCTTCCCGAGCGGGCCGCCGCCATCGCTCGCCTTACCAAGGCAGTCGACCTGGAGCAACTCCTCGCCAATGAGCTGTCGAACCAATGCTGCTTGATGGGGGCGGAACCTGCTGTACCAGCGCAGTCCCCACAGGCCGTGGTGGACATGCCCCAGCACTGCCCCGCATGCCCACGCAGCGGCAAACACCGCGATGGGCAAGGCGAGCGGCCCCTCCTTCGCCCCGCGCCAACACTCCCCCGCGTTGGGCCACGTTAGGATGGTGAACAGCAGCAGCGTTTCGAGCGTGAACAACACCCCGGGCGGGATGAACCGAAACCAACGTCGTGCCTCGTCCACGGCCTGTTCTCCTTCGCGGAAGTCTGCGTTTGAGAGACAAACGACACAGAGGCATTCGACCGTGGCGACGAGGAGTCCTTCCCCACCCCCGGCCGCGTGCTATACTTCGCCATGCTGCCTACCGACATGTCCGAGCGCACGCTCAAGCGCGATTGGCTCTACTTCAGCCTGCTGACCTTCCTCTTCTCCTTCGGCTTCGCCATCTACAACGGCGTGTTCCAGAACTACTTCCGCGACGTGACCCACGGGCAGCCGTTCGACCTGGGGCGGCTTGAGTCGATGCGGGAGTTCCCCGGGCTGCTGGCGGCGCTGACGGCGGGGTCGCTGGCGGCGCTGGCGGAGGCGCGGATCGCAGGGCTGGGGCTGATGATCACGGCGGTCGGGGTCGGCTTCACCGGGCACATGCCCAGCTACGCCGCGCTCGTCGGCATATCCGTGTTCTGGTCCGTGGGCTTCCACCTCTACTCGGCGGTGGGACCGGCCATCACGCTGGCGCTGGCGAAGGGGCGCGAGGGCGGGCGGCACCTGGGGCGGATGGGGGCGATCGGGGCCACAGCGACGGTGACAGGGCTGGGCGCGTCGTGGCTGTTATCGCAAATCCTGGGCAAGGGGCACTACCCGATCTACTTCCACATCGCAGGCGTGTGCATCGCGGCGTCGGCGGTTCTGTGCTCGCTGCTCTCCACCCACGCGGCCGGCGCGCCGCGGGCGGCGATCGTGCTGCGGAAGGAGTACGGGCTCTACTACCTGCTCACGTTCCTGGAGGGCTGCCGGCGGCAGATCTTCTCGATCTTCGCCACGTTTGCGCTCGTCACGGTGTACCACGTGCCGCTGCAGCACATGCTGGCGCTGCAGTTCCTCAACTCGATCCTGATCGCGATGACGGCGCCGCGGATCGGCCGCATCGTGGACAAGAAGGGCGAGCGCGACCCCCTGAGCTTCTACGCGGTTGGGCTCATCCTCGTCTTCGTCGGCTACTCGTCCATCACGAAGATCGGGGTGCTGTACTTCCTCTACATCCTCGACAACGTCCTGTTCAGCTTCTCGGTCGGGTTTACGACGTACCTCCATCGTATCGTGCGCAAGGACGAGCTGACCCCCTGCCTTTCCATGGGCACCACAATGAACCATATAGCCGCGGTCACGGTACCAATAGGTGGGGCGTGGCTCTGGCAGCACTACCAGAGCTATCAGATCCCATTCTGGGTCGGCATGGCCATCGCGCTGGGGTCGTTCAGCGTGACGCGGATGCTGCCGGCGGGGCCGATCCCGCGGGAAGAGGCGGCCGCCTAGGCTGACCTATTCATGACTCGCACCGGACGGGCACGGAGGCCCATCCCACCACTGCACTCGTGCATGATCCAGGCTAGCGGGCACAGCCCGGCCGGGCGCGCACCGGCTCGGGCTAGGCGTCCGAGAGCCATTCCTGAGCCTCCTCGCAGGAGTTAAAGTACCGAACCCAGTGCATCCGGTTCTGCGCCGCGGTTTCGTGGAAGTTGTAGTACTCCGCGTGCTCCGGCAGATCGACGACGGCTGTCTTCACACGCAGTTGGCCGGCCGGGTAGCTCTCCACCATCGTGTACGTGCCGATGACATTCAGCCGGCCGCGGAGCCCGCGCACATCGATCAGGCAGCGCCGGCAGTTGCGGCGTGCCGCAGCCTCACACACGGCGGCGGTGATCGCCTCCGCATCGCCGGCCTCGAGTACGCCGGACACGCGGATCTCCAGAAGGTTGCCATCCCCCGCCTCGCTGATCTCGAACGCCATCGAATCTCCCCTCCACCGCGGAGCCGATGCGCATCACCAGGCCAAGGCATGCGCGACGTCGTTCCAGCTCCCAACTCGCCAACCACTATGGCGCGTACGCGGCGAGGCGACGCCCGGTTGCCCTGCGCTCTCACGTCCGCCAGTATAGCCGCCATCGATTGCACAGGCGCACGACGTACGCCAGCACAAGCGTCTCCAGCGCGCCGAGAAGCCCCGCCATCCAGGGGCTGGCAAACCAGCCAGAGAGCCGTACATCGAGCCCCGTAAGCACCAGTACCGGCAGAACCAACTGCTGCATCCCCACGTAGCCGACCATCGGATTGCGCCCCATGTCCGCCAGGAGCCCCACCGCGCGCGGACGCCGGCACTGCGCCGTGAGCACCAGCAGCGCGCTCAGCAGGAGACAGCCGAGCGCCGGCGTCACGAGCAGGTAGCTCAATGTCGCCGGGTCCTTCTTGATGCCGCCCTCGAACGGCTCCAGCACCAGCCCGAGCGCCAGCAGCGCCCCGCCCCACCGCAGCAGATCGCCGACGAGGCGCTGCGTGGAGGTGGCGGGCCGCGCGGCCAGGCGCAGAGCGGCGAGCACGAGGACGGCCGCGATCAGCGTCGCGCCCAGTACGTGCCGCGACCAGAGCCCGGCGAGCAGATCGACCACCGTCGCCGCGCACAGCAGCGCCGCAGCAATCCACCGGGCGCTCGATCCAGGAGCGTTCTGTTCCGCCTTCGAACCGCGCCACGCGACCAGCAGGTCTCCCACGATCGTGCCGGGCAGGACGACCACGAGGTACTTGGCGAACGCGAGCTGGAAGAACCAGCCGAAGGTCCAGTGCGGCCAGAACGGGAGCTGCGCGACGTTGTAGAGGTCCTGCACCCAGCCTGGCGACGACGACGCGAGGTGCGCGCCGGCCGCCAGCCCCATCGCGAGCAGGCGCGCGGTGAGGCTGCCTCGAGTACACAGCCAGACGCCCGCGCCGAGGACAGCCATGTTGGCCAGGATCATCAGGATGATGTCGCTGTCGCCGAGGGAGAACGGGCGCCCGGTGCCGTGGTACAGCACCCAGAGCAGCGCGCCGCCACCTCCGAAGCCCACTGCCCGCAGCGCCCACTCGCGCCAGCCGCGCCAACCGTCCGGCACGCGCGTAAACATGGCGAAGAGCAGCGCGAGGGCCGCGAGCGCGTACCCCTGCGTGGCCGCCGTCGGGTTCGCGTCGATCTTGTAGGGCGTGACGTAGTTGCGGAAGATGGCGAACCAGACAAGGAGCGCGCCGCGGCTCAGCGTGTGGGCGAAGATCGTGCGCCTGCTGTCGCCGCGGTCGAGGCGGCGCGAGTAGGCGAGCGGGATGGCCGCGCCCATCGCGAAGAGGAACGTTGGGAAGACCAGATCGACCCAGGTGATGCCGGGCAGGTTCGGGTTGAACTCGTGGGTCGGCGGCGGCTCCTGGGCGTGGTACATCCAGCCAGGCAGCACGTTGGCCGGGCCCCACGGCATGAGGCCGGCGGCGACCATGAGGAAGACGGCCAGCCCGCGGAGGGCGTCGAGCGCCGTGTCGCGGGCGGGAGTGGGTGACGTGGTCATCTCAGGCGTGGACAGCGTCTTCTCCTTGGCCGGGGTCTCCGATAGACGCGGCGGCGACCCCTCCCCCAGCCCCCTCCCGCAAGGGGCGGGGGCTTCCGGTTGCGGGCGGCTACTTGGGCTGCAACTGCTCGCGCAGGCGCGCGGGGCGGTTCGACGTGATGCCGTCGACGCCCGCGGCAACCAGGCGCCTCGCCATCTCCGGGTCGTCGACGGTCCACGCGTAGAGGCCGAGGCACGCGTTCCTCACCTCGCGCACGAACGCGGCATCCGGGCAGGGCGACATCGCGAGATCCAGGCCGTCGATGCGCATGTCCTTCGCCCTGGCGATCAGGTCCTCGACGGAGGGGCTCCACTCGCCGGTCTCGGGGTCGCGGCGGGTCGAGGCCAGGTAGTAGGCCCGCAGCCTGGGCAGCGCGCGTTTGGCCGCCGCGAGCGCATCCGCGCTGAAGCTGATGAGCACGAGCTGCGAGGGCTTCTTGCCGGACTGCTTGATCACGCGCACCAACTCCGGCACAGCCTCGGGGCCGCACTTGATCTCGATGAAGCAGCGGCACTTGTCCGGGATCGTCTCGAGCGCGCTCAGCAGCGTCGGCAGCTTCTCGCCGGCGAACTGGGCGCCCTTCCACTTGCCCGCATCGAGCGCCTCCAGTTCCGCGAGCGGCGTGTCCTTGATGACCTTGTCGACGCCGGTCGTGCGCTTCGTGTTGCCGTCGTGGCTCACCACGAGCTTGCCGTCGCTCGTCAGGTGCGTGTCCAGCTCGATCGCGGTGTCGTGGCGCTCCCAGGCGAGGCGGAACGCAGCCAGGGTGTTCTCCGGCGCGTCGGCGGACTCGCCTCGATGGGCGATGAACTCCACGCGCGGGGCCGGCGCGGCGGCGACGATGCCGAGGGCCAGGGCGGCCAGTAGTGCTGTTGTCACAGACTTCCTCCGAACAGAAGATGCGTCCTCATGGTACCCGCCGCCGCGACAGCGTGCGGGACGCAGCAGACCGGTCGCTCACGCTCCCGGCTCGGATGGTGGGTGTGGGAGGTAGGAGCGAGCGCGGTCGGCGGTGAACTGTGGGCCGGCGGGCCGCTCGGGCTCGCCTGTCGCCGATCGGAGAACGCCATGCGCCCTGTCCACCGCCTTGTCGCCCTGCTCGCCATTCTCGCCGCTCCGTGTGCCGCCCAGGGAGGCCCCGCGGCGGTCGTGAAGAGCGACTACCCCTCAGAAGACGTCATCATCGCGGTCCAGACGCTCAAAGCGCCGCCCTCGGGCGCCGATGCAGCGCCGGCGATCCAGCAGGCCATCGACAAGGTTGCGGCGGCGGGCGGTGGAACGCTGTTCCTTGCTGAGGGGCGCTACCGGCTCGCCGCGCCGCTCACGCTGAAGGAGGGCGTGGTGCTGCGCGGCGAGAAGCCGTTCGCGGGGTCCGATGCCAAGGGCAACTGGGTCGCGTTCGACGGTCGCGGCACGGTGCTGATGCCGGTCTCCGGGCGCGGCAGTGCGGATGGGCCGGCGGCGATCACGATGGAGCGCGGCACCGGAGTGACGGACCTGAGCATCTGGTACCCGGAACAGCGCGCCGAGGACATCCAGCCGTATCCGTGGACGATCCAGGGCTCCGCGAAGGTGAGCGGCGACAACTACACGGTGCGCAACGTGCTGTTCGTGAACCCCTACCAGGCGATGCGCTTCGGGCCCGAGTGGAATGAGCTGCACACCATCCAGGACGTGTGCGGCACCCCACTGAAGACGGGCATCTTCGTCGACACGTGCACGGACATCGGGCGCCTGACGAACGTGGACTTCTCTGCGACCTACTGGCAGGCGGCGAACCTGCTTGGAGCACCGTCGGGGGGAACTGCCAAGGCGGCGCTCCGTGCTGCGCTTCTCCAGGACGCGGTGGGCGTCGACATGCTCCGCAGCGACTGGGAGTACCAGTACCGCGTGAGGGTGGCAGGCTATGGCATCGGGTTCCGATACCGCCCGGGCGCCCAGGGCACGACCAACGGGGTCATGTACGACTGCAAGGCGCTCGGATGCCGCGTTGGGCTCGAGATCGTTGAGATGAACGGTGTGGGCCTCGCCGCCACGAACTGCTACTTCGACGGGACCGAAGCAGGCGTCGTTACCCGTCCGTCGTACACGGCTGTCGCGCAGCTCAACGACTGCCGCGTGTGGTCCGATAGCGGCGCGGGCATGCGTCTGGAGGGGCGCGGGACGGTGACCGCGTGCCGAACCCAGTTCGAGAGCCCATGCCCGATGCTCGATGCCGCCAGCGGCCGCGTGACTGCCCTCGGGTGCCTATTCGTCCCCCGCAGCCCAGGCGCCGGCGCTCCCGACATCCGGCTCGGCCCGGGAGTGAAGGTCGCGCGAATCCTGGCCTGCGCCCAGAGCCGCGCCGGCGGCGCACCGGCCAGGGTGTCGCACGCCGACGGCAGCGACATCGTCGTCGATGGACGCCCACTCGAACTAACCACGCCGCGCGCCCATCCAGGCAATCCGGTGCCGCTTGCCCGCCCCAAGTCGTCGGCCCTCGTCCTCGCGTCCGAATGCGGCGTCTCACCGAGCGCGGCCGACAACACGCGAGCGCTGCAGACGGCACTCGACAAGGCTGGCAAGCTCGGCGGCACCGTCTACCTGGCCGCTGGGCGCTACAAGATCGCCGGCTCCCTCGTGGTGCCGGGCGGCGTCGAGTTCCGCGGCAGCTTCGACGTGCCGCATCACACGCAGTCGGCCGGCAGCGTGCTGCTGGCAACGGGCGGGCGCGGCCAGGAGCAGGGCACGGCGCTCATCCGCCTGAAGCCCGGCTCCGGCGTGCGCGGCCTGACCGTGTGGTACCCCGAGCAGAACATCGCCGAGCCGGTGCCCTACCCGTGGACCGTCCAGTCGCTCGGCCCGAACTGCTGGGCGACGGACGTGACGATCGGCAACGGGTGGCAGGGCTTCGACTTCTACACGCACCCGAGCACCGGCCACCGCATCCGCTACCCGGGCGGCGGCCTCTTCCGGCGCGGCGTCTTCGTCAGCAAGAGCGACCGGGGCGTGGTCGAGGATGTGCAGTTCAATCCGCACTACATGGCGCGCATCCCGGCCGACCTGCCCCACCCCACCTACCAGGGCGACCCGTTCGGCCGCGTGATCGCGTACCAGCAGGCGAATCTGGAGGGGCTCGTGTTCGGGAGCTGCAAGAACGAGCAGATCCTGCGCACGTTCCTCTACTCCGCGCTCGACGGGCTGAAGTTCGCCAATGACGGCGGCGGCACATCCGGCGTGGTGGTGAACCACGGCACCGACGCGGGCAGCCGCGCGGTTACGTTCGAGGCCCTGTCGCCAGACGGGCTCGACCTCTACAACACGCAGCTCGTGGTGCTGGGCACGAGCCAGGTCGGCGCCGTCGTGACGCTGCCGGCCTTCACGGGCGGGGCGCGCCTCTTCAACTCGCAGATCTGGGCGCCCGGAACGATGGCTGTGCTCGACGGCCCGGGCAAGGTTGTACTCCAGCAGTTCAACAACCTCACCGGCCCGGTGCGAGCGAGCGCCGCGAAGGTCCTCCTCCACGCGGGATGCTTCCAGGGCGCGTGGCAGCCGGCAGTCACACTAGGCGGCGGCCCAACCGACTCACAGGTTATCGCGTGCCTCCAACCGAAGGGGTTCATCGTGGCGGGGGCTGCCTCGGACACCCTTCAGACCGGCAACTCGCCGCTGCCGAAGGTGCGGCCCGGCCCGACCACGTTCGGATCGACCCTCGCGCCCGGCCAGCCGCGGCCCGACGTCGATGCGCTGCAAGAGCAGGGCGGTGGGCAGCGCGCGGTGAGCGGGCTCCAGTGCCGCGTGGCGGAGGGCGCGGGCCACGACGGCGCGGCGGCCATCCGATATGCCGGCAACGCGGACAACCCGGATCACAGCTACTCCTACTGCCGCCTCTTCACGACGAAGGTCATCGTTCACCCGGACACGGTGCTGAGCTACTGGATGAAGCCGTCCAACGCACTGAGCCGCAAGACGGCGCTCGACCTGCTGTTCGACGACGGCGGGACACTGCGCGACTCGGGCGCGGCGGACACGACCGGCCGCGGCGCCCACCCGGGCACGGACCGCGGCACGGTGGGCCAGTGGGAGCACATCGTCGTCCCGCTCGGGCACAAAGCGGGCGACGCGGTGACGACGATCATGGCCGCGTTCGACGGCCGTCCCGGCGGCGGCCCGTTCGAGACGCTGTTCAGCGACATCCGCCTCTACCGGCAGAGCGAGGCGAAGTAGGCGGTCGCGGATACGCAGACCGCTCCCTCACGATCGCGCCTCGGAACCGTGTGCGTGGCGGTGGGCCCAGAGCGGTGGCGACGGAGCGCCACCCTCCAGTGGCGGCAGGCGGCTGTGGCGCTGGCGGGGGTCGGTCGCGGTGACGGCGCCACGCGCTCCATGACTGTCGCGCCTCGGAACCGTGTGCGGGGCGGTGGGCCCAGAGCGGTGGCGACGGAGCGCCACCCTCCAGTGGCGGCAGGCGGCTGTGGCGCTGGTGGGAGCGGGTTCGCTAGGTTGCGGGCTGCCGCTCCTCCCATTCGGCGTAGGGGCCGGGGTAGTCGGTGAGGCGGCCGGCCTCCAGGGCGATCGTGCGGTGCGTCAGGCGGTCGAGCAGGTAGCGGTCGTGTGAGACGACGAGCAGCGTGCCCTTGTAGCCCTCCAGCGCCTGCTCCAGCCGCTCGCGCGTATCGGTATCCAGGTAGTTGGTCGGCTCGTCGAGCACCAGCAGGTTCGCGTCCGACGCCACCGCCGCCGCGACCGCCAGACGCACGCGCTCGCCGCCGGAGAGCATGCGGACCAGCTTGAACACCTCCGTGTCGCGGAACAGGAAGCAGGCGAGAAGCGTGCGCGCCTCCGTCGGCGTCATCCGGCCGACCTCCTCGAGCGTGGCGAGGACCGTCGCGTCCGGGTCGAACTGCTCCTGGATCTGAGCCGCGTGGAACGGGACCACGCCCGCGCCGCGCCGGATCGTGCCCTCGGTCGGCTCGGCCTCACCCAGCAGGAGGCGCAGCAGCGTCGTCTTGCCCGCCCCGTTCGCCCCGACGATGCCGACGCGCTCGCCGAACGCCACGGTGAGGTCAACGCCGTCGAACAGAGCGCGATCGCCGAAGCGCATGCCCAGATCGCGCGTCTCGAACACCGTCTGGCCGCTGCGGCGCACCCCGCGGAACGCGGCCGACACGCCGGCAGCGTCGTGCGCCTTCTCGACAGCATCCGCCTCGATCTGCTCGACGCGGCGCTCGGCGGCGTGGGCGCGCTTGGCGATCTTCTCCGCGATGCGGCCCCTCACGTCCCGCCCGGCCTTCGGCCCTGCCTGGCACTTCGCCGCCCAGCCCATCTGCCTCGCCGCGAACTCGCGCAGCGCATTGATCTGCCGCTGCTGCTCCACGTAGAGCGTGCGGTCCCGCTCGATGCGCGCCTGCTTCTGCGCCACGTAGGCCGTGTAGTTGCCCGCGTACTCCGTCAGGCGCCCCTCGTCCAGCTCGACGATGCGGCACACAGTGCGGTCGAGAAACCGGCGGTCGTGCGACACGATGAGGCAGGCCCCCCGGTGCTCGACGACCATGCGCTCCAGCCAACGCAGCATGCCGATGTCGAGGTGGCTGGTCGGCTCGTCTAGGAGGAGCAGGTCGTGGTCGCCGAGGAGCAGGCGGGCCAGCATGAGGCGCGTCTTCTCGCCGCCCGAGAGAGTCTGGGCCTCCTGGCAGAGGGCTGCAGGGGCGAAGCCGAGCGCGAGCAGGTGGCGCTTCGCCTGCCATCCGGCCACGCCCAGCGGCAGCTCCGCCATCGCTTCCTCCAGCACCGTGCGGCCGCGCGGTATCTCAGGGATCTGCGGGAGGTAGCCCACCGACAGCCCTCTCCGGATTGCGCCGACGGCGCCGGTGTCGGGCGCCTCCTCGCCGGTGAGGATGCGCAGCAGCGTGGTCTTGCCGCAGCCGTTGCGACCGACGAGGCCCACTCGCTCGCCCGCGGCGATGGAGAGCGACACGCCGTCGAGGATGGCGCGCGCGCCGATGTGTTTCTGGATCTTGTGTGCGGACAACATGGGTGGGTCTCCTACCCGCGTGCGGTGCGGCAGCGTCGAGCGAGCGCAGGGAGGAGGCGTCGGGCGGCAAGCGTGGCGTGTGCGGATGGACAGACAGGCTGGCGAGATGGTTTGGCTCGGCGACGAGACGCGCTCACAGGGCCCGGCGTGTGCCGGAGCAGCGTTCCCTGCGATCAGGTTCCTGTCAGCGAGCGAGTATCATCCCGTTGCCTCGTGCGGTAATTGGCCGGGAGCCCGGGTTAGGGGGCACCACCTGCACATGATACCCTGCGGGGAACCCGCCACCGCGGCCCCACGGGCCGCAGAGGGTAGAATCGTCACCGAAGCGGCGGACAGGCTCACCAAGATGGGCGCGCCGCGGAGTTGCCACGCCCCATGCGCTTCCCTCTGCGACGACAACCGGTTCGCCACACCGCTCACTTCGAGCGGGTCCTCGGCACGTCGCTCGAACTCCAGCTCTCCGCGCGCGATCGGGCGGCCAGCCTGGCAGCCGAGAAGGGGGCGCTCGACGAGATCGAACGGCTGGACGGGGTGTTCAGCTCCTACCGGGCGGACAGCGAGCTGGCGCGCTGGCAGCGGACGCTGGGGGTCGAGGCGCCTGTGTCGCCGGAGTTAGGCGAGGTGCTCGAGGCGAGCGAGGCCTGGCGGGTGCGCAGCGGCGGGGCGTTCAACCCGGCGGTGGAGGCGCTCACACGGCTGTGGCGCGCTGCGGCGGAGAGTGGCGCGGAGCCGGCCGAGGCGGAACTTGCCGCGCTCGCGGCGCAGATGGACGCGCCGCTCTGGCGAGTGGATCGGGCGCGCGGGACGGCTGTCCGGCTGCTCGACCTGCCGGTCACGCTGAACGCGGTCGCCAAGGGATACATCATCGACCGGAGCTGCGACGCCGCGATGGAGGCGGGCGCAACGATGTGCCTGGTCAACCTGGGCGGCGACCTCCGTCACCGCGGCGAGGGGCAGGCTGCCGCCGAAGTAGCCGACCCCGCCGCGCCACACGAGAACGCCACGCCCCTGTGCACGGTACGCCTCTCGAACCAGGGAATGGCGACGAGCGGCGGGTACCGGCGTGGGTTCCAGGTGGGCGAGACGTGGCGGTCGCACGTGCTCGACCCGCGGACCGGGCACCCGGCGGAGAGCCTGGCGAGCGTCTCGATCGTGGCGGAGAGCGCGATGCTGGCGGACATGCTCGCGACGGTGTGTGGCGTTCTGCACATGGAGGAGAGCCTGCCGCTCGTGGAGCAGGCCGGCGGCGCGGCGCTGCTGGTCTTTCCGGACGACCGATCTGTTTCGACTCCGGCCTGGCGTGCGTCTATAGTGCAGTAGTGCGCTGGCAACGAGGAGCACACCCGATGGAACGGAGGTCCTGGAGCCCAATGAGACACGACGACCTGCGCGAGGAGATGACGCGGCGGAACGCGCTCGCAACCCTCGGCGGCATGGCGCTGGCGCTTGTTGGCGTTCGCGGCAGCGCCCAGCAGACGAAGCAGCCCGCCGGCAAGCCGTGGGACGACAAGATGGAAGTGGCCATCGGCGTGGAGATCGCGCAGATCGACGACTTCCGCGCGCGCCGGCCGTACGTCGCCGTCTGGATCGAGGACAAGGAAGGGAAGCCCGTCCGCACGATCTGCCTGTGGGCGATGACCCGAGGTCGCGGGCCGCGCTGGATCCCCGACCTGCGGCGCTGGTACCGCTACGCCTACGACGTGTGGGCGGCGACGAAGCTGGACCTGGTGGTGACTCGCTCGAGCGCGACCCGGTCTGCCGGTACGTACTCGGTCGTGTGGAACGGAACCGACGACAAGGACAAGCCGGTGCAGCAGGGCACGTACAGCGTGTGCATCGAGGCGTCGCGCGAGCACGGCACCCACCAGTTGATCCGCAAGGAGGTGGAAATCGCCGGCAAGCCGTTCAAGGTCGACGTGGCGGGCGGCATCGAGATCAAGGGCGCGACGGTTGAGTACCGAAAGCGAAAGTAGGCCACTGCGCCGGCGGAAGCGCCCGCTCAAGCTGCGGATCCACACGGCGCTCCGGTGGCTCCACGTGTACCTGTCCGTGTTCAGCATGCTGGTCGTGCTGTTCTTCTCCGCGACGGGTGTGACGCTGAACCACCCGGAGTGGACGTTCGGCATCAAGCCGCGGAGCCACGAAGTCCGGGGGACTCTGCCCGCCGGCTGGAGGACTGCCAAGGGGGTCGACTGGCTGCGCGTGGCGGAGTACCTGCGCGCGACGCACCGCCTGCACGGCACGGTGACGGACCGGCGCGACGAGGGCAGCGAGGGCGCCCTGACGTTCAAGGCGCCCGGGTACTCGGCGGACTGCGTGTTCGACCTGGAGAGCGGCAAGTACGAGGTCGCCATCGACGCGCAGGGGTTCGTCGGGGTGATGAACGACCTGCACCGCGGGCGGGACAGCGGCAAGACGTGGGCGGTCCTGATCGACGTGTCGGGCTACGCGCTGTGCCTGGTGTCCATCACGGGCATCGCGCTCCTCCTCTACCTCAAGAAGATGCGCGTCTCCGGCCTCGCGGCGACGGTCGCGGGCTGCCTCGTGCTGCTCTACCTGATGCGGCTGGCGGCGTGAGGGGCTCGGGAGCGGACCATGCCACCATTGCGGTAGAATCGACCGTGGAGGCGTGCAATGTTCAAAGACAAGGTCGCGGAGTCCATACGGGCGGTCCTGCCCAACGTCGACACGTCACACCTGATGGAGAAGAACGGGCGGGTGACGGGTTACGTGGTGGATGAGCAGTTCAGAGACGACACGATCCGGGCGGCCGTGGACAGGGTCTGGGACCAGTTGTCGCTGGATCTGGGCAAGGAGGCAGCCAACGTAGGATTCCTGCTGTTCATCACCCCCGAGACCGAAGCGTCTGCAGCGCAGTTCCGGGACGCCGGCTGATGGACTGGGAGGTCCCGGCCGAACACCGGCGAGGGTTCATCGATCAGATCCGCAAGCGGGTGCTGAGCAAGGACCGCCGTCTCACCCGAGCTGACCTCATCTTCCACTACACCTCGCTCGCTACACTCGACGCAGCCACCGCCGGCCATGGTTTCCCACGCCTGCGAGCGTCGTCCGCCGCGTTCATGAACGACACCCAGGAGTACCGACACGGGCAGAACGTCCTGAGTGACCAGATCGACCAGATGCTGGCGAGCGAGACCGGATGGCGGGCAAGGGTGCTCCGCGCAGCCAAGCGCCTCATTCCAGGCACCAATCAGCCGGTCTACTGCGCGTGCTTCACGCTGGTGGACGACGACCTCGGCCAGTGGCGCGGGTACGGCGATATGGGGCGCGGGTGCATCCTGGGGATCGATCGGACGATCCTGGAGCCGCACGTCAACGGCATCGGCTGCTGGGTGACCTACGCCCCCAGGAAGCAGCGCGAACTGGCGGGGGAGCTGCTGTCCGACTACCTGGACGCAATGGGGGCGCTTACGGGACAGTCCGAGCACGCCGTCGGGGCGGCCGCCCGGGCGTTCACAGACCTGCACCCAAGCCTCTGCATGCTGTTCAAGCACGAGGCGTTCAGCGCAGAGCGCGAGTACCGCGTCATCTACAGCCCGACGGGTCCGACCGAGCGGCTCGTCGAGCGCTACCTGCATCGGTCGTCCCGGATCGTGCCCTACGTGGATCTGGAGCTAACGGACACCCTAGTACCGCTGCGCACGGTGCGGCTCGGGCCGGGCGTAAGCGACGAACGCACGAAGAGCGCGGTGGAAGCGATGCTCGAAGCGCGGGGCGTCAGGCAGCCGAACGGCGCCCCGATAGAGGTCCGGTACAGCCGCATCCCCTTCATGCCCACGACCTAGGGTGGCCGCGCCGTCACGTCTGCCGCCGCCCGCTCACGCAGAGCCCGTGGACGCCGACGGCGGCGATGAGCCAGCCGAGCAGGCCCCCTACCCCTTCGGCGAAGCAGTTCAGGCGATGGATGTGCTGGCGGGCGTCGCAGGCGGCCAGGGCGCGGAGGTCGCCGGTCTGCTCCACCGCCTCGAAGCGGGCCATGGCGGCCTGGAGGGCGTGCCAGTCCTGCAGCAGGAACCAGCCGCACACGAGCGTCACCGCGACGCCCGGCAGCACCACGGCGAGCAGCAGGATCAACCTGGACATGGCTTGGCCTCCCTACTCATCAGAGCGCAGGTTGTACTCGGCGGGCAGGGACGCCCGCCCCACCACGGCTCCCTGCCGGACCGGGGCGGAGGCCCATCCCACCGCGGCTCTCTGCTGGGCGGGCAGGGACGCCCGCCCACCACGGCCTCCTGGGCTACGCCTCGCGGGCGAAGAGGGCGGAGCGGCCCATGCGGATGCGCGGCTCGTCGATGAGCTGGAGGCCGGCGTCCTCGGCCAGCTTCAGCGTGGCGGCGAACTCGGGGGCGAAGACGTGGAAGCTCGGCTCGGAGAGCAGGAACCGGCCGCCAGGCTTCAGCGCGGCCGCGATCTCACCCAGCGCCGCCGCCGCGTCCGGCATCTCGTGGAGGACGGCGAATGCCAGGATGAAGTCGGCCAGGACGGCGATGCCCAGGCTGGAGGGCAGGCACTGGCAGAAGTCGATGCGCCCAGCGACTCCTCGCTTCTGGGCTGCCTCCCGCGCCTTGCGGAGCATCGTCTCCTGCATATCGATGGCGACCACCTTGCCGGCCTCGCCCACCATCTCCGCCATCGGGATCGCGAAGTAGCCCGGCCCGCAGCCCACGTCAACCGCAACCATCCCCTCGCGCAGGTAGGGCGCCAGGATGCGGCGCGGGTCCTGTCCACGGCGGCGGAACGGGTTGGTCAGCAGGAAGCTCATCCAGGGCGCGATCACGTCGTGGCCCATCGCCGATCCTCCTCGGTCAGCGCTCCGGGCGCGCGTGCGGGTCGTAGGGCGCCTGGCCGGCGGCGCGGGCCTCCCAGTACTCGGCGGCCAGGCGGCTCTCCTCGGCCACGTTGTACAGCAGCTCGCAGTCGCAGTAGCCTCCCTGCGCCATCATCACGTGCAGCACGTCGAACAGCTCGTCCTCGATGAAGCCCCTCTCCTGAAGCACCCGCCTGGCGATGCGGAAGTCGCCCCGGCACGGCTCCCGCTCCACGCCCTCGTCGGCCGGGCAGAGGGCGTCGTCGAGCGCCGCGAAGAAGCCGGACGCCTCGACGCAGTTCATCACGTCCGAGGTGATCTGGGCCACGAGGTCGTCGTCGGGGTACTCCAGGTCCTTGGGCTCCTCGCCGGGCGCCAGCTCGAACCAGACGGTGTTGGCGAGGTGCTCGTCGTAGTACTCCTGCGGGATCAGGTTTACGAGGTAGTGGTAGCGCTGCAGCGGGTAGAGCCCGGCGAACCGCTCCTCGACGAAGGTGATGGCCAGGCGGTCGGGCTCCTCCGGATAGGGCGCCACGGTGACCTGGATCTCCGGGTACGCTCGTCGGGCGAACTGCAGGACATCGGTGCGGATCTGGTCGGCGGTCACGGGCGGTCTCCTATTGGCGGCTGTTGGTCGGAATGGACGGGGCGGAGCAGCAGCGCGGGGTCGGTCTCGCCGACACCCGACGCCGGGCGCAGCAGCACGTCCGCGGCGTCATCCGGCGCATCGGCGGCGCGCAGGAGCGTGGAGGCCGCGGTGGCTGCATCGGCGCGCTGCTTCAGCGCGGGCAGGCACGCCTGGGCCGCATCGACGATCTGCCGCTCGTACTCGTCGCGCGGGTTGCTGTCGGCCAGGGCCTGCACGCACGGCACGCTCTCCTCTCCGCCGAGCTGCTCCAGCGCGCCCAGGGCCGCGAGGATGAAGTCACGCTCGCGGGCGTAGGCGCCGCGGTGCGCCGCCTGTGCGATGGCTTTGCAGAGATCCGCACGGCAGTTGGCCGGCAACCGCGCCCCGTCGGACGCCTTGAGGCGTGGGAGCAGGGCAGTCAGTCTGCGCATCAGGGTCTGGGCGAGGCGCCCGCCAGCCTTCGGCAGCGACCGGGCCATCAGGCCGATGGCCCTTGGGTCATCCAGCCTCTCCAACTCAGCCTCGACCCGATAGGTACCCAGGCCGGCAGCGGCGACCATGCATCCGACCGCCAGTTCGAGCCCGATCAGCAGGCTTAGCGGATTCGCGCCGCCGATACAGACAGGCACGCACAGGCCAGCCAAGCCCGCAACGAGCGGCCACCGCCACCGAACGAACGGGCTCAAGCCGTCGGACAGGCGGGCGATGCGCCGAGCGGCCAACATCTCCCGGAAGCTGCCGCCAGGGACTCCACCCCCTACCTCCATTCACTCCTCCCCGTCCGGCGCATCGCTGGCTCGCAGCAACAGCGCGGGGTCGGTCTCGCCCACACCGAGTGCGGGGCGCAGCAGCGTCGTGGCCGCATCATCCGGCGCGTCGGCCGGCCGCAGCAGCCGCGAGGCGATGGTCTCCGCCTGCGCCCGTTCGCACAGAGCCGGCAGGCACGCCTGGGCCGCCTCGACGATCCGTCGCTCGTGGTCGTCGCGCGGCTCGCTGCGCGCCAGAGCCATCACGCACGGCACGCTCTCCTCGCCGCCGAGCTGCTCCAGGGCGCCGAGCGCCGCCACGATGAAGTCGCGCTCGCGGGAGTAGGCGCCGCGGTGGGCAGCCGCATCGACGGCGTTACACAGCTCCAGGCGATCTTCTGGCGTCACCGATGGGCTGTCCGAGGCCTTCACGCGCAGGAGGATCTCGGTCAGGCGCGCCATGACGACCTTGTCGAGGCCGCAGGTGCGGAGGACGATGGCGCGGGCAAGCGGACCGATCGCCCTGGGGTCGTCGAACTCGGCGAGCCGGTTCGTCGCCTTCCAGGCGCGCTCAGGAGCCCACAGGCGCCAGGCGACGGGCACCGCCACCGCGGAGACGATGATCGACAGGCCAACGTCCCAGCCGCCGACCAGGGCAGCGGAGAGCGGGAGCGCGAGACACAGCAAGGCGAGCGCAAGCCAACCACCTACCCGATGGGCGCGCAGCTCGTCACCCAGCCGATCGATGCTCGCGGTCCGGGCGCCTTGGCTGGGGCTCCCCTCCGGCTCACCCGGCGGCGGCATCTACTCCTCCCGGTCCGGCGCTTCGCTGGCTCGGAGCAGCAGCGCAGGGTCCGTCTCACCGGGGCCGTAGGTGGGGCGCAGGAGGGTGTCGGCGCCTTCGGCGGGGGCGGCGGCGGGGCGCAGGAGCCTGGCGGCCTCGCGCTGGTTCTGGACGCGCTGCTGCAGCGCCGGGAGGCTATCGGACGCCGCGGTCACCACGCGATGCTCCTCCGCCGAGCGCGGCGCCTGCTGGGCGATACCCTCCACGTACGGCAGCGCCCGCTCGTCGCCGATCTGCTCGAGGGCGCCAAGCGCGGCAACCAGGAACTGGGCCTCCTCGACGCGCGGGGGTCTGGCCTCCTCCAGCCGCACGGCCTTGTAGAGCGACAGCTTTTGCTCCTCGCTCATCAGGCCGGCGTCGGAATGCTTCATCTGCGGCAGCAACTCGGTCAGCCTCGCCATCGCGAGGGGACGCAGCGAGCGGTCGCGGTCGTGGAGCGCATCGGCCAGGAAGCCCACGCACCGGAGGTCGCCGAACTCGGTCAGCCTGCGCACGGCCTTGCGCTGCAGGCGGCGCCCGACAACCGCAGACACCGCCACGATCCACAGACCGCTCGGGTTGATGTTGACGTGCGACGCGTGGCCCAGAACGGCGACGGCTACCGCGCCCAGGACGCATACGGCCAGCCCCCACAAGAGGATCCGCCGCCGCACGCGCGCTCGCCGCTTCTCGGCGCGCAGCAGGTCCAGGACGGCGTCGAGCGACTCCGCCCCCACCGTGTCCAGCGCCCTCAGCGCCCGGCGGCGGCCGCGCAGCCCAATCCCCAGAGCCGTCCCGGAGCGGGTGGCCGCCGCGCGCCGCAGCGCCTCACCATCCTCTGGTCTCGATTGCCGGTCGCTCATCGTCGCATTCCGTCAACTCTCGGTGGCCGCTTCGGGCTCATCGCTCGGGCGCAGCAGCAGGTCGGGATCGGACTGGCCCGGGCCATACGTTGGGCGCAGGAGCGTCTCGCCGGCGTCGGCGGGGGCCTCAGAGGGGCGCAGCAGCCTCATCGCGACGCGCTGCTGCTCGATGCGCTCCAGCAGGGCCGGACGGCAGGCGCGCGCCGCTTCGACCACCTCCGGCTCCTTCGTCCCGGACGGCGTGCGCTCGACGATGGCATCGACGAAGGGCAGCGCGCGCTCGTCGCCGATCTGCTCCAGGGCGCCAAGGGCCGCGAGCAGGAAGGCCCAGTCGGCCGGGCCGGCGCCCTTCGCCAACGGGAGCTTGATCGCCTTGTAGAGCGCAAGCTTCTGCTCCTCGGTCATCAGGTCATGGTCGGACGCCTTGAGGCGCGGCAGGAGTACGCCAAGTCTCTCGACCGCGGCGTTGCGAAGCCCCTTGTCCTGATAGTGCAGCGCCTCGGCGAGCGGGCCGACGGTACGGATGTCGTCGTACTCGGTCAGCTTCTTGGCGGCGTTCTTCTGGGCCTGGCTGATGGCGGTCACCGCGACGATGACGCTGCCCATGCTGGAGATGGAGCCGATCATCGCGCTGTTGCGGGTGGCGATCATGAACCCCAGCATCAGCACGACGTACGCCAGGACGAGCACGATGATCCAGCGCTTCCGCTTGCGCTTATCGGCCTCCTTGCGCAGCACGGCCATGAGGGCATCGACGGCGTCCGGGCCGAGACGATCGATGGCCTGCTCGGCCCGCTCGCGCTCGCCCACCTTCTTGTCGCTGAGCTTGGTCACCAACTCCGGCGTAAGGGAGGGCGCCTGGCCGGCGCCCCCGTTGTTGCTCAACTCGCTTCTCATGGCAGTACTGACGGCTTGAGGGCTGCCCCGGTTTCGGCCTCACAGCCGGGCCGCCTCAACCGGCGCAGGTCTCTGGCGGCGCCCCCTCGTGAGCGGGATCGAACCATTGAAGCAGGCCGCCGTCGGCCTCGGCCTGCCACAGCTCGTCGAACATGGCCCGGATCTTCGGCAAGGGCAGCACGGCAGCGGTGAGCGGATCGAGGGCGCATGCCTGGAACGCTGCTTCGCGGTCGCGCTCGCGCACGGCCTTCACCGCCAGCTCCTGCACGGGCACGTTGGACCGGCAGAGCGCGGCCAGGTGCGGTGGGAGCGCGCCGAAGTGCGTCGGGTGGAAGCCCCGGCGGTCGGCGACGGTCATCACCTCGACGCAGCACCCCTGAGGCAGGTTGGTGATGAGGCCGGTGTTGAGCACGTTGCCGTAGAACCGGTAGGGCGTATCGGTCAGCACACCCTCGACGATGCCGCTCGTGTACTCACTGGAGCGCCTCAGCTCGCCGACGGGCGCCTCGCCGCCGGTCTGGGCCATCCACTCGCGCGTGGCGGGCGCCTCCATCCGCACGCTCTTGGGGCCGAACCCGTAGTCGCGCATCATCTCGGCAGTCTTGTAGAAGTACGGCAAGTACTCGCCATCGTGATGGCTGCTCTCCGTGCAGAACCGGCCGAAGTGGCGCAGGATCTCGAAGCGGACGCGCTCGCGCTCGACGACGTCGGGCCGATCGAGGAGAGCCATGATCTGGGGGTAGAGATCCTCGTCACCGCGGCGGAACTCCATGATCCACGAAAGGTGGTTGATGCCCGCCACGGAGTAGGTCACATCCTCGATGGGCACGCCGATCCAGCGCGCCAACTCGTGCGTCGTGGCCTGTATTCCGTGGCAGATGCCGACATAGCGCATCGACGAGGAGCTGAGATGCAGCCAGGACAGCATCGCCATCGGGTTCGTGTGGTTGATGACGAACGCCTCGGGGCATAGCTCCTCCATGTCGCGCAGCATCGCCTGCTGGACGGGCCCCGTTCGGAGGAACCGGAACACCGCGCCGGGCCCGAGGGTGTCGCCCACCAACTGGTAGACGCCGTAGCGGTTGGGGATCTCGATCTCGGCGGAGTACGGGAACCCGTAGTAGGCGCCGCCGCCCGCCGAGATAGAGGTGACCACAAAGTCGGCGCCCGGCAGCAGCGCGCGGCGGTCGGTCGAGGCAACCACGCGGGCAGGCAGGCTGTGCTTGTCGATGGTGCGAGCTACGTAGGCGCGGACCTGCTCGAGGCGCCCGGGGTGGATGTCACACAGACGGATCTCGCTGTCCCGGAGGGCCTCGCGCGAGAGGATGTCGATGGACAGCCGCCCGCCGAAGCCGCTGCCGGCCCCGATGATGACGATGTTGGCCAATGTGCACTCCTGCCTGGCGAGATGTACCGACGCGGGCGCCCCTCGCGCTACCGCGGCACGAATGGGATCGCGCTGCGCTTCACCTGCACGTCTGGAAGGCCACACCGCTCCAGCAGGAACTCCAGGCTCCTCGGATTGACGCCGAACTGCGATGCGGGCCCAAGGCGGATCTCGCGCAGAGGCGCCATTGCGCCGGCCTCGAAGTCGAGCTTGACGAACGGCACGACGGCCGGGCCGGACGCCCGGAAACAGCGCGACGGTCCGCCTGGCCCCGAGACGATGGGCCTCGGCGCCACGGCGTCCGAGTAGACCACGCGGTACTCGAGTTCGTCGCGGAACGAGTAGTCCTTGAAGAGGAGGAACACAGAGGGAAGCAGCCGAAACAGCGCCGCCAGCACGGAGCCGTCGTAGTCCTCCTGGGCCTCGCGCTCGCGCGGGCGCAAGCGGGCCAACTCGGACACGAGCTGCGTCACGAGCCGGTCGGCAATGGCGTTCTGGGCCCTCCCGTGAGCGCCATCACCGTAGACGAGCCAGCAGCAGAGGCCGTTGATGCCGTCGCGCAAGTCGCGCAGGTCGAACCCGAGCGCGCAGCCGCGCCCGTTGTCACCATAGCCACGCCACTGGCCGAGGTGGTCGCCGTCCGCGCTGAAACAGGCGCAGAACACGTCGAGCCCCTCCGTCTGCGCGATGGCGTCCTGCAGGAGGTTGGCCACCTCGGCCTGTTCGGCATCGAACCCCGATCGCGCGCGAGCACATGCATCCGACAGAACGCTCTGCCCGTGCTTGAACTCGACGGCGTCGTTGAGATACGGCGCGGCCGTGGCCCAGATGCTGCGCAGGGCGGCCGAGGGCTGGCCACCGGCGGTGTCGACGTACGAGTGCTCGGGCGCCAGCATGGCCATGAGGGAGGCGATGCTCGTGTACTGGTAGACGAGGCCCTCGTCCGAGAACGAGAGCCCGAGTTCGATGGCCGCCTGGGTCACGAAGTCGCCGACCTGCGCGGCGAACAGCTCCACCGTTCGGAGGCCAACGTCGATGGGCATCATTTGGCGTCGAGCCCTGAGGCGGCGGCCTCTGCCTCGCTCAACAGGATCACGGCACCCATGTTCACCAACTGGTCAGCGGCGTTCTGCCTGAGCCGATCCCATACGCGCCTGGTGCGGACGACGGATCGGGCCTCGTCGAACTCGGGGCTCCCCTTGACGACGACCACGCCGCCCACGCGACCGTCCTCGGTCATCTCGAGGTAGTCGTCGACCTGGTCCGGCGCCAGGTCGAACGCCTCGCGCACCGCCTGGATCACACCGTTCTGGTCCATCGTCACCCCTCCGCGCCGCTGCCTGCCCGCGCTGTGTGTCTATTCTACAACCCGCGCGCCGCACCTGCAACCGCGCCGGCACGTTGACGCCTCCTGCGCGTTGCGCTATACTACTGCCGGCGAGGAGAGGTGTCCGAGCGGTTTAAGGACCCCGTCTTGAAAACGGGTAGGCGATGAGCCTCGCGGGTTCGAATCCCGCCCTCTCCGTGCTCAGCTCGCGATGAGAAGCGGCCCCGCGATGGGTCCGGGGCGCGTCCAGCGAAAAATTATTCTAACAAACA
>CAZFLM010000005.1:0-145098 GCA_964519955.1 uncultured Chthonomonadaceae bacterium | reverse complement strand
GACGATCGCGGAGAGCGGGTGTACCTCGTCCGTCATGCCGCACGAGCTGGCCTCGATGTTCGAGGGCGCGCCCAGCTTCAGCGCCCAGTAGACCCCGTCCAGCGTGTGCGCGCCTCGGTCGCCCATCATGCCGCAGCCGAAGTCCCACCAGCAGCGCCAGACGAGCGGATGATAGGCGGGGTGGTACGGGCGCGCCGGCGCGGGACCGAGCCACAGGTCCCAGTTCAGCTTGTCCGGCACAGGCGGCGTGTCGGTGGGGCGCGCGCTCCACTTGGAACTCCAGTACGCGTGGCCCCACGGGTAGTAGGACAGGCTGCAGTATGCGTCCACCTCGCGCACCTCGCCGATCACTCCATCCCAGATCCACTCGCAGAGCCGCCTCGCGCCGCCCATCGAGTGGCCCTGGATGCCCATCTGCGTCGCCACCTTGTACTTCGCCGCGGCCTCGGCCAGCGCTCGCGCCTCGTGGACGGAGTGGGTGAGCGGCTTCTGGCAGTAGACGTGCTTGCCCGCCCGCATCGCCGCCATCGAGATCACCGCGTGCGTGTGGTCGGGCGTGGCGATCACCACCGCGTCGATGTCCTTCTGCTTCTCCAGCATCTCGCGGTAGTCGGTCCAGAAGCGCGCGTTGGGGTAGGCGGCGATGGTCTTCGCGGCGTAGTTCGGGTCCACGTCGCAGAGCGCCACGATGTTCTCCGAGCGCAGGTTCGCCAGGTTCCCCGCGCCCATGCCGCCGATGCCGATGCCCGCGATGTTCAGCTTGGAGTTCGGCGCGGCCTGGCCGGCGCGGCCCAGCACGCGGCTCGGCAGGAAGGTGAACGCCGCGGCGCCGCCCACGAATGCGCGGCGTGAGATGGTGGTCTGGCTCATGGACGGCTCCCTCGATGGTCGGCGTCTCGGCGCGCCGGGCCTTCGTGCCACAATGGTGCAGCGGATCGAATCGGCTTGCCAGGCAGTACCACGCCGGAGCGCCTTTCACCTGCACGCGAGGAACCGACCATGACGAACAAGGAACGGCTGCAACTGCTGCTCGACGGGGGCGTGCCGGACGTGCCGCCGCACTGGGAGCTGGTGTTCCAGATCCCGAAGGCGATGTTCGGCATGGACCCCGCGACGGTCGAGGAAGCCGACTATGCCACGGACGCCGCCCGGAACGACGCGCGCATGGCGTTCCACAATGATGTCGCCTGGCGGCTGGTGGAAGACCTGGGCTGGGCGGCCGTGCCCGCGTGGAGCCCGTACGACGCAGAGATCGTCCGCCGCACGAAGCCGGAGTTCGAGGACGTCGCGCTGGTGCCTGGATACGAGGGCGGTGGCGTGTTCTGGATGCCGAACGGCACCGACATGCTCGACTTCGCGGTGCGCCTCCACGAGCAGCCCGACGACCTGCGGGCCGAGGCGCGGCGCAAGTGCGATGCCGCGAAGGAGGCGCTGCGCCGGCTGGCGGATGCGGGCGCCGACTTCTTCGTGCTGACCTACGACTTCGGCTACAACGATGCGCCGTTCGTCTCGCCGAAGCACTTCGAGTGGCTGGTGGTCCCGTACCTGGCTGAGATCGTGGCGCAGGCGCACGAACTGGGCAAGAAGGCCATTCTGCACTCCGACGGCTGCCTGACGCACATCCTCGACCAGATCCACGGCACGGGCGTCGACGGCTACCAGTCGGTGGACCCGCAGGGCGGCATGGACATTCGCGCGGTCCGCGAGCGCTTCCCCGATTGGCTGCTGATGGGGAACGTGCCGTGCAGCCTTATGCAGGACGTGGCCGAGGAGCCGATCCGCGAGGCCGTCCGCACCTGCGTGACGCACGGGGGCATCGGGAAGCGCTACATCCTCTCGACCTCGAACTGCATCTTCCACGGCATGCCGCCGGAGAGCTACCTCATCATGCTCGACGAGTACAACCGGCTGACGAGCGCCAGGGGGTAGCGGCGATGCTCGATCTCGCCCGACACGGTATCGTGGAGCGCCGCGACGACGGCTTCGTATCGATCTGGAGGCCCGCACGGAGGCTGGGCGTCGGCTCGCTGACCGAGGTGCCGGAGGAGTTGGCCGCGCAGTACCGGCTGGAGACCGGCGACGTGGTGGTGGGCGAGACCGAGCGGCTGGCCGTGTTCGGCGACGAGGAGCCGGAGCCCGCAGACGAGTTCGAGCAGATCGACGAGCCTGCCGTGCTGAGCGGCCGCCCTCTCCCGGTGAGCCTCGATGGCAAGCTGATCGCGGTGGAGCGCCTGGTGTCCATCTCGGAGGTGAACGGGCTGTCGGGCGAGGACATCCACGAGCGCCCCTCGCCGCGGAAGCGCAGCAGCTACGAGCGCGCCGCGCCGGATCGCCTGCTGCCCCTGGCGTGCTCCGCGTCCGACGAGACCGGGCGCCTGCTCGACCTCTTCGCGCCTCTGGCTGCCGGCTGCGCGGGGCTCATCCATGGGCCGCACGCCTCCGGGATGACCCGCACACTGCAGACCGTCGTGCGCGGGGTGGCGGCGAACGCGCCGGATCTGCTGGTTCTGGTCCTCCTGGCTCGGCCGCGCGGCGAGGAGATCACCGAGTGGCGCCGCCGTTTCCCCGCCGCAGAGATCGTGGCGATCCCGTCTCCCGATACCGGCGCTCGCCCAGAGCACCGGCTGGCATGCGCTGAGATGGTGCTCGCCTGCGCCCAGCGCCAGACGGAGCTTGGCAAGCACGTGCTGCTGGCGGTGGACTCGCTGACGGCGGTGTGGGCAGCCATGCTGGAGTGCGAGGACGCGGATGCGCAGTACGAGGCCGACCAGTCGGCGGCGCGGCGGCACATGCGGGAGTGGATGCAGGCGGCGGGCTGGTTCGCGGGCGAGGGGCTGTTCGGGAGCGGCCTGGGCGGCTCGCTCACGCTGATCGGCACGGCCTGGCGCATCGCGATGGACGCGGAGGCCGAAGAGGAGCGTGAGTTGCACCCGCACCTGCGCCTGTTCGAGCACGTGCTGGATAGCCTGTCCTGGCAGGTGCCGCTCAGCGACGAGCTGGCGGGCCGGCGGCTCTACCCGGCGGTCGAGGTCACTCGGTGCGCCTCGTCGCGGGAGGACGCCTTGCTGCCCGAGACGGTGCGTCAGACGCTTGCCGAGGCGCGCCGTCGTCTGGCGAAGCTGACCCCCATCGCGCGGCACAACGCGGTGATGGATGCGCTCGACGCTCACGAGGAAGCCGCAGTGGTTGCCAACGTGCTCGCGAACCTGCCCGTGCCCCCGGACCCGCCGAAGCCGCCTCTGCCGTTCTAGACCCCCCAGTCCTCGATCTGGGGAGCGAGTGGCACGTCCGACTGAGGCGGGCGGGTGAAGGTAGCGTCAGCGATGCTGCCCGCCGTTCGATCCAGGAACGCCTCCCACTCGGCGCGGGACCGCACGGGCTGGCCCGTCGAAGGAGCGAAGCTGACGTGCACCTGGACGGCTTCGGATCCGATATCGTCTGGGACCGTGATCATGATCCGGCGATCGGCCGGCACTGGCGCAACGAACGTGAGTTCTGACATCGCTCGCTCCTCATCTGCGATTCCAGCATCGAGTCCATCGTATCACAACGTGCCGCAATGGCCCACGCCCTTCTAGCCTGACCTATTCATGAGTCGCACCGGACGGGCACGGAGGCCCATCCCACCACTGCACTCGTGCATGATCCAGGCTAGAGCCTGTAGTCCACCACCACGCCTCCGACGCGCAGCTTGCCTCCGCTCTTCTCCGCCTTTGCGTTCGCCGGCGCGACCACCAGCACGATGGCCGTGTCCGGAGCGATGGTGACGGGCGTCCTGCCGCGCGCGCCGGTCTTCAGCGTGCGGTGCGTGGCCGCGTCGTAGAGGCGGCTCGGCCTGGCTCCCACGTCGATCGTCACCGTCTTGGCGGCGGCGTGCGGGTTGTAGAGCAGGTAGGTGGGGTAGGCGCGGTCGCGGTAGAAGTCGGTGGCGAGGCAGTCGAGCTGCAGGATGCCCGTGACGTTGGTCTTCCGCACGATGCCGCCGAGGAACCCCACGTATCCGGAGCCGTAGAGACCGCGGTCGGTCTTCGGGCCCCACTTCATCTCGACGGGATCGCCGGTGGCGCACGGCGACTTGCCCTGCCACGCGTACCTGAGTCCCTCGTACGCGATGGCGCCTTGCGGGTCGCCCTTCCAGAAGCCGCAGCACTGGTTCGGCGTCTCGTTGGGGTAGAAGAGGCGCGCCGCGTTCGCCAGGTTGAGCATCCACTTGCCGATGGCGCGGGCGTAGCGGGCGTCGTAGCGCACCAGCGGCACGAGGGCGCCCGCCTCGGCGAACGTGTTCATCGCGAAGGCGTAGCCGCCCCGGTTGTCCACGCTGCCCGCGAGCCCGGCGCAGTCGTAGCCGCCCCAGTTCCCCAGCACCACGCCCCAGCCGCCGCGGCAGTCGCTGATGCCGAAGCACCAGTTCAGCATCTTGTCGACGTCGTAGTGGCGCCCCATCTCCGCGTTCATCCTGGCGGCGATGAGCGTGCCCCATGGCATCAGGACCTCGTAGTACGGGTTCTTCTCGCGCTGGTCCAGGAACCGCATGCACTGCTCGGCGGCGTCGAGGTGCTTCCGGTCGCCGAAGCGCTTCCAGGCGGTGTACTCGATCCAAGCCAGGCCGGCTGCGGCGTCGGGCTCCTTCCACTGCCCGTTGTCCACTGGCTGCATCTTGCCCAGGTCGAACGCGGTATGGTCGAAGTCGCCCCGCAGCGCCTCGATGGCATCTCGCCAACGATTGGCCGACGTGCGTACGATCGCGTCCATCGACGCGGTGCCCGGGTAGCGATCCGCCAGGGCGTAGAACACGATGCTGGGCCACAGCTCGTACCAGAACGACCCGCCCGTGCCCTGGTTCTGGTTGTTCAGCACGACGTTCTGCCCGTTCCTGCTGCTGAAGAACGCCTCGCACATCGCCACGTAGTCGTGCTCCTGCTTCCGCTTGTCGACGCCGGCTATCGTCGCGCCCAGCACCGCGCCCATGCAGGTGATGCTCTCCTGCCAGCCGCCGCGCTCGCGGTCGTCTCCGACGTAGCTCGGCAGGCCGAACGTGGCGCGGTCGATGTTCACGCGGCTCTCGTCCAGCCAGATGAGCGGCAGGAACTCGCCCCTGGCGTTGAAGTCGAACACGAACCGGTCGTAGGCGCGCGCCTTCCCGCGCCAATCGATCATCTTGTAGGGCTTCGGCAGGTTGGGCATCAGGTCGACCGCCTGGATGCTGCGCTGGCCCGCGATGCGGCGTGGCGTGGCCGGCCCTGGGCCTGGCACGAACTCGACCGCCTCGAACAGGACGGAGCCCCCGGGCTCCCCCTCGATGCCGAGCTGCACCATGATGGGCGTGTCACCCCGGCCGCCAACCATTCGGGGATCGATGGGCACGGTGGCCGCGCCGGCAGACGCCATTGCCTCGAAGAGGCCCGTCGTGACCATCTTGCCGTCGCCGCGCAGGTCTCCCCAGAGGCGCATGAGCCACTTGCCGCGCGTGAGAGCTGTGGCATGCACCCGAACCGCCTGCGCGTTCCGCGGCACGGCGATCGATGGCGCCCCCGCGATGGCCCACGTGCGTCCAGACGCAATCTCGACCCGGAGACCCCCCGGTCCGGCTTGGACGAGGGCATCGTTCATCCTCTCCGTCCAGGGGGCGGCCTGGCGCAGCAGCGCGCTCGACCACAGGCGGCCCTGCGACGCAGCGTGCTGACCAGCCGACTGGCCTGCCGCCGGGATCGGCAGCGCCGCGAGGGCGCACAGCGCCCACGCTGCCCGTGCTGGGCGGCCCTGGTTAGTGCAGGTCATGTCACTCTCCTCCGGGAAGGCGATGGCTGTCTGCCACGTCGTGCCGCCATCGGCAACAGCTTGGCAGGAAAGGGCGTCCCGTGCAAGCCATCGGCCGAACATTGTGGTACCTGCGGCTCGATATGCTCCGTAATAGCAGTGGTGTCTGCACTGGGCAAGCGCGGCCGGCGGCGGGGCGAGCCGCGGCAAGTCCGGTGCAAATGCCGGGAGGAATGGGTATGCCGGCGGTGAATTATCCCGGGTTGAGTGTTCGCGCCTCGACGCGCCCAGACCTTGTCTCCGTGCTGGTCACCCGGACGTACGGCCAATCCAGGTACCTGGTGCGCTCCCCGAAGGGCGTGGACTCCCCCAAGCGCCTCTGCCATGCTGCGCGGTGCTGCTGCGCCCTGGATGTTCACTTCCGGCACCCGTCTGCGCCGTCGGCCGCGCCCGCGGACCGTCGCGTCGTAAAGCTTGCCAGGCAGAGAGGTGGCGTCCGCCCCACATGAGCGACATTCCAAGACCGAAGTCGCTGCTCGACAGCTACAGATGTGACGATCTGCTGCGCCTCCATCAGGCCACGATAGACCTGTCGCGGGCCCGGACGCTGGACGAGCTTGCGCGGCGCTCGGCCGAACTCGCAGTCCAGGTCCTCGGGTACGATCGCGCGGACATCTGGTTCCCCGACAGCGCCGCGAACATCATCAGCGCGACGTGCGAGAGCGAGAGGCTGTCGGCCGCTCGCGGCCACCACGCGCTGTCGAGGGCCTATCCGGCCCACCTGCTGGATGAGTTCCGTTCATCCGAGCGACCATGGCTACGCCTCCCGCTGGACGACGGCGAGAGTGCCGAGGGGGCCTTTGGCGGCCCAGGCCGGTCTGCGTGTGCTCCGGTGCGCGACGGCGACGCGACCGTCGGGGTCATCTGCGTGGACAACCGGCTGTCGGGCCGCTCGCTGCGCGACGGCGACTGCGATCTGTTGGCCCTCTATGCCTCCGCCGTCGGGCCGCTCTGGGCCAGGTGCCGGGCCGAGGACGCGCTCTGGGTCGGCGGCGAAGCGACGCTGGCGTTTCAGGGCCGGCTCTTCGGGCTCCATCGCGCCACCACACTGCTCTCCGCTTGCTCGACGGTCGACGAGCTGTGCCGTCGAACCGTGGAACTCGGGCACGAGTACCTCGGCTTCGTCCGGATGGGCCTCTGGTTCCTGGACACGGAGGGCGGATGCCTTCGCGGCAGCTACGGCATGAACCACCTCGGCGAGCTGCAGGACGAGAGAGGCCAGTCCGTCGCCTACGACCCGACCGGCGATCTCTACCGCGCCGAGCGAGAGCGCCAGCCGTGGACGGTCCACCCGGATCGCCCTGTGCTCGGCGAGTCCGGCGATCTGATCGGCACGACCGCCATCGTCGAGGCGCCCGTGTGGGACGGAGAGCGCGTGGTTGGGTGCATCTACGCCGACAACCACCTCATCGGCCCGCCGCTGTCCGACCACGACTGCGACGTCGTGGCGCTCTACGCAGGAGCTGTCGGGCACCTGCTCGGGCGAGTGCGAGGTGAAGAGACCCTCCGTACGAGCGCCGCTGATCGGGAGCGCTTCCAGGAGCGTCTGATCGCGCTGCACGCGCTGACCACGGAGCTGTCG
This sequence comes from uncultured Chthonomonadaceae bacterium, assembly GCA_964519955.1. GTDB lineage: Bacteria > Armatimonadota > Chthonomonadetes > Chthonomonadales > CAJBBX01 > CAZFLM01. The sequence goes on along the minus strand of CAZFLM010000005.1, from coordinate 137,699 downwards.
ACGTGCGGCGGGCGTGACGAGCTGCACCGCAAGGCCGTCGAACTCGGGCACGAGCGGTTCGGGCGTCACCGCCTGGGATTGTGGATGCTGGACGCGTCGACGGGCGAGTTGGTTGGCACCTTCGGTATCGACGAGCAGGGGCGCGTGCGTGACGAGCGCAGTTCCCGGTTCAAGGTGCCCGCTGACGGCCGCCTGAGCAAGGCGCAGCGTTCGGGTTTCCGATGGGACCTGATGCACGACGCGCCACTCCGCGACGGGGCGGGCGAGATCATCGGACAGGGGTCGTGGGTGTGCGTGCCGGTGTGGGACGGCAACCAGGTGACAGGCGCGCTGTTCGCGGACAACCTGGGCAGTGACCAGTCGATGGACGAGCGGGAGTGCGAGGTGCTGGCGCTCTACGCCTCGTCACTCGGGCATCTGGCCGCCCGCTTCCGGGCCGAGGAGGAGCACGCCGCACTCGAGCTGAAGCTCCAGCATGCCCAGAAGATGGAGTCGGTGGGCAGGCTGGCTGGCGGCGTCGCGCACGACTTCAACAACCTGCTGACGAGCCTGCTCGGCAACGTCTCGCTCGCGACGGAGAGCCTGCCCGACGGACACCCGGCGCGCCCGCACCTCGACGACATTCAGAAGGCAGGAGAGGCGGCGGCCGAGTTGACGCGCCAGTTGCTTGCCTTCAGCCGGAAGCAGGTCGTCGATCCGCGGGTCATCGATCTGAACCAGGTGGTCGCCGGCACGAGGTCGATGCTGCGCCGGCTCATCGGCGAGGACGTCGACCTGCGCTACCGCCTGGCGGATGGCGCCGGGACGGTGCGGATCGACCCTGGCCAACTGGAGCAGGTGCTGGTCAACCTGGCGGTGAACGGCCGCGACGCGATGCCGGCAGGCGGCGTGCTGACCATCCAGACGGAGCGCACGTACATCGAGAAGGACTCGGAGCTAGCGGAGGGCGACGCCGCTCCGGGGCTCTACTTGGTCGTGTCCGTTGCCGACACCGGTGTCGGGATGGACCAGCAGGCCTTGGGCCACGTCTTCGAGCCGTTCTTCACGACGAAGGAGCAGGGCAAGGGCACGGGCCTGGGCCTGGCGACGGTGTACGGCATCGTGACGCAGAACAAGGGATTCGTCACCGTCCATTCCCAGCTTGGCCACGGCAGCGCGTTTCGCGTCTACTTGCCGCGCGTAGGCGAGGCGCCGGCGCCCGAGCAGACGAAGCCTGCGAGTGCCGCCTCCGAGTCGCGCGGCACGGAGACGATTCTGCTGGTGGAGGACGAGGCGATGGTCCGGGAACTCGCGGCTGCCGGACTACGCCGTCTCGGCTACACGGTGCTGGAGTGCGAGGGCCCGAACGAGGCGATGCGGACGCTGGAGACCAGACCGGCAGGTGTCCACCTCCTGCTTACCGATGTGATCATGCCCGAGATGAACGGGCGCGATCTCAGCGTCCACGTGAAGCGGATGCACCCGGAGGTGAACGTGCTGTTCATGTCGGGCTACGCCGAGGACATCGTAGCGCACAGCGGCGTGCTGGAGGAAGAGGTCAACTTCATCGGCAAGCCGTTCCGCATCTGGCAACTGGCGGCGAAGGTGCGCGAGGTGCTGGACGCGTAGGGGCGCAGGCTATGCGCGCCGGGAAGCGCGGGAGGGACAGGTGAACGGCGAGCGAGATGCGGCCGTGGCCGAGTTGCTGCGCAGCCTGGAGGCGGCCGTGGCGATCGAGGAGGAGTCCTGGTGCGAGGCGCAGGAGGGCAAGGCGCGCGCCCAGTCGCTTCAGGACGCTCTGATGGCGAGGCTGCGCGGTGCGTCCGAAGACCTGAAGTCGGCCCCCGCGGCTTCGCTCGGCAGGTCACCCGAGGAGGACGCCGCGCGCCTCGGGGCGATGCAGACGCGCACGGCCGAAGGAGTGACCGCGCTGTGCGACGCGAGCGACGCGCTTCTCTGTCTGGCCGCGTATCCGGAGGCGCGCCCAGGTGTCCGGCAAATCGCTGGGCTCCTGCGTGCCGCGAGGCTAGCGGACGTCGAGCGGGACCCGATCGCCGTGCCGCCGATGCCTTCGCGTGATCCTTCACTCCTGGATCGGATGCACTCGGAAAGCGCGGAGGGCCGCTCGGCGGCCAGACGGGCCTTCGCGCTGGACTTCTTCGAGCGGATGGAACCGTTCCGGACCTCGATCACCGGGCCGGCCGAGGCGCGGTGGGAGCGGAAGCGCCGCCTGCTCGCCGAGGCGCTTGAAGCGGCTCGGGCACTGGCGGACCGCCTCGCCACCGAACCCTAACCCACCCTCCGCACGATCATCAGCGACCGCGGCGCCAGGTCCCACTGCTTCGACGGCGCTCCTCCGGCCGCATCCACTCCGACGTACGGCTCAGCCGAGAGCACCTGCGCGGGCGCCGAGCCGTAGTTTGCCAGAACCAGGTGCACCTCGCGGTTGGCGAAGACCGACGCGACGCAGTCCTTGGGCAGCGGGGCCGCGAACAGGTCGGAGTCGGCGATCTCCAGGTACGCCCATGTGCCGGTCTCGACCATGGGCAGGTACTGCTTCAGCCACTGCGCGTGGGCCTGTCGCATGTTCGGGTTCGGAGGGAGCGGGTCCCAGCCACCGTAGACGTACGGTCCGCTCGGGTGCTCCTGGTAGTACTTCCACGCAGCCTCGTAGAACCCTCCCTCGTGCACCCCCGGCAGGCGCGGGATGGGGATCACCGCCCGCTCGCCCGTCAGGGGCCTGCCCCCTTGCAGCAGCGGGAACTGCATGTACGGGATGGCGTGCAGGAAGTGGTCGTTCTCGCTGCCGACGTGGGCGGCCGAGCCCTGGATGCACGGCACCACGTACGGCGAGTGGTTCTTCACGGCCTCGCGCAGGCGGTCGGCATTGTCGACGTTCTCGCCGACCCAGAGGTAGTCGTAGACCTTCAGCCCGCCCGTCTGCGGCTCGTTGGCGTAGTCCGCGTGCATCTTGTAGATGCCGCCCCGCCGCTTCACCTCGGAGTAGATGAGGTGCAGCAGGTCGGCGACTGCCCCGTCCAGCTTCGGGGTCTCCTCGAACGCGGCCACGGCGTCCTTCGCGAGCTGTCTGGCCGGCCTGTCAGCGTTCGGCACGTAGCCCCAGTCGTTGTAGAGGCCGTCCAGCTCGTAGTCCTCGAGGATCTGTATCATCCTCGGCAGCGAGTAGGCGCGCCAGCCCGGGCTCGCCGGCGAGCAGCGCACCAGGTCCCACCAGTGGAACGGCTGGTCGTCGCCGGGGCCGGACCACTCCTTGCGGTAGTTCGGGTCCGTCGCGCAGAAGTAGCCTGTCGAGGCGTAGGCCAGGACCTTCATCCCCCGCCGGTGGACCATGCCGACGAAGCGCTTGAAGCCCTTGGGGTTCACCGCCGTGAACTTGTCGCGCCCGAACAGGCCGTAGCGGTCGTTCCACTCGTCCATCACGTGGACGAGCTGGATGCCGTGCGCCTTCAGGCGGTCCAGCTCCTGCTCATCGTACTCGTTGGGGCTCCAGGGCCTGCGGCTGGGGTACTCGCCCATGTTGTAGACGCACTGGGCGGGCAGGTAGTCGGCGATGAGGTGCTTGCGGAGGCACTTCCGGATGCCCTGGGTGCAGCGGGCGATGTTGTTCAGCCGTCGGCGGTGGTCGTCGGCCGTGTAGTCGGCGAGGATGCTCGGCGTTGTCGATGCGTGCATCGGAGGGGCCGCCGCCGCCGCGCCCGCCTCCGCCGGAACTGCCAGAGTGGCGCCCGCTGCTGCCGCCTCCGCCCCGCGCTTGAGGAACTGCCGCCTCGTCATCGCTTCCCTCCCGCTGCTGCCGGCCTCCCGGCGAGTGCCTGGCTATGAACGCCTACTCCGCTACCCTAAGCGGTCTGATCCACACGTTGCGGAACCGCACCGCGCTGCCATGCGCCTGGAGGAGGATCGGGCCGGTCTCCGGCGTGTTCGGCGGGTAGGCGGGTGCAATGCGATGCCCCGTGGGGCCGAGCAGCGGCTGGTGGTGGTGGACGCACACGCCGTTGTGGAACACCGTGAGGTAGGCGGGCGCGGCGACCTTGCCGTCCCTGACGCGCGGCGCTTCGAAGAGGATGTCGAAGCTCTGCCATTCGCCCGGCTTCCGGCAGACGTTCGCGCGCGGCGGGTACTGGCCGTAGATCGCCGCAGTCTGGCCGTCGGCGTACATCCAGGCGTAGCGGTAGCAGTCGAAGATCTGCACCTCGTAGAGGCCCTGGAGGTACACGCCGCTGTTGCCCCGGTTCATCGAGTGCTCGTCGCCCGGCTCGCGCTCCGGCAGCATCCACTCGACGTGGAGCTGGCAGTCGCCGAACGCCTCGGTCGTGCGGATGTCGCCTCCGTTCGGTGTGTCGTGCGGCGGCACAATGAGGGAGCCGTCGCGCACGGTCCAGCCAGGCGCCTTGCCGTCCAGCGTCTGCCACTTCGAGGTGTCCTTGCCGCCGAACAGCACGATGGCGTCGGAGGGCGGCCTGGCGGGCGCGAGCGGCGGGCAGCCCTCAGCAGGTTCGACGAAGAGCGGATCGGGACGGGCCGGGTCGTGGACGTGCCACTTCGTGCCGGGCAGAACGGGCGTGTCCGTGTAGCCTGCCTTGTCGTGCGCCTGCCTCAATGGAACGCCTCCCCCAGCCGTCGCGCTCCCTGCCGCGAGCAGCAGCACTGCCACGGTGGCCGCCTGCCAGGTGATCGACCGCATCGTCCTACTCCTCCCTCGTGCCGGGATGGACCTGCATTCGCCGCGGCTGTTCGTGGCACCTGCTTCGCCTTCCCGAAGGAACCCGAGCCTGCCGCGGCAAACCTACCTCGGCACAACCGGACGAGGGAGGGATCGAGAAGATGGGCGCGATACCGATCGGGCTGCAGCTCTACGCGGTTCGAGGCGAGTGCGAGAAGGACCTGGCCGCGACGCTCAAGGCAGTTGCGGGCGTGGGGTACGAGGGCGTCGAGCCTTGGGGCTACGACGGACACAAGTTGGAGTGGATGGGGCACCCCGTCGCCGACGTGCGCAAGATGCTGGATGACAACGGCCTCAAGTGCTGCGGCATCCACTTGCTGACCGAGGCGCTGCAGGGCGACAACCTCAAGCGCACGGTCGAGCTGAACCAGGTGCTCGGTAACCGGTTCCTCATCATCGCCATGGACTTTCAGCGGATGAAGACCGTGCAGGGCATCGCCGAGCTGAAGGACATCCTCGAGGCGGCGGCGGACGGGGTGAAGCCGGAGGGCATGTACACCGGCTACCACGCGCACGGGTTCGACTTCGAGGTCGTCGACGGGCAGATCGCGTGGGACCGGCTGTTTGGCAGCATGCGGCCGGATGTCATCATGCAGATGGACATCGGCAACTGCGCGAGCGGCGGCGGCGACCCGATCGGCACGCTGCGCAAGTTCCCGCGGCGGGCGCGCACGGTGCACGTGAAGGAGTACGGCGGCGCGCCGGGAGCGACGATCGGGGAAGGGCAGGCGGACTGGCCCGAGATCTTCCGCCTGTGCGAGGAAGTGCACCCGACGGAGTGGTATGTCGTCGAGGAGTGCGACGAGCACGGGCTGGGCTTCGACATCTGCCGTCGGAGCCTGGAGGGGCTGAGAAAGCTGGGCCGCTAGAGGCAGGGGCACGCGCTGGCGCTTCCCGAGCGGAGGCCGGAGGCGTCAGCGCTTCGTGCGCCGTGGTCTGGCCGTTTCGGTAGAACTGTGGTATACTGTGGTATCTGATGGTATGCAGGCGTCGTCGAGGTGAGACCGATGAGGGGTGACCGCGAACACCACCCAGTCTCTCCGGCCGTCGCGCGGATCGTGTCGACTCTGCGCGAGCGGATTCAGGCCGGAATGTACGAGGATCAGGAGTGGCTGCCGACCGAGCGCGCTCTGGCCGACGAGTTCGGCACGAGTCGCATGCTCATTCGCGCCGCCTCGGCTGAGCTGGAGCGCCTGGGGCTGGTCGTCAGGCTGCCAAATCGCCGGCCCACCGTGCACCGCAACGGCTGGGTGCCCGAGGCGCGTCAGGGCCCGTCGAGCCGCACGGTCGCGGTCTTCATGTGTCCGGACCCGAGTTGGCCGGCCTCGGCGATGACTTTGCGGGGCATCCAGGAGGCGCTCAACGGAGACTGGCGCCTGGTGCTGGGCAGCCCGATCGGCACGGAGTGGCGCGAGGCGCAGGCTTCCGAGGCGCGCTTCCTTCAGCAGGTGCACCGCGATCGCGACGCCGCCGGCATCATCATCGAGTCGCTCGCCGGCACGCACAACCTGCCCCTCTTCGAGCAACTGCAGGCAGACGGTGTCCCGATGGTCTTCATCGACCACCTGCCGCCGGCGGGCTTCTCGGCGGACTATGTGGGCGTGGACAACCGGCGCGGGCTCGAGCAGGTCGTCCGCCACCTGGTACGCCTCGGGCACCGGCACATCGCCCATGTCTCCAACTTCGACGACGTCTCGACGGTTGCGGAGCGCCTCAATGGGTATGAGCGCGGGCTCCGCAACGCGGGCATTCCGCTCCGTCCCGAACTCATCGAGCGCGATCCCGGTCCGTCCGGCGGCGACCCCTATGGTGGCTGCGAGGAACTGCTGGGCCGCCTCCTGGCGCTTCCGGATCCCCCGACGGCCATCTGCACGGTGAACGACGTCACGGCCTTCCGCGTGATGCACTCGGTGCGTGCCCGCGGGCTGCGCATCCCGGACGACATGTCGGTCATGGGATTCGATGGTGCGGAGCGCTGGATGCCGACCGCGCCGTACCTAGCGACCGTTCATCAGCCCTTCCGCAGCATCGGCGCCCACGCGGTCGACTTGCTCCTCGAGCGCATCGAGGCCGGGCCCGCGTCGCCGCATCGCCACGTCATCCTCGACGTGACCATCTCTTCGCACCAGTCCGTTAAGCGGCTCCTCCCCTCGTAGCCTGCTCCCACCGCGCTCCGCAACTGCTGCCGGGCCATCTCTGCGCCCGCCCTTGACAGTGATGGTATGCAGTGGTATGCTGGTCTCGTATGGTTCACTCGCGGCGCGCCGCGAGCAGGCTAGATCGTCTGGAACGACGCTGCGAGTCCCCGCTCGCATGGTTGCCCGGAAAGGAGCACACTATGAAGCGCCAGCACGGTTTCACCCTGATCGAACTTCTAGTCGTAATAGCCATTATCGCCATTTTGGCCGCCATCCTGTTCCCAGTGTTCGCACAGGCGCGGGAGAAGGCCCGCACCGCGTCGTGCCTGTCGAACACGAAGCAGATCGGCCTGGCCCTGCAGATGTACACGCAGGACTACGATGAGCACGTCTGCCTGAACAACGATCGGAACGTGTTCCAGGTGGGCAACTACTACTACCTCAACACCTGGATGACGCTCCTCGAGCCGTACATCAAGAACTACGGCATCTGGGTCTGCCCGAGCGCTAGCGCGGGCACCGGCCTCTATGCGGGCTACGACTACTCCCCGTCCAGCCCGTGGACTTCGGGCGACCTGACGGGGTCGATCCTCGCGGCCTACACGCTCAACAACTACTACAACTACGACAGCCGGTACGGCGCGATCTTCCAGGACTCGCCGATCTCCCTCGCGGCGATCGACGCGCCCGCCGGCCTGATGTTCTGCGCCGACGGCGGCCAGTCGCCCCGAACGGCCTGGGACCCCGAGCAGATCGTGACGCAGTGGGCCGGCATCGCGTTGGACAACCCGACCGATCCGCTCTATGCCTACGCGATCGGCCAGTACTCGCAGGGAGCGCTCTTCGCACGGCACAACAAGGGCCTGAACAACGTGTTCTTCGACGGGCACGCCAAGTTCATGAAGCTGCAGGCGCTGATCCAGGCCAGGTGGGATGCCAGCGTGAACGGCTGCATCTACCAGTGGCTGTCCACGAAGGACGTGTCCGGCTATCCGGACTGCGCGGGCCGCGCGCCGCTGGAGTAACGCAACGACGCCGGGGGGCGAGCATTCGCCCCCCCCGGCCATCCCCTGAGGTGCCACGATATGATCTTCCGCTTCGACGTAGTTCGTCGCCGTGCGCGCGCCGGGATCTTTGCGCTCGCGGCGGTCGGTTTGCTGGTTCTGGGCGGCACGGGGTGCAGCCGGTCGAGCAACGGGGGCGGCCCCGAGGTGCTGCCGAAGCGCTGGCCCGGGCAGACGCCGGGTGGCGGGCAGGACGCCGGGACGGCGCGAAAGCCGCTGCCGCCGGGTGCAGGCGCAGGCGGCGTGATGGGCGGCGGGCCCGGCGGCCGGCGTCTCCCGCCTGGGGGCCCGAACGGCGCGAGGTAGGCCAGGCAACGCAACCAATCAGGCCCGCGCAGCTTCTGCCGCGCGGGCCTGATTGGTTGCTGGCCTCTCCGCATCTCTGGCGGCTCGCCGTGCCGCGTGCCGTGCGGCGCAGTCGGAGCTAGTCGTCGCCCGGGCATTCGGACCGGCGCTCGCCGCGCTGCTCTCTGAGCCGACGGACCTCTCGCACCAGTCGCGGAACGTCCGTACGCGCGCGGGCGATCAAAAGCGTGTTCTCATCCTCGCGGCAGTCGGACACACCCGTGAGGCACGGGTTTTGCAGGAGCGTGATTGCGACCACATCTAGCTCCTGGTCGTGGCCCTCAGACGGCCCTTGCAGCCCATCGTGCAGGAATCCCAGTGCATCTCGCATCGCAGGCTTGAGACCGACGTAGCGCGCGCTCGCGCAAAGCTCGTCATCTGTTGCCCTGGGATACCATGGTCCGGGTGTCGCCGCCTCGCAGATGTCCTCGATCTCCTCCAGGTCCTCAGGACTCAGCGGGGCGTCCGGGTCGTACTGCTCTACCGGCACCCAGTCCGGCCCGGGAGGGTTGCGGCGTGTCTCGGCCCATCGGGACAGGCGCCGCTTCTTCTCCAGACGCTCCACCTCGTACTGCTTCTGCTCCAGCAGGGCCGACCAGAGCAGCCAGCAAGGCAGGCACATCAGGAACCCGAGCAAGAAGGCCAACCTGGCATTCCAGATGGCGACCACCCGGTACAGCCCGATCGCGGTGCCTACAGCCATGCCGAATGCGATCACAGCCAGGAATCGCGGCGCCATGTCATCCTCGTAGGTGGTCGTCCATCGCGGGTCGGGTGCCGCGAGCAGTGCAGGCTACGGGGCCCCACCCAGAGCATCCGCACCACCGTCCGCCGCCATCAACTCCTCAACGAGGAACAGCGTCCTGGCGGGAACGGCGCTGCGGGGATAGTACCGGCAGATGATGTCGGCCACCTCACCAACGCTGTGCAGGTCCATGTGGCGGATCAGAAACTGGATGTCAGCGCGGTCCAGGCTGTCGTACCGCGCCGAGACGCACTTCATGGCGAGCATGTAGTCTGGCGCGGGAGCGTAGACGCGCAGATTGGGCAACTCCAGCACCGGGTCGCGCGGCGGAGTGCCGGTGAGGAACCCCTTGACCGCGTCGTTCAGCCAGTCCGGCGGCAGGCCTGCCCTCGCCGCCACGATCGCGGCGGCCTCGCGGATGGCGGCAGTGGGCTCGAAGACTGCGTCGACGTCCTTGGTCGCGTCTCTCGCATTGTAGACGAGGCACATGACCGCGCCCCCGCAGAGGAGGACCTCTCCGACGACCCCGCGGGCGGCCAGCTCCTTAGCAAGCTGGTGGAGCAGGCACCGGATCTCCTCGGATCTCAGCATCGGCTATGCCCTGTCCAGGAAGTTGCCCAGCACGAAGATGTTCCGGCGCCTGAATCTGGCGGGCGACTCGACCAGCGCCGTCGCCTTCAGGTTCTCGACGCCTGAGACGAACCAAGGGCGGTCCAGGGCCGGCGTGGCGGCGCACCACTCCGGGCGGTCGATGCCACACTCGGCGCATACCGCCTCCGTCGTCGAGGCGATGAGGGCGCGCAGGCGCGGCGCAAGTCCGCTGTCGGGCGCGTCGGCGACGAGCGTGGCGTCCTTTGTCCGCCGCAGGTCGTCAACAAACTGGAACAGCCACAGCGGCCATGCGTCGGCGCCGTGCTGCAGGATGCCTCGGGCCGCTTCCGCGGCGGACACCGCCCTGGCGGTTGTCGTGTCAGTTAGTCCCATGGCTGCTAGTATATCAGAGCAGAACATGGGCGCCCATCTCGCGACGGGCGCCCACTCACAGCACTACCGCTTTGGCAGCTTCCACTCGCCGCGGCGCTCGCGGTCGAGCCACTTGTTGGCCTCGCGGTCGCCCGGGAAGCGCCACTTCTTCGGGTCCCAGCGCAGCTTCCGCCGGTTCCAGTAGACCAGGTTGCCGAGGTGGCACACGGTCACCGAGCGGGCGCCGATCTCCACGTCGCAGATCGGGCGCTTGCGGCTCTTGATGCAGTCGAACCAGTCCTGGTGATGGCCCGGCGACTTGTACAGCGGCGTCTCGGATGCGCCGAGCGGCTCCGTGACGATGTTCTCCGGCCAGCTCTTGAGCTGCCCTCGGTTCACGAACACGATGCCGTTCTCGCCGACGAAGTGCACGCCGCCGCGCGTCTCGCCGTCCGGGTCCTTGTGGCCGGAGTGGATCATCTCGACGCCGTTCGCGTAGAGGTAGCGCACGCCGGACTCAGCCTTCGGGTCGTCGGGCGGGATGATCTCGACCGGGCCGCTCTCGTCCATGCCCAGGCCCCACTGCGCGATGTCGAAGTGGTGCGCGCCCCAGTCCGTCATGCCGCCGCCGGAGTACTCGCGATAGGCGCGCCAGTTCGGGAAGTGGCTGTGGATGCCGCGCGGGCTGAGCACCGAGTTGTAGGGCCGCTCGGGCGCCTGGCCCAGCCACATATTCCAGTCGAGGCCGGGCTCCATCGTCTCCTCGGGCAGGTCGCACGGATGGCTCGGGCCGCCCACGTCGACGAACACCTGCTTCACCTTGCCGATGCGCCCGTTGCGGACGGCCTCGCACGCGATGCGGAACTCCTTGTCCGATCGCTGCTGGCTGCCGGTCTGGAACACGCGCTTGGTCTTGCGCGCGACCTGGATGATGACCTGCGCCTCGGCGATCGTCAGGGTGAGCGGCTTCTCGCAGTAGACGTCCTTGCCGGCCTTCATCGCCTCGACCGCGGGGATCACGTGCCAGTGGTCCGGCGTGCCGATGAGGACCGCGTCGATGTCCTTGCGGGCGATCAACTCGCGGTAATCGTTGTAGGCGTCGCAGCCCTTGTAGGTCGTGTCGCTGCTGTACCAGTCGTCGACGATCTTCTTGGCGCCCTCGCGGCGGGTGGTGTCGACGTCGCAGACCGCCAGCACCTTGACGTCCGGGTGGCGCACCAGGAACTCGACATGGCCGCGCGCCTGGTAGCCGACGCCGATGACGCCGATGGTGATCTTCTCGCTCGGCGGCTTGGCATCCTGGCGCCCCAGGACGGAGGCGGGGACGATGATCGGCGCGGCGACCGCGGTGGCCGCGTTCTTGACAAAATCACGACGGGATAGCTCGTTGCTCAATGGGTCCTCCCGGTGGTGCGTGTGCTGCAGAGAGCCATAGCATGTTCCGCGCAGGCGTGGCAGGTTCCTCCGGCGAGCGGCGGCTGCGCACGCCCCGGCTAGTCAGACTGGACTGCCAGGGCGGCGGGAACGCAGGCGCTCGTCCGGCAGTACATATCACTGTACACTGATATTTAGTCTGGCTACAAGGACTGCGCCAAGGGAGAGGGATGGCAATGGGGATCGCAACGAAGTCGACCCTTCTGGGTCTTGCGTGTTTGGCGGCTGCCGGCGTGGCGGTCAGCGCGGCGGCGCAGCAGGGGACCTGCACCATGGATCCGAAGACGGCGCCCGCGAAGCACCGCAAGGTAGAGACCAAGAACTACACCATCGAGGTGCCCGCCGGTTGGGAGGTGGGCGAGGAGACTCCGTTCGGCCAGCGCGAGATCGTTCCGGCCAAGGGCCCCGAGGGCGCGGTGGTCGGCTCCATGTCCTCGATGACGGGCCCGGGTCTCGGCAAGCAGTCGTGGGACCAGTTGTACAACACGTCGCTGTACTTCATCACCCGCTACGCGCCGGGCAAGGGGAAGATGACGGCGACGCCCTACAAGCTGGGGAAGTCGAAGCAGGGCTTCGAGACGTGCTCCTGGACCATGCTGGACGAGCAGAAGCGGCCGATCCAGCAACACGTCATCCTGAAGCACACCAACGGGAACATCCTGGCGCTTTCGGTGAAGCTGCCGCCCTCCGCCGCGAAGCAGCCGAGGACCGCCCTGGAGGCGGAGTTCCGCCGGCTGGTCGACACCGCTGTCGTCAGGTAGGTTGGGGGAGCACGCTCTTGTTGCTGCGCCGCAAGTCATCCGCGTATCTGGTGTCGTCGGCGATCCTCGCCTCGATGGCGTCCCGGTGGGCGTAGTAGTAGGCCAGCGCGGCATGCACGGCGCCGGGCTCGACACCGTGCTTGCCGCCGATCTCCTCCGCGGTCAGGCCGAAGCGAGTGTAGAGGATGGCGATGTCGCTCACGGCCAGGCGTGTGCCCGCGATGCACGGCTGCCCACCGCGCAGGCCGGGTTCGGTGGCGATCAGGTTGTCCAAGGTGGCAGACATGGCAAGGGCTCCTCCATAGCGCAGTATACAGGAACACGGGTCGAACGCGCCGCATCAGCCGTCATCGTCTGCGCAGCACTCATCGTGAGGCCGTCGGCCGTCGCCACGATGGTTAGCACTTCCCCTCATCGTCCGTGTGGACCTCGCTGCACGCCCACGGTGCCCGTGCTAGTCCGCGTGCCGAGCGCCTGACCCACGCGCGGCCCGACCGCAGATCCCGGCAATGGCGTCACGTTCCCCTTCGCGCCCGGCGCCCGCACTTCCTGCTGCGCCACGGCCGCGGGCAGGACATGCGCCCCCGGCGTGGTGAACTGGCAGGCGGGAGGAGCGTGGACTATGGTGCGGTGGGCGATGATGGTGGCGGTGTGGGCGGTGGCGGCTGGCGGCGCGGCGGGGCAGGTGCGGCTGGTGGCGGAGCCGGGCCGGTGTGCGGTGATGTGGGGCGAGGGGCAGGTGCTGGCGGAGAGCGCCGGCAAGCCGATCGCCACCATCCACTACACCGAAGAGCCGGACATGTGGAAGTGCCGCTCCTGGCGCGAGCTGCAGCCGGACCGCACGGAGGTCGACCGCCGATCCGGCAGGATCACCGTTCCCTCCTTCGGGGGGCTGCCGGTGCGCATGACCCTCACGCCCACCGTCGACACGCGCCGCCGCGAGATCCGCTGGGCGGTCGAGGTGCGCAGCGACGCGCCGGGCACCGTGGTGGCGGTCACCGCGCCGATGCTGCGGGGCATCGCGACCCTCCCGGACGACGCGCTCTACCTGCCGGACCGCCCCGGGCAGAAGATGGCGGATCCCTGGCCGAAGGTCGCGGACTCCGTCCACTCCATCGATTACCCGGTGCCCGCGTCGATGCAGTACGTGGCGTATGCGGGCAAGCCGGCCTCCGGCGCCGCGGGCCTCGCGCTCATGGTGCTCGACCCGGCGATGGGCTATAAGGGGTTCCACTTCGGTGGGCCGGACCGCGAGCTGAGCCCCGTGCAGTTCCCCTTCCTCATGCACGGCAAGACGTGGCGCTCGCCGGCGGTGGTGTGGCAGGTGCTGCCGCGCGGCTGGCACGACGCGGCCGACCGCTATCGCGAGTGGTTCGACGGCTGGGCGCCGAAGCCGCAGACGTCGCCGCAGATCCTGGCGATGCCGGTGATGGGCGGCACCGTCGTCCGCTCGCGCCCCGTCGACGACCCGAACCTGCGCGACGTGCTCAAGCGCCAGGAGGTCGGCACCTACGACGCGGCGCTGAAGCAGGCGCTGGAGCTGAAGCAGCGCGGCTTCGACGGGACGCAGCTTATCGGCTGGTTCGGCCAGGGGCACGACACGACCTACCCGGACCACCTGCCGTCGGAGGCGATGGGCGGCTCGGCGGGGATGCACGCGCTGGTCGACGGCATGCACGCGCAGGGGCTGATCGCGTCCTTCTACCTGAACGCGCGGCTGGCCAACTACAACAGCGACTCGCTGAAGGCGCACCCCGACTGGGAGGTGCTGAAGACAGGCGAGCGCTACCGCGAGCACTACGGCGACCAGGACTTCACGGTGATGTGCCCCGCTACGGAGGGCTTCCGGAAGCACATGATCGGCGAGGCGATGCGCATCGCGGCGGAGTACCACGGCGACGGGGTGCAGCTCGACCAGATCGGCGCGGCGCCCTCGCTGCTGTGCTTCAACCCGGAGCACGGCCATAGCACGCCGGCGACCGCGTGGGGCGAGGGCTACCCCCGGATGCTGCGCGAGATGCGTTCGGCCTGCCGCGCGGTGAACCCCCGCTTCTGGCTGTGGAACGAGGGCGCGTGGGAGGGCTCGGGGTGCTACGTCGACATGGCCCAGGGCGGCTTCTGGCAGTCGATCCCCGGCTCGGTTGCCTTCCCGCAGATGTACGCCTACACGCACCCGACGCACCTGCTATTCGGCGACCCGCTGCTCGGCGGTGTGCCGTACTGGCCGCCACGCGACATCGGCCGCACGAAGCGCATCTACGCCGCTGCGAAGGACCTGTTCCGCTCGCTGCGGTTCATGGACGACGTGGGGCTGAGCGTGGATGGCGATGCCGAGGCGCACTGGTGGACGGACGGCAAGCGCGCGCTCGTGACCGTGCTGAACCGCGCGGGGGCGGAGCGCTCGCTCGAACTCAGGCTGACCGCGGGGCGCACGGGGCTGCCGCGCTCGGCCAAGGCGCTTGCGTCGGGTGCGGCGGTGGTGGCCCGCGCGGACACGGCTGGGGCAGGCATCGTGCTGCCCGTCACCGTGCCCGCCGGCCAGGTGGAGGCGATCCTGTTGGAGTGGTGAGCTGGGCTACTTCGCTTGCTCCCGCTCGCGCAGGAACGCGATGAGGCGGTCGGGGTAGTCGGTCTGGATGCCGTCGACGCCCATCTCGATGGCCTCCGCGTAGCCCGCGGGGTTGTCCGTCTCGTCCATGATGTCGACGTAGACCTTGACCCCGCAGGTGTGGGCCTCGTCGACCAGCTCCTTGGTCCATTCTCGGAGGTGACCGTCGAGTGCCTCCGTAGGGCAGTCGGCCTCGAACTCCTTCACGCCGCCGGGCTTGCGGAGCGCCTTGGGCAGGCTGGGCATCACGGGGATGTGCGGGGCGAGGCGCTTCCACTCCTTGACGCCGTCCGGGCTGCGGTAGACGAGGACGTGCTTCTCCATGCCGTGCTTGCGGAGCGCCGCGAGCACCTGAGCCGTGTCGGCGTCCTTGTGGTCGAGGTAGATGTTCACCTTGCCCCTGCAAAGCGCCAACACCTCGTCCAGCGTGGGCACCTTCTGGTTCTCGAAGCCCTTGCCGAACTCGTTCTTCACGGTCAGGGCGCGCACCTCGGCGAAGGTGAGGTCCCGTATCGTGCCGTGTCCGTTGGTCATGCGGTCGACCGTATGGTCGTGCATGATGACGAGGGCGCCGTCCTTGGTGGTCTGCACGTCGATCTCGACGTAGTCAGCCTTCAGCTTGATGGCGTGGCGGTATTCGGCGAGCGTGTTCTCGGGGCCGATGGCCGCGCCGCCTCGGTGGCCGATGACCGCGATGGAGTAGCGCAGGCGCGGGAGCGGGGCCCTATCGGCGGCCGCTGCCGCGAGCATGGGGACGATCGCCGACAACAGCATCAGTGCGGTCTGCATGCGGGCCCTCCTGGTAGGTCCGGCAGCGCATGGCGCGATCTGAGAACCGTCTCGTTCCGGACTCAGAGCGGAATGGGGTGTAGCCGTCTCTCGCACAGCGTGATCTTGCCTCCATCTTGCTTGATCACTCCCCACTCTGCCAGCTTGGCCAGATCGAGAAGATACGCCGGGTCACTTGCGTGTAGGTGCAGCCTCTTGGCCAACGATGAGACTGATGGTGGCCTCCGAACCCTACACAGCTCGGCGAAGATGCGGCCGTGGGCTTCGGTCAGTTTGTGGACCTGCACGCAGTCGGTCGCGAGAAGTGCGCTGAGCATCCAGAGGTACCCTGACGACGCGGCCCAGGCCCCTTCGGCTGATGCCGTGGCACAGACCGCGGCCGCGATCCCTGCCAGAGAGGCCACCGTCGGCCGCACCCGGATATGCCACGCACGCGATTGATCCACCAGGCTCGCTGAAATGCCGCGGTCCACTGTGCCGCCATCTTCGCTCGCCACCTCGACGTCGCCGGTGCTGACAAGCTCAAGCACTATCTGTCTGGCTAGCTCGGGGGCCGACCCATCTGCCCCCAAGCAACTCGGCCAGCGCGATGCTAACCAGGCCGCGAGGGCGTCGGATGCTGTCTGCAACTGTGTCCTCCTCCATTGGTTGGTACCAGGGCATCCGTTCCGAGCAGGAGTGTGAACGGAGCCCATCTGTATGGGCTCTGCGGCCATCGGTTGCGTGCCGCGTTCATGGCCGAGGCGAACGCGCTTCGCACGTTCCTTGGCTGGCGAGCGAGATTCGTGTAGAAGGCGCTCGAGAACACCACCGCAGCACTGTCATCCGTCGGCCACAGCGTCGCCAGAACGGAACCCGCCCCTGCCACGATGAACTCACGTGCGAGCGCACGCAGCTCGTCGGACTCGGTGTAGAGCGTGTGTGCCGTGTTGCACCCGCTGAGGAACACCAGGCTTCCAGGCGCCAGTCTCAGACGGCGACTGATCTCGCCGATCAGTAGCCGACGGTCCGCCAACTCGATACCCGACCGGGAGAACGGCTCCCGGTGTAGCACGCAATGGGCCGCGACGTGGAGGATCGAGCAGCCTTGGGCGCAGCGGATGAGTTCATCCGCTCGCGCGCTGGGGCCAACCATGGGAGGGGCGACAGCCCACCCGCCCACCCTAAGCGCGCGATGAACCAGCTCAGCCTCGGCATCGGCGAGTGGAGGGCCATATCCGAGCACGCAAGCGCGCATGCGGTGGGCGCCCGCCCGCGCCGCTACGATGCGCAGTTCACTGGCAAGTGAAGGCGAAGGGAGCGTGCAGACCTGCACCTGCCAGCCGGGCCTCCTTGCGGCGCTGCAGACCGCTGACCAGGGAATGGCACCGAGATGCTGGTGTGGGCTGATCACGAGGTCTGTCGGTGCCAGCTCGACCAGATCAGGCTCTACCTCGGCAAGTAGGTCCGAGAACTGGCAGATGGCATCCATCAGCCGCGCTTCGTCCGGGTGTCCCTCGATGGACGACGTCTGCTTGGCATCACAGATCCTCGCAACCGACGCGCTGAGGAGCCCGAGCATGCCCCGAACGGCTCCTGGTTGCGACCGGATCACCCGGCAGCGCAACGTGCCTGCCGACCATAGGGGAACCAAGAAGACCGCCAACTCAGCGTCGTTGGCCGCGAAGAACTCCATCAGCAAGGGGCGCCGCCTTGGGTGCGTCCGGTAGAGCGCCTTCATGTCTGCTAGCACGCGTTCAGGATCGGGAGGGGCTCCGATCTCGGCACCCAACCGCTCACGTAGGATCCGGCACTTGCACGCATAGGAGAGCCCCCATGCCCATCGGTACCAGTCCGCCTTGGCCTCTGGCTCCGCGGCCGCAGAAGCTCGCGCTAGACTGTGTCGGATCGCAACCGAGAACGGCCAGATCATGTTCTCCTGCCACTTGAGCCGCGCTTCTTCATCGGTGAAGCCGCTCCGCACGTCGTCCAGGACGGCGATGCTGTCTCGCAAACGGGCTGTGCGCTGGTCGGGGGCGAGCATCTGTCGCAGTTCCCTCACTACGCTGACCAGCGCAGACGGGGCTCGGGCCGATCGGTATGCCACAAGTGTGCCAAGGCGCGTTGCCACCGCGCGCTCGAGAACCTGGGTGTCGGAGGGTGTTCCCGCGGAATCCGCATGTGCCATCAGTGCGCCCAGATACGTCTGCGCCTTGGCCGGTTCGGCGATCAGGCTGGTGACGAAGGCGTGCATGCTGGTGGCGACGACGGCTTCATCGGTGGTTCCGTCGGCGATGGACTCCACTAGGACACGGAGTGCATCAGTCGGCTCTGTGGCGACGCTAGTTGTGGACATGGCTGTCTGTGCTCCGCACATGGCGCCTGTGCTGTTTCGGGGCATCCATCGATGAGGCACGCCCACCGACCCGACGTCACCAAACCGCGCGGCATCCCCGATCGTGCCCCAATGACATGCGGCAGGTTGCCCCCAGGTGCCTGCCAAGGTCTGGCCGGGTCCTCGCCCATCGCGGGCCAGCGGACGAGTGCGACACAGCCCGAGCGGCGGCGGAATGGCATACTAACACGACACTGCAGTCGGGGGGAAGCCCTCATGTCCCATCTGGTGCCAGCGCGGTACAAGGGACAGCAGCGGTATTGGCCGTAAGGGGGGCGGAGTCCTCCCGCGCCCCGGACCTCGGCGACACATGGAGCAATCGATGACGCAGACGCTCGATCCACGCATCGCCGCCTTTGCGGGCGGCTTCGACCTGGAGCGGCACCTGCTGTGCGCCGCGCTCATGGGCAGCACGTCGCACAACACCTACGTGCCGAAGGACGACCCGGACAGCATCGACGACATCGACATCATGGGCGTCGTCGTACCGCCTCCCGCCAGGGCCGTCGGGCTGAAGCCCTGGCAGCACTGGGTGTGGCAGCACGAGGAGCTGGATGTCGTCTGCTACTCGCTCGCCAAGTTCGTCGGGCTCCTGCTGAAGTCGAACCCGAACGTGGTGGGGCTGCTCTGGCTTCGTCCCGAGCACTACCTGCACCGCCACCCGCTGTTCGAGCGCCTCGCCGCCAGCCGCGACCTGTTCACCAGCAAGCGCGCCTATCCGGCGTTCGTCGGCTATGCGTCGGCGCAGCTCCAGAACATGGCGCCGCGCGAGTTCCGGGGCTACATGGGCGCCAAGCGCAAGGCCCTCGTCGAGCGCTACGGTTACGACACGAAGAGCGCCGCGCACGCGATCCGGCTCCTGCGTATGGGCACGGAGCTGCTCGATACCGGCGCGCTGAAGGTGTACCGCGACGCCGACGCCGAGGAGATACGCGCCATCAAGCGCGGGGAGTGGTCGCTGGACGAGGTGAAGGCCGAAGGGGAGCGGCTCTTCGAGGCGGCGCGCCTGGCGCATGAGCGCTCCCCGCTGCCGGACGAGCCGGATGCTGCCCGCGCCGAGGAGCTTCTGGTCGGCATCACGCTCGACCTGTGGCGTGCGAACGGCGAGGTGTGATGGGAGGCGCATCGCGCTCTTGACAATCCTCGGCAACCCGCTACAATAGCGCCATGTGCACGCCTGCGGCGCCAGGCGCGTCCCGCGATTGGCGGCACATCTCGATGGGGCTCCTAACCCTACCCAGCGCCGCAGGTCTCCCGGGGGGCCGGCTCAACCAGTCCGGACGCCGCCTTGCGGGCCGCCGCGTTGCGACGGTCCCCGCGTGCGTCCGGCGAGCCGGTCGCCGGGAGACCTACGGGGCACCTCGCCGTCGGGGAGGCGCGAACCGTGGACTACTCCTACCTCTACCAGCAAGCCGGCCACCGCGACGTGAGCCGCGGCGTGGTGACCATCTACGACTACGAGAAGGGCCTCCTCTATCGGGCAGGCGCCTTCCAACGTGTGCTGGGCCCTGGGCGGCATCGGATCTGGCCGTTCTCGCGACAGCGCATCGTGGTCGTGGATACCCGCCGCGCCGTCCTCCAGATCGCCAACCAGAAGGTGCTCACCTCCGACCAGGTGACCGTGACGCTGAACCTGGTGGCCGACTACCGCGTGGCCGATCCGGCGGCTGCCTGCCACAACGTCGCAGACGCGCCCGGCCAGCTCTACCTCGACGTGCAACTCGCGGCGCGAACCGCGGTCGGGGCCCTGACGGTCGACCAGCTCCTGGCGGAGCGCGGCACGCTGGGGACGCAGATTCGTGAGACGGTGGTTCCGCTGGCAGCAGCCTACGGGCTGGAACTGCTGTCGGTCGGCCTCAAGGACGTCATCCTGTCGCAGAAGGTGCGCGATCTACTGATGAAGGAGGTCGAGGCCCGGCGTCTGGCCGCGGCGATGCTGACCGGCGCGCGCGAGGAGGTGGCGGCGCTCCGGGCGATGGCCAACGCCGCGCGTCTCGCCGAGCAGCACCCGCACCTGCTGCGCCTGCGGGAACTGGCGACGGTGCGCGATGTGGCGCAGGCGGGCGGCAACACGGTGGTCGTCGGCCTCGGCGGGGCGCCGGTTGTGGGCGCGCCGGTGGGTGGCGAGCCCAAGCCCGCCCACGACTACAGCGAGCCGGACGATGCCGACGAGTAGGATGCGTCGCCATCGGCACAAAGAGCAGGGCCTCCCTCCCAGACGGGACGGAGGCCCTGTGCACAGCGGCGAGGTCGATCGATCGGTCCCAGCGGACGGGCGCGGAGGCCCATCCCACCGCGGCGCTCGCACATCACCGGTGTCCATGGCCGTCGGTGCCTACCCCTTGTAGATAGGCAACTTCCAGGGCTTGCGGTACTCGCGGTAGTAGGACTGGGTGTTCTTGCCCGCCCTGCCCACGATGTCCATCTTCTCCTTGCTCCAGTGCACGGTCTCGCCCGCCAGCATCGACACGTTGGCCAGGTGGCAGACGATGGTGGTCTGGGCCATGGATGCGAGGTTCGATCGGGGCTGTTCGCGCGACTTCAGACAGTCGAGCCAGTTCTGCCAGTGGTCGTTGGTGGGCTCCACGCGCTCGTTGGGGATGAGGTTGCCATCCGGATCCAGGATCTGCCAGCCGCCGCGCCACACGCGCACCGTTTTGCCCTCGGCACTGACGAACTCCGAGCCGTGGTTCGGCTTGCCGGGGAAGTCGCGGCCCGTCTGCCAGTGGAGCATGCAGTCCGGGTCCTTGAAGCGCATGATCGTCTGGAAGGTGTCCGGGGCGGTGCGGCCGTCCTCCGGGAACGCCAGCTTGCCGCCGTAGGAGGTGACCTCGGTGGGCATCGGCAGGTCGGTGTCCTGGCTCATGCCGAGCAGGCAGATGTCCATCATGTGGACGCCCCAGTCGCCGGTCATGCCCGTGCCGTAGTTCATGAACCAGCGCCAGTTGCCGTGCACATGGTTCGGCGCGTACGGCATCATGGCTGCTGGTCCGGTCCAGAAGTCGTAGTCGAGGTTTGGCGGCGGGGCGCTCGGGGCGACGTTGCCGACCCTGGCGCCGTCAGTCATCCAGGCGCGGGTCAGGATGATCTTGCCGAGCTTGCCGGAGCGCACGTAGGCGATGGCGTTCGTGAACTCCGCGGTGCTGCGCTGCCAGGTGCCGACCTGGACGATCTTCTTGTAGCGCTTCACGGCCGCGGCCATCGCCTTCGCCTCGGTGATGTCATGCGAGATCGGCTTCTCGCAGTAGGCGTCCTTGCCGGCCTCGACCGCGTGGATCAGGTTCAGCGCGTGCCAATGGTCCGGCGTGCCGACAATGACCGCGTCGATATCCTTGCGCTCCAGCATCTTGCGGTAGTCGTGGAAGATCTCCGGCGCGCGGCCGTACTTCTCGGTCACGTCCTTGATGTCGCCCGGCATCCGGTTCTTGTCGACGTCGCAGAGGGCGGCCACCTCGACGCCGGGCTTGTCCATCAGCGTGTGCATGTTGGCCGAGCCCATGCCGCCGCACCCGATGAGGCCGAGGACCACCTTGTCGTTGGCCGCCACCTTGCCCTTCTTCGGAGCCGGCTCGGCGTGGACGGGCAAGATGCCCGCACCCATCCCCACACCCACCGCCGCCGCCGCGCCGATCAGCTCTCGCCGCGATACCCTCGTCGTGTCTACCGTCATGTCGCTCTCGTCCTCTCGAAGATGGCCGGCGCCCGGTCGTGGGCCGCGCCTCGCAGGTCTAGGTTCGCCTTCTGCCGCGGAATCCCTGTGGCCGAGTGCTCTGACCAGGCATCGGTTTGCGAGATGGCGTCTGCCACCCTTGACACCCGCACAACGCCCCGATACAATGACTTGTCAGACATCCGACATGTGCCGCATGTCACGGTGGGACCCCACCAAATGCCCTGTGCATTCCCCCGGAAGGAGCGGCGCCCCACCGGCGAACCGGGTGCCTAGTCCTGCGTGCATAGAGAGCGTCACCCGTGATCCGCCCGGTTGCCGGCCCCGAGCTTAAGAGCGAGCGTGTCAAGGACGCCCTGCGGGGCGCGATCGTGCGTGGCGACCTGCGCGTTGGCGAGCAGATTCCGTCCGAGCCAGCGCTGGTGGAGCGGTTCGGCGTCAGCCGCAGCACGGTGCGGGAGGCAGTCACGTCGCTGGCGGCCGAGGGGCTTGTGACGCGTGCGCATGGCAAGGGCACCTTCGTCTGCGAGCGCCCGGTGCGTCACAAGACGGTCGCCGTCGTCATGCCGTACCTGTTCGTGAGCCCGAACTCGCCGCTGCGAGCCGGCATGGAAGTCATCCCCAGCCTGACGCAGGCCATCGAGGCCGAGTGCCGTCGCCGCGGGATGAGCATCATGCTGTACCTGAGCAACAACGATCCGCTGATCGAGCGCGAGAACCTGCGCCAGATCCCGCAGCGCAGCATCGATGCAGCGATCGTGAACTACATGGGCGGGAGCGCCAACATCGACTGCCTGTGCGGTATCCAGGCTGCCGGGCTTCCGCTAGTGATGATCGATACGCGCGCCGACGACGTCGACTGCACCACGATCTCGACAGACAATCGCCGCGGCGCGTACGAGGCAACGACCCGTCTCCTTGAGGCCGGCGCGCGCTCGGTGTCGTACCTAACCGGGCCCGTGTGCAACTCGGCCCTGGTCGATCGGCGCGCCGGCTATCTGGATGCGATGGCGCGCGCGGCCTTGGCGCCGGATGTCGTGACGCTGGACGACGGGGCGATGGAGCCGGCGGGCGATCCCGACAGCGCTTGCGGCCTGGCGCTGAGGTCGATCAGGGCGGTTTGCGAGCCTCACGGTATCCTAACGGCCGATGCGGTAATCCTGAGTGGGGTGGTGCGTGCCGGGCAGGCCCTGAGCCTGCGATCGGACTATTACCTGCTTGCTTGCTTCGACGAACCTGTTCTGAACAATACCGACGCACCCGCAGTCATCAAGGTGGTACAGCCATTCGACGAGATCGGACGGCTGAGCGTTGAGACGATTGAGGAGGAGCTTAGCGGCGAGACGCAGAAAGGCCAGGTGCACCGGCGCATTGAGTTGCCGCCCCGTATTGAGTTGGTGGGGCGATGCGTGCCAGCGAACGGATGTTCACGGGGAGACCCGTGACACTCGACCGGTCCGGTCCACACCGGACACGCCATCAAGGAGCGATGCAATGTTGCGTGGGAGACGTGATCGGGGCTTCACCCTGATCGAGCTGCTCGTAGTTATCGCCATTATTGCCATTCTCGCGGCCATCCTGTTCCCCGTGTTCGCCAAGGCCCGGGAGCAAGCCCGAAAGACGAGCTGTCTGTCCAACCTCAAGCAGTTGGGACTGGGCTTCATGATGTACGCCCAGGACTACGACGAGGCCCTGCCGGGCATGCCTTTCCAGTATGACGGGTGCACCTACGGCGTGAACTGCATCTTCCCGTGGGATGCGTGGCCGGGCTCGGTTGACTGGACCGGCGTGTTTACGCATGCCGTGCAGCCCTACCTCAAGAGCCGGCAGATCATGCAGTGCCCCAGCGCGACCGAAGTCGATCGGTGGAGCGGGGCAAACGGCCTGTCGTACTGCTACAGCGAGTATCTGTACAACAACCGAAACAACTACACCAAGCTCGCCGCGCTCTCGAACGCGCCAGAGGGCGTTGCCAACGTGTCGATGCTGAGCGAGTGCTTCTCGAGTGGCATCTACATGGACTGGGAGGGCGGCGGACCGACGTTGCCCGACGGCACCATGGACGGCCTGAACCGCATCCGCTACCACACCTGGAACCCGTGGCAGCCCAACCATGAGGGCACCAACCTCTCGTACGCCGACGGGCACTCGAAGTTCATGGCCAAGGACGCGATCCGCAGCTACCGCATGCCATCGGGGTGGTCGGACAACCGCCAGCGGCCGATCGTCTATCCGGGCGCCCGCCTGCCGTAGTCGGATTGCCTGTGTGACCTCCTGGCGCATCTTCGTCAGGAGGCAGTGCGACCGGGGCGGGCGGATTCGCCTGCCCCGGCGCCTCGCGTGAAGGAGAGCAGCATGCGCCGACTGATCCTGGTTCCCTGTGTGTTGGTCTTCGCGCTGGCGTCCCTGTGCGGATGCGGCCCGAAGCCGACCGACGCTGAGAAGAACACGCCGCCACCCGAGAGCGCCAAGAACCCGCGGGGCTATACACCCCCGCCCGCGGGTGCGATCGGGAGCACACCGCCGCCAGGCGCGCCTGCCGGTTCCGGCCGGTAGCCCGCCCTCTGGCTTCAATGGACGCCTGGGCCCCGCGCCTACGTGGGGCCCAGGGGCGCCTCTAGTTGGGGCGAGGCACATTGGGCGTGGACAGCATTGTCTGCGAGGAGTAGCTAATGAGGGCTGTACGCCTGCGCTGGCTGTTCGCCGCGCTGGTCGCGATGGCGGCCTGTGGATGCGGGCCGAAGTTGACGGAGTCTGAGCGCACAGCCGGCAAGCCCGCCAGCGCCAACTTCGAGACGCACCGTGTGGAGCCGCCGCCGGGATACGATCCGACGCGGAAGCCGGCGGCCCTTCAGGAGAGGCTCGCCAGGAAGGCCAAACAGGCGGAACAGGCCAAGAAGGCCGCCGCGCCCGCGAAGTAGCCTCACGGAGTCAGCCGGTCGTCGCTGCGGTGTGGGCGAAGGCCGGCGGCTTTCGCGCTCCTCTTGTCCAGCCTCTACTACTCCAGCGCCTCCCGCACGAACGCCACGTCGTCGTCCGAAGGGTAGGGCTCCGCCGCCGTCACGTCGCGCGGCCGCCCCAGTGCCGGCCCGACGCCTTGCGACCGCCGAGCGGGTCTCCGGTACGCCTTGGCGCAACTCGGGCTGGGCTCGGCAGTCGTGCCCCGCGGAGGCGGCCGGGGGCGCGCGGGCGCGGGCGAACCTGATCGAACGCAAGGCCGGGTGCAGCGGGCTTTCGAGTCGCCGCCAGGGCCTCACCGAATCCTAACCGCCGATGCGGTAGTTCATGTGTGTGTGTAGCGAGTTGGTCCTGCACCGGGTGTGCAGCGCGACCGGCATCGCAGCGCACGCCAGCGACCCAGCCCGAGCCCCTCCTCAGGGGCGGGCGGGGCTGATGACGGTCTGGCCCCCGGTTGTGCCGGGTGGTCGAGCGTCGAGACGATCGACGAACAGACTCGCGGGAGACCTGCAAGCGAACCGGTCAACCAGGAGGATCGGGATGCCGCCCCGGATCGAGCATCGGGGCGCAGGCTGCCCGAGTCGTGCGGCGATGGTGGATCCCATACTGCGGATGTGCCAAGCAGGGGCGCAGATAGCGCCGCAAAGGAGCAGAAACAGTGCAAGGTTGGAGACGTACGAGCGGCTTCACGCTCATCGAACTGCTAGTCGTGATCGCCATCATAGCCATTTTGGCGGCGATCCTGTTCCCGGTGTTCGCCAGGGCGAGGGAGCAAGCGCGCAAGACGAGCTGCTTGAACAACGTCAAGCAGATCGGCACCGCGATGATGATGTACGCCCAGGACTACGACGAGACCCTGGCAGCCGTCCGGTTCGCCGACTACCCGAACGGCCTCTGGAACTCGCCGCTCTGGAACGACTGGGGTTGGTGCTACATCTGGCCGCTGTTCCAGCCGTATATCAAGAACTACAACGTCTTCACTTGCCCGAGCGCCAGGGATCAGTGGGCAGGCCCATCGAACAACCGGGTCAGCGTGAGCTACGCGTACAACGAGTACATGTATAACTCGGGCAACGGGTTGACCAAGCTCGCTACGCTCAGCAACGGCCAGTTCGGCGTTGCGGACATCGCGCTGTTTGCGGACTGCCGCTTCGCCGGCATCTTCAACGACTGGGATGCTGGGTACACGGGCAACGGCACGGCCTATCCGCTGAGCTACCTCGCCCGCATTTCGCTGGCAGAGGATAACAAGCCCCGGCACGAGGGCTCGAACATCGGCTTCGCCGACGGCCACGCCAAGTTCATGGGCGTTACGCAGATCACCAGCCCGTCCCCGAACGGTGTGCCGAGCGGCCAGAACCCGATCGTCAACCCGAACGCGACCAAGAAGCTGTAGTCGAGGTCTGCTGTCCGTTACGAGCACCGAGGGCCGCCCCGCTGGGGCGGCCCTCGGTGTCGCTGGGGTGATCGGCGCCTAGCCGGCCAGCGCCTCGCGCACAAACGCCACGTCGTCGTCCGACAGGTATCTCCCCGCCGCGGCCACGTTGCACCTCGCCTGGCGCTCGTTCCGGAAGCCGGGAATGACGCAAGCGACGCGGGGTTCGGCGAGCACGTAGTTCAGCGCGACGGCTGCCAGGTCCTCGGTAGTGGCGCCGAAGCGGTCCTTCAGCTTCTGCAGCCTCGGCTTCAGGCGCGCGATCTCCTCCGCGCTGAAGGCGCCGCTCCCGCGCCGGTGGTCGCCGGGCTCGAACTGCGGCGGGTTCGCCGGGTCGTACTTGTCGAGCAGGCGCGCCTGGGCCAGCGGGCTGAACGCCACGAACGTGAGCTGGTACTGCTCCATCAGCGTCGCCACGCGCGACCCGGGTCGCACGAACTGGTCGTCGAGCGCGTGCGCCCAGCTCTGCAGCACCTGCGGCTTCACGACCGGAACCGCGCGCTCGAAGTCGTCGGCGGAGTAGGCCGACTGCCCCTTGATGCGCACCTTGCCTTCCTGTACCAGCGCGTCCATCGTCGCGGCGGCCTCGGGCAGGTACTTCGCGTTCTCGCCGAAGTCTCCGTGGTGGAAGTAGTAGAGGTCGATGGTGTCGCGCTCCAGGTTGATGAGCGACTGCTCGCACTGGTGGCGGATGTGGGCAGGCTCGTAGGCGTGCGCCGCGGTGCCGGGGAAGTGGCCGATCTTGGTGGCGATTACGAAGTCGGTCGACTTCAGCCCCAGGCGCTTCAGCACGCGGGCCAGCATCCGCTCCGCGCGCCCGTTGCCGTACACATCCGCGTTGTCGAAGTGGTTCACCCCGGCGTCAACGGCCAGCTTGATGCCCGCCGCGATCTCGTCCTCGTCCACGTTGGCCCAGCCATTGGGCGATCCGTTCACCCAGTTCAGGCCGCCCATCGTCCAACACCCGAAGCTGATCTCGGAGACCTTCACGCCGGTCGTGCCGAGTTCCCGGTAGTTCATGCGTGCTCCTCCCGTCGTCGTCGGGTCGTTACCCTACCGTACGAGGGCGGGGCGGGGGTGGGGCTCCCACTGGTGGACCTTGCTGCCTGTGGTGCGCGCTGGTATAATGGCACCATGTACACTGAACAGGTCAAAGCAGCCCTGACCGGGCTGCAGAAGAGCCTCCCGGCGCCGGTGCGCGATTGGCAGATCGAGGAGGGCACAGACCACATGGGCCAAGAGGCCGTCTGGGTCTGGGCAGTGCTCGACGACGCCGATCTGACGCAGCAGGTGCGCCAGGGCGTCTGGCACGCAGTGTGGGATACCGTGACGGGCCTCGGCCTTGCCGCCGATCCGTGGGTGTACGTCAGGTTCCGCTCCACCTCGGAGGTCTAGGTTCGTGGACTATCCTGGTGACCTGCTGCACCAAGCCGAGCTGCTGGCGCGGCACGACCGCAGGCGACCCCGACAGGCCAACCTGCGTCGGGCCGTCTCGTCTGCATACTATGCCTTGTTCCATCTACTCGCCGCCAGTGGTGCTGCCCGGCTGCTGAGTGGCGCGGGGCGCGAGCCAGCCAGAGTGGCCCTCTCCCGGTCCTTCGAGCACAAGGCGATGGCGGATGCGTGCAAGGACCTCGCAAGAGGCGCCCAGAGCAAGCTGAGAGTGGCATTGGGCGGCGCAACGGTGCCTCAGCAGTTGCTGGATGTGGCACGCGCGTTTGTGGAGCTGCAGGAAGCTCGACACCGTGCCGACTACGACCTGTCGGTGCAGTTCTCTCGTCAGGAGGCTCTTGGTCTCGTGCAGTCCGCGGCCCAAGCGTTCGCCGACTGGGACGCGTCTCGCAAGACCGTCCCAGCCGACGTCCTGCTTGCCGCCATGGTCGCTCCGAAGGGCTTCAGCCGCTAGCCGCCATCGGCTCAGATTCCCCTCGGCGCCCCCGCCACCTCCTACCTCACCCGCACCGTCACCCACCGCACCTCGCCGAAGCCGGAGACGCCCCTCAGCGTCATCTCCACCCGGATGCGGGCGCCGTCGGGCAGGGCTGGCATCTCGGCGACCATGGTATCCGACGTGCCCAGCGGCTGCACGCTGGCCTCCAGCGGCCCGATCCCCAGAGCGTCGCCGTTGCCCCCGGCCGCCATCGCGTTCCGACACCGCGCGATCAGCACCACCGGGCCGACCCCGGCCGATGAGGGCAGCCACGCCGCCTTGCCCGTGTTGCCCGCGACGCCGCGGATGCGGATGGGCTCGCCTGCCTTCACCGTCACAGTGGCACCCTCGTAGGGCACATCCTGCCACTGGCCGTCCGCGTTCCGCACCTGCAGGGAGTCGAACTCGGCGTTCAGGTGCTTGGGCGGGTTGCTGCCGGTGATGGGCACGTTGCCCACCGCGACGCGCGGCGCCGTGGCGCTGTCGGTGCCGTCGCCATCGGCGCGGAGGCCCGGCGTCTTGCCCTGCGCGATCAGCTTCCAGAACTCGTCCTGCGCCTGCGTGTAGATGCCGAAGAGGCCGTCGGCGTGCGCGTCCCGGTCGACCTGAATGAACGCGTCGGGCTGCGGGGGAAGCGGGCGGGCGGCGAACTTCTTGGCGTACTCGGCGATGATGCGCGTGAGGCCGCGCCACGTGCCGTCGGGGTTGATGATGCCGAAGTCGCTGTTCTCGCCGAAGCGGTAGCCGCCGGGGTACCACCAGCAGACCGTGCCCGCGGAGCCGCTCTTCAGGGCCATGTCGAAGAAGCAGCGGTAGTAGTTCTCCGTGAACGCGATCGTCTCGGGCTGGTAGAAGCGGCGGTCGAGGGCGTCCTCCGGGGAGGCCGAAGCCGGCTCGGCGATGTCGGCGCCGCGGTTCCAGATGGTGTAGCCGAACTCGGCCCACAGCACGGGGTGGCCCGGAGCGGTCAGGCGAGCGTACGGCACGGTGAACCAGCCCGGCTTCACCTTTTCCCAGTCGCCGATGCGCCCATAGCCCTCCGGCGACACGAAGTCCATGTCGCGCGCCAGGCCGGTGTAGTCATAGCCCATGAGGTGAGCGCCGCACGTCGGGTTGCCGCCCTCGGACATGCGGAACGAGAGCAGGTGGCGGGCGTCGACCGTGTGGATCTTCTGGCGCGCCTCCAGGTGCTTGCGGCTCAGCAGGTCGTCCAGGAACCGGCGGTATGCCGCGACCATGCGGTCCGGCCCGGTCGCAAGCACTTCGGCGTCCGACGCGCCGGCGACCTTGCCGCCCACCCGCGGGATCGGGCGGCCCCAGTCCTGCTCTGCGGCCTCGACGCTGCCGTAGTGGTCGACGACCCAGCGCTCCCACTCCCCATCCCAGCGCACGCGGGCGTCGCGGAAGCCCCAGACCGACTCCCACGCCAGGTCGTACGCGAATACGGTCGGGTCATCGGCCAGGTGGTTCGCCTTGATGATGTCGCCGATGCCGGGCCACTCGAAGTCGAGCGGCGTGCCGGGCCGCAGCGACAGGTTCACGCGCAGGCCATGGGCGTCGCAGCGGTTCAGCAGGTCGATCAGGTTGCGGTTGTGCATCGACTCGATGTAGACGAACGCGCTGATCATGTTGAAGCCGATCTGCTGGCAGCGCGCCAGGTCGCGTTCGATGACGACCGGGTCGTAGCTCTCGGTGGAGAGCCACTGCTCGAAGTAGTGCCCCGCCTCGATGGCGATGCCTGAGGACGGCATGTAGTTCACGCCGTGCGGGTACCACGGCTTGCCACTGAGCTGGAACTGCCCATCTTTTGCGGTGATCCAGTCCGTCACACGCCCCGGACGGCTCGCGCTTCGCACCGTGATCTCGTGGCTCAGCCGGTCGATGGGCTTGCCGTTGCGCAGCAGTACCGTGGTGACTCGGTACCGGTTCGCAGTCAGGTTCCCCGCCGCCCACGTCGCCTCGCACGCCAGGTTGGCTCCCGCGCGGCTCAGCGGGCGGGTGGTGTGGTAGACCGGCTGCGTGGCGCCCGGCCCCAGCGCCTCGACGCGGATGTCCGCCAACAGCTCCGAGCGGCTGCCCTCGGCCGCCACCGCGCCCACGCGCATCTTGTCGTCGGGGAAGGCGCCGAAGTACTCGGCCCCGCCCTCATGCAGCATGTCCGGGTCGAGCATGCGCTTCGCCAGGGCGACAACGTAGCGTCGGACGTCCGGGCGCGCGTACCACTCCGGTTCGGCGGCGGTGAACGATGCCCAGCGCCCGCCCGCGAACTCGTCGTCGCGGTGGCAGAGCAGCGTGGCGATGGTGCCGGCGACGCCCTGCTTGCCGGTGACCTGCAGCAGCGGCACCCAGCGCCACTTGCGCGCCTTCAGGTAGCCGGTCCCCTCGGTGCGAGGGTGCGTCGAGAGGACGTGCTTCGGCAGGGAGGGCGGCTCGCAGGCGAACAGGTCCTTGCTGCGCGACGCGTCGATGCGGGTGGCGCCGCGAACGGGGTAGACCTTGTACGCGGGCGAGAACGTGTCGAGCGTCGGCGACGTGTAGCGCGGCAGGTCGGACGCCTTGCCGACGCCCGGCTCGGCGAACCAGTACTCGTGCTTGCCGCCGCCGACGCTGGTGTGCGTGAAGGCGAGGCCGACCGCCATCGTGCGGATGCGCGTCAGGTCCAGCTTGTCGCCGGGGCCGCCGCGGCCCGACTTGTGGTCCGGGTCCCAGAGCACGAACGCGCCCACCGCCAGCACGTAACGCTGCCACTTCGGGGCGAGCGGGGTGACCGCGATCCAGCGGGAGCCGTCGGCCTCGGTCAGCTCGATCGAGAGCGCTGTGGTGGCTGCCGAGCCGCGGGCGCGGAAGGTGACCACGTTGTCCGTCGCGGCGGCGGGACGTGCGAGCGTCGTCGCCAGCGTCTCCCACCCGGTCAAGTTGCTGATCTTCACGTGCAGCGCGCGCCCCACGCCGGCCACGTCCTCGATCGCGTGGGACGCCTCGTACGTCGTGTCGTTCGTTGAGCGCCGCCAGTCGGCCTCTTGCATCGTGGCCGCGTCGATCAGGGAGGCGGTCGCCGGCGTGGCGCGGAGCACCTCGCCGACCTGCCACTCGTCGAGCCACTCGCCGGCGTGGGGCATGCCGGCCGGCATCTGGCGCACGAGGCGGTCGAACGCCGGCGCGCCCATCGCGATCATGTGCCCACCGGCGCGCAGGTACGAGCTGAGCGTGGAGACGGCCGGGCCGGGGAAGGTGCGCGCTTCCGGCACGACGAGCATCGTGACGAGGCGCTTGTTCAGGATCTGGCGGCTCGTAACGTCATCTGGGCTCAGCAGGACGACCCTGCGCCCCGTGGCGGCCAGCGCCTGGGCGTACTGCCTGGGCAGCGCCGCGCTGCGCCCGCCCCAGCCGCCGGAGAGCACGCCGATAGCCGGGCGCTTCTCGCTCAGGCCGAGCTGCGCGATGCGTGAGGCGGCGCTGCGGGCGTTCGCCTCGATGCGGCGGCCCTCCTCGGCGGTCCAGACGGGGATCGGCCCGACGTGGATGATCGGCGCGCGGGGCTGCTGCCAGTTCTCGCCGAACCAGACCGCCACTAGGAGCTGCCCCTTGAACCGGTCCGGCGGAATGGCGATGCTGAAGCGCGCGACGCCCGTGCCCGATACCGTCCGCACATCGGTGACGTGCACCACGTTCTGCGCGTCCTTCACCTCGGCGTGCAGCTTCTCGGGCTCGGCGGCGGCGTAGGCAACCTCGAACTTGAGCGCCTGCCCCTCGATCACCTCGGGCGGAAAGCTGCGCACTTCATGGCGCCATGCCTGCGCGGCGGCGGGCAGCGCGACCGTGGCGGCTGCCAGGAGCAGGAGCGCGGTACCGATCCATCGTCTCATCACGTCGTTTCCCTTCCGAGTCTGTGCGGCCGATCAAGCCGCCTGTGCGCAGTGCTCAGCCCAGGGGGGCCTCGACTGCGGCGGGTGCGCCCTCGAACAGCGCGCGCACTTGCGGCCTCAGCAGCACGATGAACGTGAACACCCCCAGCGCCGTGCCGAACGGGACGGCGAACACGCAGTCTATGCCGGCGATGACAAGGATGGGGATGAAGTGCCGCTGGGCCCTCATCCAGCGTCCAGAGAGCGCCGTCAGGCCTCCCAGCGTCCAGCCTCCGAGCACGCCCAGCGAGCCGATCGCCGTGAACATCCAACCGACGAAGGCGGGCGGCGGCACCTCCGCCTTCGGGCCCGCGAGCGCTTGCGGATTGGCCAGCATCATCACTCCGATGCCGACGTAGATCAGAAACATGCACGAGAACAGCGCGATCGCGCCCCCCACGATGTAGTGGAAGAGCGTCAGGAGGCGCAGATGCTCCACATCCTGCTGCGTCAGTTGCGGCTGATACGGCGTGGTGTCAGTCATCGGCGTTCGTGTCCTCGTTGAGCGGTTGTGCGGCAGCCGAACCCGCGCGGATGGCCTCCCAGCGGGCCTCCTCGGTCTTGGTGCGGTTGGTGGCCGGGTCCATGTACCAGTACGCAACGCTGCGGTAGAGGCCGCTGCAGTTGTTGCCGGTGCCGTGCTCGATGGTGAACCGGCCCCTGCGCGTGAACGGCACGTAGTCCGGCAGGTGCAGGCGGTATCCAAAGAGCTGCGGATCCACGCCCCACTCGCCGAGCATGCCGGAGCCCGACAGCGGCCCGCTGTAGCCGCGGATGCCCCACGCGTCGTTCATGTAGTCCTCGGCGCCGGTTCCGTACAGGCTCAGGCGCGGGTCGTCGTCGACGAGGAACATCTCGTCACCCTCGCCGGCTGCCCGGTCGGTCGGGGCGTTCCGCAGGTCGACGTGGAAGCCGCAGCCGACGAAGTGCCCGGCGCCCCACACGTTCAGGAACTCCACGTTGTCGCGCCCATCCAGATTCAGCAGGCGGCAGGCGACGCCGTTGTAGTCGCGGTGGTCCGGGCCGAAGGGCGTCTCGACGTGCCAGGTCGCGCGGAAGCGGAACAGGTCGGCAGGCAGTTCCGCGAGCGGCTCGAGGAGCACCTGCACGCGGACTCCCTCCAGCGGGAGGATCGTCCTATTGACGAGGCGGATCGTGGCCTTCTCGGCAAACGGCATCGGGAAGCAGCAATAGTACGCCCCCTCGGCGTCCGTGCCGACCAGCAGCGAGTTTGGCTTGCGCTCCTGGCCGTAGTCGAGGCAGAGCGGCCCGATCGGTGCGTTGACGCACGGGTCGCGGCGCTCGTCGTCGTCGAAGTGCGCGACCAGCCAGAGGTTGTCGCGGACGTGCTCGATTGCGCGCGGGGCCGAGTTGGGCGGCAGCGATATGCGGATGCCTCGCACGATGCCGGCGCCCTCGGCCTGGAGCAGTACGGCCTCACCGCCCGGCGCGATGGAGTAGGTCCCCTCCCGTGCGGCGCTCCAGTCCACGAGGGGCTCCCCGCGCTCCCGGTTGGCCCAGATACGCTGCGCCTCGCGGATCTCCGGCGTGTCGAGCGAGGTGGCCGGGGCGAAGCTGCGCACCGGCGTGTCCGGCGGGTAGAGGTGGTAGTTCACCTGATAGTAGAGGTAGTCGTCCTCGGGGTCGATGGTGACCTTGCACGAGCGCGCGAACGGGATGGGGCAGTACGACGTGTGGCCCATGGCGACGTGCTCGGCCTTGGAGCGCTCGTAGTTCGCCGCGCTCTCGCCGCCGATGCCGAACGAGAGCGGGAGCAGGTCGAACAGGCGCGCGAAGGGGGTCTCGATGGCCGGCGCCTCGCGTCCGTCGATGAAGATGCGCAGCGTGCCCTTCTGCGGGTCGGCGGTCCAGATGCGCGTGATGCAGCCCGGCCCCTCGGCCTCCATCAGCACGGCGGCCGTGCCCTCGCGGCGGACGAAGTTGCTCCAGTCGTGGTTGCCGCCGCGGCGGTCGTAGCTCGACGCCATCATGGCGCGCGCGACCTTCTTCCGCGCGAGAGACAGCGGGTCGTAGAGATGCTCGATGCTCGGGTAGTCCACGTTCACATCGCCCCCTGGTTCGGATGGATGCCAGCTACCGGGTAGTTCGCCGCGGGGCGGGTGCAATCCCTACAGGTGAGCGCGGATCGTGCGGTGAATGGTTGGGCGGGGAGAGGCGATGGAGGTGTGTCGCGCCACCGTGTCGGACGATGAATCGCCCGCCTGGAGGGCCTGCGGCCAAGCGCCCTGCGGGCGCGGGTTGTGCGAGTAGGGGAGTGGTTGCGGGTGTCGGGACGGTGGAGGTGTGTCGCGCCGGCGTGTCGGACGATGAATCGCCCGCCTGGAGGGCCTTCGTCCGAGCGCCCTGCGGGCGCGGGCTGTGCGAGTAGGGGAGTGGTTGCGCGTGTCGGGACGGCGCGGCTAAGGAGGGTATCCGATGCGTGCGAGCAAGTCCGAGGTGTACCTGCACTTCGTCTGGTCGACCCGCGGTCGCGACCCCGTGCTGGACGGCGAATCGGCACGGATGGTCCACCGGTGCATCGAGGCTGAGGCGAGAGGCGCTGGGTGCGATGTGCTGGCGATCGGCGGGATGCCCGACCATGTGCACCTCCTCGTCAAGGCGCCGACCAAGGTCTCGCCTGCGAGCCTGATGCATCAGGTGAGGGGCGTCTCGTCGGCGTTCGTGCGCGACCACTTGGGCGACGTGGGCGGGTTCCGCTGGCAGGAGGGGTATGGTGTCTTCAGCGTCAGCCGCACGCACGTACGCATCGTGATCGAGTACGTCGAGCACCAGGCCGAACACCACGCATCGGGGACGGTGTGGCCTGCCATCGAGCGCTCTGGGGAGGAGCCGGACACTGCAGGCCCAGAGGGCGCCGAGCCCTTGTAGAGCCGCGCGCGTTCGGCTCCTCCCGCCCGGAGGGCGGTTGGCGGGACGCCCCCCAGCCGGGTGATTCATCTCCCGGCGGCCTCCGGCGACCGGCTTGCGGCCGCTGATGCCTTTGCGCCCGTATGGCCGTTGGCGGGACGCCCCCCAGCCGGGTGATTCATCTCCCGGCGCGCATCGATCAGCCCATCGCCAATCCACGCACCAACCCAAGGAGCACGCGTTTGCACAGACCGACGAGGCGGGAGCTGTTCATCGAAGGGGCGGGGCTGGCGGCGGCGTCCGTCGTGCCGGCGGGGGCGTTCGCCGAATCGCCGGAGCCGCTGTACCCGGACGACGCGTTCTCGCGGCCGGCAGATGACCGGCTCCGGCTGTTCGAGACGATGGACGGCGTCGGGCACTACATGGACGTGCGGCAGCGGGCGGCGGAGTACCCGCTGAACGAGTTCGTGCCGGTCGACTGCGGCGTGCTGTGGCGGTTCCGGTCGGCGAAGCTGCCGCACAACGCGCTCTTCATCCAGACGCGCATCCGGCGCGCGCCCGAGGCCATCTCGTTCGAGGTGGTGAACCGGACCGAGCGGCGGATGTCGTTCAGCATGCAAGCGCACGAGTTGACCTGGCTGCCTGTGGCGGAGAACACCGCGGCAGTTTGGCTGCTCGCGGAGCCGCAGCACGTCGAGCCCGGCGCGCGCGCCACGGTGAGCTTCCGGTTCGCCGACGCACGGTCGGACGCCAAGCGCAAGCCCCGC
This sequence comes from uncultured Chthonomonadaceae bacterium, assembly GCA_964519955.1. Classification (GTDB taxonomy): domain Bacteria; phylum Armatimonadota; class Chthonomonadetes; order Chthonomonadales; family CAJBBX01; genus CAZFLM01. The sequence continues at coordinate 102,222 of CAZFLM010000005.1, read as the reverse complement.
TTCCCGATCATCGCGCTCGTGCTGCTGGTACACGACCTGTCGCCTGGCCTCGAGCACGAGCTGGAGCTCCGCCGGCTGACTGTCCACTACGGCCATGCGTTGGACGTCGCCGCGAAGGTGGCGGCGCGGGTCGACAGTGGCGCGGCCGTGGTGCGTATCGCCTCGGCGGGGGCGCGACCTGAGCCCGGCGCGCCGATCGACATGGAGTTCCGTCGCCAGGAGCGCGTGCTCTGGCGGGTGCGTCTGACCGAGGCTGAGCGCGCCGCGCTGGCCAACGGGGCCTGCGACGTCAAGCGGCCGATCCCGTGGTACCTGGCACCGGGGCGGCATGACCTCGGGCTGGTCGTGGGCGGCTACCGCGTGCGGGGCGCCGATGCGTCGGTCGAGCTGCCCAAGCGCGTCGCCGCCTCGCTGCCGCGCGCCGAACGGCGGATGCAGAGAGGGCGGCCCGCGCTGTTCGTCAACGGGCGGCACTTCCCGTGGCAGGGCTACTCGTCGTACGACTACCAGCCGGGCAACGTGGCGGAGTTCGGGGCGTCGGGCACCACGGTGATGTGCGTGCCGACCTGCGCGGGACGCCACGTGCACCACATCTGCGAGGCGACGGCCGGCGGGCACTATGCGGAGCTGGACGAGAGCGTCAGCTTCTCGCTGCAGGCGAACCCGGCCGCGATGATCTTCCTGCGCGTCTCCCTATCGCTCCCGCCGCTCTGGCTGCGCGAGCACCCGCAGGAACTGGCCCGCATCGTCACCGACCAGGGCGAGTTCGTCTGGGAGGAGGGCAACGGGACGCAGGTCGCCTCCTTCGCGTCGGAGGCCTGGCGCAAGGACCAGGCCGAGGAGCTGCGCCGCCTCATCCGCCACTGCAAGGCGCAGCCGTGGGCCTCGCGACTGGCCGGCATCTGGGTCACGTGCGGCGTCACGGAGGAGTGGTTCGCCTGGGCCTGCAACGAACAGCTCTACTCCGACTACAGCGCGCCGATGCGCCGCCGGTTCGCTGCGTGGCTGGGCGAGCGCGGCGGCAGGCTGGCCGAGACCTCCGACATCCCGCTGCCGGCCGCGCGCCGCCGCCCCGGCCTCGACCTCTACCCGGACGACCGCGACGGGCGCAGCGCCGCCGCCTTCCACGGCTTCCTCTCCGATCTGGCCGCGGAGACCATCGGGCACTTCGCGCGCGTGGTGAAGGATGAGACGACAGGCAGGACGCTCGTCGGTTCGTTCGCCGGCTACGTCATCGAGCTGGCCGGGGAGTCGCGCCAGGCCACCAGCGGCCACTTCGGGCTCCGGCGCCTCCTCGACGACCCCAACGTCGACATCCTCGCGACGGTGCCGCTGCTCGACTACCGCGATCTGGCGAATGGCTACAACCCGTACTGCTCGGCTACGGAGTCGATCGCGGCGGCGGGGAAGCTGTTCTGCAGCGAGAACGACATGTTCTCCTGGCTGCACCCCATCCTCTGGCACCAGGTCTACGACCCGAAGAACCCGCGCGGCGCGGCCATCTCCATGCACCAGCGCGAGTGCGCGAACGACGCGGTGCACGGCACGATGGCGCAGAAGTTCTCGCTCTCCGCAAGCTGGCACCACGATGCGGCCCTCCACCGGGCCTTCGCCGCGCAGACCGCGGTCTACACGAAGGCGGGCGCGTTGGACCGGACGCAGGCGGCGGAGATCGCGTTCGTGGTCGACGACACCGGCTTCGCGTGGGTGCCACCGGGGACGGCGCTGCTCCAGGCGGCGCACAAGCAGATGCTCCACGACCTGGGGCGGGCGGGTGCGCCGGTGGGGGTGTGGCTGCTCTCGGACCTCGACAAGTTGCCGCGGCGCATCCGGCTCGTGGTCGTCGCCACGGCGTCCGCGGCCCGCATGAAGGACATCGCGAGGCTGAAGAGCAGCATGGAGCGTGCTGGCCGCACCTTCGTGGTGATCGGGCCGATCGGGCTGATCGATCCGGATAGCGGCCGGTGGGACGCCGCAGCACCGGCGAAGGTGCTCGGCCTATCGGTCGAGGTGCGGAACGAGCCGCTGCCGGGCCGGGCGCTCATCGGCGACGCGGTGGTCTGCCCGATCGCGGCTGTGCGGCCCCGCGCACAGCTCACCGGGGGCGACGCTCTGGCGCGGTACTCCGACGGGCCGGGCGCGGCGGCGTCTCGGCAACTGCCGAACGGCGGGCGGCTGGAGTGGTGGGGCGTCCCGCCGCTGGGCACCGAGATCTGGCGCGAACGCGTCGCCGACGCCGGCGTGCACCTCTACGCGCCGAGCGGCTGCCTCGTCCACGCCTCGCGCGAGTTGGTCGCCGTGACGAGCCCGGTCGCCGGCGATGTCGAGCTGCGCTGGCCGTCGCGCGTGACAGTGACCGACCTCTTCGACGGGTGGAGCGGCGCCGGCGCGGTCACGCCCTGCCCGTTCCAAGTGGGCCAGACGCGTCTCTTGCGGGTGAAGATGGGGTAGGGGCATGCGCAGGGAGGAAGCCAATGCCGAGCGTCCGAGTAGGGCTGTCTCTCGATGCCGCCGTGGCCGAACTGCTGCGACGACGGGCGCGGGAGGCCGGGAAGCCGATCGGCCAGTTCCTGTCGGCGCTCATCCTGGACGACGAGCGCCGTCGGATCGATGCGTTGGCGGAGGAGGGCTACCGCCTGCTTTCGGAGGAGACCCGCGAGTTCGCCGAGCAGGCGCTCTGTGCGTTCCAAGAGGTGCTGGCGCGGCTCCCGGATGAGGCCTGCGCCGAAGGATGGTAGGACGACCCGAGGGCAGGGCCTGCTGGGCTGAGTTCGCGCCCGGACGCGGCGTCGAGCGGGCCGGCCTGCGCCCCGTGGTGATCGCGCAGGACGACGGGGGCGTCTCGTCTACCGCGGACCCGGTGGTTGCCGTGATCAGCAGGGCACTCGTGCCTCGCCATACACGACACCGGCCTCCCGCTCCATCGCTGGGGTGGGAGGCCGGTGTCGTGTGGGGCCGGTGACCGAGGCTACTTGCGGGCTTCCGCCTGCAGGCGCGCCGCCTGGCCCGGGTCGCCGATGTGCAGCGTATCGTAGGCCTGCTGCGACGAGGTGAAGGGGCCGAGACCCTCGACGCCGTGCCAGTCGCCCTGGGTCAGCATCGGGTTGGTGAAGCCGGTTTCCTTCTCGCGCTTGGCGATCCAGGCCTCCATCCGGGACTTCAGGAGCGCCACCACGTCCGGCAGCTCCTCGGCGAGGTTGCAGTTCTCCTCGGGGTCCTTGACCAGGTTGTACAGCTCGATGGCGGGCTTGAAGTGGAAGTCCGGCTCCAGCGCGACCATCAGCTTCCACTCGGGCGTCCGCCAACCGTGTTTGCGCATCCACGTGCACTCGGTGATGTAGATCTCGGTGTCGTGGGACGCGACCTCGCCGGTCATCATCGGCACGAGGCTCTCGCCGTCGAACTGGTAGCCGGGCACCTCGATCTCGGCCAGGTCGAGCAGCGTCGGGACGAGGTCCTTGTGCTGGTTGTAGCCGGCGACGCGCTTGCCCGCCGGGACCTTGCCGGGGTAGTGCAGGATCAGCGGCACGTGCAGCGTGCAGTCGTACATGCCGTGGTGATCGAACCAGCACTCATGGTCGTACAGCGTCTCACCGTGGTCGGAGTTGATGACCACGATCGTGTCGTCGGTGATGCCCAGCGTGTCCAGCTCGGTGAAGAGGGTCTGGATGCAGGCGTCCATGTACGCGACGGCGCCGTCGTACTGGGCGATCTCGTAGTCCTTGTCGCTGATGCCGACCGGCATCCACGCGGCGAAGTAGTCACAGAACGGCTTGAACGTCATCACCGGTTCCATCGACTTGTTGTTCGGGTCGCACTCGTCGCCGTGGTAGAACATGCGCTCGTACGGCGCCGGCGGCAGGTAGGGCGTGTGCGGGTCCATGTGGCGCAGGAAGAGCAGGAACGGCTTATCCTCGCCCGCCAGGCGACGCATCTCGGGCACGGTCACCTTGTTCAGGTTCTCCGCCTTCGGGCTGCGGCCGCTGTCGTCCGCTCCCCATCCCGCAAACTCGATGTAGTTCTGGAAGCCGCGGGAAGCCGGGTTGCCGCCGAAGCCCACGCAGGTCGTGTTGTAGCCGTTCTCGCCCAGGATCTCGGCGAGGGTCTTGACGCCCTCGCGCATCGGCCCCTTGTGGCGCAGGGCGACGACCTGGTTGCTGAAGCAGTCCATTCCGGTGAACATGGAGCCGTAGCCGCTGGTGGTGGGGATGTGCGGGCTGTAGGTGCGCTCGAAGAGCGTGCCGCCCTGGGCGAACCTGTCCATGTGGGGCGTCGTCTGGCGTGGATAGCCATAGCAGCTCATGTGGTCCGCGCGCAGGGAGTCGATCCCGATTAGCAGGATGTTCGGCTTCCGCCCGGAGGGGCGCTGACTGGACATTCTTGTTATCCTCTACAGGGTTTGGGCCCGCGCGACCAGGCGCCGGGCCGGGTGTCGTCCGTCCTGTTGACTTCACCGTTCGCGCGCGACTTCCTCCTGTTTCGTGCATGCGATTCAGGCGGCGGGAGGAATCCGGCGACGGACCCTCCATCATAGCATCGGATGGGCATCGCGCCGCGACCCGTCTGCCGTATGCGGTAGTCTGTCGCGGTGACGGCAGACCGCTCCCTCACGGTCGCGCCTCGGAACGTGGTGCATGGCGGCGGGCGTGTTCGCATCGCGCCACCGTGCCGAGCCGGGAGCGTGAGCGACCGGTCTGCTGTAGTTGGCACATTGTCGCGGTGGCGGCTCACGCGCTCCATGACTGTCGCGCCTCGGTTGGTTGTGCGTGGCGGCGGGCGTGCTTGCATCGCACCACCGTGCCGAGCCGGGAGCGTGAGCGACCGGTCTGCTGTGTCCGGTAGTCTGTCGCGGTGACGGCAGACCGCTCCCTCACGGTCGCGGCTCGGCACGCTGTGCGTCGAGGTGGGTGTGTCCAGAGGAGTACCGTTCGTGACTTGTCATCTCTATCGTAGGGGTATCGCCATGCTGGCCCTCTTTGCGGCCATACAGCCTGCCGCGCCGGCGCGCATCGACCGGCACGCGCTGGTGTCGCGCCACAACGTCGTGCGGACCAAGCTCGACGAGCACAGCCCGCTGCAGGTCGGCAACGGGGAGTCCGCCTTCTCCGCCGACATCACGGGGCTCCAGACGTTCGTCTCGTTCAACACGATGTCGAACTGGGGTTGGCACTCGTCGGCGCTCCCGCAGGGCAAGCGCGTCGAGGACTTCCAGGGCGCGGTGTGGGACACGCACGGCCGCCCCGTGGAGTACCCGATGGCGGGTGAGGGCGACCGGTCGCTGGCGGACTGGCTCTACCACAACCCGCACCGCATCAACCTGGGCCGCGTTGGCCTGGAGATGACGCACGCCGGTGGCGCCCCGGTGACGCGCGACGACCTGCGCGACTGCCGCCAGGAGCTGGACCTGTGGACGGGCATCCTGCGCAGCCGGTTCCTGGTCGACGGGCAGCCGGTCGAGGTGATCACCTGCTGCCATCCCAAACTGGACGCCATCGCCGCGCGCGTGGTGTCGCCGCTCATCGCCGCGGGCCGCCTGTCGGTGAGCATCCGGTTCCCCGCGTATAACGGCAAGGAGTTCGCGGAGTACGTGGGCGACTATGGCCAGCCGGGGGCGCACCGCACCGTCCTGGCCCTGCGCGGCGCGAACCGGGCCGACTTCGCGTGCGACCTGGACGCGACGCACTACTCGGCCGGCCTGGCGTGGGCCGGCGCGGCGTCAGTACGGGAGGTGGCGGCCCACGACTACTGCCTCGCAGCGGGCAGCGGGGCAGCGTCGCTGGAGTTCACGTGCCTGTTCTCGCAGAAGCCGCTGCCCGCGAGCATTCCCGCGTTCGCCCAGGTGCAGAGGGCATCGGCCGCACACTGGCCGCGCTTCTGGAAGTCGGGCGGCGCCATCGACCTGTCGGGCAGCAAGGACCCGCGCTGGAGGGAGCTGGAGCGCCGCATCGTGCTCTCTCAGTACCTGATGGCGGTGAACGAGGCCGGGGCACTGCCGCCGCAGGAGAGCGGGCTGGTGAACAACGGGTGGAACGGGAAGTTCCACATGGAGATGCTCTGGTGGCATGCGGCCCACTACGCGCTGTGGGACCGCTGGCCGCTGGCGAACCCGTCGCTCGGCTTCTACAAGGCGCACATCGCGCAGGCTCGCGAGACCGCCCGCCGCGAGGGCTACGAGGGCGCGCGCTGGCCCAAGTGCGCCGGGCCGGAGGGGCGCGAGTCGCCGCACCCGATCCATGCCCTGCTCATCTGGCAGCAGCCGCACCCCATCTTCTTCGCGGAGATGGACTACCGCGCGCACCCGACCGAGGCGACGCTGGCGAAGTGGCGCGAGGTCGTCTTCGCCACGGCCGACTTCATGCAGTCCTACGCCTACCGCGACCAGAGCACGGGGCAGTACGTGCTGGGGCCGCCGGTCTATGTCGTCTCGGAGAACACCGACCCCAGGACGACGACGAACCCGACGTTCGAGCTGGGGTACTGGCGCTACGGCCTGCGGATCGCGCAGCTCTGGCGGGAGCGCTCCGGCATGCAGCCCGAGCCCAACTGGCAGCGCGTGATCGACGGCCTCGCGCCGCTGCCCGAGCAGGACGGGCTCTACGTGCTGCACGAGGGCGTGAAGGACATGTGGACGCGCTTCAACTTCGAGCACCCCGCACTGACCGGCGTCTACGGCCTGCTGCCCGGCGACGGGGTCGACCTTAGCACCATGCGGCGCACGTTCGAGAAGGTGATGAGTGTGTGGCAGTTCGACCGCACCTGGGGCTGGGACTTCCCGATGCTGGCGATGTGCGCCGCCCGGCTGGGGGAGCCGAAGCGCGCGGTCGACCTGCTGCTGCACCCGGCGGGCGGCTTCCAGTTCGCCGACTGCGGCCTCGCGACGGGCGGGCCGTACCCGTACTTCCCCTCGAACGGCGGCCTGCTCTGCGCCGTGGCGATGATGGCCGCGGGCTGGGACGGCGCGCCGGCTCGCCACGCCCCGGGCTTCCCGGACGACGGCTCATGGGTCGTGCGGTGGGAGGGCCTTGCGCGGGCGCAGTAGCCTGCCCGCCAATTGCAGGAACTTGCGCCTGCCCGGCGAACTGCCCGACGGCAGTACCAGTCGTTCCGCCAACGCCCGGACGCGAGTGCGCGGGAATGCCCCCACGTTGCTCCCGGATGCCGAGTTGCCACCGATACAGGAGATCTCCCACCGATGGAAGAGAGTGCCGTGCTTCAAGAAGGCGTCCGCCTCATGCAGGGCGGGGATATCGAGGGCGCGGCCCGCGTCTTCGCCCAGGCTATCGCCACCAACGCGAACGACGGGAAGGCCCACGGGTACCTGGGCATCTGCAAGGTCCGCGTCGGCGATCTGACGGGCGGCATTGCGTCGCTCACCGAGGCCGTGCGGCTGCAGCCCGGCGACGCCAACGCCTACTTCAACCTCGCAGTCGCCTACAACCAGGCTCAGATGCCGAACGAGGCGCGCACGTGCCTCCAGTATGCGCTTCAGCTAGATCCCAACCACGCCAAGGCTCAGGCGGCGCTCGCCAACCTGCCGGCAGCGCAGGGGCAGGCCCCGCCGCCGCCGCCGCAGACCCAGCCGATGTATGCCCAGCAGCCTCCCGCGCAGCCTGGATACGGCCAGCAGCCGCCCCCGATGTACGGCCAGCAGGCGCCCAGCGGGCAGGGCATGGTCTACACCCCACCGGTCGCGCAGGCCGCTGTCGCGCCGCCCTCCGGGACGCGCATCGCTCGCGGCCTCGGCTGGGGCGCGCTGTACGGGCAGGCGTTCACGGCGTGGACGCTGCTGCGCGTGTTCATGCGTGGTACTTCGGCAGCGGCATCCAGCGCTGCCTCGGGCGCCCAGATCAACGCCGCGTTCGCCGGCCAGGCTATCGCGATCGCGGTAGTGGTATGTGCTCTGATGTTCGCCGTCATAGGCTCGATCATCGGGCTCATCATTGGCAGCGGCGACATGGATGCCGACAAGGCCGGGGTAGTGGGCATCGTTGCCGCGATGCTGGTGGTAGGTCTCCAGTTCGCCCTCGGGTATCGCGGCGGCGTTAGCCTCATCATCGGCATCGTCGTCTACATTGGCATCGGGCGCTATGTCGGGCAGAACATCGCTGCTCGCGTGCACCAGCCTGTGCGCCAATGACCTGCCAGAGCTGCGCCAAGATCAATCTGGCCGGCGGGGTGCGCTGCGTCTACTGCGGCACCATGCTGCCTCCGTCGCTGGACTTCGATATCGGCGAGACGCCGCCCGCGCCCACGCCGGACGAGGAGTTGGCGGCTGCGAAGAGGCCTTCTGCCCAGGGCGGCGGCGCCGGCGCCGTGGGCCTGCTGGCCCTGCTGCTCATCAAGGGGAAGGGGCTCTTCGCGCTGCTGAAGTTCGGCAAGATCGCGACCACGCTCGGCAGCATGTTCGTGTTCATCCTCGCCGACGCCAGGCTGTTCGGATGGACCCTCGGCGTCGGGTTCGCGGTCGCCATCCTGGTGCACGAGATGGGCCACGTCTTCGTCAACTGGCGGAAGGGCCTGCCGTGCACCGCGCCGATGCTCATCCCGTTCGTGGGCGCGGTCATCTTCGTGAAGCGCTTCCCCGATGACCCCACGATCCAGGCGGAGTCAGGCGCGGGCGGCCCGGTCGCAGGCGGGGTGGCGGCCCTGGTCTGCCTGGTCATCGGATGGCTCACCGGGAGCGCGTTCTGGATGACCCTCGCGTTCCTCGGCTTCGCGGTCAACCTCTTCAACCTCATCCCGTATCCGCCGCTCGACGGCTCGCACATGATGCAGGTGCTGTCCCCGAAGATGTGGAGCGGCGTGCTGATCGCCATGTTGCTCTGGGTGATCAAGGCCCCGAGCGGCATGCTGTGGGCCATCCTGTTCGTGGGGTTCCTGTTCCGCCTCGGGCGGTCGGACACCGGGCGCCATCTCCTGGCCACGCCGGCCGTCCGCCTGCGGATGGCCGTCATCTACACGGTACTCGCCATCGGGCTGTCCATGGGCGCGCAGGCGACGTCGCACGTTCGGGCGGAGGTCGCCCAGCAGCGCGCCGCTGCCAGACGCGTCGCCGCGCCGGCGTCTGCGCGCCAGGGCGGCGCAGCACCTCTGCCAGCCGAGCGGGCAGGCGTGCCTGCGCTCACCGCGGAGGAGAGGCGTGTCATCGGGCTGGTGCTGTGGTCCGCCGTCGTGGGAGCTGCCGCCGTCCTTTGGGGGCTCTACGGGGTCCTCTTGAGCGTTGCGGCCGGACGCCGGGTGCGGGCCGCGAGTTTCGCGCCAACGGGCTGGATGGTCGGCGCGCTCCTGGCGCTGTTCGGCGCGTCTACGCTCGTGGATGTGCCCGTTGTTGCCGGAGGGCACATGATCGGGGCGTACTTCCTGGCCGCGGCCTGCGCGCTGGTCTACGTCGGATACGAGGCGTTCCACCGCCGCTCGCGCCCAGCGAAGGCGTACGCCGCGCTGTTCGGCCGCTCGTTCGCCTGGGCGGCGGCGGGCGCGCTCCTGGTGGCCTATGCCGGCGACGATCTCTGGGTGGTCGCTGGCGTGCTGCTGTGCGCGGCGGTCTTCTACCTGCGTCACCGGTGGATGCTCTACTCGGCCGTGGCATCGGCGTACCAGGCTCTCGCCAATGACGCATCGGCGCAGGAGCGTCGCCGGCGCGCCCTGGCGCTGAAGCCCGACGCGGAGGCTGCGGCGGCGCTGTGGTACGACTCGGCGGCGTCGAGCCTGCGCCTGAGCCAGGGAGGGCCCGCGGTCGAGGCTCTCGATCGCTGCGCCGAGGCTCTGGGCGCTCGGGAGGCGGACGCGCGCAGCCAGCCCGTGATCGCCTCGTACCGCCTTCTGAGCGCGCGTGCCGAGGCGCTGGCGCTGATCGGCAGGCATGAGGAGGCCCTCGCGTGTGTCGAGGGGATCCTGCAGTCGCCCGACGAGCGCCTGAGCCAGCCGGCGCGGATCCTGATCGCGCATGCTGGCCTGTCGCAGATCGTGCGGGCGCGCGGGTGGTTCGACGAGTCCCAGGCGCACATCGACTGGTGCCTGCGGGCGGCCGCCAGGTCGGCCGCCAACCTGCGCGCCTTCCTGCACTGCAACCGCTCGGCGGCCCGCACAGCGCTGGGCGATCCGGAAGGGGCGCTGGCCGAGGCGGAGTTGGCCGGCAAGCTGAGCAGGGAACTCGTCGTCGAGGGGGCCATCCGCATCGCGCGCGCGGCGGCGCTGCTCGCGCAGGGCAAGGCCGATGAAGCCTGTCGCGAGGCGGCGTCGGCCCTGGCGCGGCGGCCGGGCAGCCTCGAGGCGCGCTACTGGCACGGGATGGCTCTGCGCGCGAGTGGGCAGACGGAAGAAGGCAGCCGCGCGCTCAATGAGTTGGCCGCGGAGTGGCCGGCGGAGCACTGGGGCCGGCTGGCCGCGGCGGCGCTGGCGCCGCCGGCCTGAGCGCCACCCGGGCCGCGCCGTACTCCGAAGAAGGGATTTGCGCCTCGCCGACCTAATGGTGGCGAGGCGCTTTCCGTTGCGCGTATCTCCGCACTCATCGAGGGTATCCATGTCATCGTCCATCGAGCCCGCCGTCCAGGGCGAGTTGCCCGCCTTCCTTGTCGACGCGACCTCCATCCCCGAGGCCTACTACCTGGCGCTCAAGGCCGTGCACTTCGGCGGCCAGACGCTGCGCACGCAGTACGACCGCACCAACCCGGACGGCAGCTTCGTCGACCCGCCGGGCAAGGACGCCAAGGTCGCCATCCGCATCGCCGATCCGTTCGCACAGCCGCGCTTCCCGGCCCTGAGCTACTGCGAGCGCGGGAAGTACATCGCCGAGTTCATGGGCGCCAAGGACCACCTGGTGGTGCCCTACGAGAAGCTCGTCGCGATGGTCCGTGAGGGCAAGGAGTTCGAGGCGATGGAGTGGCCCTACTGCTACCACCAGCGCCTCGCCGCCTACCCGCGCGCCGACGGCACCACCATCGACCAGCTCGAGATGATCCTGGACAAGATCGCCGCCGACCCGATCACCCGTCGGGCCATCGCGACGACGCGCGTGCCGGAGATCGACCTGTTCATGGCTGCCGACATGCCGTGCCTCGGCGAGGTCCAGCTTCGAGCCATCGAGGATGCGGACGGCGTGCTCGTGCTGAACATGCATACCCACTGGCGCAGCCGCGACCTCTACAAGGCGTGGGCCGACAACCTCATTGGCATCACCAACCTGCAGGCCCGGCTGGCCGCGCGTCTCGCCGAGAAGATGGGCCGCCCTGTGCGCGTGGGGCCCTATTCCGAGATCTGCGGCTCCCTGCATATCTACGGCCAGGACTACTCGACGAAGGGGATGGATACGTTCTTCGACCGGTTCCCGACCGTCGAGTCCTTCGTCAAGCGGGCGCGCTCGTCGGAGCAGGTGACGGAGGCGGAGATCGTGCCGCAGTTGGAGGAGCTGCGCGGCGAGGAGACCTGGCGCTTCCCGCCCGAGGCCATCGCGCTCATCGACGACCTGATCGACGGCTATCGCAGCGGCCGGTTCCAGCCGTAGCCCCGGTCCGATGATACGAACCTACACCAACCCGGTCGGCGAGACACCGATCGTGATGGGCGATCCCTTCGCGCTCTGGCACGAGGGGAGCTACTACCTGTTCGGCAGCACCTGCCCCGCGGAGGGATTCCAGTGCTACCGGTCGCCTGATCTGGTTCGGTGGGAGCCGCTCGGCTGGGCGTGGCGGCCGGAGCCGGGATGCTTCGCCACCAACCTGTTCTGGGCGCCGGAGGTCGAGGCGTACCGAGGGCGCTTCTACCTGACCTTCAGCGGCCTGGCGCGGCGCTCGGGCGGCGACCTGCTGATGATGGGGCTTGCCGTGGCCGACGAGCCGCAGGGGCCCTACGCCACGTTGTACGGACCGTGGTTCGACTTCGGCCACTCGACCATCGACGGGCACATCTTCGTGGACGACGACGGGACGCCGTATCTCTACTACAGCCGAAACGGCAGCGAGAACGGGTGCGCCTACGGCATCAACTACGGCGTGCGGTTGGCGGATGACCTTTCGGGGCCCGTCGGGGAGCCGGTGAAGCTGGGCGAGGCAGACCAGCCATGGGAACTCGCGCTGCTTCCGCGCAACCGGTGCAACGAGGGGGCTACGGTGCTCAAGCGGAATGGCGTGTACTACATGACCTACTCCGCCTGCGACACGGGTACCCTGGCTTACGGCATCGGCTGCGCCACCGCCGCGCACCCGCTCGGACCGTGGACGAAGTACCCGGGCAACCCCATCGCGGCGACGCGGCTCGACATCGGCGTCTCCGCGCCGGGGCACAACTCGATCGTGGCCTCGCCCGACGGAACGGAGCTGTTCTGCGTGTACCATACCCATGCCGATCCGGCCAGGCCGACCGGCGACCGCGTGGTCAACATCGACCGGCTCGTGTTCGACGACGACGGTGGGCTGCGGCTCATCGGCCCGACTCGGACGCCGCAGCCGCTGCCGTCGGGCGCCGCCTGAGCGCACGGAGGATCGACATGTCCCATGCAACCGCGTTGTGCGCGCTCGTCGCGCTGCTCGCCGCCTGTACGGCGGCCCTGGCAGAGGAGGGGGATCGCGTGAAGCCCGTGGTGCCGCTCAAGGCGGAGCCGTTCCGCGTGTCCGACGTGCGCCTGCTGGATGGCCCGTTCAAGCACGCCCAGGAGCTGGACCGCAAGTACCTGCTAAGCCTGGACCCGGACCGGCTGCTGCACAACTTCCGCGTCACGGCAGGGTTGCCGTCGTCCGCGAAGCCGTACGGCGGGTGGGAGGCGCCGGATTGCGAGGTGCGCGGGCACTTCGCGGGGCACTACCTGTCGGCGTGCGCCCGCATGTTCGCCTGCACCGGCGACAAGAAGCTCAAGCAGAACGCGGTCTACATGGTGGCCGAGTTGGCCAAGTGCCAGGAGAAGCTGGGCAGCGGCTACCTGAGCGCGTACCCGGAGACGTTCATCGACCGCGTCGAGGCGCGGCAGCAAGTGTGGGCGCCCTGGTACACGCTGCACAAGATCTTCGCCGGCTTGCTGGACGTGTATGCGCTCTGCGATGACAAGCGGGCGCTGGAGGTCGCGCGCAAGTTCGCCGACTGGGAGAAGAAGCGCGCCGCCAAGATGACCGACGAGCAGTTCCAGGGCATGCTCGGCAATGAGCACGGCGGCATGAACGAGACCCTGGCGAACCTCTACGCGGCGACCGGCGACAAGAGCTACATGGAGCTGGCGCAGCGCTTCAACCACCACGTCGTGCTCGATCCGCTCTCGCGCCGCCAGGACCGCCTGACGGGGCTGCACGCCAACACGCAGATCCCCAAGTTCATCGGCGCGGCGCGGCAGTACGAGCTGGACGGCGACAAGGCGCTGGCCGAGGCCGCCCGGTTCGCGTGGGAGGTCATCACCCAGGAGCGCTCCTACGTCATCGGCGGGCACAGCGACGGCGAGATGTTCTCCGCCAAGGAGCGCCTCTCGCAGGCGTTCGGGCCCAGCACGACGGAGACCTGCAACACGTACAACATGCTCAAGCTCACCCGGCAGCTCTTCACCTGGGAGCCAAAGGCCGAGTACGCCGACTACTACGAGCGCGCGCTCTACAACCACATCCTGGCCTCGCAGAACCCGGAGACGGGGATGATGTGCTACTACGTGCCGCTGCGCCCCGGTTCGCACAAGGAGTTCAACGGTCCCGAGGACTGCTTCTGGTGCTGCACCGGCACGGGCGTGGAGAACCATGCGCGGTATGGCGACGCGATCTACTTCCACGAGGGCGCCCGGGCGCTGTACGTGAACCTGTTCGTCGCGTCGGAGCTGAAGTGGGAGCAGACGGGCATCACGCTCCGGCAGGTCACGTCGTTTCCGGACGAAGCCTCGACCAGCCTGCTCTTCACGTGCCTCAAGCCGGTGGATCTGGAGCTGCGCGTGCGCGTGCCCTCGTGGATCGCCGGCCCGTTCGAGGTGAAGGTGAACGGCGAGGCGCAGAGCGTGTCGGCCAAGCCGGGGAGCTACGCGGCCATCAAGCGCACCTGGCAGACCGGCGACCTCGTCGAGATAGGCCTGCCGATGGGGCTGCGCACCGAGGGATTCCGTGACAACCCGGACCGCCTGGCGTTCCTGTACGGGCCGATCGTGCTGTCCGCGCCGGTCGACACCAAGGAGCCGCTCCCGGCCATCGTCGCGCCGCACAGCCAGCTCGCCGCCTTGTTGACTCCCGCAGGCGACGCGCTCACCTTCAAGGCCGATGCGCGGGCGTTCCGCAAGCCCGGCGCCAGTGACGGCGTGCCCGTGACGCTGAGCCCGTTCTGGCGGATGTACAAGACGCCCTACACGGTCTACTGGGATGTGTTCACCGATACGCAGTGGGCGGCGAAGCAGGAGGAGTACCGCGCGGTGCAGGCTCGGAAGAAGGACCTCGAGGCCCGAACGGTCGACGCGGTGCACCCGGGCTACGACCAGAACGAGCGCGACCACAAGATGGCGGGCGAGAACACGAGTGCCGGGGACTTCGGCGACCGCAAGTGGCGTCACGCTCCGGACGGCTGGTTCTCGTACGAACTGAAGGTGGAGCAGGGGACCGCCCTCGACCTCGTCGTGACCTACTGGGGCAGCGACGCGGGGAACAGAACGTTCGACGTGCTCGTCGATGGGGTGAAGCTCGCGACCGAGACGCTGGCCAACAACCGACCGGGCGAGTTCTTCGATCGAGCGTACCCGCTGTCCGCCGAGGTGCTCAAGCACAAGCAGAAGGTGACGGTGCGATTTGAGGCGTCGAAGGGCCAGATCGCCGGCGGCGTTTTCGATGTGATGGTGCTGCGCCGCAAGTAGCACTGGTTACTGCCCGCGGCGATGCCGACAATCGGTGCGAGGACGAGTCTGGGCCGGGCGGCGTGCTCCAGGGATCGGGCCGGTGCAGGAGGAGTGTGCCTGCCGGCCAGCGAACGGCAGTTGCGGCCTCATCTTCGCCGAGGCAGGTGCATCCCCCTTCTGGTGGGGTGCCAGGAGCCCCTTGTATGAGCGGGCACGACAACCCCAGTAAGGATAGTCACTCCGGCAAGCCCGGCGGCCGGCGAGGCGGCACCGGGAGGCGGCACTCGGACCGCATGCTCTACGCGGCCATCCACGGCTCGCCCATACCGCAGTTCGTCATCGACGCCGAGCACCGCGTGGTGCAGTGGAACCGCGCGCTCGAGGTGCTCACCGGAGTGTCGGCCGACGCCGTCGTCGGTACTACGCGCCAGTGGTCGGCCTTCTACCCCGCGGAGCGCCCCTGCCTGGCCGATCTGCTGGTCGACGGCCGCGCCGACGAGGTCCCCGCCTTCTATCCCCACTCCGAGTGGTCGACCCTCATCCATGATGGTGTCGTTGGCACGAGCTTCATCCCCAGATTGGGCGAGGCAGGCCGCTTGCTTCACTTCCTCGCGACGACGATTCGCGACGGCGACGGGACCATCATCGGTGCAGTCGAGACCCTCCAGGACATCTCCGACCGGGCCCAGGCCGAGGAGGCCCTGCGGGAGAGCGAAGAACGTTACCGCGCCGTCTTCGACGCGGCGAACGATGCGATCATGATCCACGAGCTGGGTTCAGGCATCGTGGTGAACTGCAATCGCCGCACCGAGGAGCTGTACGGGTACTCGCGTGACGAAATGCGGGACGCGACTCCCGAGTCCTGCAGCACGCTGATTCCACCGTACACCGCCGAGGCCGCGATGGAGTACCTGAGGCGCGCGGCGGAGGAAGGGCCCCAGCTCTTCGAGTGGCACGCCAAGCGGCGCTCCGGCGAAGCGTTCTGGGTGGAGGTGAGCCTGAAGCGCGTCGACATCGGCGGTGAGCCATTCGTGGTGGCTGCGGTGCGCGAGATCGGCGAGCGCAAGAAGGCGGCAGCCGCGGTACGCCGTGCTGAAGAGGAGTTGTCGAGGATCCTGGACAGCTCCTCGGAGATTATCACCCACTTCGCGCCCGACCTGCGCATCCTCTGGGCGAACCGGACGGCCTCCGAGAGCGCCCGCACATCGTCTGAGGAGATGCAGGGGCGGTACTGCTATGAGTTCTACCACCAGCGCCGCGAGCCGTGCGTCGACTGCCCTGTTCTGCGGGCTCGCGAGACCGGGCAGGCGCAGGAAGGCGAACTCACGACTGCCGACGGGCGCACCTGGTACATCCGCGGATACCCGGTCAAGGGCGAGGATGGTGGCATCGTCGGCCTGTCGGAGTTCCGGCTGGACATCACCGAGCGCAAGCGCGCTGAGGAAGCCAGACGCGCCAGCGAGGAGCGCTATCGGCGCATCGTCCAGGCCGTGACCGACTACATCTACACCGTGCACGTGGCCAACGGCGCGCCGGTCGACACGCGCCACGGTCCCGGCTGCGTGGCCGTTACCGGCTACGCGGCGGAGGAGTTCGCCGCCGATCCCAGTCTGTGGTTGAGCATGGTGGTTGAGGAGGACCGCGAACTGGTCCTTGACGCGGGGCGCCGCGTCCTTGCCGGCGAGAGCCCCCCTTCGATCGAGCACCGCATCGTGCGCAAGGACGGCGCTGTCCGCTGGGTTCGAAGCACGACATCGACGCACTGGGATGCCGACGGGCGTGTCCTGTCCTACGATGGGCTGGTTCAGGACATCACCGAGCAGAAGCGGCTCCAGGATCAGCTCCTGCGAGCGCAGAAGATGGAGGCAGTCGGCCGCCTCGCGGGCGGCATCGCGCACGACTTCAACAACCTTCTCACGGCGATCATCGGGTATGCCAACCTGCTGCGCCCCAGGCTGGGTGAAGACGGCGCATCGGCCGGCTACCTCACGCACATCGAGCGCGCCGGCGAGCGAGCCGCCGAACTCACCAGGCAGCTCCTTGCCTTTGCACGCCGCCAGGTGGCCGAACCGAAGCTGCTGAGCCTCAACCCGGCCGTGTGCGAGGCCGAGCGAGTTCTGGTGCCGCTGATGCGGGAAGATATCCATGTTCGCCTCGCCCTCTGCGAGGATCTGTGGACGGTGGAGGCTGACCCCGGGCAGCTTCAGCAGGTCATCGTCAACATGGCCCTCAACGCGCGCGACGCGATGCCCGGCGGCGGCGAGCTGACGATCTCGACAAGCAATCGTGTGCTCTCGGACGAGGGGGCACAGCTCTATGGCGACGTGGCGCCAGGCGCGTATGTCGAGCTAGCCGTCAGCGACACCGGCGTCGGCATGAACGCGGAGGTCCAGTCGCACCTGTTCGAGCCGTTCTTCACGACGAAGCCGCCGGGGCAGGGCACGGGCCTTGGCCTCGCTACTTGCCACGGTATCGTCCAGCAATCCGGCGGGCACATCCGCGTGTACAGCGAGGCGGGGCGCGGTACGACCTTCCGCGTCCTGCTTCCGCGGGCGGCGCGCTCGATGGGCAGCGACACCATGGGGACGGAGCCGGCCGAGCCGGTGCGCGGTGGCACCGAGACGATTTTGTTGGCCGAGGACCAGCCGGACGTTCGGGCGCTGGCGTCGCAGTCGCTGCGCGCAGTGGGTTACCGCGTCATCGAGGCCGCCAACGGCACTGAGGCGGTGGCCCTCGCGCTCGACAACCTCGGCGCCATCGACCTGCTGGTCACCGACGTGATCATGCCGGGCATGAGCGGCCGCGAGGTGGCCGACCGCCTGCTCGAGCACGACTCCCAGGCCAAGGTGCTCTTCATGTCCGGCCACGCGGAGTCGGCTGTGGCCCATCACGGCGTGCTCGACCCCGGCATCGCGTTCCTGCCCAAGCCTTTTGCGCCCGATGACCTGGCCCGCAAGGTGCGCGAGGTCCTCGATAGCCGATAGGGCGGCGATCGCCCCGCACACTGCCCGGTGGAGCGAAGGAACCGCCGCTCCCGAAGGTGAACAGCCACTGGACCCGGCCATCGGGAGCCCGGCGGCGTTTCGTCGCCTCTCCTGCCGTCGCACACTCTCTGCGCGCCAGAGGCGGAGGCCGCATCGGCCGGCCGGGCGGAGGGGCTACTTGACGCAGGTCTTGTTGATCGGCATCTTCTCGGTGCTCGTTCCCCTTGCCGCCGCCGGGGACACGCGGCCGCCTGAGCTGAAGGCGCTTCGCGGCGTCTCGCGTGTGCTGTTCCTGGGCGACAGCATCACCTACGCGGGCGGCTACGTCGATGTGATCGACGAGTACCTCTTGCGCCGCTTCCCCGAGCGCCGCTACGAGCTGCTGAACGCCGGCCTGCCGAGCGAGAACGTGTCCGGCCTGACGGAGCCGAACCACGCGGGCGGCGCGTTCCCTCGGCCCGACCTGGCGGAGCGGCTCGACCGCGTGTCTGCGAAGACCAGGCCGCAGCTCGTCGTCGCCTGCTACGGCATGAACGACGGCATCTACTACCCCTACGACGAGGGCCACTTCGCCAAGTACCAGTCCGGCATCGAGCGCCTGCGTGCCGCGGCGAAGAAGGCGGGCGCCCGGCTGCTGTTGCTCACGCCGCCGCCGTTCGATCCTGTGCCGATCCACGCGACGACGCTGCCCGCCGGCCTCGAAGAGTACCCTTCGGGCCGCCCGTACGAGGGCTACGACGACGTGCTGCGCCGGTATGGCGAGTGGCTGCTGAGCAAGAAGCGGTCGGGCTGGGCGGTCGCCGACGTACATCGGGCAGTGAGCGCGTACGTGGCCGAGAAGCGGCGCACGGAACCGGCGTTCACGCTGGCGGGCGACGGCGTCCACCTGAACGAGGCCGGCCATCGCCTCATGGCGCGCGAGGTGCTGCGCGCCTGGGGCGCGCCCGCCGCGACGCTGCCGCCCATCGAGCCAGGCCCACCGTCGGAGGTCGCGGCACTGGTTCACGAGCGCCAGCGCATCCTGACCGACGCCTGGCTGTCGGACATCGGCCACAAGCGCCCCGGCATGCCGGCCGGGCTGCCCATCGCGGATGCCGCCGCGAGGGCCGCCGAGCTGGAGCACCGCATCCGGGAGCGGGCAGGTGCGGCCCAGGCGAACTAGCGAGCTGTCATCCCTCTGCCAGGAGACGAGCCCATGCAGCCCAATCCGTTCTTCGGCGTCCTGCTGCACTCGATCGGCGGCCTCGCGGCGGCCAGCTTCTACGTGCCGTACCGCAAGGTGAAGGGCTGGTCGTGGGAGGTGTTCTGGCTGGCCGGCGGCTTGTTCAGTTGGATCATCGCACCGTGGGTCGTCTCGCTGATCGCGGCCCCAGACACCGTCAAGATCCTGCGGGAGTCGCCGCCGAGCAGCATCGCGTGGGCGTTCCTCTTCGGGCTGCTGTGGGGCATCGGCGGGCTGACGTTCGGCCTCTCGATGCGGTATCTCGGCATCGCGCTGGGCTACGCGGTGGCGCTCGGGTTCTGCGCGGCATTCGGCACGCTCGTTCCGCCGCTGTTCGGAGGCGAGTTGGGTGGGTACTTCCTGCGGACTTCCGGCCAGATCACGCTCCTCGGCGTGGCCATTTGCCTGGCCGGCATCGCCGTGAGCGGCATGGCGGGCCGGTCCAAGGAGCGGGAGCTCTCGGCCGAGCAGAAGCAGGCGACGATCCAGGAGTTCAACTTCGTCAAGGGCATCGTCGTCGCCACCTTCTCCGGCATCATGAGTGCGTGCATGGCTTTCGCCATCGCCGCGGCTGCGCCGATCAGCAAGGTGGCCGTGGCGCATCACGTGCCGGACCTGTTCCAGACCTCTCCGGCCTACATCGTCATTATGGCGGGGGGCTTCACCACGAACCTGGTCTGGTGCGTGTACCTGATGACCCGGAACCGGACCGGTCGCCAGTACGTGTCCGCGAGCAACTCGCGCGCGCTCAACTACCTGCTCTGCGCGCTGGCCGGCACGACCTGGTACCTGCAGTTCATGTTCTACGGCATGGGCACGACCCAGATGGGCAGCTTCAACTTCGTGAGCTGGGCACTGCACATGTCGGCGATCATCATCTTCAGCACGCTGTGGGGCATCGCGCTGAAGGAGTGGAGCGGCAGCGGCCGCCGCACGCGTCGCTTGGTGGTCGCCGGCCTCGTTGTGCTGATCGGCTCCATGGTCGTTGTGGGCCACGGAAGCAACCTGGAGGCGAAGGCCAAGGAGCAGGCGAAGCCCGTCGCGCTCGAGAGGGATTCCGTTCGCTAGTCGGTGCGCTCCCCGGCTGTCACCGCCGAGTGGCGCGCTCGTCAGGTATCGTAGGGGGTGGCGATGTGGCCGCTCCCACACCCGTCAGATCCAACCGTCAGGAGATCCGCATGCGATCAGTCCTCTGCTTTGCCGCCGTCAGCGCGCTGGCGCTCGCCGCCATGGCGCTTCCAGCCGCCGCCCAGGAGCCGCCGCAGCTCAACTACGCCGCGATGAACAAGCTCGGCTGGAAGCTGAGTTCGCAGGCCTGGACGTTCCGCGAACTGACCCTCTTCGACACGATCGACACGCTCCAGAAGCTGGGCATCCGCTACATCGAGATGTTCCCCGGCCAGCGCATCTCCAAGGACATCGCGACCGGCATCGACCAGAACGTGCCGAGCGATGTGCTCGATCAGGTCATCTTCAAGTTCAAGACATCCGGCGTGACGCCCGTCGCGTTTGGCGTCACCGGGATACCGGGGGATGAGCCGGGCGCCCGCAAGCTGTTCGACTTCGCGAAGAAGCTGAACCTGCAGGTCATCGTCGCCGAGCCGGGCGAGGATCAGTTCGATCTCATCGACAAGCTCTGCAAGGAGTACAAGATCGCGGTCGCCATCCACGACCACCCGAAGCCCTCGCACTACTGGAGCCCGGAGACCGTGCTGAAGGTCGTGGCCGGCCACTCGAACCTCATCGGCTCGTGCGCCGACACCGGCCACTGGTATCGCTCCGACCTGAACCCGGTCGCGTGCCTGAAGCAGCTCAAGGGGCGCATCGTCTCCCTGCACTTCAAGGACCTGGACAAAGAGAAGGGCGACGTGCCGTGGGGCACGGGCGTGGGCGACGCGGCCGGCCAGCTCAAGGAGCTGAAGTCGCAGGGCTTCAAGGGCGTGTTCTCGATCGAGTATGAGCGCACGTCCGGCGCCGAGCTGGTGGAGAACGTCCGCAAGTGCGTCCAGTGGTTCAGCGACGAGTGCGGCAAGCTCGCGAAGGGCAAGTAGGCGTTTCCAGGTGCGATCAACGACGGCCCCCAGGCGCGTGCCCGGGGGCCGTTCCCATGCACGGAGGTGACCGCCGATGAAGATCACACGTGTCCGGCTCTACAGGCCGGTGAAGCCGAACCCCACGTTCAACCAGAGCGACCATGTGGCTGTCGTCGAGACCGATGAGGGCATCCTCGGCATCGGCGAGGGCGGCACGCGCGACACGCTCAGCCAGTGCGCCGCCATGCTCATCGGCGAGGACCCGGCGCGCATCAACGACCTCTGGCAGCTCATGTACCGCGGCTGGTTCTACCCGGCCGGCCGCGAGAAGCTGCATGCCCTGGGTGCGCTCGACCTGGCTCTCTGGGACCTCAAGGGCAAGTCGCTGGGCGTGCCGGTCTACGAGCTGCTCGGCGGCCTGACGCGCAGCCACGTGGAGTGCTACTCCACCGGCTACCCGTGGCAGGGCTCGCTCAAGAAGACCGCGCGCGCGTGCATCGAGGCCGGCTTCCGCGCGTTCCGGACCTCGGTGACGGATGGGAGGGACGGCGTCTTCGACGCGCGGCGCGCGGTGAACGCGACGGCGATCGCCTGCGCCGAGATCCGCGAGGGCGTGGGCGACTCCGGCGACTGGTGCGTCGACTTCCACACACGGCTCGACCTGGCCGACGCGGTGCGGTTGTGCGGCATGATCGAGGAGTTGGACCCGCTCTTCGTCGAGGACCCGCTGCGCTCCGAGAACCCGGAGGCGCTCGCCGCGCTGCGCCCGCAGGTGAAGGTGCCCATCGCCGTGGGCGAGCAGTTCGGCGATCGCTGGGACGTGAACACGCTCGTGGAGCGCCACCTGATCGACCACACGCGCGTTACGCTCCCCAACGTGGGCGGCATTACGGAGTTCCTGAAGATCGCGGCGCTCTGCGAGACGCACTACATCGGCCTGATCCCGCACTTCACGGGGCCGGTGTCGCTGGCGGCGCTGGTGCACGTGCTGTGCGCGTTCGCCGGTCCCGCATTGGTGGAGGTTGGCGGCGCCGGGCCGACGCTGCCTCCGCACCTCTCGGCCGGCTGCGAGTTCCGCGAGGGGAAGCTCTGGCCGGTGGCAAGGCCGGGGCTCGGCGTGGAGTTCGACCCGGCCGGCGCGGAGCTGATCGGCGAGGTGACCGAGAAGTGCGCTCCGATACCTATCTACCGCCGGCCCGATGGGTCGCTGACGAACTGGTAGGCATCGAGGAGAGGCCATTGGTACTGCCGAGCATCAGGCCGCACCACCAGCACACCATCGACCTTCTGACCGAGCGCTTCCGCGACGACCCGCGCTTCTCCGCGCTCGTCATCGGCGGCTCGGTCGTGAAGGGGCGGGCGCGCGACGACTCGGATGTGGACGTCCTCTTCGTCGCGACGGACGAGGAGTACGCGGTTCGTCGGGCCGCCGGCGACATCTGCTACTACTCGCAGGAGTTCTGCGACTACCCGGGTGGGTACGTCGATGGCAAGTTCGTGGACCTGCAGTTCGTGCGCGACGTGGCGGATCACGGCAGCGAGCCGGCGCGCTCCGCATTCATCGGGGCCTTCGCGGCCTACTCGCGCATCGATGGGCTCGACGAGCTGATCGAGCAGGCGCGGACCTATCCCGAGCACGAGCGGGCCGAGAAGATCGAGGCGTTCTACGCGCAGGTGGAGCTGCTGGGGCGCTTCTTCGTGGCGGAGGCCGCCAAACGGGGCGACGCCTACCTGATGGCGCACTCGACCGCGGATCTGGTGCTCTATGGGGCGCGGCTGGTTCTGGCGCACAACCGCATCATCTACCCCTATCACAAGTGGCTGATGACCGAGGTGGCGCGCGCTCCGGAGAAGCCCGACGCGTTCGAGGACCTGGCGGCGGCCGTGCTCGCGCAGCCAGGGCCGGAGACGGCGCTGCGGTTCTGCGAGGCGATCGAGCGCTGGCGGGACTGGGGCATCGGCTTCGGCCGCGCCGTGAGCCGGTTCATCGAGGACAACGAGTGGAACTGGCGCGACGGTAGGCCGCCGGTCGAGGACTGGTAGACCGGCGGCCCACGGAGGTCGCTGCGCTAGCGCTTGGTGGCGATGGCGCCGGACAGGATGCGCCCGTCCGACCCGCTGGGGATCTGCACCCGCAGCAGCCAGGACAGGGTGGGGGCGATGTCCATGGTCGACACGCGCTCCGTGCGGACGCCCGGTCGCACGCCGAATCCGCCGATCAGGATGGGCACGTGCGTGTCGTAGGGGTACGGCTCGCCGTGCGTGGCGCCCCTGTCCGAGTCCTTCGCCATGTAGCCCGGCCGGCTGATGACCATGATGTCGCCGGAGATCTGCGGGTGGAAGCCCAGCGTCACGTGGTGGGCGATGTCGGTGGCGGGCAGGCGGCCGGCCAGCACATCGCTGCGGGTGTAGGCCGCGTAGACGCCCGGCACCGTCGCGATCGCGTCCGCGGCGATTCGTTCCGCCTTCTCGACGGGCACGCCCTTCTGCTTGAGCAGCTCGTGGTTCAGCACGACGTAGGGCTCGGCGTACTCGAGAGTCCACTTGCCCTCACCCAACTCCTTCGCAAGTGCCTCCTGCGCGGCCTTGACGGCGGTCGCGCCGGGCCACGTTCCCCCGTTCAGGCCCGCGGCGGCGGCATCGGCGGCGATGGGCGCCACGGCGTGATCGGCCGTCACCACGACCGTCACATTCGCCAGCCCGCCTGGCACCTGCGCGGCCAGACCGTTCAGAAACGTGGAGATCTGGCGGTCGGTCTGGTAGGTGAGATCGAGCACCTCGGGGCTGTCGGGGCCGAAGGGATGGCCGACGTAGTCGTTCGTGGAGAGGCTCACCGCGAGCAGGTCCGGCGTCTCATGCCGCCCGAGCTGCTCCGCTTCGACGAGCTTCAGCGCCGTCTCCAGCGTGAACGCGCCCGCATACGGTGTGGTCGTGAAGGCCTTGATGGACGCAGGACCCGGCGCGGTGAGGCCGCCGGTCAGCGGGTGGACGAAGTGCGTGCCCATCTGCGACGGGTTGTCGGCGTGGGTGTTGTCCGGCGTCCACAGCCGCTTCCTGGCCGAGTCCGGCGCCGAGAAGGCCCACTTCTTGTCGAAGTAGCTCTGCGGCGTGCGCGTCTCATTGACCTGGGTGAGCCAGGCGGGCAGCGTGCCGTTCTTGCAGTAGAACTTGCTCGATACCCAGTTGCCGGACTTGTCGTCGAACCAGAACACGCCGTCCGCCAGGTGGCCGGCCATCAGCACGGCGGCGCGGTCCTTGAGCGCAATGCCGAAGACCTTGGACTGCCCGCCGGTGGCCATCTTCAGCTCGTCGCCGACGGTGGTCACCAGCAAGCGCGCCGGCGAGATGCCGCGCAGCTTGGTGTCGGATCCGACGATGGGGAAACGCTCGTCCTCGACGCAGTAGACCGACTTGGGCGGCGTGCCTTCGTACCAGTCGTTGGAGACGATGCCGTTCTTGTACGGCGCCGATCCGGTCAAGAGCGTGGCGTGGCCGGGGCCTGTGTAGAGCGGCATGTGGTCGTGGTGGGCGTCGACGAACCAGGCGCCCTTCTCCATCAGGTACCGGAAGCCGCCGACCTTGCTGCCGGTCCGCGCGGGCAGGAACAGGTCCTCAAAGCGTGTCAGGTAGTCGGCTCGAAACTGGTCGATGGAGATGACGACGGCCAGCTTGGGTCGGTTCTGGGCGTGGCATGGCGCCAATGCGAGCAGGAGGAGCAAGCAGAGCAAGAGCGCTGCCGGCAAGGGGATGCGCATCTTGGGCATGGGCGGATCACCTCGGTGAGATGGGCTGGGTGCCGTGTCGCGGGGGTCGGTGGAGCGGCATCGTCTCGCCCTCGGAATCATTGTGGCGCATGATTGCTAAGAGCGAGTTAAGGGGGCACGTGTTGACGAGTTGTCGTGTGCGAATCCGCTGGCGCCGAGGTGGGCGGGACCGCACGTTGGCGTGATCCCGCCCCTCTCGGTTAGGCTCGGTTCCGGGGCGCCGGTGACTGAAGCCGCGCCTGCGAAGGGCGTCAGCCCGGCCTATTGACGAGTCGCGCTGGACGGGCACCCTTCGGCGAACTCAGGGCAGGCTCAGGCCCATCCGACCACGGCGCTCGCGCATCGTCCAGGCCTGGTCCGCCGTCGCGGACTGGCTAGCCGAACGGCATCTGCGCTACGCCCGGACTCCCTGCGCGATGAACCGCTCGACGCGCCAGACCACCTCACCCATCTCCGTCAGCGTGTACATGCCGCGCTCACGTTCGACCAGGCCCTCCTCGACGAGGAACCGCCTGGCGCTCGAGTAGTCGAAGCACGCCCTGCCGATGAGGCGGGTGATCTCGATCTCGTCGAACGGGCCGGGGCCCGGCAGCGCGAGGATCGCGTCCTCCAGCGTCAGGAAGTTGGCCGGCCGGTTCTCGCCACGCACGACGTCGGCCATGCGGAATGCGCCTGCCGACTGCGCGGCCACCTCCTCGGCATGGGCCTTGCGTGCTGCAGTCCGTCGCAGCGACGCCACCGGCGCCTGCAGCCACTGCGGCGTCGGGCCGGCCGCATCGAGCGCTGCCAGGCATCCGGCCGGGCCGAACGACTGCAGCACGACCCACGCCTTCTTGCGCAGCGTCGCGCTGTCGTCGTGCAGCAGGCCGGCCAGCATGGGCGCCGTCGCCGGGTCATGGAGAGCGCCCAGTGCTTCGATGGCCGCGAGGCGCTCGCCCTCGCTCGCGTCCGTGCAGACCCGTGCCAGCGCCTGCAGACAGCGAGGCGAACCGATGTCCGCCAGGGCCCGGATGGCGGCGGCACGGGTTCCGGCATGGGCGCTGCCGAGCGCCGCGACCGCCACGGCCTCGTGCCTTTCAGAGCGCAGCAGCCCGACCGTGCGGATGGCGCGCTCGCGCACCTCGGCCGTCTCGTCGCCGGCGAGGGCTGCCGCCGCTTCCGCGAGCCGCGCGAGCACCTCCGGGTCGCGGTCCGCATGCAGCGGCATCGCCCACTTGCGCCGGTGTCTGCGGTCCACCGCGATGTGCTCGTCGCTGTCGTCCCCTTCGGCGGCGATCCACCGCGCGCCTGCCCCGACATTGGGGTGCAGCGTGCGAGCGAGCGCTTCGACGCCGGCCAGGGCCAGCTCGCGGCGCGCGGCATCATCGTCGCTCAGCGGAGCCAGCAGTTGCTCGCCGAAGCGCGTGCCCGTGCGGCAGAGCGCGTGCAGCACGTCGGCCTGGCGGAACAGCGCGCGCTCCGAGCCGGCCGCCCAGAACCGCTCCAGCAGCAGGGGCAGCGCGTCATCGTCGCAGCAGGTCAGGGCATTCAGGAACAGCAGCGCCGCCTGATCGCTCTTGCCGGACGCCAGCAGCAGCTCCAGCAGCAGCCCGGCCTTGGCGCGCGGCGCGGCATCCCGATGGACGAGCGCATCGACCAGGATGTACAGCCCGCGCGGCGCGATCCGGGCGGTGGCCAGGTTCTCGGCGCCCGGCCGCGAACTCGCCACGAAACGCCGCAGGAGGTCGGTGGCGGTGGCCGCGCTGCCTTCCGAGCCGCCAACCGCGCAGGCGGCGATGACCTCGATGCCGGGTCGTCCCACGCGCCGCATCACGGTGGCCAGGTCGTCCAGAGTTGCATCGCCGGGACCCTCGCCGAGCAGCGTCAGCAGGCGCTCGGGCGTCTTCGTCAGCACGATGCTGAGCCGCTCCTTGGCGCTCGGGTCATCGCGAAACATGCTCAGCAGCACGCGGATCTCGGCCTCGACCTCGCGTCCGATGTCGCCTTCGGGTGGCATGAAGTCCTCCTCGTTCTCCGACGCTCGCATCAGGCGCTTCAGCTCGTCGCGGGCGCGGCTCAGCCGGCTCATCACCGTGCCGGCAGGGATGTCCAGGAAGCGGGCGACCTCGGCGTACGAGAGCCCCTCCCAGTAGTGGAGGACGAGTGCCAGGCGATGGGCCTTCGAGAGGCGCGCTAGCCCGGCGTAGAGCGCCCCGTGGCTCCGCGGCTCCTCGGCAGCCACATCGGCGGCATCCTCGAGGTCGGCTGTCTCGCCGCGCTGCCGCTGCCGGTACCACGCGCGGCACAGGTTGAGCGCGATGGTGCGCAGCCACGGGCCGAACCGCGCCGGGTCGCGCAGGCGGTCGAGCTTCAGGTAGGCCTCCACCAACGCATCGTGCGCCAGGCACTCGGCATCGGCGGCATTCCCGCAGACGCGGAAACACAGGCGGTAGACCCGCACCTGGTGCGCCGCGATCAGCTTCCCGTAGGCTTCCCGGTCGCCGCCCAGGACCGCTTGTATCAGCTCGACATCGCTCACTTCAACTATCCTCCGGCCCATAGACGCGGGGATCGGGCGGTTATTCCATCGGCGTCGCAACATTCCGGAACGCGCCGGCGGGCCGAATGGCCCATGCCGGCCGCTCCCAGCGGGCCCTTCGGCACGTGGAAGTCAGGACCGGCGATGGTCGCTTCGGCTCATTGTAGCCGGACTGGAACGGTGATACGATGATCGTGGTACGGGGGCAACGCGGGAGGCGGAGCGATGGCTGCGAACGAGCGCGAGTACGTGATCCATGGGATGACCATCAGCCTGTGTTCGACCTGTCTGGCCAACTGCCCGGCGAAGATCGTCCTGAAGGGCGGCGCAGTCTACCTGCTGAAGCGCTGTACCCGGCATGGCGAGCACGAGGAGCTGCTGGAGGAGGATGCCCCCTTCTGGCTGCGGAGGGGTGAGTACGACAAGCCCGGCACGTTCACACGGGCTGATACCGAGGTTCGCGAGGGGTGCCCCCACGACTGCGGCCTCTGCCCCGACCACGAGCAGCACACGTGCATCGGCCTCCTGGAGGTGACCACCGCCTGCGACCTGGGCTGCCCGATCTGCTTCGCGAACGCGTGGGCCGGCAAGCTGCTGCCGCTGGCGACCATCGACCGTATGCTGGCCGCGTACCAGGAGGCGGAGGGCGGCAAGGCCGACGTGCTGCAGATCAGCGGCGGCGAGCCGACCACGCATCCCGAGATCCTGGACATCATCCGCCTGGCGCGCCGCCGCGGCATCCGCTACGTGATGCTGAACACGAACGGCCTGCGCATCGCCCGGGAGCCGGAGTTGGCCGCAGCGCTCGCCGAGTTCCACAAAGGGTTCGAGGTCTACCTGCAGTTCGACGGCTTGACCGCCGGCCCGCACCAGGCGCTGCGTGGCCGCGACCTGCGCGCGGTGAAGGCGCGGGCCCTCGACAACCTGCGCGCCCACGGCGTGCCGGTCACGCTCGTCTGTACGGTGCAGCGCGGGGTGAACGACGACCAGGTCGGCGCGTTGGTCGAGTTCGGCATGCGCGACAGCATCGTGCGGGGCATCTCGTTCCAGCCGCTCGCCTTCTTCGGCCGGACGGATGGCGCCGATCCCTCCCGCCGCGTCACGCTGACCGGTGTGCTGAAGCGCCTGGAGAAGCAGACCGGCGGAATGATCCGCACGGACGACTTCATCCCACTCCCCTGCAACGTCGAGCGCGTCGCGTTCACGCTGCTGCTCCGCGAGGGCTCGCGGTTCGTGCCGATCACGCGCAAGGCCGACGTGCGCAAGTACGTCTCGCTGCTGCCGAACACGCTGGCCTTCTACGCGCAGGATGTGCTCAAGAACGCGGCGGGCGCGGCGCTCTCCGGCGAGGGGGGCTGCGACTGCCTGCGCTTCGTGAAGGACTTCGTCCCGCTGGCGGGCCTCGGCGCGAAGGCTCTGGTGGCGCGCAACAAGCCAGGCTTCGCCACGGAGAACGTCTTCCGCATCTCGGTCGCCTCGTTCCTGGACCGCTACAACTTCGAGATGAAGGCGATGAAGAAGGAGTGCGTCCACGTGCTGACGCCGGACGGCCGGCGCGTGCCGTTCTCCGCGTACAACCTGTTCCACCGGCCGGGCGCGGTGACTGCGCAGGAGCTCGAACTGGAGGCGGTCCGATGTTGACGTGGGGTGGGGCGGACAACGCGTTCGCCGCCGGGGCGCTGGCGTTCGCGGGACGCGTGGTGGCGGCGTGCGTGGCGGTCGTGCTGGCGTCCGTGGCGCTCAACTTCGCGCGCGTGCGGCGGTCCGGCCAGCCTGCCGAGGTGACCCGCAGCCCGGTCGCCACCGCCTCGATGATGGCGTTCTTCGTGGCGTACTACCTGCTCATCCGCTCGCGGTGGGGCGTCGTACACGTCGACAGCCACGGGGTGGTCCTGGCGCTCACCGCGGCCGGGCTCATCGGGGTCGTCGCGGGCGCCGTGGTGAACGTGCTTGGCCGCGCGAACCTGGGCGCGAACTGGGCAGACCAGGTGACCGTCTACGAGGGGCAGACCCTCGTCACGACGGGGCTCTTCGGGCTCGTGCGGCACCCGCTCTACGCCTCGCTGATCTGGATGTTCGTCGGCGCGGCGCTCGTGTACCAGAACTCCGCCGCGCTGGCCGCCGCGCTGCTCGTCTTCGTGCCGGCGATGCGCTTCCGGGCGAGGCAGGAAGAGGAGGCGCTGGCGCGGCGCTTCCCGCAATACGCCGACTACCGGCGCCGCGTCGGAATGCTCGCGCCGCGCATCGGGAGGAAGGGACCATGATGGCCTACGAGGGAGTGACCGTTCGCCGCGCCGCGTTCGCGTTCTGCCGCTGGTCGATGGCGGCGCTGATGTGGCTGGGCGTCTGCCTGCGGAGCGAGCTGGCCGTCGGCATCTGCGCGTGCTTCATGGCGGCCAACACCACCCTGACGGTTGGCCGCGCGCCGCTGGTGATGCTCTACACGTGGACCATCGAGCGCATCGTCCCCAGCTCGCCGGTGGTCATCGACAAGGCCGGCATGCGCTTCGGCCACGGCGTCGCGACGTTCGCCATGGGCATCCCCCTCCTCGTCGCGCACCTCTCGGGACCCGGTACGCAGGACGCCATGTGGCGCGTGCTGGTCTTCGTCGCCTGCTTCAAGACGCTCGGCGCCCTCGGCTTCTGCCCGGCGTCACGCTGGTATAGCTGCCTCGCGTCGGGCGGCCAGTGCTGCCGGTTCCTGCGCGGGCGCGGGGAGTAGGGGGCGGCGCGATTCCGTAGCTCTGACGAACTCCGTGCGCGCCCGCCGAGCCGTGGTACAATCGGTACAGGAGGAAGACGCATATGTCGGTAGCGCTGCTGGACACAGTGGGCACGTGGCAGGAGATATCGGAGCAGCTTTCCGCGCTGCCGCCTGGCAGGCTGCGCGTCATCGCCCTGCCGGCGCCTTCCGAGCCGGGCCAGACGGCCGGCCCGGGGCCGATCGCCGATGTGCTCGCCCAGATTGCCGCCGAGATGACTCCCGCCGATCTAGCGCTCATACCTGGCGACCTAACGGACAACATTGATCGCTATGTGTACGGTAGCCGCGAGTGAGTACGCGGATCTACGCGGACACCCTGTACTGGGTGGCATCGGTCCTTCCGGGCGATCCCTGGCAGGGGCCTTCGGTGCGCGCCGCATCTGTGCTGGGCGACGCCCAGCTTGTCACCACCGAAGAGGTGCTGATCGAGACGCTCTCGGCGTTCGCCGGCCTCGGGCAGCACACGCGCTGCCTTGCGGTCCGCCTCGTGCGCTCCATTGTGAGCAACCCCAGCGTACCGGTGCTGCCCCAGTCGACCACGTCGTTCGCCAGGGGACTGGCGCTCTACGAGGCCCGCGCGGACAAGACGTACAGCCTGGTGGACTGCATCTCGATGCAGACGATGCGCGTTCTAGCCATCAGCCAGGTGCTCACCAATGACCACCACTTCGCGCAAGAGGGCTTCGAGGTCCTGATCCAACGATGACAGGAGCCAGCCCTCCACCGGCCTCCCGCTGGGGCACGTGTCTCGCCTCGGGCGGCCAGTGCTGCCGGTTCCTGCCCGGGCGCGAGCGGCACGGTCGGCGGCCGCGGCGTCTTGTCCTTCGCAGAAGGACAAACATGGCCGGATACGTCCTTCCAGAAGGGACAAATGCAGTCAGCGCTCCGCCCAGTCCCCGTACGCGCGGGCCATCTGCATCGCCGCATCGTCCGGGGCCATCGCGCCGACGCCGGTGCAGAGGCCCGGGACGGCGACGACCTCGATGGGGCCGTCGTTCGCAGCGTTGAACTCCTCGACTGCCCGTAGCAGCGCCGCCATCGCCCGGAACGCGTTGCTGGTGTGGCTCACGTTCGACGGCGCCTGCATCGTCGGCGCGCAGACCAGGTAGGGCACCTCGTAGTCGTCCGTCTCGACCACCAGCGCTTCGCCGACCGGCAGCACCCCGCCAAGCTCGGAGATGGCCTCCTGCACGCGCCGCTCGACGCCCGGGAACCGCGCCGCCAACTCCGCATCGATGCCGCCATCCATGATGCCCAGGCTGTTCGCAGGCGACACGTAGGCGTCCGCCTCCACATCCAGCAGATCCCGAAGGCGCACCTCGACGTCGGGGTGCGCAGCGAACTCGCGCCGCCAGGCACGGATGAGCGCAGGCTGCTGGTCGCAGAGGACGAGCGTGAGGGCGGTGGGCATGCGTTGGGCTCCTTTGCGGGGTAGGGGTGGGCTACCGGTTGGACTGGTCGAGGCGCTGTTCGGGCCAAGCCGCGACCGGCCTCACCAGCGTGTCGCCGGAGGCGGGCTGGGCGGCGGTTGGGCGCAGGAGCGCGCCATCCGGTGCGGAGGCCGGCCTGAGCAGCCTGAGCGCGGCATCGACATCGTCCGGCAAGTAGGCGGGGTCGCCATTCAGAATGTACTTCGGCTGTACGCCGCGTGCTGCCAGCGATTCCTCCAGCTCCTGTGCGCTAACGCCCTGCTTGGCCGCGGCCTCGTCCAGCGTGACGCAGCGTGACGTGCCACGGCGCAGGTTGTTCATCCACACCGCCATCCCACCGAACATGGCGAACATCACGGTAGCCATCACAGGGCCGAACATGACCCGCTCGAACGTGTCCAGCGAGTCGACGGTGCGTCCGTGTGCTGCGCGGAGAAGCGGGACCAGGATCCGCGGACCCCACACCAGGCAGGCAGGCGGAACGACCAGAGCGCTGAAGGCCATCATAGCCGCCTTGAACCCGAGCGGGCCTCCGACGACCCACGGTCCGCGCCGCGTGAAGGGCCGCTGTTGCGCCTGGGCAGCCAGCTCGTTGAACCGGCGCCTGTTGTCCGCGCGCAGCCTCGCCCACGCCTCGGGCTGCTCGTCGCCGCGCAGCAGCCAGCTCTCGAAGGTGGCCAGCTCCAGCTCGAGGAAGTTGCGGCACGACCGGCTGATCGATGCCAGGGTCGGGTCGACATCCAGGACGCAGGTCAGGCGCCGGTCCTCACCATGCGCGATGGTCAGCTTGGTCCGGAACCGCTGGATGCTCAGGCCCCAACCGTTGCCCCACAGGCTGCCCCGCCGACCGCGCAGCATCTCACCGGTACTCGCACCGAACCGAACGCCGCGCTCGCGCCAGTACTGCATCGCTCGGGCGCGCGTCTCATCGTCCCATCCGGCGACAGCGAAGGTGCGGCTGAACTCCATCTCGGGAGCCTCCGTGGGCAGGTAGATGGTGGGCGCTCTTGCGGCTGCAGCACGTGTCCCATCATCTCGAAGTGGCGGTCGAAGCCGAAAACCGCATCGACCGGGGAGCGCTGCAGGACTGCGAACGAGGTGCAGTCGGTGAAGGAGAGCACGGCATCGTCGTAGTGCCGGAAGATGGCTTTGGCGCCGGCGAGGAGCTGTACGTCGATGGGGACGATATGGAGCGACGCGGCTCGCACCATCTCGTCGAGGAGTGCCAGGTACCGAACGGCGACCGGGTGTCCATGGTCGTATCGCAGCCGTGTGATGGACTCGGCGACGACGTAGTCGGTCGTGACCCACAGCGCTCTGGAGTTGCTCAGCCAGCGAGCGTGCGACAGCGCCGCAGCATGGTATCTGTCGCCCTCAGCGCAAAACGCGATCCATGCGCCGGCATCGACGAACACTCTCATAGCGGGTCGCCCGGGCGCACGTCGTGGTGGATCGACGAGTCGTCGGGGCCACCCTTGGCCGGGACGAACTCCCACAGCGCCGTGTAGGCATCCTCGCCAAGCTCCGGCTCTTCCAGCGGAGCAGCATCGAGCAGGTTGCGGATCGCGACGCCGCACAGCTCTTCTGGCGACACATCGCGCCGAGCCGCCACGCTGCGGAGCTTGCCGTCCGTCGCCGCGTCCAGCTCGATCGTGTAGAGCGCCATCGCGTCCCTCCATCTCCCGCGGTACCTATCGCTCCCATGATAGCACGAGTCGCGGCGGCGCGCCAGACCATGGTAGGTTCATCGGGCCAGGCGCAGAGAACGGGCCAACGAGCATCTGTGGCTGGGCATCAGTCCGGAGGGACGATGTCGAGCCCGTAGTCCTTGGTCCTTGGCACAGCCGTGAGAACCCTAACGGTCGGACGCCGGCCCGCAAGCCACGAGCGCACCTCGCGCCTGTCCTCGTCTGACATCCTGAATCCGAGCACGACGCCGCTGATAGCTCGCGGAGGTAACCGCCGCTCTTGTCCTGGCTCACCGAACCACCGCCACTCGCGCTCATAGGACCACGAGTCGGCCTTCGTGAGGAGTAGCCTGTCGTCCAGGGGCCGGCCGAAGAAGGAGCGGGCGGGCAAGTGCGGGCTGTAC
This sequence comes from uncultured Chthonomonadaceae bacterium, assembly GCA_964519955.1. Classification (GTDB taxonomy): domain Bacteria; phylum Armatimonadota; class Chthonomonadetes; order Chthonomonadales; family CAJBBX01; genus CAZFLM01. The sequence continues at coordinate 68,633 of CAZFLM010000005.1, read as the reverse complement.
ACGACCTGCCCGATCCGCTTGGCGACCGCGTTCCGAAGGTACTTAGTGTCGTACTGGATGCACACCCCCGTGTGGTTGCCTGCGTAGTGGGCCCACATGGGGATGCTGTCGTCTACCTCTGAGGTGCAGAAGACTCCGAACCGCCGGTGGTACTCATCCTGCACGCACTGCACTTGGCGCTCAAACTCATCGTGTCGGTCCGGATCGAGCACCTGCACCAGCAGCTCCTCAGCTTCGGCCTCGGAGTAGCGGGTCGTCATCTGGCGGTGCGCCTCCCGCATCTCCGCCACGTTTGGGTCGGCGACGAGGTATGCTCGGCAGTCGAACGGGTCGTTGAAGCTCCCAGGGCTGGCGTAGTACACTATCCTGTCGACTAGGCGACCCCTGCTCCTCCGACGCTGCTCCGGCGATCCGAGAGAGCAGTACTTGTATAGGTGCGGAGGCAGAATCGCGCATCCTGTCACTTGGCTGCTCACGATCGTTCACTCCATAGTGGCTGCACCAGTCGCGGCGGCGCGCCAGCCTACCCCGCCGGGCCTGCCTGCTTGCGGTACTCGTCCTCACAGGCCTGCCAGCGGGAGGCCATCTCGCGGACGCGGTCGGGGTACCGGTCGGCCAGGTTGCGCATCTCGCCGCGATCCGAGGAGAGATCGTACAGCTCCCACGGCCCCTCCGCCGCGCAGACCAGCTTCCAGTTGCCCATGCGCAGCGCCTTGTTGCCGATGTGGTGGAAGTAGAGGAAGTCGCGCGTGACCGAGCCGTCCTTCGCGAACGCGGGCGCAAGGCTGCGGCCGGGCATCGCTGGCGCCTCGACCCCGTGCCACGTGGGCTCCGGACGCGCCCCGGCCAGCTCGTTGAGCGTCGGGATGAGGTCGACGAAGTGGCATACGTCGTGGCGCAGCTCGCCCCGCGCCGCGACGCCCGCCGGCCAGTGGACGACCAGCGGCGACGAGATGCCGCCCTCGTGGACCCACGACTTGTGCAGGCGGAAGGGCGTGTTCGACGAGGTGGACCAGCCCGGCCCGAGGCAGAGGAACGTGCCGTCGGACCCGGGCGCCTTGTCACGATCGTGCATGTCGCCGCGGATGATCTGCTCGGCGCTCGCCCCGTTGTCGGAGACGAAGACGGTCACCGTGTTCTCCCACGCGCCCATCGCCCGCACCTGGCGCAGCACGCGGCCGATCTCCCGGTCCATGCGGTCGACCATCGCGGCGTGGATGGCCATCTTGGTGGCCTGGAAGCGCTTCTGCTCGTCGGTCAGGCTGTCCCAGGGCACCGCGCGCGCCGCCTCGCCCGGGCCGATGTCGGCTGCCAGCTCCTCCGGCGTCATGTTCCAGTCCGGCACGATGTCGGGGGCGGGCGGTGGCAGGGTGTTGTTGATGAGCCCCATCCGCGTCTGCCGCTTCCAGCGCGCCTGGCGCACCTTGTCCCAGCCCTCCAGGTAGCGGTCGCGGTAGCGCTCGATGTCCTCACGCATCGCCTGGAGCGGGAAGTGCGGGCTGGTGAAGGCCAGGTACATGCAGAACGGGTCGTCCGCGTGTTCCTTCTGGTGCTCCTTCAGGAACTGGATGGCCCGGTTGGCGAACTCGGTGGTCTGGTAGTAGCCCGTGTCCCGCTTCACGGGCGGCAGCGGCCGGTCGTCCAGTTCGTGCTGCTTCGGCGCGAAGAAGCGGTCGTGATCGTGCATCACGTAGGATCGGTCGAAGCCGCCGTCCGCCACGACCTTGGGCGCGCCCATCAGGTGCCACTTGCCGGAGTGGTAGCAGCGGTAGCCGGCGGGCTTCAGGTAGTGCGGCAGCACGCGCGCCCACTCGGGGATGCGGCCCTCCGGCGGGTCCATGCGCACCTGCTGGGCGTAGTAGCCCGTGAGCAGGCAGGAGCGCGACGGCCAGCAGCGGGCGGTGGAGTAGGCCTGGGTGAAGCGCAGCCCGTTCGCGGCGAGCCGGTCGATGTTGGGCGTGCGGATCTCGCCGCCATAGCACCCGGCGTCCGAGAAGCCCATGTCGTCGGCGATGAGGATGAGGAAGTTCGGCTTGCCGGGCGCGTTCGTGCTCGCGCCAGCGGCCTGTTCGGCAACTCCGGCTGCCATGGCTGCTCCCAGTATCGTGTGGCGCAGGAATCCCCTGCGCGTGGTGGGTTCGGTGCTCATGCAGGTGGGTTCGGCGGGGAGCGGGCGGAGTCCTACGGTTGCGGCTGGGACTTGGGACTTGGGGATTGGAGGTGCGGGTTAGGGGGCGGCGCTTGCTTTGGCGGGCTCCTCGGGGCCGGCGGGCCGCAGCAGTGTCGCCGGATCTGCCTGCTCGGCTGCACTCGCGGCGCGCAGGAGGGTCTCGCCGGTGGGCGGGTCGGCGGGGCGGAGGAGCAGGCCGGCCTCGGTGACATGGGCGGGGTCGTAGACGGGCAGGCCGTCGACGATGAACCGGGGCTTCACGCTGCGCTCGGCCAGGGAGCGCTGCGCCTTCTCCAGCGTGGTGCCGAACTGCGCGGCCACCTGCTCGGCGGAGAGGCAGCGCGCCGACTGGCGCGACCAGCGGGAGAGCGCGGATGCCAGCAGCAGGCAGATGGCGCTCTCGAGCGAAGCCACGACCGCGTCGCCCCACAGGCGGTAGGCAGGAGATGCCGGGGCGCCGAGCTGCCTCAACTCCCTTCCGAGAGTGATCGCGCCGAATGCCGCCACCAGCGCGCCCAGGGCCATCAGGATGGCAGCGACGCGCAACGCGACGACGACCCACCTGCTGTGGCTCTTCACGTGGCGCGGGCCTCGCGACCCGAACCGTGAGGTGCGGATCCAGGTCCAGAGAGCCCTCCGCGCTGCACCGACTGCGGACCGCACCTTGGCTGCGTCGTCCTCGCCTGTGCGAACGTAGTCCTCGAACACCTGCAGTTCCACGTCCGGAATCGGTCTGGTGGGCTCCCAGAAGCTCGTCCAGGTATCGCTGTATGACAGGGCGCAATCGGCAGTTCCGTCCGGCGCCGCGGTGATGGCGATATCGGACGGCCACCTGGTGGGGTCGCTCGTGGCGAGCCTGCCCCAGAAGCACCCACGGCGCCCGCGCCACGTGCGTTCGTCGACACGTCGCAGCTCCACGCCGCGCCGCCTCCAGAACTCGACGATGCGTTGCTCGGCGGTGGCGTCGATGCGTGGGAGCTGGAAGGTGCGCCGGAAGATCATCGGCGCGCCTCCTGGACGATGGCTTCATCCTCGGGCTGTTCGGCGGAGACCGAGCCTGCCTCACCCATCGCCGGCCGCAGCAGCGTCGCCGCATCTGCCTGCACCGCTGGGGCCGCGGCGCGCAGCAGCGTCTCGCCGGCGGGCGGGTCGGCGGGGCGGAGGAGCGTGCCGGCGTCGGTGACGTGGGCGGGGTCGTAGACAGGAAGGCCGTCGACGATGAACCGGGGCTTCACGCCGCGCTCGGCCAGGGAGCGCTGCGCCTCCTCCGGCGATGTGCCGAACTGCGCGGCCACCTGCTCGGCGGAGAGGCAGCGGCGGGACCGGCGGCGCTGCCAAACAAGGAAGGCCGAGGACGCTGCCAACACGCCCAGGACGCCCGTCAGAACGAGGATCGGCAGGATGCAGTCGTCCCACCAGCGGAACGGCTTGGAGTACCTGCTCAAGTAGAGCTGCCACTCGATCGAAGCGATGTACGCCATGAGAGCGATCAGCAGCACCGTCAGGCAGGAGCCAGCCCTCACCGCGATCTCGGCCATCCCTGCCGATGCCCGGATGCGTCTGGGAGCGCGCAGGGCACCGGGCCGCATGGCGAGGAGCCCATGGACCCACCAGGGCCGCGCACCGCTCCCGCTGTTGAGACCCTCCAGTTGGTAATCCTGGCCGGCCACGAACGCGCCGAACGCCTGGATCTCGGCATCGGGCAGAGGACGGGTCTCCTCGGTGAACGTCGCGATACGCGTGCCGATGCGGAGGCTGCACTCGAGTGCGCCGCTGGCATGTACGCGAACGCGCACCCTGGTGGGCCAACGAGTGTAATCGCTGCCGAGCACTCCCCACAGCCGGCCGCGGCGCCCGATCCACGTTCGGCCCCGGCGTTTGCGCAACCTGACGCCGCGCCGTCGCCAGAACTCGACGATGCGCTGCTCGGCGGTGGCGTCGAGGGATGGGAGTTGGAATGTCCTGCGGAAGATCATCTCGGATCCTGGCGGGGCACGGGCACCAACGCCCGCGGCTTGCTTATGCCACGATCAGCCGCGTCGCGCGCACCCTCACGGCGTTGCAGACTGGCTCTGGCGCGCGCACGGCAAAGGTCACCTCTCGCGCCGACCAGTCGACTGACCGCACCTGATCCGCAAGCACGACACCCGTGATGGCGCAATCGTCGGGCAATGCCACCTCGAACGTGTATCCCTTCTTCTGCCTCGTGATGGGGCACAGGAGACAAAGCCCTGCTCTGGCGTTGTAGATCCTTGGACTCAGCACCAGGGCGGGGCGTCGGCCAGACTGCTCGTGTCCGGCGCTCGGTTCAAGAGCGAGCCACACGATGTCGCCCGCATCGGGCACGTAGCCGGTCTCTACCATACCTCGCGGCCCCGCGGCGGTCCCCAGCTCACCTCGGGATGCCTGTTCTCATCGGTTATGCCTGCCACGAGTTCCTCGAGTGACGGCTCGTCATCTACGGGTCGAAGAAGTAGACCACCGTCGACGACTTCCATCTCCACATCGGACCCGTCCGACACGCCGATCTCTAGAGCCATGGTTCGGGGGATTCGTACCGCCAGGCTGTTTCCCCAGCGCGATAGGCTCGTTTTCACTTCGTGTGCTCCTCAGTCGAGTGTAGACACATAGTGTATACGCGCCTTGTCGTCATGTCAAGACGCCGCCGCAGGCTCTCCCGTGCACCCGCGTCCTCACATCCCGTTCCTCACCAAGCTGCTGCCATGCGTTCGGACGAGTTGCTCCTCGGGCAGGTTTCGCGCGGGGCCGGCTCATGCCAAACCGCGTGATGCCGAACCGGGCGCCTGCTAGCCTGTCCTATTCATGAGTCGCACCGGACGGGCACGGAGGCCCATCCCACCACTGCACTCGTGCATGATCCAGGCTAGCGCCACCACCAGAACAACAGCCGCAGTACTCGCAGCCACCAGGGCGCCGCGTGCGGGGCTGCGCCGACTGGCGCCGGCGCGGGGGTGACGAGGAGAGCAGGCCCTGGCGCCGCGGGAGTCAGCAGGACGTCGCCCTCCGAGGCGGGGCGCAGCAGCGTGCCGCCGGGGATGGGCGCGGGCGGCTCGATGATCGCCAGTTTGCGCACGTTGGCGATCGGCAGGATGACGACCTGGCCGTCGGCGCGTCGGACGTAGAGGAACGCGGCGTCGCGCGCTTCCAGGACGCCGAACTCCGACGTAGGCGCTCCGGTGTACGCGTCGGAGCCCCCGCTGATCACGTGCACCCACTTGCCGTCCGGGGAATCGTCGTCGGTCTGGCTCATTCGGTCTCCGCCGGCGGCTCGATGACCTGGAGGATCTGGACCTCCTTGGCCATGATGACCGCGACCTCGCCGTCGGCGCGTCGGACGTAGAGGAACGCGTCGTCGCGTGCCTCCAGCACGCCGATCTCGGTGGTCCGCCCGCCTGTGTAGACGTTGCTGCCTCCGCTCACCACACGAACCCACTTGCCCTCAGGGCAGCCATCAACCGTGTGCGACATCGTGGTCTCACTCATCCACTCGCAGGCACATCCACCACTGCGGGTCGCGGCCCGTCAGCGGGCGCTCCTCGACCGGCAGGGCGGCCTCGAAGACCCAGCGGCGGGCCATCGGGATGAGGTCGCAGAAGAACTCCCAGGGCAGCCAGCCGGCCGTGCGATGGGCCTCCCACGTCCAGTGGTCGAAGAGGAGCCAACCGCCGGGGCCCACCATGTCGATGCCCTGGCGGACCGCGCCCAGGAGCGCCGGCTGCGCGTACTCGCCGAGGCGGCCGGCCTGCGCGTCCTCCCACAGCCACTCGATCATCTGGCGCTCGTTCGGCCACCAGTCGACGGTCGTCGTATCCATGCCGCGCGGCTCGCTGACGGCCGTCTGCTGGATGTCGTTCACCGCGTGGTGGAAGCACGCCACGTCGAAACTGCCTGCCTCCAGGTAGTTGGCCGCGTTGAGGGCGTTATCCTCGATGATGCGCACCGGCATCGTCACTTTCGCGGTCTTCCGGCGCAGTTCGGCGGCGAGCGGCTTGTTCAGGTTCACCGTCGTGTAGTCGCCGTGGCCCCTGCTGTGGATCTCCGCCGCGAGGAGGACCGGCTCGCTGCCGCCGGCGCATGGCTCGAAGACGCGCACGTTCCGGGGCAGTCCCAGCTCCTCGAACGCGGCGATCCACTGCACCGTGAGGCAGGGGTTCAGCAGCATGCGCGCGGACTGGGCGGTGTCGCCGGGCATGGGGCGGGCGAGCGCGCGGCGGGCGCCATCGGCGATCTCGTCCGGGGTGAGAGCGCGGATCGCGTCCTGAGTCTCGTCGGGCAGGAGGGCGAACACGCTCCCGGTCGATACCTCGGCGATGGTGCGGTCGAGCAGGTTCATGGCGGCGCTCCTGGGTCCGAAGTCGGGCGGCTATGTGAAGACTACCCGTTTGGCGGCGAGGAGAAGGGGGTGGGTAGGGCAAAGGTGAAAGGGGAAAGGTCAAAGTGCGGGGTCGAACGTCGAACGTCGAAGGTAGGGGGCGGGGGGCGTTGGCCGCGCCCACGATCGTTACCACAGGGGAATGCACTCATGCTGAGCATTACGTCCGACTACGCTGCCGATACCGGGTGTCCGGAGCCGTACCTGCGCGCGATTGCCGACCATGGCTTCACGCACGTGCACTGGTGCCACCACTGGAACACGGACTTCCTGTACGCCGACTGCGAGATCGAGCAGATCGACAAGTGGATGAAGGAGTACGGGCTGAAGCTGACCGACCTGCACGCCTCCGACGGCAAGGAGAAGAGGTGGTACTCGCCGCGGGAGTATGAGCGGCAGGCGGGCGTCGAGCTGATCAAGAACCGGATCGCGATGACCGCGCGGCTCGGCGCGGACGTGATCATCATGCACCAGGGCGCGCCGCCGGCCGACGAGCAGGGCGCAGCCACCTACTGGCAGCAGCTCTTCCGCTCGCTCGACGACCTGCAGCCCTTCGCCAGGCAGCACGGCGTGCGCATCGCCATCGAGAACGGCGTGTTCGCGAACATCCGCCGCGTGTTCGCGAGCTACCCGGCCGACTACGTGGGACTCTGCTACGACTGCGGCCACGGCAACATCTCGAAGGACGGCCTGGACGAGACCGACGCGCTGAAGGATCGCCTGCTCTCGCTGCACCTCCACGACAACGACGGGAATGGCGACCAGCACAAGCCGCTCTTCACCGGCACGGTCGACTGGCCGCGCCTCGCGACGGTCATCGCCACGTCCGGCTACCGCAAGTGGGTGAGCATGGAGACCAGCACGCGCAACGCCGGGTTCGACGACGAAGGCGCGTTCCTGGACCACGTCTTCGAGACGGGCACGCGCTTCGCGGCGATGGTGGAGGCGGCGAGGTAGGGGCACGCAGGAGGCGGCGATGAGATCCCGTGAGGAGTTCGTCCCGGTCAGTTGCTGCGCTGCCCTGGCCGCCATTCTCTTCCCGGTTGCCAGCCGGGCCTTGGGCGGCAACATGCGTGGCGGCATCGCTGCTCTGGTGGGTGCTGGCGCTGTTCTCTTGCTGTGGCTGGGCATTCCAGCGCTGTTGGCCGCCAGGGACCCGTTCTTCATGCTCCGCGAGGAGCGGGCCGTCGAAATCGCCATGCGTGCCGCTGAGGAGCTGGGCTGGCCGTGGATGCAGCACACGCGGGCCGTCCTACGCCGGCCCATGATCTGGGGGCAATGCACGTGGGAGGTCAGGAGCTACGACAACCCAAGCGGCGGGGGCCAGGTGACCGTCCGGATCGATGCCACCACGGGGGAGGTGATCGATCGTGCGCGGGAGGTGGTGGAGGAGTAGAGCCGCTGGGGATGGCGGGCAGTTCATCGCCACGTCCGGCTACCGCAAGTGGGTGAGCATGGCGACAAGCACGCGCAACGCCGGGTTCGACGACGAAGGCGCGTTCCTGGACCACGTCTTCGCGACCGGCACACGCTTCGCGGAGATGGTGGAGGCGGCGAGGTAGGCGATGGATGGGGCGCAGGCTCGCTGTGGCCCGGCCGTCGGCGTGCCGCATCGGAGGCTTCGCGATGGGGGCACTGACGCGGGTGCTGCGCGGTCGATGGGCTTGCCGGGCTGCCGTCCTGCTCGTGGGCGTGTTGGCTTGCGCCTCCCTGGGCTGGTACGTCATGCTCCCGCGCTACTACGTTGCGGCGCTGGAGAGCAACGACGTGCGGGACGATGTCGATGACAGGCAAGCCGAAGTGCTGATCGACAGGCTCGGCTCGATGGGCCCGCGGGCGCTACCGGCGATCATGCCCAGCTTGTCCGGCGGGAGACCCTTCAGGAGGGGAACATGCCTGCTGATCCTGGTGCTTCCGCGGATCGGGCAGCCGGCCCACGAGCGGCTTCTGGCCGAAGTGGAGCGCACCAAGGGCACCCAGGCGTGCGTCGGCTACGTCGATGCCCTGCAAGAAGCGTTCGGTGATTTCACCAAGACCGACTACTGGGTGGCCGAGGTCCGCAAGTGGCCCGCCTACGAGTACGGCCTGTGGAACCAGTTGCGCCGCCGGTACGGTGAGGGCGTCCCCGCCATCGTGGGCGCTGACCGGCACATGACGCCGGAGTTCGAAGCGTGGTGGGCAGCGCAGCGCGGCCACGTGCGATGAGTTCGGCCGACGCCAGCCGGGACTGCAACCGCGCTACCCCTCGTCGCCCAGCTCCACCACCATGTCGTAGTTGAGCACGCTGTTGGTGAACTCGCCGACCTTGCGGAAGCCCGCCTTGGCGTAGAAGTGGACGCCGCGCGCGTTGCGGGCCTGCACGCCGTCCCAGAGCACGACGCGGGTGCGGCCGAGGCGGCGGGCGATGCCCAGCACGTGCGCCATCATCAGGCTGCCGACGCCGGAGTTCTGCCAGGCGTCGGCGACGCTGGGCGCGAGGGCGGCAGTGGTGGCGGGCTCGAGCGGGATGCCGAGGGCGGCGTAGCGCTCCGAGTCGGACTGGCGCGCGCCCTGGTGGAGCAGGAAGTAGGAGGCGATGCTGTCGCCGGAGACTGTCGCGACGATGCGGAGTACGGGGTCGTCGGCCAGCCCCGCGCAGATGCCGCCCGCTGCCTCGTGCGTGAAGCCGTGCGGGCCCCAGAACGAGCGAGTCGCGTCACTCAGCGCCTCCAGGTACGCGCCGAAGGCCGGGGCGTCCGCAGGCTGGAGCGGGCGGAGCAGCAGCTCGTCGCCGGCGCGTGTCGTGGCGGTCGCCGTCATCCAGTCCGGGTAGGCGATGTCGGCGGGCGTCGCGTCGTTGGCCATTCTGGGGTGCTTCCTCTCTTCCGGGGTGGGCGCGGCCGGGACTCCGGATCGCGGTGCCAGTCGTTCGTATACGCTAGGCGGGCGCCGGCGGGTTCCTGCAGGCGCTTCGCGAGTTCGCGGCTCGGCTCGACGGCATATCCCACCCGGGCCTCTGTGCGGCCAACCAGATAGGAGAAGGACCGATCCATGCGCGTTACCATCATCGGCGGAACCGGCCACATCGGCAGCTACCTGACCCCGCTCCTCGTGGAGGCGGGCCACGAGGTCACCTGCATCACGCGCGGCACGCGGAAGCCCTATCGCGAGGACGCCGCGTGGCAGCGCGTGACGGTGGTGCGGGCGGACCGCAGCGCCGAGGATGCGCAGGGCATCTTCGCTCAGCGGGTGGCGGACCTGAAGCCGGACGCCGTCATCGACCTCGTCTGCTACGCGCCGGACAGCGCCCGGCAGTTGCTGGACGCGCTTCGCGGGCGGGTGCGCCACTTCCTGCACTGCGGCTCCATTTGGGTGCACGGGCATTCGGCGATGGTGCCGACAACCGAGGCCCAACCGCGCCGCCCGCTCTGCGACTACGGGCGGAACAAGAACGCCATCGAGGACATGCTGCTGGACGCGGCGCGGCGGGAGGGCTTCCCGGCGACCGTGCTGCACCCCGGGCACATCGTCGGCGAGGGCTGGCCGCCCATCAACCCGCAGGGGCACCTCGGCCTCTGGGTGTTCGAGAAGCTGGCCCGCGGCGAGGAGTTGGCGCTCCCGAACCTCGGCATGGAGACGCTGCATCACGTGCACGCCGGCGACGTCGCCGTGGCCTTCGCGCTGGCGCTGGAGAACTGGAGCGCGTCGGTGGGGGAGGCGTTCCACGTGGTGTCGCCGGCCGCGGTGACGCTGCGGGGCTACGCCGAGGCGGCGGCGCGCTGGTTCGGGCGGGACGCGCGGCTCACCTTCCTGCCCTGGGATGCCTGGCGCGCCACGGTGACCGAGCAGGAAGCGGCCATCACGCTCGACCACATCGCGCACAGCCCGAGCTGCAGCATCGACAAGGCATGCCACCTACTCGGGTTCGCGCCCCGCTACACCTCGCTGCAGGCCACGCGGGAGTCGGTGGAGTGGCTCGCGGAGCGGGGGCAGATCGGGGTGTAGAGACCAGGCGGCTCGGGCAGGGCCGGCACGTCGAGGCGGCAGGTTGCGTACCCCATAGGTAGCTGGACGCGGCCGATCGCCTGCGCCAGGGGAAGGGGACAAGACGATGGTGACCATGCCGGCCGTGTTCCTGGGGCACGGGAACCCGATGAACGCCCTGCAGCGGAACCCGTTCACGGAGGTCTGGGCCGCCATCGGCGCCTCCGTTCCGCGGCCGCGGGCGATCCTCTCCATCTCGGCGCACTGGTACATCGGTGAGACGGCGGTCACCGCGACGCCGTCGCCCCGCACGATCCACGACTTCGGCGGCTTCCCCCAGGAGCTGTTCGAGTACCGGTACCCCGCACCAGGTGACCCGACCCTCGCCGAGCAGGTGCGCGCCCTGCTGTCGCCGCTGCCGGTGGCGAGTGACGAGGAGTGGGGCCTCGACCATGGCACGTGGGCGGTGCTGTGCCACGTGTACCCCCAGGCGGACATCCCCGTCGTGCAGCTCAGCATCGACGCCACGCAGCCGCCCCTGTTCCACTACAATCTGGGCAAACGGCTCGGCCCGCTGCGCGACGAGGGCGTCCTGGTGGTGGGCAGCGGCAACATCGTGCACAACCTGCGCCTCTATGCGTGGCACGGCGGCCAGGACGAGCCGTACGAGTGGGCCGAGCGCTTCGACACGCAGGTGCGCGACCTGCTGCTGGCGGGGGACGACGGTGCGCTGGTGGACTGGGAGGCGCTCGGGGCGGACGCGAAGCTCTCGATCCCTACGCCGGACCACTACCTGCCGCTGCTCTACGTCCTCGGCACGCGCCGCCCGGGCGAGGCGGTCAGCTTCCCGGTAGAGGGCTTCGACGGAGGCTCGATGTCGATGCGGGCGGTGCAACTCGGGTAGGCGGAGCGACTAGCCCGGCCTGTTTGTGAGTTGCGCTGGACGGGCACCCTTCGGCAGGCTCAGGGCAGGCTCAGGCCCATCCCACCACGGCGCTCGTGCATCGATCAGGCTACAGCGAGAACACCAGCGCGTAGCTGTGGTCGTAGCCGTAGCCGTACGCCGGCTCCCAGCCGATCACCACCTCGCCGTCGAAGTGGAGCACCGTGGAAATGGTCTCCGCAACGTCCCACGCGAGCGTCGTCACCTCGCCGTCGCGCTGCAGGTTCGCCACCTCGATCACGACGTGCGTCTCGGGCTTCATCATCGCGCGAACCTGGGCGTAGATGCTCTTCAGGTCGTCCAGGTACTGCTCGTAGCCGCCGCCCGCCTCGACGTAGTCGGTGAACGGGTTCTCGGTGTCGTGGCGGCACATGTAGGGTGGCGAGGTGATGCTCAGGTCGAACGGCGGGAAGCCGTAGCCGGAGAGCTGCCGCGCGTCGCCCAGCACCAGGTTCGGCTTCCGCCAGACGTGGGCCCGCGCGTACTCGTAGCGCAGCTTGTTCAGCTCCAGCCCATAGCCGACTCGGTCCATCTTCTCGGCTACGCGCACGGTGGTGCCGAACCCCGCGAACGGGTCGAACACGACGTCGCCCGGCTGCGTGAAGCGCTCCACGAAGTGCTCGACGAGCGCGTCCGCGAACCGGATGTGCGGATCGAGCGCGGCATCCGGCGGCTGGCCGTCATACGTGTTCCGGAGGGTGATGAAGGTTCTGGGCATTGTTCAGCTCGGCTCGCCGGCGTTCACGTGCACTGGAGTATCAGCCATGCGCGGTCGAACCTCATCTTGACGAGGTCCTGCTCGCGGATCCAGTAGTAGATGATACCGGCATCGCCCCAGATCGTGCCGATAGCTTCGTCCGAGCCGATCTGCAGCAGGAGACGCCAGTCCCTAGCGCCATCTCGCAGCTTCCTGGCTCGCTTGCCCTTGTAGCCGGACGGGTCGCCGCAGTCCTGGCCGTTCGATGCCAGTTGGCACTCGAGTTCCATCGGGCCCTGAATGCAGAGGGCATGGCCGCCAAGCCAGTGGAGCTGTTCGCCGCCGTGGAGTTCCATCGCCTCCTGGAAGCGTCCCACTTCCTTCCTCTCCTTCTTGGCAAGGTCGCTGGCACACGGCGCTCTGGAATGGGGTGCGGTGGTCGTCACCTCCGGTCGCAGCGCCGCGGCGGCGAACCGGCTCTGGCTATGCAGGCCTTTGGGCGTACGCGCCGTGGCGAGTTCTGAGCTGTCGCCCGGGTGGTACAGCACGAGCCAGCTACCCCGGTCCTTCGGGTCGAACCCCCACGTGCGCTGCTCGCAGTCGTAGAAGAACAGCAGCGAGCCGTGCTTCGGCAGCGGCAGCACCTCCGGCCACTGCGCGACTTCGGCGAGGTCGAGCTGGCAGATGAACGACATCGGCAAGCCCTTCCATCGCGGCCACTCGAACCCGGGCGGCACGTCCGGAAGTCCCCCGATGCGGTTCTGGCCAGGGCGCAAGCTGTCCTGCGCCACCGGCGTCGTGACGAGCCGGACCGCCGACCGAGCCAGGCGCTTCACGTTGTCCGGCAGACGGTCGAACAGGGCGCGCATCGCGGCGTCCATCGTGCGCTATCCTCCTCTTGGTGGTAGCTGGGCGGGGTACTCCTCGACGGCCTGCAGGTAGGCGTGGATGTTGGCCCAGGGTACCTCGGGCTCCAGGACGTGCGTGGGGCAAGGGAAGACGCCCGTCGGGCCGAGCGTGTCGATGGTGCGCCAGACGTCCGCGCGGACCTCGTCGGGCGTGCCGAAGGGCATCGTGGTCTGCGTGCCGACGCCGCCCCAGAAGACGAGGTCACGGCCGAACTCGCGCTTCGCGGCAGCCAGGTCGATGCACTCCGGCTGCACGGGGTTCAGCACGGTCACGCCGGCCTCGATCAGGTCCGGGATGATGCGCCAGCAGTCCCCGTCGCTGTGGTAGCAGACCGGCAGACGCGGGTTGACAGCGCGGGCGGCGCGGATCACCTCGGCGTAGCGGGGCTTGAACCACTTGCGGTAGAGCGCCGGGCTCATCAGCATGCCGCGCTGCGTGCCCACGTCGTCGCCGATCTTGATGAGGTCCACTCCTGCCTCGGCGTAGCGGCGCGCCTGGAAGCAGCGCCTCTCCGTGATGCGGTCGAGCAGCTCCATCGCGAACGCCGGGTTCTCGCCCATGTCGGCGAAGAGGGTGTCCATCCCCCGCATGTGCCACGCGATCTCGAAGATGGTCCACTCCATGAAGCCGATGACGAACAGGCCGCGCGCGTGCAGGGCCGCGACCTCCGCCTCCAGGTGCGCGTGGCGCTCGGGGCGTGTGTAGTCCGGGAAGGGGTAGGCGCGCAGATCGTCGAGCGTGGCCAGGTCGCGCATCGGGTGGCGGATGCGGATGAAGTGCAGCAGCGAGCCGGGCTCTTGGCCCACGCCCCACTCGCCGACCTCCCAGCCGGCGGGGTTGGGCAGCGGCGGGACGCCCTCCGGGTAGTAGGCGCCGAAGTCCGGGTTCGCGGCGGGCGGGCGCAGGAACACGTCGCGCACCTCGAGCCCGAAGTGCTCCGCCGGATCGTCGGCCCCGGTCTCCGCGCGGAACGTGTCCATCAGCGGCGGCGTCAGCTTAATCTCGCGCGGCAGGCGGTCCGGCATCTCACGGCGCAGCACGGTCTGCACGCGTTCCCGTGGGGTCATTAGGTATTCCTCGTGTAGGTTGTGCTCGTGGGTCCCGGGCGCGGTCCGGAGCATGAATGCCCCGTCTGGCGGGCGTTCCGCCGACCGTCCTGCGGACGGGAGGACGGGCGGCGCGTGCTGTTGGTCGTTGCGCCCGGAGGGCGCTTGGCCGTAGGCCCTCCAGCCGGGGGATTCATCCTCCGACGGCGCCCGGGCCCGCGCCGCCGTACGCGCGCCATCCGGCGTCTCCGACGGTGCGCGGGTTATCTCCCGACCGCGCTACGCCTTCTCCTTCAGCCCGAACAGCTTGCGCGTGATGGCGGCGTTCTGGCGGAAGTAGCCCTGCAGGTCGCTGCCGTGGTGGCTCTCCAGGATGACCCAGCCGCGGTAGCCGATGTCGCGGATGGCCTGGCCGATCGCCGGGACCGCCACCTGCGTGCCGAGCGGGCCCTGGTAGTCCTTGAAGTGGAACTCGCAGATGCGCCCCTTGAGCTGGCGGATCTCGGCCGGCACGTTGTAGCCGCGGGTGGTGGTGTTGGCGATGTCGTAGTAGACGCCCACCGCGTCGCTGCCGATGCGGTCGAAGATGCGCAGCAGGTCGGGCGCGGAGAGGTAGCTCTCGATGCCGAGGACGACGCGCTTCTGCTTCGCCCTGGGCGCGGCGTTCTTGAGCCTGCCCACCACCAGGTCGATCTCCTTCTGCTTCACCTCCTTGCCGCTCGTCAGGTCGCCGTTGCCGAAGAAGGCGAGCAGGATGGCGCGGCAGCCGAGGTCGTGCGTGGCGTCGATGGTCTGCTCCAGCCAGGCATCGGCGCGCGGGTCGGTGGCGAGCGGGAACTCGTTCGTGACGGTGAGGCCGAGCGACGCGATGGCGACTCCGGTCTCCTTGCTCTTGGCGCGGTAGGCGGCCTGCACCTCCGGCTCCGCGTACGAGAGGCGGTCGCCGTCGATACGCGGGGAGATCTGCACCCCGTCGAGCCCCATGGCCTTCGCCGCATCGAGCGCGTCCGGCCCGCTCGCTCCGGACGACCAGTCGCAGATGCCCACGCGGATGCGCGGGGGCGCTGCCTCGGAGGAGCGCGGCGCGATGAGTGCGGTGGCCGCCGCGGCTGCGACGAACTCGCGTCTGCTGATCGGTGTGTTCATGTCGTCTGCCCCGGGACCGGCACCGGGCGCACCGGCAGCGGTCCGAACTCGTATTTCGGTGGCGAGTAGTCCTGGGGGGAGTTGGCGATCTGCTCCCACGTGACTGTTTTGCCGGTGTAGGCGGCCGTGCGCCCCATGACGCCCACGAGCGTGCTCTCGGCGAGCTGCCTGGCCTGGTTGTAGGGCTTGCCGGAGCGGATGCTCGCGATGAAGTCCGCGTGCTCCACGACGTTCGGGTCTTTGTACTGGCCGGCGTACTTCCAGGCGGCCTTGCCGGTGATGACTCCGTTGTACAGCTCGGCCTCGCCATTCGGCCCGGCGAAGAAGGCCGAGCGCGCCCCGTCCGCGCCCTCCCACTGGCGGCAGTGACTCAGGATGTGCACGCCGCCCGGGTACTCGAAGTCCACCGCGAAGTGGTCCCAGATGTTCCCATAGATGTCCGGCTCCGTGCGCACGGTGCGGCCGCCGACCGCCGTCGCGCTGACGGGGTTGGCCTTGAGCACCCAGTTGCACAGGTCCAGCTCGTGCACGTGCTGCTCGACAATGTGGTCGCCGGAGAGCCAGTCGAAGTAGTACCAGTTGCGACACTGCCACTCCATGTCGGACATGCCGGGCTTCCGGTCGTAGCGCCAGATCGGCCCGGTGTTGAAGAAGACGCGCCCCGAGACGATCGGCCCGACCGCGCCCTCGTGCAGCTTCTGCACCGTGGCAGCGATGCGCCAGTCGTGACGGTTCTCGGTGCTGCAGTGCACGCCCAGGTTCTTCTGGCGCGCCTTCTCGCCCGCCGCGATGAGTCGCCGCGCCCCGGCGGGGTCGACGCAGCCGGGCTTCTCCAGGAAGCAGTGCTTGCCCGCCTCCACCGCGGCCTCGAAGTGCGGCGTGCGGAACCCCGGCGGCTCGCAGAGCATCACGTAGTCGACGTCCGTGTCGAAGAGGCGCTTGTACGCGTCGAAGCCCACGAAGCACGTCGCGTCGGTGAGCTTGACGCGCGCGTCCTTCTTGTTCTCCAGCGCGGACCGGCAGCTCGCCAGGCGGTCCGCGAACAAGTCGGCCAGACCGACGATCTGCACGTTCGGGTCGGCCTCGAGCACGTTGTAGGCCGCGCCCGTGCCGCGCCCGCCGCACCCGCAGAGGCCGACCTTCAGCGGCTTCTGCCCCTGCGCCTGCAGCTTCTCGGCTGTGGCCGCCAGAGCCGCCGCGCCTGCGGCAGCCCCGATGAACTCCCTTCGCGTAACGCCCATGTGGCTTCTCCTGTTCAGGCTTGCGGACCTGCGAGCAGATCCTGGAGGCGGATCGCGCGGCCGCCCTTGCGGGCGGACTCCAGCGCGGCGTAGTGGATGGCCGTCTTCTCGATCAGCACATCGTGCGGGACGGGCTCGACGCCCGTGCGGAAGAACTCGGCCATCTTGAGCAGCAGGGCGTCGTAGGACACCTCGAAGTGGATCTCCTCCGACTCGGCTTCGGCGCCGTACAGCTTCAGCACAAACGCGTACCACTTGCTGCCCGGGCCGATCATCTCGATGACGCCGCGGGCGCCGGGGTGCGCGCTCTCCTCGCCGTACTGCAGGTAGACGACCACCTGGCTCGTCGCGAGCTGTGGGTTCTCCGCGGAGGGCTGCAGCGAGAGCGCCTGCACCTTCTCCACGCCGGTGCCCAGCACGCTGACCATCGCCGCGATGGAGTGGGGGAGGTAGAAGCCGAGGTGCTCCGACGCGCCCGTCATGTTGAAGAGGCGCAGTTGGCCCAGGTCCTTGAGCTTCGGCAAGGCCTTCTCCGCCGCGGCGGTGTGGTAGAGGGCCGATGCGGAGTACACCTTCGCGCCGTGCTCGTCGGCGAGGCTCAGGATGCGCTTGGCGGAGCCGATGCCGCCGGCGAACGGGCGGTTGAAGAAGACGCGCTTGCCCGCCTCGAGGAACGGCTTCGCCAGCTCGAGGTAGCGGGTCGGCAGCAGCTCGGTTATGAGCACGCCGTCCACGTCGCGCCCGGCGTCGGCGGATCGCGCCACTACCTCGGCGCCCGTCGCCTTCGCCAGGGCCTCCGCGTTGGTCCGGTCGGCGTCCCACACCTTGGCGACGCGCATGCCGAACCGTTTCCCTCCGGGCTGACCGAGGATCTCCCCCCACACCTTCCCGTGAGTACCTTCCGCACACCCGACGATGCCGACGGTCACCTCCCGTTTGTCCTGCTTTGCCATGGCCTGTGCCTCCTGCGAGAGCAGCGATGCGGGACCGGCCGCCGCCAGTGCCGCGCTTCCGAGTATCAGTTCACGTCGGGTTGTGGTACGAGCCAATCTGCGTCTCCTACTTCTGGCACTGGGGGCAGAAGTAGCACTTGCCGCCCAGGAATGCGATGACCTCGATCGCCGTGCCGCACTTCGGACAGGGCTGCCCCTTCGCGCGGCGGTCGAGCATCACCGCGTAGCGCCCGGGCCGGCCGTGCAGGTCCAGCTCCGTGTCGCGCCCGCCCAGCTCGGCCATCTCGCGCAGCGTGTCGCGAATGGCCAGGTAGAAGGCCTCGCGCTCCTGCGGCGTCGTGTCGACGGCCCTGCGCCGCGGGTTGAGGCCGGCGCGGAAGAGGATGTCGTGGAGGCACCCATTGCCGAGGCCGTAGACGCCCGGGTCGGTGATGGCGAAGTACTTCACGGCGCGCTTGTCGTCCGGCTTCAGCCCCTCGAAGCCCGCCAGGAAGGCCTCCAGCGTGTACGCGTCGGTCAGTGGCGAGATGCGCTTCGCCTGGAACCACGGGTGCTCGGCCAACTCCTGGTCGGACAGCAGCATCGCCGAGCCCCAGCCCTGGACGGTGACGGACAGGTGGGCGCCATCGGTGAAGCGGAGGAGCAGGTGGTTCTTGGCGGGCGCCGCCTCGCCCGGCGCGTGGTGGGTGATGCGCTCGCCGCCGCCACCGAGCAGCAGCACATAGCCGGGCTCCAGCGCGACCGCGATGCAGCCTGCAATTGCCCGCGCCCCGCCGATGCGCTTGCCCGGCAGGATGGCCTCGTACTCCGCCGGCTCCTTGCTGTAGAAGGCGAACTTGTGCGGTGTGTTGCCCCGGTTGCCCCACTCGACGACCTTGCCGGTCAGCTCGTCGCCGATCTGCCGCGCGAAGTTCACGGCCTCAGGCAGTTCGATCATCTCGGATCTCCTCTGGCATATGGCCAGCCAGTCACTTCGTCGCTACTCGCAGAATGCGTCCCCCGTCAGGCGCAGCGGGCGGCCGCGGGGCACCCTCACCTCGATCACGCGCGCGCCATAGCGAACCTTGCACGTGCCGCCCGCTTTGGATCGCAGCGTGGCGCCAGTCAGCTTGCCGTCGCGCCACTCGATATCGACCTGGAAGCCGCCGCGCGCCCGCAGGCCCTTCACCCAGCCGGTCGGCCACGCCGAGGGGAGCGCGGGCAGCAGGTGCACCTCGCCGGCGTGGCTCTGCAGCAGCATCTCGCAGACGCCGGCGGTCGCGCCGAAGTTGCCGTCGATCTGGAACGGCGGGTGCGCGTCGAACAGGTTCGGGTAGGTGCCGCCCGCGTTCACGTAGTCGGTGCCGACATTGCCCACCGCCTGCATCTGGTTGCTCAGCATCAGGTGCGCGTGGTCGCCATCGAGCAGGCGTGCCCAGAAGTTGATCTTCCAGGCGCGGCTCCACCCCGTTCCGCCGTCGCCCCGGGCTTGCAGCGACTTCCTCGCCCCGGCGGCCAGCTCCGGCGTGAGCGTTGGCGTGATCTGCCGGCCCGGGTGCAGCCCAAAGAGGTGTGACACGTGGCGGTGCTGGTCGGTCGGGTCGTCGCGATCCTCCATCCACTCCTGGAGCTGGCCCCACCTGCCGATCTTGGGCACCACGAGCCGCGCTCGGAGTCCGGCGACCCTGTCGCGGTAGTCCTTGTCGATGCCCAGCGCGTCGGCTGCATCGAGGTAGTTGGTGAACAGATCCCAGACGATCTCCTGGTCGTAGCTGACGCCGTCCTCGTCCGGCCCGTGCTCCGGGGACCAGCCCATCGGCACGACGAGGCGCCCGTCGGGCAGCGCCTTGAGCTGGTCCTCCCAGAACTCGCAGGTCTCCTTCAGGATCGGGTAGGCCTTGGCGCGCAGGTACTCCTTATCCCCGCTGAAGGCGTAGTGTTCCCAGAGGTGCTGGCAGTACCAGGCGCTGGCGGGCTTGTTCCACTTCCAGCCCATGCCGCCCGTGATGTTGTGCGAGGTGCGGATGGTCCAGCCGCGCACCTGCTTGCCGTCCTTGCGGGCGTACTCCGGCGCGGCCCGCGTGCCCCGGCGCCAGGCGTCGAGCTGGCTGAGCGTCAGGTCGATCAGCGGCTCGTGGCACTCGGCCAGGTTGGAGGGCTCGGCCAGCCAGTAGTTCATCTGGATGTTGATGTTTGTGTGGTAGTCCGACGACCACGGCGGGTTGTTGACGTGGTTCCAGAGCCCCTGCAGGTTCGCCGGCAGCGATCCGGGGCGGGAGCTGGAGATGAGCAGGTAGCGGCCGTACTGGGCGAAGAGGCGCTCCATGCCGGGATCATTGCCCCGCTTGTTGTAGGCGACCAGGCGCTCGTTGGTCGGCAGGGCGAGGCGATCGGCGGGCGTCGGTCCCAGGTCCATCGTCAGGCGGCCGAAGAGCGCGCGGTAGTCCCTCACGTGCTCGGCGAGCAGCCTGGCATAGGGCTTCGTCGCGGCGAGGAAGACCTGCGCCCGCACGAGCCGCAGCGGGTCGTCGCCATGCCAGCGCTTCTGCTCGTCCATCGCGTAGTCGGTGCCCGCGCCGAGGACGATGGTGACGCTCGTGCAGCCAGAGAACTCGACGCGGCTGCCTGACGATGAGGCTGAGCCACCCTCATGCAGCACGAGCACCTGCGCGCCGTACTTCATGCCGTTGTCCAGGGCGCCCGTGCTCGTCAGCCGCGGACCGTCCGCCGAGATGGCGGCGCCGTGCATGTCGGTCAGATCGAGGCTGCCGGTGTACCGCCCGCCCTTGTCCGCCGTCAGCCGCACGACGAGCACCTGGGCGGGGTGGCTGCAGAAGTACTCGCGCCGGTAGGGCACGCCGCCGAGCTTGTACGTCACCCGGCCCACCGCATCGGCGATGTCCAGCTCGCGGCGGTACTCGGTCGCGGCGGAGTGGCCCGGCAGCTTCAGGTGCAGGTCGCCGAACGCCTGGTACGCGCCCATCGTCTCGTAGACGCCGCTGGGGTTCTCGTCGCCGGTCCAGAGCCTGTCCTCGTTGAACTGGAGGCGCTCCTCCTCCGTGCCGCCGAAGAACATACCGCCCATGCGCCCGTTGCCGATCGGCAGGGCCTCGGTCATCCAGTCGCGGGCGGGCCGGTTGTACCAGAGCGTCATGTCGCGACCGGTCTGGTCCGCAGCGCGGGCCGGCGGGGCGCAGAAGATGGCGGCGAGGACGGCCGCGAGGACGAGTTGGGCCAGGACGATCTGCAGGCTCATCGGCTTGCTTCTCCAGTCAGGTTGTTCATGGGCTCTCACTTGGCCGGCTTGCACCAGAGCGACTCCCAGTACTTGCGCTCCGTCGCGTACACGTCGATCGGGTCGGTCGCGCTCAGTGTGGCGGGCAGGATGCCGTAGCGCTGCATCTCGCGGACCCAGCCGGGGTGCGGGCGGAAGCCGGGCATGTCGAAGCGCTTCACCGTGTCGAGCTGCTGCCTGGCGGCTTCGACGCTCGCGAGCAGCTTCACGTAGTCCGGGTCGCTCGTCGAGGCGAACACGTCCTTGGCGCCGCACGAGCCGTAGCCGCCCGCGCTCTTCGCCAGAGGGCCGAGCAGCAGGATCGACTTGTCGGGCCGCGACAGGTTGTAGATCAGGTGGTTCGCGTACCTGCGCCGCGGATCGTTCGGGCCCATCTCGACCCACGGCGGCAGGTTCTGGTCGTCGGAGACCGAGGTGGGCAGGGCGCGCGCGCCCGTGTGGCAGGAGGCGCAGCGCCGCCGCATCACCTCCTGTGCAGCCTGGGTCGCGGGCCAGGCCAGATCGCCGCGGTCGAGCGCGTTCACGCTGTAGCCGCCGACCATGCCGGTCTCCAGCGTGGCGTAGGTTCCCGCGTGCGGCGCGCCGGAGTCGATCCAGAGGCGCACGGTCTTCCGCTCCAGCTCGGTCGCCTGGACGCCGTGATGCGCGGGCTCCAGCATCTTCATCAGCGGGCTGGCCACGCTGCCGATGGTCCGCGGCGCGTAGTTGCTGCGAGGCCGGTTGCGGCCGTCGGAGACCTGGTCGTGGGCGAACAGCTCGAAGTAGCTGTGGTTGTAGAACGGGCCGCGGTCGCCGCTCAGCACCACTCCGCCCTGGCGCGAGGACCAGTCGTGGCACGAGAGGCACCTGCGGTCGAGGATCGGCTGGATGTCGCGCGTGAAACCGAGCACGTCGGGCACGTCGGCGATCGGCTGGATGCGGCTGGCGGGGCGCGCCAGGGCCAGCAGAGCCACTCGCGACGACGGCGCCGCGATGCGCTCCCGCTGCTCGTGGCACCCGACGCAGCCGATCGTCTCTCCCGGCATCGCGCTGGCGAAGCTCTGCATGCGCTTGACCGGCATGTCATTCGCATCGAGCGCGACGAAGAACACGCTGCGCATGGCGGGCACCTCGAAGCAAGCCGAGCCATCCGCCTCGATCGGCACCGTGCCCAGCACGCGCTCCAGCGTGAACGTGCCGCCGTAGCTCAGCGGCTCCATGCCGCCGGTGAAGTTGACTGGCTTGGGCAGCGACTCCAGGATCAGCAGCTTGCGGATGTCGCCCGGCTTCACCCCCGCCATGTTGCGGCCGGAGTACACGTTGGCCAGGACCATCTGGCCGGTCGTCTCGCCGGGCTTGGCGCGGTCCGCGAGGATGTGCTCGCGATCGCGACCGACGAGGGGGCGCGGCTCCTGCACCTCGAAGCCCGCGCGGATGTCGGCCTCCGGCAGGCGGTAGAAGCACTCCGTCGCGCCACGGGCGTTCATGAACCGCAGCTCGGGCCCGGTTGCCGCCATGAAGGAGCCCTCGGAGAACGCCCACGGGTCGCGGAAGGTCTCGGTGCGGCTGATGCGGCGGGCGGACCTCGGCGCATCCGGGCCGGCGCCCGGGTCGACGGTGTAGACGGCGCCCGTGTGCTCCGCCATGCCGTGGCCCGGCGAGAAGACGCAGACGGCGCGGCCGGAGCCCGGGATCGGCTTCGCGTCGATCATCACCGTGCCAGGCACCTGGTTCCCGTAGTACGCCATGTGGGCGCTGCCGTCCGGGTCGGCGGTCCACAGGTGGTGGTAGTGGACCTGGCTGCGGTCGATGTACTCCCAGCGTGTGTAGAGCAGGCGTCCGTCCGGCATGGGCCAGGGCGTGTTGTCGTGCTCGATGTTCGCGGATATCTGTCGGATGTTGGATCCGTCCGCGCTGCAGCGGTACATTACCGCGACCGGCGTGCGCCAGCAGTTGACCCACCGCTTGCAGCGGCTCGAGACGAAGACGATGGTGTCGTCGGGCATGTAGGTCGGCTCGATGTCGTCGAACGGCCCGTCGGTGATCTGCCGGAGCCCGGTGCCGTCGGCGCGGATCTCGTAGAGGTGGTAGTTGGCCGTGCCGCCCTTGCGGTAGGAGAAGAGGATGTGGCTCGCGTCGTAGCTCACGTGCGGGTCGCGCACGCCGCCCTGCGGGTCGTCGAGGAGGACCGTGACCTTGCCCGAGCGCAGGTTCAAGCGGCAGAGGCGCCCGCCGTCCTGGTACATGCGGATCGCGGGGTCGTTGGCGTCGTACGCGAAGTTGGCGTACCAGTGGCCGTCGAGCCCGGGCTTGCGGACCGCGAAGACGATGTGCTGCACATCCGCCAGCGGACCCGCTAGGAACTCGGACCGCAGATCGACCGCGGCGGGCGAGGGCGGGCGGTCGCCTGCCGTGAGCTGGACGTAGTCGTACACCATCCAGCTCCCCTGGTCGAGGGTGATGGCGATCGTGTTCTCGCCGGGCTGGAGCGTGCCGGCAGGCACCGCGAACGCGAGCGACGTGGGCACGCCGATGCCGCGCGGGTCGAAGGCCAGCTCGACGCGCTGCGCCGTGTCCGGCAGGCGGCGGGAGGCGATCTCGCGTCCATTGGCGGCGACGGTGATCTGGCTGGGCTCCCAGGCTGCCAGCATGCCGACGAACAGGTTCAGCGGGCGCGCGACCTGGCCCGCATCGGCGGCGAAGCGTATCGTGAACGTGTGCGCCTTGCCGCCCGCCCAACCGTCGCGCGAACTGGGGTGGATGAACGGCCAGTCGCGGGCCGTGCTCTTGCCGACCACATACTCTACCGGGCCGGGGAAGCGCGTGGTGAAGCTCGTGTAGTCGGCGTCGCCGAGGCCGAACCCCTCCGCGGACTCGTCCGGCGCGCCGATGGCGAAGACGATGGGCCCGTCCTTGGGGGCAGGCGTCGGCTGCAGCGCCGCGCGTGGCGGTGTCGCTTCGGCGCGCGGTTGCGGCGGCAGGCTGGAACCGGCCGCGGTGACTGCGATCAGGGCCGCGGTCAGCAGGGCGGCCGCGACCTTTGCACCCAGCAGCGTGCTCTGCGAACCCATCCACCCACCTCCTGAGTAGGGGCGTGCGATGCATCGGGCGAACCAGGTTGCAGTTAGCCAGGGGGGCCGCGCTTGCCTGCTTCTGCGGGGATTGTGGCCAACAGGAAGGACAAAGGGCCGGGTCGGACGAACCGGTGCCCTAGCTTCCTGTCGACAGGACCCCAGAGGTGGATCGTGCGCGATAACTCACGCAGCAGTCTCTCTACGCAAGCCCGCGGCCGTCTGGCCGCCGTCCTTGGCGCGGTCTCGCTCCTGGCGCTCGTCGCCGCGGTGCGGCCGGCAGCCCAGGACCGTCTGCCCTACCGCTCGCCCTTCGCGACGGCCTATTCGCCCGATGGACGCCTGCTGGCCGTGTCGGACCGCACCGCGGGCTCCGTCGCGTTCTTCGACGCCACAGGCGACAAGCTCCTGCGCCGCGCGAGCCTGTCCGAGCCCGAAGGGCTGGCTTGGGCGCCCAAGGGCGGCCGGCTCTACGTGGCGGAGTACGGCGGCTCGGCGGTGGCCGAGGTCGATGCCGGAACCGGCCGCGTCCTGCGCCGCATGCGGGTGGCGCCGCGCCCGGTGACCGTGGCGGTGTCTGCGCAGCACAACCTGCTGGTGGTGCCTTGCGCGGCGCTGCACAACGTGTCGCTCGTGGACCTGTCGACCGGGCGCGAGAAGGGGCGTGTCGGCTGCGTCGGCGAGCCGTACGGCGTCACGATCGTGCCGAACGCCGGTCTCGCCGCCGTGGGCAACCTGTTGCCCGGCTGCCCGTCGACCGATCCCGGCAACTCGGCCTCGGTCACGCTCATCGACCTGGCCACCTGCAAGCGCGCTGCCGACATCCGGCTGCCGGCCGGCTCGGTCGCCGTCCGCGACGTCGTGGCCTCGGCCGATGGGAAATGGCTGTACGCGGTGCACGCGCTGGGCCGGTTCAACCTGCCGACCACGCAGCTCGACCGCGGCTGGATCAGCACGAACGCGATGAGCATCGTCGACGTGGCCAAGCGCAAGGTGTACGCGACGGTCCTCCTCGACAGCATCTTCGAGGGCGCCGCCGATCCGTGGGGCGCGGCCGTCTCGAAGGACGGTTCGACGATGTGGATCTCGCTCTCGGGCACGCACCAGTTGGCGCGCATCGAGCTGGCGAAGCTGCACCGGTACCTGACCGGCGACCTGCCGGCCAGCAGCCCGCTCCTCAACCCCTCACCCGAGTATGTGGCCTCATCCAGCAACGTCTGGGCCGAGGTGAAGCGCGACCCGGCACAGCGGGAGTTGCTCTCCACCGACCTCTCCGCCATGCACGTGGCCGAGCTGCTGACGCGGACAGACCTGCCGGGCTACGGTCCGCGCGGCATCTCGCTCTCGCCCGATGGCAAGCGCCTGGCGGTGGCGATGTACTATAGCGGGCGCGTGCAGGTGGTCGACACGGCCGCGGCGGCGGTCCGCACCACCCTGTCGATGGGCACGTCGCGCCCGCCGGACCAGGCGCGCATCGGGGAGCGGATGTTCCACGACGGCACGCTCTGCTTCCAGCACTGGCTCTCCTGCGCGACGTGCCACCCGGATGGCCGCGCGGATGGCTTCAACTGGGACCTGCTAAACGACGGCATGGGGAACCCCAAGAACACCCGGTCGCTCCTGCAGGCCCAGTTCCGGTCGCCGGTGATGTCGCATGGCGTTCGCTCCGACTACAAGGTGGCGACGAACGCTGGGTTCCGGGCGATCGAGTTCCGCGAGCCGCAGCCCGGCGAGCGGGAGGCGGTGGAAGCCTACATCTCGTCGATGGCGCCGCAGACGAGCCCGTACCGCACCGCGGGAGGCGGCCTGTCGGCACGCGCTCAGCGGGGCAAGGCGATCTTCGAGAGCGCCAAGGCGAAGTGCATCTCCTGCCACCTCGGCCCGCAGCACACCGATCAGCACCTGCACGACGTGGGCACGCGCAACGAGGTCGACTCGTCTTCGAGGTTTGTGACGGCGACCCTGACCGAGGTCTGGCGCACGGCCCCGTACCTGCACGACGGCAGCGCGGTGACCATGCAGGAGGTCCTCACCAAGCACAACCGCGGCAACAAGCACGGCGCCACCTCGCACCTGACCAAGCAGCAGATCGACGATCTGGCGGAGTACGTGCTCTCGCTGTAAGGGCCTGGGCATGGGGCGGCCAATGCGTGGCTACCAGGCCGCCCCATGCCAGGCAACACGCAAGACGCTCCTGATGGCGTGAACCGAACGTGGGAGCGTAGACGCGCATGACATCGAGTACCTTCCTCCTTCCGGCACCCATCGTCTGCACTGCCCTGCTCTGCGTGTGGGCATCGGCGCCCGCGCGGACGCCTCCGCCTGGCCCGAGCACTGCGCGGGTCGCCGAGGTGGAGGCCGACTGGGCGCAGCAGGAGCGGGTGCGCGGCATTCCCGGGAAGCCTGTCACGGCCGCCGAAGATGCAGCAGGCGCCGTGGACGGCATCAAGGACGGCAAGTGGGGCTTCCACACGGAGAACGAGGCGAGCCCCTGGTGGCAGGTCGACCTCGGCAGCGTCCGGCCCCTCGACCGCGTGGTGCTCTACAACCGCTGCGACTGCCCGGAGCGCCTGATTCACCTCGCCGTGCTGACCTCGGATGACGGCGCGACCTGGCGCGAGGTCTACCGCAACAACGGCACCGTGTTCCGCGGAGCGACGGACGGCAGGCCGCTGGCTGTCCGCCTCGGCGGCGCCTCGGCACGGTACGTCCGGGCGCGACTGCCCGAGGCGGGCTACCTGCACCTGGACGAGGTCGAGGTGTACGGCACGGCCGACCCGGCGAAGAACATCGCCCTCTACCAGCCGGCGAGCCAGAGCAGCACGAGCCAGTGGTCGGCGCGCCACCCCTTGCCTGGCACCCCGGCCTCCTACCCGGTCGAGGACGTCGTCGCCCGCGGACGCAAGCTCGCCGCCTACGTGCGGGCGCGCGGCGTCGACGTGGCCGCCTACGAGCGCGACCTGGAGGACGCCGCCCGCGCCGCCGGCGCGCAGTCCGACCTCGGCGCCCGGCGCGCGGCCTACCTGAAGGCCCGGTGGGCGGTCCGGCGCATTGCGCTGGCGAACCCGGAGATCGACTTCGACCGCATCCTCTTCGTGAAGCGCGCGCCCGGCGTGTTCAGCCACATGTCCGACCAGAACTACGGCTGGTGGTCGCGGCCCGGCGGCGGCATCTTCGTCCTGGAGGGCATCCGGTCTGACGCGCCGCGCGTGCGCTGCCTCACCCCGCAGTTGCCGCCGGGGAGCTGCCTCAGCCCGGAGCTGTCGTACGACGGCCGGAAGGTGCTCTTCGCGTACTGCCGCTACTACCCGAACCTGGCGGGTCTCGGCGACAAGGAGACCAAGGCAAACGTACCGGAAGACGCCTTCTACCACCTGTATGAGATGAACATCGACGGGTCGGGACTCGTCCAGATAACCCGTGGCAAGTACGACGACTTCGACGGGCGGTACCTGCCGGATGGGCGCATCGTGTTCCTGTCGACGCGCCGCGGCCAGTTCGTGCAGTGCGGCGAGAGCAGCGCCATGGCGACTACGCGGGCGGCGCTGCACGACAGCTACGTGCGCTGCGGCGGCGACCCCTCGCGGCCGGTGGCGGTCTACACGCTGCACACGCTGGACGCCGGCCGCACCCGCATTCGAGCCATCTCGCCCTTCGAGAACTTCGAGTGGACGCCATCGGTGCTGAGCGACGGACGCATCCTATACGCGCGCTGGGATTACGTGGATCGCGACAACATGCCGTACATGAAGCTGTGGTCCACGAACCCGGACGGCTCCAATCCGCAGGCGGTGTACGGCAACCTGACGCGTGGCTTCCACTGCGCATTCGAGGCGCGGCAGATCCCGGGCTCTCGCAAGCTCGTGCTCACCGCGTCGGGCCACCATTCGATCACCGGGGGCAGCCTGGTCCTGCTCGATACGGACCGCGGGCTCGACGGGAAGGAGCCAACCACACGCCTGACGCCGGAGGTGTGCTTCCCCGAGGTCGAGGGCTGGCCAAGCTCGTACTACAACAGCCCGTGGCCGCTCTCCGAGCACACGTACCTGACAGCCTGGAGCCACACGGCCATCGGCGCGCAGGGAGCGACCAACCCGACCAACGCGATGGGGCTCTACCTCTTCACGGCCGATGGCAACCTGGAGCTGCTCTACCGCGATCCGGACATCTCAAGCCAGTGCCCGATCCCGGTCCGCCCGCGCCCGGCGCCCGCCAAGGCGTCGATGCTCGCGTCCTCGGAAGCTGGCGATCCGCAGGCGAGCGCGATGGTGGTGGCGGACGTGTACCAGGGGTTGAGCGGGGTGGAGCGCGGATCGGTGAAGCGGCTGCGGATCGTGGGCCTGCCCGCGAAGACGCAGCCGAACATGGACACGCCGCACATCGGGCAGACGCACGACGACCCGGGCAAGTTCGTGCTCGGTACGGTGCCCGTCGAGGGCGATGGGTCGGCCTACTTCCGCGTGCCGTCGGGCGTGCCGGTCTTCTTCCAGGCGCTCGATGCCGACGGGCAGGCGCTGCAGACCATGCGGAGCATCACCTACGTGCAGCCGGGGCGGACGATGTCGTGCGTGGGATGTCACGAGCCGCGCAACACGACGCCGAAGAGCACGCGACCGATCGCCGCGAGCCGGCCGCCGTCGCGCATCGAGCCGGCGCCGAGCGGGTCGTGGCCGCTTCGGTTCGACCAACTCGTGCAGCCGGTTCTGGACAAGCAGTGCGTCTCGTGCCACTCGGCGGGCAGCCGGCTGGCCGACGGGAAGGGCGCCCGCTGCGACCTGTCGGCGGCTCGCTCCTACGAGAGCCTGGTCGGCTACGGGTCGCCCAGCCTGCGCGACCACGTGCAGACGCGCTACCGCGAGGGACGGTCGGCGGTTGGCGGCGGCGCCGCTTCGACCAGCGCCCTGCTGAAGCTGCTCCATTCCGGCCACTATGGAGTGAAGCTCGACGCCGAGCAGCGGGAGCGCCTGATCACCTGGATGGATACGTACGCCCAATACCAAGGCCACTACAGCCCCGAGCAAGAGGAGGCGCTGCGCTTCGCGCGCAGGCAGTGGGCCAATCTACTGGTGGAGAGAACACGACGTTGATGACCCTTGGACGCCCCCTGATCGAGAAGACACTGTCGTCTGGACTCGACGTGGTATCGCTGCCGCTGGTGGGCGCGACGGAGCACCAGATCACGATGCGCCCGCTGCCCGGCGAGACCGTGCCCCAGGCCGTGGCCCGGCTCGTCGACGCTGCCGGCAGCCTGGACGCCGCGGCGCTGAAGCTGACCGCGTTCGGCGACTGCGGCGCGCGGGCCGAGGCGGCCGGGCTGCTCTCCGCGCTCGGGTGCCCGATCACGTGGGTGGAGGGCGCGGAGTGTTGGGGGCTTCCGCTGGCCGGCATCATCGCCCACTGCGTGTCGGGCGCCGATGTGGCGCGCGTCGAGCTGGACGGGGCCGTCGCGGGCTCGACGTTCGCGGATGGCGAGGCGCGGTACGCGATCCTGGCCGGCATCCACCCCTCCGACCTGACCGTGGACCGTCCGGCCCAGGCGCGGGAGGCATTCCTCCGCATGGAGGCGGGTCTGCGCGCGGCGGGGATGGACTTCCACGACGTGGCGCGGACGTGGCTGTTCGTGGATCGCATCCTGGACTGGTACGACGACCTCAACCCGGTGCGCACCCAGTTCTTCCGGGAGCGCGACCTCTTCAGCGGGCTCGTGCCGGCGAGCACCGGTGTGGGCGTGGCGAACCCGCTGGGTGCGGCGATGGCGTGCGAGGTCCTCGCGCTGAAGGGCGCCGATGTCAGCACGGTGCTCTCGCCGCTGCAGTGCTCGGCCCGGGATTACGGCAGCTCGTTCAGCCGCGCGGTGGAGATCGAGACGCCGGGCCTGCGCCGCCTCATCATCTCGGGCACCGCCAGCATCGCGCGTGAGGGCCACACGGAGCACCTCGGCGACACGGCCGCCCAGATCGCGCTGACCTTCGACGTGGTGGAGGCCATCCTGGCGTCGCGCGGCATGGACTTCGGCGACGCGACGCGCTCCATCGCGTACTTCCGCCATCCCGCGGACGCCCCGCTCTTCGCCGAGTTCCTGGAGGTGCGCGGCCTGCCGACGTTCCCGGTGGTCGTCGCCCAGGCCGACATCTGCCGCGACGACCTGCTCTTCGAGATCGAGCTGGACGCGGCGACCACGGTGGGGTAGCGGCCGGGCAGCGCGCAGTCTGAGGTATCCAAACGATCGCCCGGGCGGAGGGCACAGAGACCCTCGCCCGGGCGATCATGCATGGTATAGCCTAGTCGCTGCGGCTCATCCAGACGACGACCGCGAAGCACACCACCGCGACGGCGAGGCACGCGCCAGCCTTCCCGAGTTCGCCCGAGATCGGCACCGTGCGGAAGAAGCCGTACTTGTTCTCGACCCGCATCATGCCGCCCAAGCCGTTCGCTGCTGCGGCACTGCACGCCGGCACCCCGAACAGACCGGCGAACGCCAGCGCCGCGAGGCCGAACACTAACGGCGCACCGACGGGGCCCATGTCCCGCGTCAGGCAGGCCCAGTCGAACTGCCGCTTCGGGCCGCAGTGCCGCGCCTCCAGGTCGATTGCCTCCTGCAGTGCGCTCTCGACATCGGGCCGGCCCGGGTTCGCCATCTTGACCTGGGTCAGGAGCACCCGTGCCTCGTGGTACTGCTTCCGCGTCATGAGCAGATGAGCCTGCTGCATCGCCAGGTCGGCAGGATCGCCGCCGTACGGAGCCGCCATCGCGAGCATCCTCCTTGTCTTGGTGTGCGCGCTCGCCGCGGTGGCGGCGGAGCGCCACCCTCCAGGCGCGGTTCGGAGAGCCCAGGACTTACCTGAACCCGCGAAGGGCGCGCCACCCGACCGACACCCAGCACACGAGGGACAGGCAAGCGAAGAAACCCGCCTGCGCCATGCACAGGGCGACGGGGGCGTGCCCAGGAACGCCAAACCGGCTGCGCGTGGGCACGGTCGCGTTCCATCCGTAGGCAAGGTACGCTCGGAGGGCGGGGATGCCGTGGCATCCGGCCAGGAACAGCGCGAAGAGCCCCACCATGATCGTGCTGGCCGGGATGAGGCGGGGGCGCCTCGGAGCCCGCGCCGCATCCGGGTCGGGCACCTCTTGCAGGGATTCCAGGATGTCGACGCGGCCCGGGTTGGCCGCCTGCAACTGCAGCAGCAGCGCGCGCGCCTCTCGGTGCCGCTTCCGCATCGCGAGCAGGTGCGCCTGCTGCAGCGCCAGGTCCACGGCGTCGCTGCCAAACGGAGCCGCCATCGCGGGCATCCTCCCTATCTACACGTACACGCCCTCGCCGCGGTGGCGACGGAGCGCCACCCTCCAGGTGCGGAATGGGTGGTGCTCACGTCGTGGAGTCATGGACCGCCGCCGCCCTCGGCGGCACTGCGCCTACCCGATGCGAACCGTGCCCCGCCGCCGTTCACCACGCAGGTCCTCGGTGGCGACGGAGCGCCACCCTCCAGGTGCGCAATGGGTGGCGCTCACGTCGTGGGGTCATGGACCGCCGCCGGCCTCGGCGGCACTGGGCTACCCGATGCGAACCGTGTGCACCTCGAACGGGCCAAACGCCAGCTTCACGGCGCCATCCTCGACGTCCAGCGGGGCCGGGTTCTCCTCCATCAGGTCGACCAGGTCGGCCGTCATGGCGCAGGCGGGCAGGGCCAGCGTGGCGGTCGTCGACGCACCGCTCGCCTCGTAGAGCCGGACGATAAGCTGCTCGCCGTCCTCGGCCTTCTTCACCGTCTCGACGATCACGTTCGGCGCATCGATCGTCAGGAACGAGGCTGGGGGTGTGCCGCCGCTCGCGGTCACCTCGGACACGCGCATCGGCACGTTCAGCTCGTACGCCGCCCGCGTCACGCCGCCTGCCACGTGGTCGCCCTCGTGTGGGTAGAGCGCGTAGGTGAACTGATGCACCGCGCGATCGGCAACCGGGTCGGGGAAGCACGGCGAGCGCAGCAGGTCGACGTCGATCACGTTCTCGCGCACCTGATGGCCGTACTTGCAGTCGTTGAGCACCGCAACGCCGTGCGCGCGCTCGGAGATGTCCACCCACTTCTGCGCGCACACCTCGAACCGCGCCAGATCCCAGCTCGTGTTGCTGTGCGTCGGGCGCTTCAGCGTGCCGAACTGGATCTCGAACGTCGCCTCGTCCGCGCGGACCGCCACCGGGAACGACGTGCGAAGCATGCGCTCGGTCTCGCGCCAATCCGCCTCCGTGCGGAACTCCAGCGACCGGCTGCCCGCGGTCAGCACGACTTCCTGCGTCAGCGAGGACGCCCCGTAGGCGTAGACCTGCTTGACGATGGCCTCCGGTCCGTCGATGCGCGCTTCCACTGACCGCAGCGCGAAGTGCTCGGGCGTCCGGTCGTCGTAGTCGAGCGGGAAGTCCCAGGCGTCGCCGGGGTCTTCGTACACCGCCAGGCGGTTCGCGGCGGCGCCCTTCTCGATGGCCTCGCGCCCGTTCACCTTGTCCCACACGGAGCGCACCGAGCCGTCCGCGTTGAACTCGACGCGCAGCACGTCGTTCTCCAGCGCGTCCGGCGAGGCGGAGAGCGCCGGGTATTCGGGAGCGGGGGCGGCCAGGTCGACGACCGCGTGGCCCAGCGCCGGCACCGTCGCCTGCACCCACTGGTCGCCGGCCTGCACGTAGCCCGTGCGCTCCCAGGAGAGCGAGTTGCCGATCACGGCGGGCTTGGCGGCGCCCTGCGTGTTCAACTCCGCGAGGAGTGCGGCCTCGGCGTCGGCGGCGAGCTGCTCCACCTCCTCCAGCATCGCCTCGTAGCGCACCAGCGACTCGGTGTAGACGCGCGTGATGGACGAGCCCGGCAGGATGTCATGGAACTGGTAGAGGAGCATCTCCTTCCAGATCGCGTCGAGCTGCTCGGTGGGGTAGGGCACGCCGACGGTCCAGGTCGCCCGGGCGCAGGCCAGCTCGGCTTCTCGGAGGGCCAGTTCCAGCTTGCGGTTGAAGCGCTTGTTGCGGGCCTGCGTCGTGAACGTTCCCTGGTGGCGCTCCAGGTACAGCTCGCCGGACCAGACCGGCAGCTTGCGCCGCTGGGCCTCGCCCGCCAGCTTGGCGAACAGGTTCTCGGCCGGCTCCTGCACCACGGGGGAGAGGCCCGCCAGGTTCTTCTCCCGCGCCAGCCGCTCCAGGTGCTCCTCGCCGGGGCCGCCGCCGCCGTCGCCGATGCCGAAGAGCAGCAGGCAGTACTCCGACCCCTCCTTGTCCAGGTAGCCGCGCTCGGTCTTGGCGATGGCGCGCGGGGCGGCGGAGCTGTTGTAGGTGTCCTCCGGCGGCAGGTGGGCCAGCACGCGCGACCCGTCGATGCCCTGCCACAGGAACGTGTGGTGCGGGTACCTATTGACCAGGCTCCACGAGAGCTTCTGCGTCATGAAGATGTCGACGCCGGCCTTCTTGAGGAGCTGGGGCAGCGAGCCGGAGTAGCCGAACACGTCCGGCAGCCAGAGGTTGCGCACCTCCTTGCCGAACTCGTCGCGGAAGAAGCGCTTGCCGTAGAGGAGCTGCCGCACGAGGGCCTCGCCGCCGGGCACGTTGGTGTCCGACTCGACCCACATCGCGCCCTGCACCTCCCACCGGCCCTCCTCGATGCGCTGCTTAACCTGCGCGTAGATGGTCGGGTAGTGGTCCTTCATCCACTGGTAGAGCTGGGGCTGGCTCGCGCCGAAGACGTAGTCCGGGTACTGCTCCATGTTGCGCAGCACGGTGGCGAAGGTGCGCGCGCCCTTGCGGATGGTCTCGCGCAGGGGCCAGAGCCAGGCCAAGTCGATGTGCGAGTGGCCGACGGCGGTGATGGTGAGCGACGGGTCGCCGCCCTGCTTCGCCAGCTCCGGCGCCAGGATCGCGCGGGCGGCCTTGGCCTCCTCGTCGTCGAACTTGCTCAACTCCAGCGCGGCCCGGCAGAGGGCGCCCCAGATGCGGTGCCGCCGCGCCGAGTCCTCGGGGAGCTGCAGCATCAGCTCGTGCAGCACCTCCCAGTCGTACGAGAGCGCGTGGACCTCCTGGTTCAGGACGGCGATGTGCGCCTCCTTCAGCGTGCCGGCGGGATGCAGCTTGCCGAAGAGGTCGTTGCAGCCCGCGTCCGCCCACAGGTCGACGGCCTCGCCGCCCTTGGCGCGGTCCAGCAGCGGCACGACGCGCTTGCCCGGCTTGCCCAGTGAGTAGTCGTACTCCGAGTTGACGCACGTGAGCCCGCGGACCGGGTTGCCGTCGTCATCCACCACCAGGGCTTCGCCATTCACGTCGATGAGGAGCACGACCGCCTTGCCGGCGGCCTCGGCGGGCACCGTGCCGGTGAAGTGGAACCAGGCGCAGTCGAACAGGTCGCCCCAACGGTCGCCGGGGCGCAGGTCGAGCTGCTTGCCGCTCTCGCGCTCGGCGTAGGGCACCGGCTCCTTGGTGCACCAGGCCGTGACGTTCAGGTCGCAGAGGTGCGTGTAGACCGCGTTGGCGATGCGGTCGGTGTAGTGGGCTATCTCGTGGCGCTTCTGGTCGCGATGGTAGGGCATGTCGGTTCCTGTCTGGATGTCGGTTGCGGGTCGGCAGGATGATTCGCGGTCGGGGCGTCAGGAACCTGCAGGAGAGCAAGGGCAGATGCCAGACCCGGCGCGATAGGGTGATGCGGAATATCGTACCAGGATGCGGATCAGGAATGGGAATCCTGCCGGGATGCCTTGACACAGATACTCCCGAGGCGTACAATGGGTCTGGTTGCACCTTTGCTGTCTCTCCTCTCCGAGCTGGGTGCGAATGGCATCTACCTCCCACGTTGGGGCATCGATCGTTGACCGTGCAGGCGGAGCAGGCTGCTTCGACCTGAGCGTCAGAACGCCTGCCCCCCCCCCCGCGTATGTCGCGGCCCTCCTCAGGTCCCCCGTCGGCTCAGCCCAATAGCGCCGCTCACACGTTTCCATTCCGCTGTCTGCCCACAGGAGGAACCCGATGTACCGCTTCAACCATGCCGTTGTCGCGATGTGCATGTTCGTGTTACTCACGTTCAGTCGTGCTGCGTTGGCGGGTCGCCAGAAGCCCGTTCGCACCGTCTTGCCGACCGATAGCAGCATCTCCGTCTATGTCGGCGCGCAGGCGACCTGGCAGAGCCTTGTGAATCCCAACCTGGCGCCCCAGGCCAAGGAGATGGTGACCGACACGTCGGCCTACACGCTCGACCAGACGCCAACCAGGGCGAACTTCGCGGATCATGCCCTGACCCTGATGCCGCTGCCGGACGACTCTGACTGGTACGTGTTCGCCCCGACCACGGACACCTACAACCTGAAGTTCGACATCGTGGACACGGCCAACCGGCTAGGCCGGATCGTCGTCACCGATCTGGACACAGGCGAAGCCATCGGTTCCATCGACGCGTCGGCCGACCACTCGTCTATCGTCGGCCAGTTGTCCATCCCGTGGACCGAGCCCTACTACCGGATCGACGGCTATACGCCGAGCAATACCCCGCTGTTCCGATTGGCGGCCTCCAACGGAGCGCCGGACACGTACGTCCACTTCAAGGTGTCCGCCCAGTTCCAACCGTACAAGCCTGCGCTCGTGACAACCCCTCGCTGGAGTGGCAGCGGGGTGCAGACCTGGGGGCCGCTCGGCGATCCCTACAACCCGCAGGGCGTCTTGATCGGCTTCACCGCCGGCTCATCGCAGGGCGCCGGGGCCGCGGACGGGCCGAACGACTCCCCGAACGCGAACCCCCTCTACCCCCCGCAGCCCTACGTGCAGTACCAGAAGAAGAAGTGCATCGAAGCCCTCAGTAGCGCGGCGGTTATCGCCTACCCGTCGAACACCACGGCCGACGTGCCATTGCTGGCCGCCGATGTGGAGGCCGAGCAGGGGGTGCAACCGCCGCTGACGGACCTGGCCCTTGGGAACTACACGATGGCTCCGTACTCGATTAACACCGCCGCGTGGACAGTGAAGTTCGACGGGAGAGTCGTAGCGTTCTTCGTGGTCCCGTTTCGGGTCCGCCAGAAAGCCAACCTGTGGACGGCGGTCCTAGGGCTCTCCACTACGCTCCAGCCATACCTGACAGGGAACCACAGCGGCCAGTGGGTCAGTTCGGTCGCGGGCGCGTTCGCCACATGGCTGCTATCGGACTCGGGCAAGTCATCCGGCCTCAAGGCGGGAATGGTCATCCCCCTACCCAACGACGTGAAGACCGTCACGGCGGCCCAAACCGGGGTCGTGTCAGCCTACACCGCCGCAGTCTGCCAGGACGTTACCTTCACCCTCCAGCCAGACCAGGCGCCCGTGGGCTGGACCGGCTGGGGTCTGATCACGCTGGGGGCGGCCACAACCACGCCGTCGCCGCCACCGGCCAGCATCAGAGCGCTCCGCGACCTCACGTTCGCCGCTGGCGCGCCGTCGGTAACCCGGTCGCTGCCAAAGGGCTATCGGTACACGGTGACCGGGTGTGTCAACCCGGAGCCCGGCTTCACCCGAGCGCCCGCCCGCGAGTTCCAGCTCCCGGGAGACGCATCAGTAGCTATCCCCTGCACGCTGAATGCCCTGTTCACGTGGAAGATCTACACAGAGACCGATGGCGCGACGAACGGCCCCGCCACAGTCACGGTCAAGAACAGCACGGGCGGGACCGTCGGGACCCCGGGACCAAGCGTGCTCCAGCCGGACGGCCGTTACCTGTACACCGTACCAGGCGTGAGCTTCTTCGCGCTTGGTAACTACACGGTGAGCGCCACGAGGACGGTGTTGGGTCCGCCGCCGCCGAAGACGTACACATGCTCGGACAGCATCGCGGTGGCGGCCGGCGTAACGAAGGAGAGCACGATCACCCTCCATAATCCGTGATCGCGCGCTCGATGCAGACCGATGGCGGCCTTGCCCTGCACGCAGCGGCAAGGCCACCGTCGCGTTACCGTCACCGCCGCACCCGCCAGATGCCCAGCCGGCCTACGTCCAGCAGCCGCGCTACGGCGAGCCTTTGCCTACGGGCGGTGCCGCCGCCGCGGTCGCGATCGGCTTTCGGCGCGCCCCGCGGGCGACGATCACGACGAGGAGCGCCAGCGTGAGGAGTGTCGGGATGAGGATGCCCGCCATGCGGCCCATCGCGTTGGAGACCGTCGCGTGCGAGACGCTTGGGTCCTCGGGCAGGTACGCGACGTCGACGGCGTCGCCCGGGCGGAACCCCTCCGCCGTCTTGGGCGCGACGGGGCTGCGTCCCGTGAAGTGCTTCCGCTCCGTCGCGAACTCGTAGCAGACGCGGTCGTGCTCCACCGCCGTGACGCGGGCGGTCGCCTCGATGCCGCGGGTGTAGAGCGCGTTCTCTCGCTGGATGACGCGCCCCGCGATTGCACACGGAACGAGCGCCATGAGCGCCAGCACGCCGAGCGAGGCCCACTGCAGCCGCGACCGGCGCGACACCTCACGCTGGCGCGCCACCGGCTCTTCCGGCAGGACCCAGGGCTCCACGAACCGCGCCTGAGGGGCGGCCTCGCGGATGAACTGCCTCACGAGCCGGTACTCGGGCGTGCAGCCGATCGTCACCTTGGTGGCCCCCGCGGCGAGGACGAGGGTCTCGGTGACGACGCCGTGGTTCGAGCGGCGTCTCGCGGTGATCGTCTCGACCTCGGCGAGTTGGACGCGCTTGGTGCCGAGAAGCGTCTGCTCGACGGCGGCCTGGGCGTCGATGGAGATCCGGTGCACGTAGCAGAACGCCGCGCCAACCAGAGACGCGATGCCGAGAGTCACGAAGAGGATGCTCGTGAAGAGGAGGTCGCTGGCCGAGTTCGTCGCGTCGGGTCTGCTGAGCGCTGCAGCGACGGCGGTGCTCGCTGCGACTAGCGCGAAGGCGGCGAATAGGGCTGTGCCGACCTTGCGATCCGGGTACCACGTCCGGCCATGCTCGCGGATGTCCGCGAGGGCGCGATCGGCCAGGGGGGCCAGGTGGTCCTTGAACACCCCCTCTATCTCCTGGGCGTGCCGGCGCAGGTAGTCGAGCGGTACCTTCAGCGGCGGCCCTTCGCCGTCCCAGAGGCGGTACGTCGGGCGCACCGTACCGGTCGCGGTGTACCGGATCACGCTGGCCCACTCGATGCGTCGCTCCCCGCGCCATGTCGCCTTCGAGATGCCCTCGTCGTCCAGCATGTAGACGGCCCAGCACTCCGGGCCGTCGAAGTACAGCATGAGCGCGGTCGGTATGAGCGCGAGGGCGGCGACAGCGAGCGCCCCCGCGGTATCGGCGGTCGTGTGCGTCTGCCCGAAGGCCACGCAGCCCAGGGCGAACACCGCGATCGCGGCCGCCATGGCGCAGACAGCAACCACCATCTGCCGGCGCGACTTGTCCGTCTCGTACCGTGTTGTCATCGTGCCGTTCCTTGCCGCCTCACCCGCCAAATTCCAAACCGCCCCCCGTCCAGCTTGTGGTAGTAGAGCGAGCGCTCGTCTGGGGAGAGCGTGGGCGCCTCCGCGAATCCCGTGATCGCCGCGACCCGCCGCGGGACGCCGAACGGGGCGTCGGGCCTGGTGCGCGCGGTGCGGTACGTGGCGAAGGAGGGCGCGGGGCCAGACGTGTCGAGGCGAGTGAAGAACAGCTCCAGCCCATCCCTCGAGACGCACGCCGCGTACTGCAGCGCCCCGGTGTTCACGTTCCGCAGGATATCCGCGCTGTTCGGCAGGCGCTCGAACCCCGCGCCGTTCCGCCTCGCCACGACAAGCGCCGCGCTCTTCGGGTTCGGGCTACCGGGCTCGAACCGGCCGTCGACCGTGTAGAGTGTGCGGCTTTCCGGGCTGATCTCCACGTCGAAGTTCACCCAGCCAGGCTGCTTGCGTGAGAGGCCGGGCACCAGCTCGACGCCCGTCACCTTGCCGGCCGCGAACTTGCCGCGGTAGACCGTGGAGAGCGTCTGGGGGTAGCTGCGCGTCGAGACGAAGTAGAGCCAGCCGGCTCGATCCATGCTGGGCACGCCTTCGAGCGCGGCCGTGT
Source organism: uncultured Chthonomonadaceae bacterium (assembly GCA_964519955.1). Taxonomy (GTDB): domain Bacteria; phylum Armatimonadota; class Chthonomonadetes; order Chthonomonadales; family CAJBBX01; genus CAZFLM01. The sequence goes on along the minus strand of CAZFLM010000005.1, from coordinate 29,849 downwards.
TCACGCCCTCGATCTCGCCGCGGTACTGGAACGTCAGGTCGTCGACACGCTCGGCCCAGTGCAGGTTGGTGTTGACCTTGGGATCGTTGCGGTTGTTGAAGAGCAGGTACCGCCCGTCGCGCGAGACGAACGGTTCCATCGCGTCGGCGGAGTAGCCGCGGATCGTGACGCGCTCGGGGGTGGCGAAGGCAGTGTAGTCCGGCGCAGCCGACTGCGGCCGCGCGGCGAGCCACGCGCCACCGAGCAGCAGCGCCGCGAGTGCGCCCACGCGACCTAACCCCCGGTTGCCCCGCCTGCCGTGTGCTCTCATGCCATCGACAACAGACGGAGCAGGCCGGGCCGAGGGTTCACAAAGGCTGAGCGATCCCGGCCCCCACGCTGTACTGGACGGGCACGGAGGCCCATCCCACCACGGCGCTGGAGGGCGAGATGGGCGGGCCGAGCGAGCACCTAGAACCCATCTGCGTCCATCAGCGCTCAACTGGCGTTCATCTGCGTTCCCACCGTCGCGTCGTCATGTCTGCGTCTCCGCGAGCCAGGCGGACAGGTCGCGGCCCATCAGGTCCTGGAGCTTCAGGATGTCCTCGCGATAGATGGCCACGAGTTTGTGGCGGACGTCCCCTCCAATCTGGGGCTTGCCGCTGGCGAGCAGGCGGTTGCGGGTATTCATGGCGGCGGCGCGCAGGCGGGTAGGGGCGATCGCCCGGGCGAAGCGCATCACTGGGTTGCGGCGCGTGAAGAGACGGAACACGCGTGGCTTGTTCGGCACGACGCTGGCGTTGAATGCCTCGGTCGTGGGCAAGACGTGGGTGTCGTCCACGCCGAGGAAGCGGAAGACGTCGGCGGCGAGCTGCCTGGGTTCGCGCGCGAGGTCCTCGAACCAGTAGATGCGGAGCTGCTCCTCGGGGAAGATCGAGCGGTAGCGCGTGATGTGGCGGTGGTAGAACCCCGCGCGGATCCAGACCTCCGGGTCGTTCGTGGCCGGTTTGTCGAACCCGTGGCGCACGGCGTCGTCGATGGCCCGGTGGTATGTGTCGGTTAGGGCCGCGATCCCCTCCTCGGTTGCGCCCTGATCCCGGAGGATGCGCACGTGGTGGACGTAGTGCGAGTGCATCCGCTCGGCGGGGTCGCGCAGGATGGCGACCATCTTCACGTCGGGCAGGTAGCGCTTCAGGGCGGGCGCGGCGATGGGGTCGCCGAGGTAGCTGGCCGAGGCCTCGCCGCGAATGGGGTGGCCCTCCGATCCGGCGAACAGGGCCAGGTAGGGGGTGAGGTCGGCCATCGCTTCCGCGTCGCCGGCCGCCTCCTCATCCAACGGGCGGACGGCGTCCGCGTTCGCCCGCCGAAGCCGCTCCAGCCAGGGCCGCGTGAAGATGTCGGGCTCCTTGGTCGGGCTCATGTAGATCGCGGGATGCGAGTTCACGTACTCGTAGAGCGAGGTCGTACCCGACCTGGGTGCACCGATCACGAGGAAGTTGGGGAGCATGCGCGCGCCTCTCGGCAACCGACGGCGATGCTCTGCGGGACGCGGCGGCAAGGATGCGGAACCAGTCCTACATTCGCGGCCGGGCGGAGTCCTCCTGCGCGGGCCCGGCGGCGGCGCGGGCAGAGCGGCGTTGCGCTGGGCGCGAGCCGGGGAGGAGCACCAGATTGGCGAAGGCGTGCACCTCGTCCGGCGGCACCGGCGCGAGGCCGCCGCGCACGATGCGGAAGGCGTTGTAGCCCAGGCCGGACAGGAGGAGCTTCAGGGCAACCGACGACGAGCCTGCACACTGCAGCCAGCGCTCTTCGAACTCGCAGACGATCGCGGGGCGGAAGCGCTGAAGAGTCTCGGCGGCGCCTCGCAGAACCTTCTCCTCGAACCCCTGCACATCGATCTTGACCACGTCGATGTGCGGCGGCGAGCCGAGGTCGGCGTCGGGCGCCCACTCGTCGAGGGTCGCGCCCCGGACGATGGTCTCGCCCATCCCCTCGATGCACGGATGGAGCGCCGACTCGCCGGTGTTGTCGTGCGGCGGCACGTATAGCGTGGCTTCGCCCGAGCGGTCCGAGATCGCCAGCGCGTGGGGCGTCGCGTGGGCGAAGCCATTGAGCGCGAGGTTGGCCTCCAGGCGCGCGAAGTTGGCCGGGTTCGGCTCGAACGCGTGCACGCGGCCGGACGGTCCAACGTCGCCTGAAGCGATGAGCGTATACTGGCCCACATGGGCGCCGATATCGAGCACGGTCATGCCGGGCCGCAGAGCGCTTCGGAACCAGCGGACGGACTCCTCCTCGTACACGCCGAAGAAGTAGATCCAGCGCTGCACGTGCTCGCGCAGATCGGCTCGCAGCCTCGCGCCGCCCGGCAGCGAGCAGGGCATCAGCTCGTCCGTTGCGTACCGTGGCGCCAGCGCCTCCATCAGCCGCCGTTTGCCGCGCGTGACCGGGCACCGCCGCACGTAGAGCCAGACCAGTGCCCGCCAGAACGAAGTGCCGAGTGTCATGGGACGCTCCCTTCGCACCTTGCACGTGACAGGATTCGCACAGAGGCTGTCCTGCCCGCATGGTCGTGGCCGAGCCGCAGGTCGTGAAGCCGGCGACACGCGCGCCGCGTATCTCTCGTGGCGCGGCGGCTGGGAGTGCGGCGCCACATCCGAGACCCCGGTCGGGAGGAACCGATGAACAATCTTGTCGGGCCGCTGGTATGGTACGTCGTCTATACGCTGCCGCTGTTTCTGATCGCCGTCAAGTCCGAGCACAGTCTCGCCTGGCTGGCATTTGTGCCCATCGCCAACCTCTGGCTGATGTGCGACATGACCGATCTTGACTTATGGTGGATCCTGATCGCGATGCTCGTGCCGTTGATCGGCGGCATCGTGTTCCAAGCCGTCGTGTGGATGCGCCTTGCGGAGAACACCAACAAGCCGTCGTGGCTCGGGCTGCTCATGGTCATACCGTTGGTCGACATAGCAGTCGGCTACTACATCGCGATGGTCAACACATAGGTTCCACAAGAGGAGTTTCTGCCAGTGATGCGACATTACCTCCTTGCTCTGCTGCTTGCGGCGTCCCTACGCTCGGGCGCGCAGGCCCAGGCCGTCGACCTGTCCACGCCGGAGGCGGCCATCCGCTCCTTCGTGGCCTGCGCCAACCGGGGCGACTACAAGTCGGCTGTCGGCTGCGTCCGCGGCGCGACGTACGACCTGGGTGCGGCCTCGGCCGAGGGGTGGGCCCGGCAGTACGGGAGGCGGATCGAGCTGAAGCGCATGGTCGTCATCGTCTCGGGCAAGAAGGCCGAAGGTGCCCTGACCGTCGCGTGGCAGTACGGCGGCGACAGCAGCGCGCTCACCGCGCGCGACACGCTGGACCTGGCAAAGGGAGCCGATGGCTGGCAGATCGTGCTGCCCGCGCCGGAGGCGGCAGGGGCCGCCGCGCCGAAGCCCCGCGCTGTGCTTTCGGACGTCGTAGCCGACCTGCTGCAGCACGACGTGCTGGGCCGCGCGCTGGCGAAGGCCCGCGCTACCCGCTGCCTCTCCAGCGTCAAGACGGTCTGCGTGGGCTTGCTCCAGTACGCAGTCGAGTACGACGAGAGGTTCGAGCTGACCCCGAGCACGATGGCCAAGAAGATCGAACCCTACCTGCTGCAGAAGGTGGACTTTGCGTGCAGCGACGACAGCGGGGCGGCGCCGTACACCTTCAACGAGAAGCTCGCGGGCAAGTCGCTCGCCGCCGTGAAGCACCCGGCCAGCACGGTTCTGGTGTACGAGGGGGCGAAGGGCAAGCTGGCGTACCGTCACTTCGGGTTCGCGATGGTGGGGTTCGTGGACGGCCACGCGAAGGCCGTGAGCGTGCCGGAGGCGAAGGACCTGCGCTGGAACCCGTAGTCAGTCGTCGCCAGCCCCATCTGCCGGCCTGAGCAGCAGCTCCTCGTCGCCCGGACCAGCGCCTGCGGCTGGGCGCAGCAGCGTTGCGCCGTCCTCCGGGCTGGCGGCCGGGCGGAGGAGGCGGGCGTCGGAGCCTTCCTGCTCGCGGCGGAGGCGCAGGACTGGGAGGGCCTTCTCTGCCGCCTCCACGGCTTCGGGCGGAAGGTCCTGCCGCTGCAGCAGAGACTCGATGGGCGCAACCGCCCGGCCATCGCCGAAGCGGCCCAACGCGTCGATCACCACGACGAGAGTGGCCGGATCGCGGCTGCGCAGGAAGTCGCACACGTCGGTCACCGCGCCGCCGAGATGGCCGTAGTGTGCGGGAGTGGTAGCGCGAAGCATGGTGCAGGCTGCCCGCCAGGCCGGGAGACGCAGGTCGTCGCGGCGCTCGCCAACGGCGTGAACAACCTGCGCGAGCAGCTCGGGGTACGCCAGCGCCTCGAGGCCGAGCGCGGCGTTGCAGCGCACCCAGTCAAGGCGCGCACGCTCGATCTCGCCGGAGACCAGCGGCGGGAACAGCGCTGCGGCCAGTAGCATCAGGCCCTCGATGAGCACCGCTGGCGGGTCGTCCGGATCCAGGCCGAGAGGGCCAAGCATGACGAGTACGAGGGCGAGGCACAGCGCCGTCCTGATCCACGCGCGGGCAGAACGCTGCCGACGCCCGCTGTCCGTGTCGCCCAGGATGTCGGCGAGGGCTTGCGCGACCTGCCTGCGCCAGTCGCCGGCGTGCTTGGTGCGGCCCAGGTACCAGCAGGCTGCGGCCCGCTCCCGCCACCGCCACATCCTGCTGTCGCGCGCCATGTCCAGCAGCCGGTCGACCTCCGCGTCCGTCGGGCCGCCCGCGGCGATCATCGCCTCGATCCAGCGCCTGACCTTGTTGCGCCGGCGAAGCTGGTGCAGGGCGTCCGGGCGCTCTGCTTGGGTGCCTCTCTCGCTCATTCGGGTTCCCCCTCGACGGGGCGCAGCAGCAGCTCATCATCACCGGGGCCAGCGCCTGCGGCCGGCCGCAGCAGCGTGGCGGCGTCCTCCGGACTGGTGGCCGGGCGCAGGAGGCGGGCATCGGAGCCTTCCTGTTCGCGGCGGAGGCGCAGGACCGGCAGGGCCCTCGCGGCAGCTTCCGCCACGGCCGGGTCAGGACTGGCCTGCTGCAGCAGCGACTCGATGGGCGCAACCGCCCGGCCATCGCCGAAGCGGCCTAACGCGTCGATGAGGAACGCCTGCGTCGCCGCGGCGGCGGAGGGCAGGAGCCTGCAGAGGGCCGGAACTGCCGCTCCGAGCCGGCCGTAGTGCTCGGGCGACGTCGCACGCAGCATGGCGCAGGCCGCGCCCCAGGCTGGTTCCCGAACACTCCGCCGCCGATCGGCCATTGCCTTCAGCGCGCTCGGCAGGTGCTCCGGGCATGGCATCTGGCGCAGTCCCAGAGCAGCCTGGCGCCGCACCCAGGCGAGGCGGGCCGCCTCTATCTGCCCCGATATCGGGTAGCACGGCCCGAGCAGCAGAACGAAGGACCCCAGCCCGCCGAGCAGGGCCGTCGCCACCGCGTGCTCCAGGGAGACGCCGTACGCTGTGCCCGCCAGGAGGCACGCGACCGCCGCCACGCCGGCAGCAGCGGCCGTGCGCCGCATCCAGCGCTGGCCGCGCTCTCCGTACCCGCTGAACGTGTCCGCCAGTGCGTCGGCCAGTGCTCCGGCGGCTTCCGCTTGGGCGGCGCGGGGAAGTGCGGCATGGCCCAGGTACCAGCAGGCCGCCGCGCGCTCCCGCCACTGCCACATGGTGGTGTCGCGCGTATCGAGCATGAGGTGGTACATCTCGGCGTCGCTCGGCCCCCCCGCGGCCATCATCTCCTCGATCCATCGGCGCGTGCGGTTGCCCGGAGGCAGCTTCAGAAGCGCATCGCCCTGCTCGGAGGCGTCGCTCATTCCCGCTCCCCTTCCACGGCACGAAGCAGCAGGTCCTCGTCGCTCGGGCCGGCGCCGGCAGCGGGCCGCAGCAGTGTGTCGCTCCCGGCGGGAGCAGCGGGCCGCAAGAGCCGCGAGGCGTCTCGCTCCTGCCGCATCCGTTCGCGAAGGACTGCGAGCGTGTCCTCGATTGCCCCCTCGATGCCCGGAGGAAGGCGGCGGGCCGACCGCTCGTCCTCGGCGATCGTCTGGGCATGCTCCTGAAGGCGCTCGACCGTGTCCACGGCGCGCCCGCTACCGAACCGCCGCAGCCCCTCCAGGATCGGCAGCGCCAGTGACCATTCGCGCCGCTCAAGGAGGGAGCAGAGCGGCGGCACGGCCTCGCCGAGGTGGCCGTAGTGCTCCTCCGTGGTGGCGGCCAGGATCGGCACGAGCGCGCCGTGGGCCGCCTGTCGCACCGGCTTCTCGCCCTCGATGGCCGCCCGCGCCACCTCCGCCAGCGTCTCCGGCATGGCCAGGTCCGCCAAGGCGGCGAGGGCCTGCCGCTGCACCCAGTTGAGCCGGCGGCGCTCGATCAGGTCGGACACCAGCGCGCCTGCGAGCACGCTCAGCAGCACCATCAGTGGCATCAGCGTGTTCAGCGTCCGTACACTCTGGTTCGGTGGCAGCAGCAGGATCACTTGCCCGAGCCAGGCGGCAAAGGTGCACCGCAGGCCGAGCCGAGCCAGCCGGCCCGAGATGGCCCAGCCGCCGCCCCGCAGCACGCGTGTGAGCGCCTCCGCGGCCCGCTCCCGCTGCCTTGGCCAGGTCGCCAGCAAGCCCAGCCACCGGCAGGCGACGCCGCGATCATGCCAGCACCATCCCGACACGTTGCGCGCGGCCCGGCAGAGCTGCTCGATGTGCAGGTCCGCGGTGTTGCCGGTCTCCTCGGCAGCCCTGATCGTCAACCTCACGCGGCTGCGCCAGTGCATGCAGGAGAGGGCCTCGAGATCGTTCGGGCTGGGGGCGCCGTTCAATCGGGCTCTCCCTCGACAGCGCGCAGCAGCAGCTCCTCGTCGGCGCGGCCGACGTTGGCCGCCGCGCGCAGGAGTGTCGCGTGCTCGTCGGGGTTGGACGCCGGCCGCAGGAGGCGGGCGCTGCTTCCCTCTTGTTCGCGGCGGATGCACAGGATTGGCAGGGCCTTCTCCGCCGCCGCTCGGACTTCCGGCGTTACTTCAGTCCCTTGCAGCAGGCGCTCAACGGGCTCGACCGCACGCCCGTCGCCAAAACGGGCCAGTCCCTCGAGCGCCGCCACGACCAGCGTATCGTTGCGCTCCTGCAGAAGCCGGCACACATCGATGACCACGCTCCCCAGGCGACCGTAGTCGTCGTCCGAGGTCTGGGCGAGGATCGGCACGATGGCCCTGTGCGCCGCGCTCCTCACCTCCGGGCGGCGATGGGCCGCAGCCGCGGCGACGCAGGGAAGCGCGCTCGTCCCGGCCAGCGTGCCGAGGCTGAGCAGAGCCTCGACGCTCTCCCGCCGGCGCTGATCGGCGCCAACCACCGCGCCGAGCGCCGGAAGGCCGATGAGGATCCCGCCGGCCGCGGCCAACTGGAGCACGTTTGGGGCCAGTCCTCTGGGCCCGTCGCCCATGATGAGGATGAAGGTCGCCAGCAGCGCGCCGACCGCGAGCAAGGGGACCGCCAACGGATCGCCGGCTCCGGATCTCTCTGGCTGCGTGGTGATCACCGTCGCCAGCGCGCGTGCCGCTCGCTTCCGCTGGTAGGCGTTGAGTGGAATGCGCCGTAGGTACCGGCACACCACGGTGCGCTCCGAGGAACGCGTTGGCGATCCATCCTGCAGGCACCATATCAGCGCCTTCAGCCGCTCCTCGGACGTTGCGCCGTCTCGCAGGATCGACTCCAGCACGCGGCGTGCCTCGGCGTGGTGAGACACGCCCGAGAGACCGATCCAGTCGGCGAACTCCAGGCGCTTGGTCTCGTGCCGGCCCTCGCCCATGGCTCAGGTCACCTCGTCGTCGTTCAGGTCGGTCTCGGGGTCCTGGTGGAAGTGGTGGAAGAAGCGGTGGACCAGAGGCGCCGCCACCACACCGATCGAGACGACGAGGGCGAGGCCGCAGTAGAGCGCGTAGAGCCCCGCGAAGACCTTGCCGGCGTCGGTCCTCAGCTCGCCGACCGGGCCCATGCCGCCCATGATCATCGCCGCGTTGAGGAAGGCGTCGACCCAGCTCATGTGCTCGGTGGCGCGGTAGCCGAGGATGCCGATGAGGAGCGAGACGGCGACCAGCAAGCCGGCGACGCCGAAGTGCCGGGCCATGCGCAGCGCGAACTGCGCCCGGGTGAGCATGGGGTGATGCGGCTTCTCGTACATCCGGGTCAGGACCTCCGTCGTGCCGTTGTTCATACGGTCGCCGCCTATGTCAGGTTGTCGTCGATGGGTCGGAGCAGCAGCTTCTCTTCGCCCGGCTCGGCGCTGGCGGCCGGCCGCAGCAGGATCGACTGGTCGGGCGGCGCATCGGCCGGGCGAAGCAGGCGTGAGGCGTCTCGCTCCCGCCGCTGGCGATCCAGCAGTACCGGCAGAGCGGCCCGGGCTGCGCGCACAACCTCCGGCGCGTCGTGGCCTGCGGCGATGCGCTCCACCTCGGCCACTGCGCGCCCGTCGGCGAACCGGCCGAGTGCGTCCAGCGCCGCCACACGCAGCTCGTTGTCGCCCGTCTCAAGAAGCTGGAGCACCGGCAGCACCGCGGCGCCGAGGTGCCCGTAGTGGTCCGGCGTGGTGCCCCGCAGCACGGGCAGGATGGCGGCGCGGGCAGCGTTGCGCATCGCATGGTTCGGGGCTGATGCGGCGCGCGCGACCATCGGGAGTGTGCCTGGCATCGCCAAGTCGCCCAGAGCGGAGAGCGCCTGCTTCCTGATCCAGGTCAGACGTCGGTCGTCCACGGCGCCTGCGGTGAGCCACAAGGGCAGGGCCGAGTACACCGTGAGAGCCATGGCGCCCGCCACGGAGGGAGACGGATCTCTGACGCAGATGCCGTATACGCTGCCAGCACTGACGAGCGCCACTCCCGCGCCGACGAGGATCGAAGTGAGCCGGCGGGAACGGGCGGCCTGCTCGCGGCGGCGCGTCTCGATCACCCCGGCCAGCACCCGAGCCACCTCGGCACGGTGGCGCTCGCCCTTCGCCAGTCGGCCCAGGTACCGGCAGATCGTGCCGCGCTCGCGCCACTCCCACGAGCCGCTGTCGAGCGCGCGCCGGCTCAGCTCCGTCAGCTCTTCGTCGCTCGCGTGCCCCGCATTCAGGGCGGCAACGAGCATCTGGCGTACCGGCGAGTTGGGGCTCAGTGCAGCGATCAGTCGGTCGTCGCCCGGCCCCGGCGGGTCCAACTGCATGGGGCGCTCGGGTGTGGTCACGGTTCCGGCCTCCGCTCGGCGGCCGGAGCTGTGGCCAGCCAGCACCCGGGGTCGGCGGTCGCGTAGTCGCCCCGAACCGCGTAGGAGAGGCAGCGCAGGCCGCCCCGGCAGCGCCGCGCGTGCGTGCAGCCCTCGCAGCCGGCCAGCGGCGCGCGCACGGACCGGAGCGCTCGGAACACGTCGCTGCGCCAGTAGAGGGCGGACATCTCGTCGGCCAACAGGCTGCCGGCCGGGATGGGCATGCGGCGGCAGGGCACGAGCGTACCGTCGGCCATCACCGTGAGGAGGGTGCGCGCCGCGCTGCACGCGTAGGCCGGGCCGCCCGCGCCGAGGAACTGGAGCGCCCGATGCGCGGAGACCCGTATCCCTCGCTGGCGGGGCAGGCGAGGGCGTCGGGCTTCCGCGGCGACGAGCGCCACGTACTCCCGCGTCTCCTCGGGGCTCAGCACCTGCTCCGCGATGGCGCCGGCGCCTCCGATCGGCACGAGGCGGTCGGACCAGACCATGCCGACCCTCATGTCGCGGCAGATGCGGGTCACCTCGCCGAACTCGCGGTGGTTGGCGCGCGTGGCGGTGAACGAGACCATCGTCGGCACGCGCTGCTCGACCAGATGCCGCAGCCCTGCGCACACCGCGTCGAAGTTGCCCGGGCCGCGCAGGGCGTCGTGCGCCGCGGGGGTGCCGTCGAGGCTGACCTGCACGAACCGCGGTCCGATGTGCCGCAGGAACCGGGCGAGGCGTGCGTCGATCAGAGTGCCGTTGGTGAGGATGGCCAGCGAGAACCGGTCCCGGTGGGCGGCGAGGTAGTCCAGCAGGTCCAGGATGTCGTCGCGGACGAAGGGCTCGCCGCCCGTGACGGTGACGTGCGCCGGGACGCGCCGCCCGCCGCGCCGCTCGCACTCGTCCAGCAGCCCGGCGAACTGGCCGACGATGCCGCAGAGGTCGTCGAAGCACAACTCGCGCTCGCGGACGGCCGCGTCCTGGTAGCAGTGGCGGCACGCTCCATTGCAGCGCTCGGTGATGTGCCACTGCATCAGCAGGCTGCGCGGCACGAACGGGCGTTCAGGCGCGCCCCGGCGCGATAGGCGTCTCTGCCCGTCCTGAGTGCCGTGGTGAGATGGGCGTCCCTGCCCGTCCGGCGCTAGGCCCCGCCGCAGCCGCCACACCCGCCGCCTCCGCATCCGCCGCCACCGCAGCCCCCGCCGCCTCCGCACCCGCCTCCGCCGCACGAGCCTGCGATGCCGAACCCGCCGCCCTCCTTGGCTCGCATGAAGAACAGGCAGCCGCCGATCGCCATCATGATGGCCATGAACTCGAACTTGTGCATGCCGGCGGCGATGCCGGTGACGAGGCGCTCGACGCCGACGCCCTCGAAGAGCGCGAAGCCGACCGTGCTGACGGAGTAGGAGTCGACCCAGGAGTAGCGCGCCAGCGTGCTGCCGCCGAGGGCGACGCCGAGCACGACCGCGTAGAACACGAGGAAGTCCGGGCCCCTGAGCGGCGCCATGATGAGCCAGGCGACGAACCACGCGGAGAGCAGCCCGACCGCGATGGGGCCGAGCGCTCTGGCCGGGATGCGCGTGTCGCCGGCATTCGCGTCGGCGAGCGGCGCCGCAGTCCTAACGGCGGCATTCGGCAGGCCGCGAGCAGGCAGCCATGCGCCTCGGAAGCTGCTCATGCCGCAGCTCGGGCACTTCATCGTCGGGCCATCGCCCTGGGCCGTGGTGCGCGCGAGGCACACCGGGCAGCGGACCTCGTTCACGCCATGGTTGTTGCTGTCGGCCATTGTTCCCGCACCCAGTCCAGCGCGATCGAGAGCAGCATGAAGAGACGCGAGTGCAGCGCGAAGGCCTCGTCGGCGCTCAGCTTCCGGGGCGCGGCGCGCAGGGCGCGCAGGTCGGCGAGCACCGATGCGTCGCACCCGAGAGCTGCCCCGATCACCTCCGGCCGGCTCGCGTGGTCCAGTGGGACCTCAGCGCCGGCCGTACGCAGGACCTCCGACAGCGTGACGAACAGCGCCGGCGTGGTGCGAACCAGCGCGGCCGCGTAGCGGTCCGGGGCTGCGGCGTTGCGGATGTAGGCGTGCTCCATGCGCAGGCGCAGGTTGCGGAGCGACTGCTCGCACAGAAACCTCAGCAGGTCGTCCGACGGGGCGAAGCCGGACAGCACGTCCTCGCCATGCAGCACGCGGTAGTGCCGGGCGATGGAGCGAAACTTCAGGGCGAAGACGGGCATGCTGCGCGGCAGTTCCCAGCGCGAGAGGACGAACGGGGCGATCTGCGGCTGGCCCTTGAGCTGCTCCGCGATGGCGCGGTGGGATTCGGGGGTGGAACGCTCCAGCACGATCAGCACGTTGATATCGGACGTGCCGCACACCATGTCGCTGCGGGCGGCACTCCCGTACACGGCGAACGTGACGAGGTTCTCGCCGAGCGTCGCCCGCAGGCTCTGGCAGGCACGCTCGGCAGCGTCGAACGCCTTGGCGTCGTGGCTCAAATGGGCCTCCAATCTCCCGGCGGCCAGCGCGGGACGGGACAGCGAACAGCCCGGCAGCGGACGGTGCGGCAAGACGGCAGAGGCAGTATATCACCGGCTGCTGGGGGCGTCAAACAGGGGTGAGAAGCAAATGGGGCGGACCTCGCCGGCCCGCCCCATCTCGCGCATCCGCCTTGCCGCCTTACTGCCCGTAGCGGGTCTTGTAGAACTCGACGATCTCCTTCATCTCTTCCGGCTTGACGCCCTTGCTGAACCAATCGTGCTCCGGCATCTTGCCGACCACCTCGTCCACGAGGGCAGGATCGAGTTGGCGGGCTTCGGGCAGGAACTCCGTGTAGAAGACCTTGGCCACGTCGTAGATGCCGTGCCACCAGGCGTAGTCCGGACCCGACATCGCGGCGCCATGGCGAGCCCGGCGGCCCTCATGATGCCACAGCTCGTAGTAGGTCCACTTGATCTTCGCGTCGAACGGCGTCTTGGTCAGCTTGCCCGATTCGGTCAGCCGGTCCATGATCGTCTTGGCCGGCGTGGCGAACTTGTTGTTGTACAGGTTCACGACCCCGTCGAACTGGGTGTAGAAGCTGTCCACGTACGACTTGGAGTGGCACCGCATGCAGACGCCCTGCATCGCGGTGCGCTTCTTCTCCCAGTCCGGCTGCTTGGTGGAGATCACCGGGCGCAGGGTCCAACTGATGCGCGCGCCCACCTCGTGCGTCGTCGGCTGGTCGGGCGTCGCGCTGATGTGGCAGGAGGCGCACGTCGGGCCGGCGGAGTAGCTCTCTCCGGGCAGCCACTTGCCTGCCAGTTCCTTCAGGCCCTGCGATTGGCCCAGCGCGAGCGCCTGGTGGTAGCGGCTGCCGTGCTTCGACTCGTTCCAGACTTCCTGCTGCGGATGGTCCGGCCCCAGGTGGCACTTGCCGCAGGTCTCCGGCGTGCGGGCCTGGGCGATGCTGAAGATGTGGCGCGAGTGGCAGGCGGTGCAGGTGCCCTTGCTGCCGTCGAGGTTGATGCGGCCGACGCCCATGTTCGGCCAGGTCGCCGGGTCGAGCGTCTTGCCCTTCATCGCCGTGGTGGAGCCGTGGCACTGCTCGCAGCCCGCGATGGCCACGGGGCGCCCGCCCACCACCTCGCCGAGGTAGTTGTCGAGGCTGCCGATGAACTTGGCGGCGTCAGCGTGGCGGCTCGCCATGAACTCGGTGGCCTCACGCTTGTGGCAGACCTGGCAGTCCTTGGGCGTCACCTGCACGACGATCTTGGTGCCGTAGTGGTCCTGGATGTCGGGGCGGTTGCCCTTGCCGGCGGCGGTATGGCACGTCACGCAGTCGGTGCCCGCTGCGAGGTGCTTGCTCGCCTTCCAGTCCTTGATGATGCCCGGCGTGGTCGCCTGGTGGCAGCCGATGCAGAGCTGCGCCGCCTGGGAGATCTTCGGCGCCGCCTGCTTGGGGGCCGCGGCTGGCTTGGTCGCCGCGCCCTGCGGCGCGAACGCCGCGAACGCAGCGAGGAGCATGGCCGGACAGACGGCCAGCATCCCGACTTGAGTGGTACCTCTCACATCCCACCTCCGGTCAGACTTCTATGAGTGCGGATGCCTATTCGCCGCTAGGGGTGGCGCATCCTCCTGGATGAGGGCGCGGCCCGGTCTCGCGGCGGTTGGCATGCCTTCGGCGCGGCGCCCTGGCGGATCGGCTCAGGCTGCTCGTTCGTCTGCCATCGCCCCGGGGGCGCTGCGGGCCCGAACGTCAAGAGCGGATCCCTGACGGGATGACGTCCACCGCAACTAGCATCGGGGTCTGATGGCACGGGGACGGGCTCGGCACTGCCCCAGACGCAGCGCGCCTGCTCGCCACCGCGACGCCCATCGTCACGTCGAAGGAGGGGCTGACACCTGCGGGGCAGGGGGGCATCACCACCGCTGGCGGTAGTTGCGGCGGACGCAGACCTTGAGGAACTGCGTGAGGGCGTGGGCGCGAGCCATGAACGCCTCGTGCTCGTAGGTGGCCTGCGCCAGCTCCAGGGCCATGTCGTCGGCGCTGCGCGTGGGCTTCATGAACTTCGGCAGGCGTTGGAGCTGGGTCCACGCCTGGATGCGGGCGAGTTGGCCGTCGACTACCCACACGCCGGAGCACCGCGGGCAGACGTCCACCTCGATGACCGCATCGGTTGAGTACGAGAAGCGCTCCAGCGGGCGCGGGCAGGCCGGGCACCAGCGCTCCGTGTCGATGTGCGGGTGGTGCTGCGGGTCCGGCGCGACGGCGTACTCTATCTCCGTCAGCGCGGCCGGCGACTGGCTTCGCAGCGCCTCCATCTCGCCCCCGTCGAACCAGACGCCGCCGCACTCCTGGCATACGTCCAGGCTGATGTCGTGGAAGGCACGGGCGGCCAGCGTCTTGTGGCAGTCAGGGCAGAGCCGCCCGCGGTTGTCAGCGGATGTCATCGATGCTCCCTCTTGTAGTTCCGGCGCGACGAGAACGGGCACGGAGACCCATCCCACCGCCCCGGCGCGACGCGGAGGTCGCGCCCTACTTCACTGTGCGGATCACGACCTCGGCGCCCTGAAGGCCGGCGGCGGACGCCTTGAGCCGGATCTCGCCGGGCTTACCGGTGGACTTGACGACGACCAGGCAGCGCCCCTGCCAGGCCTTGCGGCGCGGCTGCTGGAAGCTCTCCTCGGCGCGCGGATCGGCGCTGCCCACTCCGACGATCTTGCCAGGACCGGCGATCGAGAAGCGCACCAGGTTGTCCGCGTTCGGCTGCCGGTCGCCGCGGCTGTCCACGATGTCCACCGTGACGAACGAGAGGTCCTGTCCGTCCGCGCGGATATCGGCCCGGTCGGGCTGCAGCCGGATGCCGGCAGCCTTGCCCGCCGTGCGCAGGACGCAGCGCGCCAGCTCCTTGCCCGACTTGCTCAGGCCGATCGCCACCAGCTCGCCCGGCTCCAGCGGCACCTCGTACGTCGCAGTGAAGCGCGTCGCGCGGGTGGTCTCCTTGGCGCCCAGGTCCTTCCCGTTCAGCTTCAGCCGCACGGCCGGGCAGGACGAGTACACGTGCACGGTGACCGTCGAGCCCTCGCGGCCTGGCCAGGTCCAGGAGGGGCGCTCGTCGATCCAGCCCCAGTTCCACTCGCCGACGGTCTCCGGCTTGCCGTCCGGCCCCAATGCAGGGACGAAGGCCGCGACCATCGGTTTCACTCCCCAGATGGCGTCGCGGTAGAACGACGGCGGACGCTTGCCGCCAATGAGGTCGATGTCGCCGCAGTTGGAGATGGTCCAGAGGCGCGGGTCGGCGAATCCGGGCGGCAGGCTCTGCGGCACGCTCTTGCCGAGGCCCGCCTCGCCGATGTAGTCCATCGCGGTCCACACGAAGTCGCCGATGAGGTAGGGGTGATCGAGGACGGCCATCCAGCTCTCGAAGCACTCGCGGGGGAACGACTCTGTGCCGGACATGACGCGCTTGGGCTCGCGCACGTGGTCCGGTTCGTACTTGCGCCACATGTAGTTGTAGCCCATCACGTCCAGGTGCGCGAAGAGCGCGTCGAGCTTCTCGGTCTGGTCCTCCGGGAAGGCTGCCTGCGCGATGGGCCGCGTCGGTTCCAGCTCGCGGACGTACGCGGCGAGGCGCCCGCCGGTCTCGGCGCCCTCGGCGTTGTCCTGGCCGGGGATCTCGTTGCCGATGGACCACATCACCACGCTCGGGTGGTGACTGTCGCGCAGGACCATCGACTCGATGTCCTTCTTCCACCACGCCTCGAAGAAGCGCCCGTAGTCGTTGGGGTTCTTGCCGTACTTCCAGCAGTCGAACGCCTCGTCCATCACCATCACGCCGAGCCGGTCGCAGGCGTCGAGGAAGGCCGGCGAGGGCGGGTTGTGGCTCGTTCGGATCGAGTTGAAGCCGCTCGCCTTCAGCAGCTCGACGCGGCGCTCCTCGGCCCGGTCGTAGGTGCGCGAGCCGAGGCAGCCATTGTCGTGGTGGACGCATCCGCCGCGCAGCTTCAGCGGCTTGCCGTTGAGCAGGAAGCCCCTCTCCGCGTCCACGCTTACCGATCGGATGCCGAACGGGGTGGTCACCTCGTCGACTACCTTGCCCTTGACGCTGAGCGTGGTCACGAGGTGGTACAGGTTCGGCGCGTCCGGGGACCAGAGCGCGGGCTTCGCCACGGGCATCTCGAGCGTCACCGCCTGGTCGCCCGCAGCCGGCACCGCCGCGACCGAGGCGTCCGTCGCCACGATGCCGCCGTGCGCGTCGAGCACGCGCTGGGTGACCCGCACCTGCGCCTCGGCGGCGGCGTTCTGCACGGTTGTGCGGACCTGGACCGTCGCCTTGGAGGCAGCCACCTTCGGCGTTGTCACGCAGACGCCCCACGGGGCCACGCGCAGGGCGTTCGCCGCCGTCAGCCAGACGTGGCGGTAGATGCCCGCGCCGGAGTACCACCGGCTCGTCTTGCCGGAGGCGTCCACCTTCACGGCGAGCACGTTGCGCTCCTTGCCGAAGCGCAGGTGCGGCGTCAGGTCGACGTGGAAGCTCGTGTAGCCGTACGGGTGCTCCGCGATCTGCGTCCCGTTGAGCCAGATGGTGCAGTGCATGTAGACGCCGTCGAACGTCAGGCTCACCTGCTTGCCCTGCATGGCGGCCGGGAGCGTGAACGCCTTGCGGTACCAGCCGACGCCGCCGAGCGTGTAGCCCTGCGACGTGCCGCCCTCTGCGTCCGAATCGAACGGGCCGCTGCGCCGCGAGGCGTGCGCGGGCTCGTAGATGCCGGCGTCCGCCTCGCCGTTGTAGACGCGGATCGCCACGACGTCGGTCCCGTCGCCCTTGATGAGGCGAGCGGGCACCTCGTAGCGGCGGACGGCCTCCCAGGCCGAGGAGTAGGATGGGGGCAAGGAGCCCGTCGCGCCCACCTTCACCCCATTCACGTAGGTCTCGTCGGCGTCGTCGATCTTGCCGATGAGCAGCACGACGTCCTTGCCCCGGTCCGCGGCGGGTACGTCGAAGCGCCGTCGGTACCAGCCGAACGCGTTGGCCTGGCGGTCGCCGTGCTGGCCCCAGCGCGCCGGGAGCGCCACGTCCTTCCAGCCTGCGTCGTCGAAGCCCGCCTCCTTCCGCGCCATGTCGTCGCCCATCGCGAACTTCCAGCCTCCCGGCACCAGGGAGATACCCGGCGTCTCGGGCGCGTCGATCGACGGCAGGTCCTCGATGCTCCAGTCGTGAGGCAGGTCGACGGAGCGCCACTTCACATCGTCGAAGGCAGCGGACTCCGCGCCGGGGGCGTCGCCGCGGTGGAAACGCCATCCGGGGTCGAAGAGGCGGTGCAGGCGCGCCGAAGGACCGGCGTCGGCTCGGGCGGAGAAGGCCGCGCAGAGAGCGGCGCCGGCGACGACGAGAGAGAGAACCAGGTGGTCCATGTGACACGCTCCGGGCAGTGAGTTGGCGGGAAGCAGACGCCCGCAAGTTCCATCGAGGCCGGGGCAATCCCTGCAGGCAGGTTCGGCGGAAGGAGACAGAGCGGCACGTGGCGCACTTGACGATGCCGGGGAGAGGAGGCGCATGTGGGCGACATACCGAGGCGAGAGCTGCTTGCGACGGCGGCGGCGGGCGTGGCGATGCCAGGGGAGCGTCGCCTGAACGTGCTCGTGCTCAGGTCCGACGAGCACAACCCGCTCTACAGCACGCCGTACGGCCATCCGTCGGTTCGCACCCCGAACCTGGAGCGTCTGGCGCGCCTGGGCACCACATACGAGAACTGCTACTGCGCCTCGCCGCTCTGCATGCCGTCGCGCTCGGCCTACGTGTCGGGCCGCCACGTCCACGAGATCGGCGCCTACTCCAACTGCAACGCGCTGCCCGGTGACTACCCGACCTACGGCAAGGTGCTGGCCGAGCAAGGCGTGCACACGGTGCACATCGGCAAGACCGACGTGTACGCGCCGGCAGACAAGCTCGGCTTCTCCGAGATGATCCAGCCCGGCGACCGCGCGCGGCCCGGCGACACGTGCATCTCGCGGCACCCGCTCTGCATCCGGCGCAACGCGCACTTGCGCGCCGATGGCTGGGGCGTGCCGAAGGACAGGCCGAACCCGCACGCCTACGATGAGGGGTGCGTCGAGAAGGCTATCGAGTGGCTGGGGCGGAACGCCGGCACGGTCGGCAAGCCCTGGACGCTCGAGGTCAACGTCGGCGCCCCGCACTTCCCTCACTACGTGACCCGGGAGGAGTGGGAGCTGTACGCGCAGGGCGGCGACCTCCCCCGCTTCGGCGGCGATCTCGACTCGGCCAGGCACCCGGTCGCGCGGGATCTCCGCGACCACTTCGAGACCGACCAGTTCTGCGAGGCCAACGTGCGCGGCTTGCGGCGTGGCTACCTCGGCTGCGTCACGTTCGTCGACCGGCAGCTCGGGCGCTTGCTGGACGCCTACGAGCGGCTGGGGCTGGCCCGCGACACGCTCATCGTCTACACGTCGGACCACGGCGAGATGCTGGGCAAGTTCGGCATGTGGTGGAAGTGCAGCCTCTATGAGGACAGCGCGCGCGTGCCGCTGCTGGTCGCCGGGCCGGGCTTCCGGGCGGGTGCGCGCGTCCGGACGCCGGTGACCCAGCTCGACCTGCAGGCCGCCCTGTTCCACGCTACCGCCTCGAAGCGCCCGAAGGGCTGGCGCGGCGTCGCTCTTCAGCGCATCCGCCCGGACGATCCGAAACGGGTCGCGTTCAGCGAGTACCATGGGCATGGGACGCGCTGCAGCTCCTATATGGTGCGCAAGGGCGACTGGAAGCTGATCTACCACGCCGACGCGCCCCAGCAGCTCTTCGATCTGCGATCGGACCCCAACGAGCTGCGGAACCTGGCCGAAACCCGGCTCGACGTGCTGCGCGACCTGACCGCGGAGCTGCGTCGCATCTGCGACCCGGAGGAGGAGAACCGCCGGGCGGAGCGCACGATCGCGGCGCAGCTCGCGGCCATCCGGGCGATGGGCATCACCCCGGGCGACGGGTGAACGGCGCAAGCGTCTCTGTCCACCGATGAACGGCGATGCACGGGGATGGGGGCTGGGGTAGGCAGCGATTTGTCGGGCGGAGCTTCCGCAGCACGCCGGGTCGTTCACGTTCGCAGGCACCACCGTCGTGGTGGGGACGGGCGTCCCTGCCCGTCCAGTAGGATCACCGTCGCCGCCGGCCGTCGTGCCTGGCGCGGCGTCTGCCGGCGCGCCGCGGAGGGCACGCCCCACGGGTTCGTGCGGAGCGCCGCCTGGTTAGCGGGGCATGGAGGAACGCGGATGGACGGGAGGACAGGGATGACGCGACGGCAGTTCGCGGCGGCGGCTGGGGCGGCGGCAGCGGGGCTGGGTTCCGAGGCCGGAGCACAGCGGGCGGCACGGCCGAACGTGCTGGTCTTCTTCACCGACCAGCAGAGGTGGGACACGTGCGGGTGCTACGGCGCGACGCCGCTCAAGCTGACGCCGAACCTGGACCGCATGGCCCGGCGCGGCACGCTCGTGCGCAACTCGTTCTCGTGCCAGCCGGTCTGCGCGCCGGCGCGCGGGTGCTTCCAGACCGGCCTCTACGCGACCCAGCACGGCGTGTGGCGCAACGGCATCGCCCTGCCGGCCCGCAACCGCACGCTGGCGCACCACTTCCGCGATGCCGGGTACCACACGGGCTACATCGGCAAGTGGCACCTGGGCGACACGGCGGACAAGCCGGTGCCGCGCGAGCAGCAGGGCGGCCACGAGTACTGGCTGGGCGCCGACGCCATCGAGCTGATGTCGCACCCCTACGACTTCCGTGCCTACGACCGCGACGGCAGGCTCGTGCACCGCGAGGGCTACCGCGTCGACGCGCAGACGGACTGCATCCTGGACTTCCTGCGCGAGCAGGCCGCCACGCCGGAGCGCCCCTTCTACCTCTTCACGAGCTTCCTCGAGCCGCACCACCAGAACGACGAGGGGCACTTCGTGGCGCCCGACGGCTACGCGGACCGCTACCGCGAGAACGTGTGGGTGCCGCCGGATCTGCGCGACGCGAAGGGCGACTGGGAGCAGGAGCTGCCGGACTACTACGGCATGGTGGCGAGCCTGGACGAGAACCTGGGGCGCGTACTGGCGGAGCTGAAGCGCTTGGGCATGGACCGGAACACGGTCGTGATGTTCTGCAGCGACCACGGCTGCCACTTCCGCACGCGCAACTCCGAGTACAAGCGGAGCTGCCACGACGACTCACTCCACGTGCCGACCGTGTTCCAGGGGCCGGGCTTCGACCGCCGCACCGTGGTGAACGAGCTGGTCTCCATCCCCGATTGGACCGCGACGCTGCTCGACGCGGCCGGCATCCCCGCGCCCGCCGGGGCCATGGGACGCAGCATCCTGCCGCTGGTTCGCCGCGAGAAGGTGGAGTGGCCGCGCGAGGTGTTCGTCCAGATCAGCGAGAGCCAGGTGGGGCGCGCCATCCGCACGGAGCGATGGAAGTACGGCGTCGATGCGCCCGGCAAGAAGGGGTGGCAGGACTCCTCGGCCGAGCGCTACGTCGAGCAGTCCCTCTACGACCTCCGCAAGGACCCGGCGGAGCGCCACAATCTGGTCGGGAAGCCGGAGTACCGCGCCGTCGCCGACGAGTTGATGGCCGCGCTGAAGCGCCGGATGGTGGCGGCGGGCGAGGCGGAGCCGGCGATCGAACGGGTCTGACCCACCTCGCCAACGCAAGCTGGCGCCGCCTGCTCGTATGACGCTGTCATGACGAGGTGCTGCTAATGTGGGGTTCGGGAGCTGCCTCCAGCCTCGCCGCCAAGCACGACCCACACCCTGTTGCGATGCCTCCGGCGATGGCCACGCCGCTCCCCCGAGGAGGCACTGCCCATGCGCTCTCTTGCCAGATGCTGGCCCCTGCTCGCCGCGTCCACCGTCTTGTGCTCCATCGTTCCTCTGCTCCTCGCTGGATGTGGTGGCGGTCTCTCGGGGAAGACCGTCGCAGCCCATCGCGCCTCGGGTGTTGTTCAGATCCCGGCCGGTTCGGGGATGCTGATGCACGAGCTGACGGTCATCAGTTGCACCGGCCGAGCCACTCCTGCGTCGAACGGTGCGTTCACGGTGGACGAGCCCGCCACCGGCCCGGCCCTCGTTGCCCTGCTCGACAAGGGCGGCAACATGTCGCTCATAGGCTACTTCGACGCGGGCGACCCCACGCTTGGCGGCGAACTCAGCGCTCTGTCAACGGCGACCGCCCTGCTCTTCCAGCAGCTCGGCATCTACACGCTGCCGTCATCGGCCTGGAAGGACGCGCTCGCCCTCCTCTCGGCGGACGCTCGCACGGCGCAGTTGGCTGCGGTCATCGCGCAGCGGGTCGCCGCCGACTCCGCCGCCCTGCAGAACGAGGACGCACAGATCCGCGCCGCCGTGTTGGCCGCCGCAGGATCCATGGTCCCCGCCGGCTCGGCGTCGCGCGCCGCCCACGCCCCGGCCGATCGCGGCGCCCTGGCTCCCACAACCCGCCTGACCCTCTCGCGCGCGCCGGCCGCCATCACCGTCACCAGCGCGAACCCGCAGTCCGGTGTTCAGGTCGGCGCGAACCCGGATGGCGACGGCATCGTTCTGGTCAACAGCTACCGCCGCCACGTGTGGTACTGGGTCTACCGCTCCGGCTACCAGGACGAGAACGGTCAGGACGTTACGCTTGACCCGAAGGAGTGGGTCGAGGTGGCGAACGGCTACCTCGGCTCCACCAATGGACTGGCCGGCGCGCTCGGCTCGGCCCTCGATTCCATCTGGGGCAACGTGGCCTACAAGGCGGTCACCTCGCCCGTCATCGACATCGACTTCGTTCCGAGCAGCGCGAAGCGGGTGTACCTGACGGTCGTTACCGCGGGGGCCGGCAGCCGGCGGATCGGCCTGCCAGACGAACTCGTCGGCAATCCGCACGAGGGCGCGTGGGACACGGGCCGGGCCGGCATGCAGGCCATCACATTCGTGAAGGACTTCCTGCTCCCCACCTTCTTCACGTTCGTCCCGGCCGACGCCGTCAACCGCATGACCGGTCGGCAACTGACGGACTTCGCGTTCGGCATGATCGGTCTCTGTACGCAGTCCGGCTTCGACGCCGCCACCGCCATCGCCGCCAACGACTGGTGGGGTGCGCTGAAGACGGTGGGCAAGGGCATCGGCACGGACTCCGGACTCCGCGAGAAGCTGGCGATCTACGTCGGCACGAAGCTTGCTCTGACGGACGTGTCCGTCGAAGCTCTGGGACGGATGGCGGGCTTCGCGAAGCTGCTGAACAGCGCGCTGAAGCTGACGGACATCGGGTACTTCGCCATCGACCTCGGCGCGGTCATCCATGACTCCGATCAGTCGAATGTCTATGACCGCTTCACAGTGACGGCCGCGCCGCCCAAGGCCAGGATCGAACCCGATCCGGCGACGGTCCACCCGGCCATGTACGTTGACTTGACGGTGTACAAGGACATCAACACGCCCGGCACGTTCACCTACAAGTACAAGATCAGGGGGGAGCACGGGTGGCTCAGCATCGTCGGCACGGACATGAGTGGCGTGGAGTTGGGGGTGCAGCACAACTCGGTACGCTACAACTGCCGCCCAGACGCCAAGGTGGGCGACACCGAGAAGCTCACCGTTGAGGTGGGGCGCTGGGTCACGACGGATGCCGGCACCAAGAACGTCGTGATCGCGCACGCCGAGACGACCGTCACCGTGACCGCCGCCAAGGTGACCATCGACCCGGTCGCGGCGACGCTTCACGCCGGCCAGTCGCAGGTCTTCGGCGCGCGGATCGATGACAAGACGATCACGGACGACAGCCTGACCTACCACTGGACGAATACCGCCAAGGGCGGCCACATCCAGACCGGCGGCTTGGTAGGCGACGACTACGAGAACAGCCAGCCGGAGACCACGTACGTGGCCGGCTCGGAGGACGCTGACGACACGGTCACGCTGCAGATCGTCAAGCTGGTCGACGGCGAGAGGTACACGATCGGCACGGGCACCGCGTCTGTCCAGGTTCAGGCGGCGCCGGTCCTCACGGCTACGCCGAGGTATTACTTCAGCGCAGTCCCCGTCAGCGGCGAACCAGGCAAGTTCGACATTGTCTCCTACGCGCTCCTGGTGTGGAAGAAGCCGGCGACAGACTACCCTTACTGGAAGGGCACACTCCACACGGCGGGCAATGAGCACCCGTACGACGAGAAGGACCGGTGGGCAGGCTGGGTCGAAGGACGCACTACCCTCTATCGCCGCACCCATAGCGGTGGTGACCCGGTCGCGATGGACCGAGGGCAGCTCACCTCGACACAAGGGGTGAAGCGGCTCGGCGACGCGCTTGCTGACGACGAGCTCTGCGTCATCGTCACGGGGCTGCACTGGATGAACTTCAGCCAGAGCACAGTCGATCAGTTGGCCGCCATGCACGAGCGGTGGAAGCAGTACTCCGCGGGTTGGAGCATGGAGGTCCGAGCGCAGACCGCGCCTTAGGCGCAGCCTCGATGGCCGCGCGAGCCCGGCGCCTGTGGTGGCGCCGGGCTCGCGGGCTGCAAGGACCCCGTATTCCTCTCAGTGCGCCAGGCGTCCCCATCGCCCGACAATGCGACCAGGACACCGGCGGAGCGCCCGCCGAGCGCCCGACTGTGTGCCCAGCGGACATGCGGCACGCACCGAGAGGGATTGCCATGGCGCAGTCGAACGCACTACGCAAGGCCGAACCGGAAACCGAGGGGCCGCGACACGAGCCGCGGCTCAAGCTCATACGCACCCCCGACCACACCGCCGCGGGCGCGAAGAACGCACGGACGCTCAACAAGAGGTTCTACAACGCCGAGATGGAGCGGCTGCAGTTCGAACTGGTTAAGCTGCAGTACTGGGTCCAGCAGACCGGAACGCGCCTCGTGGTGATCTTCGAGGGGCGCGACGCCGCCGGCAAGGGCGGCATCATCCGGCGCATCATCGAGCCGCTGAACCCGCGGGGCGTGCGTCTGGTGGCGCTCGGCAAGCCGTCCGACGTGGAGCGAACGAACTGGTACTTCCAGCGCTACGTCGCGCACCTGCCTGCCGCCGGGGAGATGGTCATCTTCGACCGGAGCTGGTACAACCGCGCCGGCGTCGAGCGGGTGATGGGCTTCTGCACGGACGCCCAATACTGGGAGTTCCTGCACTCGTGCCCGGACTTCGAGCGCATGCTGGTTCGCTCCGGCATCGTCGTGCTGAAGTACTACCTGTCGGTGAGCGACGTGGAGCAGGAGAAACGGTTCCAGGAGCGCGTGAAGGACCCGCGGAAGCGCTGGAAACTCAGCCCGATGGACCTGGAGACGCGCAACCGGTGGGTGGAGTACTCGAAGGCGAAGGACACGATGCTGGAGCACACGGACATCCCGGAGTGCCGCTGGTATCAGATCGAGTCCGACGACAAGCCGCGCGCGCGCCTGAACTGCATCCGCCACATCTTGAGCACGATCCCGTACAAGGACGTGATCCCGAAGGCGACGAAGCTCGGCCCGCGCCCGCCGGCGGACACCCACTACATCCGCCCGCCGCGCGATCGCCACATCGTGCTGCCGGACCTGTACGCGAAGCGGTAGGCCGGCAGCACCGCCGGTGATGCGAGAAGCCCTGGGCAGTGCCGCTCAGGGCTCCTCTGCTGCCAGGGGCTTGCATTGCCGCGGATGAGTGGGATAGTATGGTCGTGCTCACCTCGCGCACCGCGGAGGACTGCCATGCTTCGCCGATCTGACGCACTGACTCCTCTTGTCATCGCCCTTCTCGCCCTACGGCTGCCCCATGCCCACGCGGCGCCCGTGCGAGTCCCCGGCACCGGCGTCACGATCGACGCGCCCGCCGGCTTCGAGCCCTCCACGTCGTTTCCCGGGTTTGGGCGGGCCGACCTGCAGTCCTCCATCATGGTGACGGAGATGCCCGCTCCGTTCGCGGGTATCCGCGAGGGCATGGTCAAGGAGAAGCTGGCCACGCGGGGGATGGTCCTGCTCTCGTCCGGCGACGTGAGCGTGTCCGGCCGCCTCTCGGTCCTGCTGAAGGTAGCGCAGGAGGCGGCGGGCCAGAGCTACCTGAAGTGGGTCCTGGTGACCGGGACGGACCGCAAGTCCGTTACTATCGTAGGTACGTACCCGCGGAGCGCCGAAGGGCAGGTGGGCGAGGCCATGCGCAAGGCGCTGCTTGGGGTCACCTGGAGCCCCGATCCGCCGAAGGACGTGTACGAGGGGCTGCCCTTCCGCGTGAAGCCGACATCGAAGCTGCGCCTCGCGGGCCGAGTGGGCAATATGCTGGCCCTGAACGCGTCCGGCGCCCTGGCGCCGGCGAGAGCGGGCGACCCGTTCTACATTGTAGGCCGCTCGGTTTCTGATGCGGCGATCCGGCAGCTCAGGGCGTTCGCCGAGGCCCGCGCGCGCCGGACGGAGACGCTGCGGTCCATCCGCATCGTCCAGGGGCGCCCCCTCCGCATCGATGGCCTGCCCGCGTACGAACTGCTCGCCGCGGCGCTGGACGTCAAGAGCGGCATGCCGGTCCATCTCTACCAGGTGGTCGCCGTCGACGGCCAGGCCTACTGGATCGCCCAGGGCGTCGTATCCGCCGGCCGCTTCGCCGAGTGGCTGCCCGAGTTCCGCAAGGTCACGGCCAGCCTCCGCGCTAGCAGGTGACTTCGGGTGGAGGCGTGCGGCGCCCGACCAGGAGGTAGGCCGGCATCCTACCGCGTCCCTTCACGTCGACTTCGCCGCGCGCCTCGATGACGAAGTGGTCGCGCAGAAGGTCCGCGGTCCTCTCCGATACCTGGACCGTGTCCACCCGCCCGGTCTCCTCCATCCGGCTGGCCAGGTTTACCGTGTCGCCCCACAGGTCGTAGATATAGCGCTTCGTGCCGATGACTCCGGCCACGACGGGACCGGTGTTGATGCCCACCCGCATGTGGATCGGCCGCTCCATCCGGGTGTTGAGCCGGGCCAGCGCCGCCTGGATGTCGAGGCCCAGTCCGGCGATGGCCTCCGCATGGCCCGGTCCCGGCACCGGCACGCCCGCAGCCGCCATGTAGGCGTCCCCGCTCGTCTTGATCTTCTCGACCCCGTGCTGCTCCGCGATCGCGTCGAACTCGGTGAACACGACGTTCAGCGTACGAACCAGATCCTCGGCCTCCATTCCGGAGGCATACTCGGTGAACCCCACGATGTCGGCGAACAGCACGGTGACCTCGGCGAAGCTGTCGGCGACGGCTTCCCGGCTGCTCTTCAGTCGCTCGGCGATCGGTGCGGGCAGTATGTTCAGCAGCAGGTTCTCGGACTTCTCCTGCTCGAGGCGGAGGCTACGCGCGAGCCAGAACTCCCGGCGAAGATAACGCTCGGTCGCATAGCAGGACACCATGCCCATCAGATTCGCGACCGTGATGTGGAAGTCGTGCGTCATCAGGGTCTCGAACGGCATGTCGGTCCAGAGCGAGGCCGCGGCGTTGTACGTGACCACCAGGGACCAGCAGACGAAGACCGCGCACAGGAGCCTCAGACGCGACAAGGTGTAGGTCGCGATGATCATGAGTATGAGGTCGACGTGGCCGTTCGCGCCGAGGGTCTCCGGCATGCGGAGCGCCAGGGCGATGAGGCTGACGCCCACGAACACGAGCCCCGCGCCGCCGATGGCCTGCATGCAGGCGAGACAGCGAGGCGAGTATGTCAGAGCGAGGAGGAGCAGGAGCGCCGGCGTGATGGCACCGAAGCGGATGGGCCAGTCCAGCGGGCGCTCCTCCGGCTGCGCCACCGCGTGCAGTCCCGCGAAGACGACCACGCCCAGCGCGACCCACAGCACCGTGCGCATGTGGCGCACGGACTTCCGCCGCCAGTCCGCCATGAACTCGGCCTCCAGCGGCTCAGGGAAACGCAGGGTTCGTACCGCGCGATCGAGGTCAAAGCGTGGCTCCATGGGCCCCTCCCCGGAAGCATGCTCGCGGCGGAATGCACGATCGCGCCGAACCCGCCGTACGTTCGCTCACGACATGCCGATCACGACGCCGTCTCCTTCAGCTCCACCCCCGTCACGCACACGGTCGTCTCGCCGGGGGCGCTGGCTGTGCCGAGAGCAGTAGAGGGGCCTGGTCCGTGGGTCACAAGCGGTAGCGGACGCGGGACCGTCCAGTCCCGGGGCGGGCACTTTGGGCACCGGACTCGGGGGCGTCAGGCCACCTCGTGCGGAGCCAGGAGAGCAGCAGGCCGTTGGTGGCGCCGATCAGGGCAAAGAGCGGCACGCCGGGCAGTGCCCACATCCACAGCTTGTGGCAGTTCAGGGCGTATACGTCGACGCTCCAGTTGAGGTTCGGGCGGATCATGGCCGCGTAGACAAAGGCGAGCACACATAGAATCAGGGCGCCGTAGAACACACCCGAAAGGAGCGCTGCGCGCCAGTAGCCAGACTGACGGACCGACAGCACGACCGCGAGCACGGAGCATGGAGCGGCGCTGAGCACGATCGCGGTGGGGTCGAGCAGCGATCCGAGGTTGGGCACGCGCGACCAGAAGAGGAGGACCCATAGAGCCGGGGGCACGGCCGTTGTCGCCACGCCGATGAGGCCGCCCACCAGCGCCCAGCGTGCAGCACGCCGAATGGCGAGAGTCCTCATGTTGCCGGCCCCGCCCCGAGAACCGCCGGAACCACCTTGGATGCCGCAAGCCCGGTACAGGCCGCCGGCACCACGTTCAGCAGAAGGACAACCTCAGCATATCTCAGGCATGCGTCGGCATCGGCGATGATGATGCGAGCGGCGCGGTCTGCTCGACAGGTCAATCGCTGTCGGGCGGGGCTCGTCCAGTTCATCGCTCTACCCGGGGTCGGGCGGGATCTGTTCGCCCGGATTGTAGTTCATGAGGGTCCACGTGTCGCACAGGGACGAGTCGCGGTATCGGATCTCGCGGGTGACAACCGAACCGTCCATGTTCAAGCGTAGGGTGTGCCCCCACCGCCACGGCACAGCAGCTCCGGATGGTGTCTTTGTCTGCTTGGCAAACTCGCCGTGGCAGCGGTCGATCAGGTAGCCCGACCGCGGACCACGCTCCTCCATGACCGCCCACTGCTTGTCGGTCGGCCTGAAGAAGTCGTACGACACCGGGATTGGCCACCTTGCGTCGGCAAGCCGGTAGCCCCACGTCTCATAGGAGTAGTTGCCCGTCGGATCGGACGGGCAGACTAGAATCGCGGACGATGTGACGTAGCGGGGCGCGATCCGGTGGAGTGGATACGGCCGCATATCGTCGCTGTCTTGCATGTACATCCGGAAGGCCATGCCGATCTGGCGCATGTTTGACGCACAGGCCTTCTGCCGTGCCGCGTCCTGGGCGCGAGCAAACACCGGGAACAGCAGGTACGCAAGCACGGCGATGACGGCGACCGCTACGAGCAACTCGACCAGCACAAAGGCGGGCCCGCCGGGGCCCGCACGCCTCGTCACACCCACCATCGCGCCATTTCCCTTCCGGCGCGCTCTCCCGCGCAGCAAGCGCTCGGGGCGCTACCTCAGTTGCAGGCGGAGAAACCCACGGCCGATGCACGGACCGTGACCACTGGGGCGACTTACGCTACTCACCTATCGGTACAATACTAGGCGCAGGACCCGTCGTCAAGTGCGTCCGCCACATCTGTGTCGTGATTGGCGAACGGCCAGCCACTACCACTCCGCCTACGACGCCGTCTCCTTCAACTCCACCCCCGTCACGCACACGGTCGTCTCGCCGGGCGCGCTGGTGTTGCGGAACTCGACGATGGCCGCGGGGTCCTTCGCGACGAACTCGACCTGGCCCGGGGCGAAACCCGTCTTCGCGGCAGTCGCCTCCGACTTGGCGATGACCTCTCCGGCCTCCGTGCGGACCGTCGCGGACAGGCGCTGCTCGGCGGGGCTGGTCGCGTCGGCGTAGTCGCGCGCGGCGCAGCGGTAGCTCAGCACGTAGCGCTTGCCCGGCGTCAGCCCGTCGACCACCTGGCGGATGGAGTTGCCGCCGAGCTGGATGAACGCGAAGTGCGTGCCGGGCTCGACGGTCACCGGGCCCATGTTGCGCAGGCCGTTGACGAGCGGCTGCACCCCGATGCGCGCCGGGTCGCTGGCCGACCAGCCGGCGATGGGCTTGCACTGGCTCACGTAGCCGGTCGCGTTCCCCACCGCGAAGTCGCGCGCGTTGTCGGCGAAGCCGCCATT
This sequence comes from uncultured Chthonomonadaceae bacterium, assembly GCA_964519955.1. Classification (GTDB taxonomy): domain Bacteria; phylum Armatimonadota; class Chthonomonadetes; order Chthonomonadales; family CAJBBX01; genus CAZFLM01. The sequence continues at coordinate 973 of CAZFLM010000005.1, read as the reverse complement.
GACGAGCGCGAGCACGGGCGCCTGGTCGTAGTTGCCCACGGGCGTCCACTTGCCGATGCCGTAGCGCGCCGGGCCTGTGTAGCCGCCCGTGCGCGTGGCCTTGCCTTCGCGCCCGTCCCACGTCAGCGTGACGACGCTCTGCTTGCCCGCCTGCCAGTCGTTCGTCTCCCCGTCGTCCTCGTAGAGCGCGAAGGGCTTCGGCGACTTGCCGTAGACGCGCACCTCGACCTCGAAGCACGTGTCCGGCGTGATGAACTCGACGGGCTTCGCGAGGGGCAGCAGCGAGTTCTCGCGGACGAAGAGCGGCATCTGCCCGACCGGCTTGGCCACGTCGATGCGCCGGCCGCCCAGCACCACCTCGCCGGTCCAGAAGTTGCACCAGCGCCCGCGCGGCAGGTAGACGCTGCGGCTCGCCTGTCCGGCCCGCATCGGCGCGACCAGCAGCGACGGGCCGAAGAGGAACTCGTCGTCGACGCCATAGGTCTCCGGATCGCCGGGCCAGTCCATCACCAGCGCGCGGATGGGCGGCGTGCCGGTGCGGTGATACTCGTTGAAGGCCGAGTAGAGGTAGGGCACCAGGCTCATCCGCAGCTCGAGCAGTCCGCGCACGATGGCGGTCGCCTGCTCGTGCTCCGGCATCACCTCGCCGCGGTTGCTCTTGTCCGCGTTGATCTGCAGCCACGGCGGCAGCTTCATGTACCACGGGTTGATGAGCGTCTGCGGGGCGAACACCACCGTCTCGACGCGCCGGTACAGCTCCTCCAGCGAGCCGCTGTCGCGTACCTCCGGCACCCACAGCAGCCCGCAGAACCCCTGGTTCGCCAGGCCGCGGATGTAGCACTGGTGGTCGTAGCTGTCGCTGTAGACGACGTACGGCAGGGGAGCGGCCAGCGCGCCGGAGTTCCGCACGAGGCCCCAGGTGCGCTTGTTGCGGGCAGCCAACGGGGCGAGCAGCGTCTGCTGATACAGCATC
>CAZFLM010000004.1:71933-156273 GCA_964519955.1 uncultured Chthonomonadaceae bacterium | reverse complement strand
AGGGTCGCATCGCGGACATCCTGTATGCGCGCGGTGAGTTGGACGAGGCGCTTCGCATCCGTCGCGAGGAGGAGTTGCCTGTCTACGAGCGTCTGGGCGATGTGCGCTCGCGCGCGGTGGCGATGGGCAAAATCGCGGACACCCTGTATAGGCGCGGCGAGTTGGACGAGGCGCTCCGCATCCGTCGCGAGGAGGAGTTGCCTGTCTACGAGCGTCTGGGCGATGTGCGCGAGCACGCGGTGACGATGGGGAAGATCGCGGACATCCTGTCTGCGCGCGGTGATTCGGACGAGGCGCTACGGATTCGTCGCGAGGAGGAGTTGCCCGTCTACGAGCGTCTGGGCGATGTGCGCGGGCGTGCGGTGACGATGGGAAAGATCGCGGCCATCCTGCAGGCGCGCGGTGAGTTGGACGAGGCGCTTCGGATCCGTCGCGAGGAGCAGTTGCCTGTCTACGAGCGTCTGGGCGATGTGCGCTCGCGCGCGGTGGCGATGGGCAAAATCGCGGACACCCTGTATAGGCGCGGCGAGTTGGACGAGGCGCTCCGCATCCGTCGCGAGGAGGAGTTGCCTGTCTACGAGCGTCTGGGCGACAGGCGGTCGGTCCTGGTCTGCCAGGCCAACATCGCCGTGTGGATGCTCCAGCGCGGCCGCGAGGAGGACGTGCCCGAGGCGCTGGACCTGCTGACGAAGGCGCACGCCGAGGCGAAGCGCATGCGCCTGCCGGAGGCCGGGCAGATCGAGCAGTTCCTCGCGATGGTGCTCGGGGGCGGGCGGGCGGGCCAGGCGCCGTAGCCGCACTCGCCCCGCCGCTGGTCCCCGGCGTACGCCCGATCGGTCCACCCATCGCCAGGCACGGCCCACCGCGCGCCGCGCCCGCCCGCGTAGGGGCAAAGCAATCGCCATCGAAGCCATACAACTCGCTCCTGCCCACCGCGGCGATTGCTTTGCCCTTCTCACTCTCGCGCCAACCTCGCCCCACCGGTGCACCAGCCCGACTCCCCCAGAATTGGGGGCTGGGGGGCCGCCTCGCACACGCCCGCGTCGCGTCCGTGAGGACGCCCGGCCGCAGGCCCTCCAGGCGCGTCGTTCACGGCCTGCCGCCAACGGCCCGTCGCCCCCGGCCCAACGCCCGCGCCGCCCCCAGCCGGGAGGGCGTCCGGCCGAAGGCCACCATGCCGGGGGTCTTGTACCCCCGGTGCCCCCCCAACCAGGAATCCCCCAGAGAATCTACACCCCGCCTCTAGTAAACCACCCCCTCCCAATGGCTAGTTATTAGGAGGGCACGCAAATGGCCGCACGCGACTGGGGAGTCCGCTACGTCACCGCCGAGGAGGCCGCGCGCAGGCTCGGCATCACCGTCGGCACGCTCTACCGCCGCCTCGACTGGCCGCCCGGCGACTGGCACAAGGCCGGAGGCCGGTGGCACATCAACCTCGACGCCCTCCTGCGCCGCATGTCCGAGGACGAGGCGTGGCGCGAGGCCCACCGCGCCACCCACGTCGCAGTCCAGCCCGAGCTGCGAGCCCCGGTGGACGTGCGCACCGAGCCCGATTGGTCCAGCCTGCCGCAATGGCTGCCCGCCCGAACCGCCGATCGCCTCCTCGGAGGCAGCAAGGGCGTCGTCGCCGACAACGCCCGCCGCGGACGCATCGAGCGGCGCGAGGCGCCGCGCAAGCCGTCCGCCAGGCGCGCCAGGGGCTTCCGCACGCGCTGGCTCTACCGCACCGAGGATGTGCGCCGCGTCTGGCACCGCCAGGAGCGATCCGCCCTCCGCCGCGCGCGTCTGGGGCGCTCCTTCAGCCACTGGGGCCCGCGAGACCGTGCCGATTTCACCTCCGGCGCGTGGAAGGACGTCGTCAACAGCCGCCAGGCCGCCGAGATCCTCGGCATCAGCATCCAGCAGGTCGCGCGGCTCTGTGCCAGAGGCCGTCTGCCCGCCGTCCAGCGCAAGCCCGGCCGCCAGGGCTCCAGGCTCTACATCCCGATCAGGGCCATCGAGCGCCTCGCCGAGCGCCCCGAGTACGCCTGCGCGCGAGAGATGTACTACACCCGCGCCGATGTCGAGCCCCAGGAGCCCGAGCCCATCTTCGACGAGGAGACCGGCAAGGTGCTCACCCAGGCCGCCCTCATGCGCCTCGATGGGGAGCGCCGCGAGGCCGCCAAGATGCGCCGCCGCGGCATCATGGCTCACTACGGCCTCGAAGGCGCCCGCACCCGCGACCTCATCGAGGAAGGCGACGACGAAGAGGAGGGGAGGCGCACCGAGGCCGGCCACGGGTACGTCGACTGGGTTGTCACCGGCGCCTGGCCCCCGGCCGCCGTCGAGTGCCGCCCGCTCCGCCGCGACTTCGGCGATCACGAACTCAACCACGGCGACTTCTACAGCACCGCCCAGGTCGCGCGCCTCCTCGGCGTCTGCCGCTCAGCCGTCGTCTACTACCGCCGCATCGGCCGCCTCCAGGGCTACCGCCTCAAGAAGCACGCCAATGAGGCAGGCTGGGGCAACTGGTGGTGGTTCTACCGCAAGGAGGACGTCGACCTCCTCCAGTGCATCGTCCTGGACCGCCGCCGCGCCCGCCGCCAGGCCAAGACCAACCCATAGCACGCCGATCCGCCAGATCCGTCCGCCCCGTCAATCGTACCGGGCTGACCGCCCAGGAACTGGGCGCTGGCGGACCGGAACGCACCACCCCGCCGTCGCGTCCGTGAGGACGCCCGGCCGCAGGCCCACGAGGCGGCTCGTTCACGGCCTGCCGCCCACGGTCTGCCCCCATCGCCGCGCCGCGACCAGCCCGGAGGGCGTCTGGCCGAAGGCCCGGCTGCCGGTGGGCTTGTCCCACCGGTGCACCACCCCGACTCCCCCAGAATTGGGGGCTGGAGGGCCGGTACGCCGCGCTACGCGCCCGCCAACCGCAGCGCCCGCCAGATCCTACGCAACGGCGGCTCAGGATGACGGCGACGGCGCCGGGCCACAGGGCACAGAACAGCGGCGCCCGGGAGAACCCAACTCTCCCAGGCGCCGCCTACTCGCTACTTGCTACTCGCTACTCGCTACTTCCACGCCTCGTCCACCACCTCGCCACCCGCGTCCACCAGCTCCAGGTGCATCGGCATCTGGCCGGCCGCGTGCGTCGAGCAGCTCAGGCACGGGTCATACGCGCGGATGCCGTGCTCCACGCGGTTCAGCAGACCCTCTGGGATGTTCGGGCCCTGGATGAAGTGCTTCGCGATCTGCGTCACGGTGCGGTTCATGGCCAGGTTGTTGTGCCCCGTGGCCACCACCAGGTTCACCTTCTGCAGGATCCCGTTCTCGTCCACCCAGTAGTGATGGATCAGCGTGCCGCGCGGCGCTTCGATCACGCCCACGCCCTCGAGGCTGTTGATGCCCGCGTCCGCCCGCAGCCGGTCGCTCTTCACGTCCGGGTCGTCCACAAGCTGGGCGACCTTCTCCAGCGCCGCGACGATCTCGATCAGGCGGGCGTAGTGGAACTGGAACGACGAGCTGGCCGCCCCGTGATTGCGGTCACGGAACTCACGCAGCTCTTCGTCCGCCCAGTCGGTGCCAACCTGGTCGCACACGTTGATTCGGGCCAACGGTCCCACGCGGTACATGCCGCTCGGGTAGCCCATCGGTTTGTAGTACGGGAACTTCAGGTAGGTCCACGGCTCGACCGCCTCGCCGATGTACTCAGCGTAGTTGGCCGGGTCGATGTTGTCCACCAGCACGTTGCCCGCGCTGTCCGTGAAGCGCAGATGGCCGTCGTAGGCTTCCCAGTTGCCGTCCTTGTCCACCAGGCCCATGAACAGCGACGAGAAGTTCCCGCAGACCTGCGGCTCCACGGTCTTCTGGTCCAGGTGCGCCTTCAGCAGGCTGAGGGCGAGCTTCGTCGTCTCGCGGGCCTCGGGCAGCCGGGCGAGGATGGCCTGGCGATCCTCCTCCGCAAGCGGGGAGCGAACGCCGCCGGGCACCGCCCACGCCGGGTGGATCTTCTTGCCGCCCAGCATCGCGATGATGTCCTGGCCGAACTGGCGCAGGCGGATGCCCGCGCGAGCCAGCTCAGGGTTGGCCGCGATGAGCCCGAACACGTTCCGAGTCAGCGGGTCCGTGTCGTAGCCCAGCAGGAAGTCCGGCGAGCTGAGATGGAAGAAACTCAGCGCGTGGGACTGGATGAGCTGGCCCATGTGCATCAGGCGGCGCAGCTTCTCCGCGGGCTGCGAAATGCGCACCGCGAGGATGTTGTCGCCCGCCTTCACCGAGGCCAGCAGGTGGCTGACGGGGCAGATGCCGCAGATCCTGGCCGTGATGCCGGCCATTTCCCACATTGGCCTGCCTTCGCAGAACTTCTCGAACCCCCGGAATTCCACCACGTGGAACCGCGCGTCGCTCACCTGGCCGTTGTCGTCCAGGAAGATGGAGATCTTCGCGTGTCCCTCGATTCTGGTGACCGGGTCGATAACGATGGTCTGTGCCATGTATGTGTCCGTTTCCCTCTGACGCGGGGCGAAGAGCACCGTAGTGCCCGCCGCCGGCCGACTAACCCGCGATCACGTCAGCGCCGGCCAACTGCGGGGTCTTTCCCTCGAGAAGCTGCAAACACGCTGCCTTGATGCGCTCCGGCGACGGCGGGCATCCAGGCAGGAATGCGTCCACGTCGACGACCGCGTGCACCGGCAGCACGCGCGGCAGCAGCTCGGGAACCAGCGGATCGCCGATGTGCTTGCCGTACTCGCCCGCCGCCTCCACGTACACGCGCTGCAGGATAGGCTCCGGCTTGCCGAGCGGGTTGCGCATCGCCGGCACGTTGCTGGTCACCGCGCAGTCCCCGAACGCGATCAGGATCTTGGTCCGCTCACGAATCTGCTTTACGATCTCCAGATTGTCCTCGTTGCAGACAGCCCCCTCGACGAGCGTCACGTCGACGCCCTCCGGGAACTCCTTCGCGTCGGCCACCGGGCTGTACACCACCTGCACGTGCTTCGCCAGCTCGATCAGGAACTCGTCGAGGTCCAGGAAGGACATGTGGCAGCCCGCACAGCCGCCAAGCCACACAGTCGCGAGCTTTATCCGATCCATTGCTTCTTCTCCCGGGCCGTGACGATGAACTCGAGCTGGCCGCGATCCTTCTCCGCCTCCGCGACCGTCGAGCCCTTGCGGAACAGGGCGCCCGTCGGGCAGGCCTGCACGCACTTGCCGCACTTGGTGCAGCTCTCGGCATCGCCCCACGGCACGTTCATGTCCGTGATGACGCGCGACTTGGCGCCGCGGCCCTGGACATCCCAGGTATGCGCGCCCTCGATCTGGTCGCAGACGCGTACGCAGCGAGCGCACAGCACGCAGCGGTTGTGGTCCACGCCGAAGCGCTCGTGCGTGTAGTCCACGTTGCACTGTGGGTAGATGTAGTCGAACCGCACGTGGTCCATGCCGACCGCGGCTGCCAACTGCTGCAGCTCGCACTTCGTGTTGGAAACGCAGACGGCGCAGACATGGTTGCGTTCGGCGAAGAGCAGCTCGACGATCATCTTGCGGTATTCCTGCACCCGCTCGCTGTTCGTCGTGACTTCCATCCCCTCGGCGACCTTGGTGACGCAGGCCGGGAGCAGCTTGGGCACGCCCGCTACCTCCACGAGGCACAGGCGGCAGGCGCCCATCTCGGTGATGCCGGTGAGGTGGCAGAGGGTGGGGATGTCGATCCCGTTCTGGTGGGCGGCCTCGAGGAGGGTCTCGTCCTCGCGAGCGGTCACCATCTTACCGTCGATAGTCAGTGTCTTGATGGCCATGTCACACCTCCGCCCGCTTCTCGGCGCCGTTGCGCCCGGCGCCGTCGGCCTTCCTCAGCCTCGCATCGTACTCCTTGCGGTAGTAGCGCAGGGTGCTGAGGACCGGGTTCGGCGCGGACTGGCCAAGGCCGCAGAGGCTGGCGCTCTTGACCATGACGCACAACTTCTCGAGCTTCTCGACGTCGGCCTCGGTGGCTTCGCCGGCGACGATCTTGTCCAGCATGCGGTGGATCTGCACGGTGCCCGCACGGCAGGGGATGCACTTGCCGCAGGACTCGTCCATGCAGAACTCCATGAAGAACCGGGCGACCTCGACCATGTTGTCGTTCTGGTCCATCACGATCATACCGCCGGAGCCCATGATGGAGCCGACCTTGGCCAGCGACTCGTAGTCGACCGGGGTGTCGAACTGCTCGGCCGGGATGCAGCCGCCGGACGGTCCGCCCGTCTGGACCGCCTTCACCTCGCCGCCGCCCGGGACGCCGCCGCCCATCTCCTCGACGATCGTGCGGAGCGGGGTGCCCATCGGGACCTCGATCAGGCCGGTGTTCTGCACCTTGCCGGCGAGCGCGAACACCTTGGTGCCCTTGCTCTTCTCGGTGCCCATCGCGGCGTACCACTCGGGGCCCTGGCGCAGGATGGCCGGGATGTTGGCGTAGGTCTCGACGTTGTTGATGAGCGTGGGGCAGCCCCAGAGACCCGCCTCGGCCGGGAACGGCGGCCTCGGGCGCGGAACGCCGCGCCGGCCCTCGATGGAGGACAGGAGCGCGGTCTCCTCGCCGCAGACGAAGGCGCCCGCGCCGATGCGCAAGTCGATGCGGAAGTCGAACGGCGACTCGAACACCTGCGCGCCCAGGAGGCCCATGCGGCGGGCCTGGCGGATGGCGGTGTTCAGGCGGGTGATGGCCAGCGGGTACTCGCCGCGCACGTAGATGTAGCCCTGCGACGCGCCGACGGCGTAGGCCGCGATGGCCATGCCTTCCAGCACGCGGTGGGGGTCGCTCTCCAGGACGCTGCGGTCCATGAACGCGCCGGGGTCGCCCTCGTCCGCGTTGCAGACCACGAACTTGCGGTCGCGCTCGTACTTGGCGACCATCTGCCACTTGAGGCCGGTGGGGTAGCCGGCGCCGCCGCGTCCGCGCAGGCCGCTGGCGAGGACCGTGTCCACGACTTCCTTGGGAGTCTTGTCGCGCAGGCAGGAGCGCAGCGACTCGTAGCCGCCCGCCGCGATGTACTCCTCGATCCGCTCGGGGTCGATCTTGCCGCTGTTCTCGAGCACGACCTGGACCTGGCGGCTGAAGAACGGATGGCTGAGATCGCCCTTCGTCGCCTCGGCCTTGCCGGTGCCGGCGATGGCCGCGACGATGCCCTCGCACTGGGCGGGGGTCACCTTCTGGTAGAGCGTGCCCTCAGGGTCGACCGCGACTAGCGGCCCTTCGCTGCAGAGGCCCATGCAGCCTACACCGGCCACCTCGACCTTGTCGCCAAGGTTGTGCTTCGCGACGGCGGCGTCGAGGGCTTCCTTGACGGCCTGTCCGTCCTGGGAGAGGCAGCCGGCGGCCGTGCAGCATCGCAGCCGAATGGGCTTACGAGAGGCCCGTTCCTTCTCCGCAATCTCTTGCAGGTCAGTTTGATCCATTGCTCAGCCACCCTTTCACCTTCTCGACCACGATGTCGGGAGTCTGCTGGCCCGAGACGACGCCGTCCATGACGACCGCCGGCGCGATGCCGCAGGCGCCGATGCAGCGGGCCGTGAGCAGGGACAGATTGCCGTCGGTGGTCGTCTCGCCGGCGCGGACGTCCGCCAGCTTCTCGACCGCCGCCACGACGTGGGACGCGCCCTTGACGTAGCAGGCGGTGCCCATGCAGACCACGCACGTGTGCTTCCCCTTCGGCTTGAGGGAGAAGAAGTGGTAGAACGTGGCGACCCCGTACACGCGGCTTGGGGGCAGCTTGAGGCTCTTAGCAATGTGCAGCAGCAGGTCCGTCTCCAGATAGCCGAACAGCTCCTGGGCGGTGTGGAGTACCTCGATGAGGGCGTCGGGCTGGTACTGGTGCCGCTTCATGGTAGCTTCAAGCAGCTTGTACCGGTTGTCGCCGCTCGGCGGGGTAGGGGGACCTGCCTTCGCCGGTGTTGTGCCCGCTTCCGCAACAGCAGGACTCATGGTGATCTCCTCGTATCCACCCCGGACGGGCGAGGCAGAACTTTAGCGACGCTGAATAACGCGAACGGCGCGCACCCTACTGGTGCACGCCGTTGGTGGTGATGCGTTGGTGGGGTGGGCCGCCGCCCTTACGAGGGCAGCCGAGACCTGGTGCCGGTGAGGGGGCCATCGGTGGTGATGGGAGATGCGAGCCCGCCGCTCGCACGTGGTCTCCAAGCTGTGTCACCGGTGACATCATGTCCGTCTGCCTGACCCTCCGCATTCATTATGGCACCTGGCAGGTTGTGAGTGAACCGTCGCACAGCAAGTTTGCGCCTGTTTTCACAAAGTGGCGGGCCGGGCAGGTCGCTTAGGGGCAAACGCAGCACGGCCGCCGCGCCTGGACGGGCATCGGCGGCCGTGTGTGCCAGGACGCGGGGCGTTACGCCCCTTCGATGATCTCCACGTTGGCGCGCGGGACGGTGACGGTGCGGCCGTCCTTGAGCTTGGCTTCGAGGACGCGGACCATCGTCTCGGACTGGACCTCCTGGAGCTCGGAGGGCAGGGCGGTCACGTGGCCCAGGATGCCGAAGTAGGGCTCGCGGATGACGCGGATGGGTGTGCCGATCTCCAGGAGGCCGCCGCCCGCGCCGTCGCTCACGTTGTCGCGCGCCGTCTCCAGCGACACGATCACCTCAGGACGGATGACGCCCGCGCGGATCTGCGTCGCGCCGTTGATGGACGCGAGCTTGCCGTCGAGCGACTTCAGCAGGTCGAAGGTCCGGTCGGCCATGTGGATGGTGCCAAAGCCCTCGGTGACGACGAGCGTGAAGTCGATGGCCTCGGTGCCGGTGATGGCGACGCCGATGTCGAAGCCGGGCTCGCGGAGGGCCTCGCGCAGGTACTCGATCAGCTCGCGGTCGATGATGCCGCCGACGACGATGCCGACCGCGCCCACCTCGGCCGCCTTGCGCAGCGCGCCGAGCGTGACGTTGGCGCCGCCTACGACGATCTTGCCCTTGTGCTCGGGCTTGAAGCACTGCTCGGTCAGCGGGTCGGCGGCGGACTGCGTCCCCACCGCGATCAGGCCCTGGCGCTCGCCGCCCACGCCGAAGATGCCCTGGATGAGGGCGCCCTGGCACTGGACGATGATGCCTTCCTCCGGCATCACTTCCTTGACCACGCCGTGGATGTACGCGTCCTTCTCGACCGGGGTGGGGAGCATGCGGATGCCGAGGTGGCCGGTCTGCTCGGAGATCATCTCGAGCGTGCCCTCGACCGGCGACTTCACGTCGTTCTTGAAGAGGCCGAAGAGCCCCTTGGTCTGCCCGAGGATCGCTCCCTTGTCAATCCGGTCGCCGATCTGCACGCGCAGGGCCGGCTTGAGTTCCTGCGGCTCGACGCCGAGCAGCTCGGCGAGCTTGACGGTCTGCATGATGCCTGGCAGCTCGGTGCGTGCCACGACGGTGTCCGGCGAGACGCGGTCGCCAACCTTGACCAGCACGTCGCCCTTCAGCGGCAGGCGGCGCGTCTTCTCGACGGTTGTGCGCGCGCTGACCTTAAGTCCGGGAGTGTATGCGCTTCCCACGGGCTATCCCCTCAGTACCTCGCCGGCCGTGCGCGAGGCGTTGCGTATAGTGTGCGGCGAAAACTGCAGCGAGCGCCGCGGCTTGATCGTGCCAGGTGCTGCCTAGAACCGCTTGTCCGTCACTTCCTGCAGGTCGTCCGAGTTCTTCGACCCCACCTTGCCGTTGCCGCGAATGTAGGAGCCGGTGGCCGACTTCAGCTCATGCGGCCGGGTCATCTCGTGCCGAACGACGTTCCAGTCGTCGATCTCCATGTGGGCGTTGCGCTGGCCGCCGTGCTTCTCCATGATGAGTACGGCCCGGTCGACGCGCCCCAGGCGCTTGCCCTGCGCGACGAGCTTCGGCTCCTCGGAGCGCACCGTGGGGTTCATCCCGCTGAAGAGCGAGTTGTAGACGTAGCTGTAGCCCTCACCTGTGCGGTCACGCGGGCAGCGGTATGCTCCCTCGATGGCCTTCGGATCGGCCGACGTGACATGCAGGTACGCCATCGAGTGGTCCATCCAATGCTCGCCCGGCGGGTAAGCGCCGTCCCAGTCGTTGGAGTAGTTCTGGAGCGACTGAGAGATGCTGCGCAGGTGCGACTGGCACACCTGGAAGTCGCGAACCTGGATCGTGTTGAGGAACCACGGGCGCAAGGCCAGCCCGAGCAGGACGATGATGAGGCAGACCACGCCTGTCTGCATACGGCGCAGTTCGCGGGCGCCGAGCCGCAGTGTGGCGCGCTTCGCCGGAGGTTGGTCCATCATTTCTCACCCTTCCGGCAGCGGGCCATGAAGTGATACACGAGCGCTCCCGTCATTCGGTCCACGGTCCACGACGCCGAGAGCATGTCGTGCAGCTCCTTGCGCCGGAACCGGTAGTAGTAGATGCCGCCTGCGTGCTCGCCCTCCTTGGGGCCGAACCAGCGCGTGAGCGCGGAGTACTGATAGGCGGAGATGGCGAGCACGCCGCCAGGCCGCGTGACGCGCGCGATATCCGCGACTGCGGCCGAACGGCTGTCTGCCGTCGGAATGTGTTCCAGCACCTGGCAGCTCACCGCGCGGTCGAACGCGCCGCCTCTGAACGGGAGGCGGCAGATGTCGGCCTGGACCAGGTCGACGTTCTGGACGCCATCGCGCCGGAGCTTCGCCGCACAGGCGAGGATCGACTCCCACGAGAAGTCCACCGCCATCAGGTTGCGGCAGCGCGACGCGAACTCCCGTGTCAGCCTGCCGGTGCCGCAGCCGGCCTCAAGCAGCTCATGCTCGGGTCGCAGGTCGAGGCGGCGCAGCATGGCGGGCACCTCAAGCTTGCCGAACAGGTTCAGATACCACATACGGTCGTAGTCGCCGACCTGGTCGTCGCGCGCACGCATCTCGCTCAGCTTGCGCTCGGCCTCGACCGGATCCAGAGCAACAACCGGGTGCTCCGGCTCGCTCAGGTCGAGCGGGAGCATGCGCGGAATGCCCTGCTCGATGGAGTAGCAGGCGCCGCAGGCGCGGCACTCTAGCGTGCCGGCCTCGATGTGCTCGCCTGTGCCCTCCGTCTCGATGAGGCCCAGCTCGCCGGCGCACCCGATCGGGCACTGCAGCAGCGGTAGTCGGCTTCTGCGCATGCGGGCGTGTCTACCTGTTCTTGTCGGTGACGCCGGGCCACTTGTCGGTCCGGAACGGCGACGCCGGCAGGCCGACGCCGTTGTACAGGTTGGCCGCCGGGTTGTTCGCCCAGCCGTAACGCACGGCCACCGGGTTCGGCACTCTGGGGCTCGAAACGACTACCGTGGCGCCGTTGATCGTGGCATCGGCCCACACGAACTTGCGATCCTCGCCGGCGACCGCGAACCCCTCCAGCTTGCCGCCCTTGGCCACCAGGCCGCCGTTGGTGAACGCGAACGTCAGGACCGCCTTGTCGCCCTCGACCTTCAGGGCGCGGTAGAGCGGACCCGAAGGCGCCACGGCCTTGTCGCCGTATGCGACGTGGCGTGCGGCCATCGCCAGGCGGAGCCCGACGTCCTGCTTGTTCTTCGGGTGGATGTCCTTGGCGTCGCCGATGTCGATGATGACGGCCTGGCCGGTCTTCGGCAGCGAGAGCGTCATCGACTGCGACTCGCGCAGCTCAGCCCATTCGCTGTCGGCGGGCTGCGGGACGCGGTCCATGTAGTTGGCGAGCTGCACCCAGAAGAATGGGAAGTCGCCCTCGCCCCAGGCCTCGCGCCAGCACTTGATCATCGCTGGGAAGAGCGTGCGGTACTGGAAGGCCCGCCCCGCGTTCGACTCGCCCTGGTACCAGATCGCTCCCTTGATGCCGTAGGGGATCAGCGGGGCGATCATCGCATTGTACAGGCCGGTCGGCGTCCACGAGTTCCACACGCCGGCGGGCTCCTGCGGTTGCGGCGGGACGTTGCCCTCGTCGCGCGACCCCTCTACCTTGAACGCCCAGGGGCCCGTCAAGTCGATCGGGTCGCTGCTGGGGCCGGTCAGGCGCATGGCCTCCGCCGGCCCGGTGAACCCGCCCGCGCCGAACCAGTCGAACGCGCGCACCGCGATGACGTTGTCGCCGGCCTTGACGAGGGCGCCGGGAACCGTGTACTTGCGCGGCGCGGCGTACCAGTTGGCCGTTCCTTCGCCGGTGGTGCCGACCTGCTCGCCGTTGAAGTAGGTCACGTCGAAGTCGTCGATGGCTCCCAACGTCAGCGTCAGGCCCTTGCCGGCCCACTCGTCGGGCACGGTGACCGTGCGGCGGAACCAGATCGCGCCGTCGACCTTCAGCGCCGGGGTGTTGGTCTCCCACGCGCCGGGGAGGGGCATCTTCTGCCAGCCGCTGTCGTCGAACTCCGGCTTCGCGTAGCCCAGGCCGACGCCCTTGTTGCCGGGATCGTGGAAGTATTGCTTGTCCTGCCACTCCTTCAGCTTCTTCTCGTACTCACGCTTCGCCGCCTCGATGTCGACACCCGGCTTCGGGATGCGGGTCAGCATCGGGCTGAGGATGGGGTCATCCTGCAGCCACTTCAGGCTCGTCCACGACTCGGCCGGCGTGCCACCCCACGAGGTGTTGATCAGGCCGATGGGCACGCCGAGCTTCATGTTCAGCTCGCGGCCGAAGAAGTAGCCGACCGCCGAGAAGCCGCCCACCGTATCGGGGCCGCAGCGGCTCCACTGGCCGACGACGTCCTTGGCGGGCGTCTCGCTGACGACGTTGGGCACGGTGAAGAGGCGGATCTTCACGTTGGCGGAGTTGGCGATCTCCGTTCCGGCGTTGTACACGCTGCCCACGCTCATCTGCATGTTCGACTGGCCGGAGCAGACCCAGACGTCGCCGACGAGGACGTCCTTGAACGTCTTACTGCCGCTCGGCGCGGACACCGACACCTCGAGCGGGCCGCCGGCGCTGAGCGGGCCGACCTTCACCTGCCACGCGCCTGCCGCATCCGCGTTCGTCGAGACGGAGATGGAGCCCACGGTTACGGTGACCTTCTCGCCGGGCTGCGCGGTGCCCCAGAAGGGCGCCTTCATCGAGCGCTGCAGCACCATGTGGTCTCCGAACACCGCGGGGAGGGTCACGTCGGCGCGAGAGGTGCACGGCAGAGCTGCAAGCAGTACGGCGGCGGCGGTCAGTACATGGTTCGGTCGGACCATCATTCGTTCCCTCCGCTCGGACCGGCGGTGTGATACCACCGGCAGGTGGGCCTTCGGCCAAGCGTCCTCCGGACGCCTTCGCATACGGTGCCGCTGATATTGGCAACTCGCATGCCAGTACGCCCCACTAAGACCCTGTGGCGACGGGGATGCCCATGGCCGTCATCCACTCGGCGATCTTCCTCATGCGGACGGCGTCGTCGGTCGGCAGGGCCAGCGGGCGCCCGCGCGCGTCGATGATGACGCCCACCATGCCGCCGGTGACGGTCAGGGTGCGCTCCTTGCCCTTGCCCGCGCCCACGTCGAAGCCGCGCGCCGGCTTGAGCACGACCTCCTCGCGCTGGGGCTCGCCTTCGGGCGTCGCACCGTGCGATGGGGCGGCCGAGCCGGTCTGGGCCGGGGCGTCCTGGTAGCCGAGCGGGAGGACCCGGATCTGGCCGAAGGGCACCGTCTCGGTGCGGCCCTGGAACGTGACCGTGACGCAGGGCTCGCCTTCCTTCGCGGTGCCGACCGGGGCGATGCAGGTGCCGAGGTAGACGAGGCAGTCGCTCTCGAAGACCTGCGTGGCAGCCTCCGGCTCGACGGTGGAGAGCACGCCGAGCTGCGGCATCATGAAGATCGAGTCGACCGTGAGGAGCGTGGCGCCCTCGGGCTGGTACGCATCCATCATCATCATCGCGGACTGGGCGCGCTTCGGCGCGTGGCTGAGGACGCCGCCGCTGCCCACGATCATGTCCAGCGCCATCATGTCGACGAGGGTCTTGCCGGACCCTTCCTGCGAGAGCGCATCGCCGATGGTGCGCTGCTGCTGGACGCCAGTGAGGCCGCGGGCGAGCGACTTGTGGTGCAGGAACGCCAGCCGCAGGGCCTCGCGCGACACGGCCTGCTCAATCTGGAGGTCGGTGAGGCGCTGCGGGATGGTGGTCGGGCGGATCATCTTGTTGCGGAGCTGATTGCGCAGCTCGGCTTCGGAGATCTCGAAGGGCAACCACCGCTTGATGTTGTCGACCTTGGCCTCGGTGAGCACGTTGCAGATGGAGTAGCTCATGCCCAGGTTCGCGGAGACGGTGCGGTTGAAGATGTCCTCGCCCTTGGGGTTCCGGAAGACGGAGAACACGTCGGTCGTCGCGCCGCCGATGTCGACGCCGAGCACGGTAATTCCGCGCTGTGCCGCGATGGCCTGCATGATCTTGCCCACTGCGTTCGGGGTCGACATGATGCCGGTGCTGACCCATCCAGAGAGCTTGCCGTAGCCCGGCGCCTGCTGCATCACGTGCTCGAGGAACAGCTCGTGAATGGCCTCGCGGGCGGGGAGCAGGTTCTCGCGGTCGAGCGAGGGGCGCAGGTTCTCGACGTGGCGCAGCGACACGCGGTCGTGCAGCAGTTCGTCGACGGGCGGGAAGGCATCCTTGTTGCCGGCGTAGATGACCGGGATGGCCAGGCCGACGCCGAGGCGGGGCTTGGGGTCGGCGGAGACGAGCATCTCGGCCAGCTCGACGAGGTGGTTGACGGTGCCGCCATCGGTGCCGCCGGACATCAGGATCATGTCCGGGCGCAACTGGCGGATGCGCTCGACCTTCTGGTAGTCCTTGCGCCCGTCGTCCACGGCGATGACGTCGATGATGATGGCGCCTGCACCGAGGGCCGCGCGCTGGGCGCTCTCAGCGCTCATCGCCTTGACGACGCCGGCGACCGTCATCTGGAGGCCGCCGCCGGCGCTGGAGGTCGAGAGGTAGAGGTCGACGCCGTTCTTCTCGTCCTGGGCCGGGGTGAGGATGGTGCCCTCGGAGCGGATGAGCGTCTTGCCGGACAGCTCCTCGACTTCGCGGACGGCGTTCAGGACGCCGACGGTGACATCGTCGAAGGGCGCTTCGACCGTGGTTGGCGCTTCTCCGCGCACCACGAGGCGATAGCGATCGCCCTGCTTCTCGATGAGGATGGCCTTGGTGGTTGTGCTACCGCAGTCGGTGGCGAGGATGCTCCGGATCTCGGACATGTGGCGGTCGTACCCCGCTTATCTTGGTGTGGGAAAGCATGCAGAAGCCGCCAGGGCGCGGACGCCCGGCAGCGCGGCATAGTGTAGCATATGCCCCAGAACAGTGTAAACGGACCGGGAGCGCGGGCGTGACGGGGCGTGGGCGGGATCTGGGACTTGGGACTTGGGACTTGGGGTGGGCGGTTGGGGTGTGCGGGCGGCCACCGGCAGTACGATCATCTCCGCCGGTGGCCGCGCGTTCGTCTTCTAGGTCGCGCTCATACCCGCGTCGCGTCTTCCAGGTCGGCCAGGTCCTTCGGGCCATCCACCACCGTGACCTCGACGCGGTACTCGCGGCTCTCGCCGGGCTCCAGGTGCTTCAGGCGGCCGGCGGTGCGCTCCTCGGCGCGGCCCATCACCAGCGCGTTCGCCGGCTCGAGGCCCATCACGTAGGTGCCCTGGCCCATCATCTTCCACTGCACGAAGCAGGGCAGCTCCGCCTGGCGGTAGGCGATGCGGACGCCGAAGCCGCCGCCGATGGCCGGGTTCACGAGCCCTGTGGTCACCATGCCGTCCTCGCCGGCCTGCATCGAGTGGAAGAAGCACTGCTCCGCGTAGCCCGGCGTTGGCTCGTCTGCCACGTTGTGCTTGTCGGCGCCGCCCTTGGCCTCCGCGTCGCGCGGGGTGACCGCCAGGCTCGGGGTCAGGAGCCGCGAACCGGGCGCGACGACCGGGTAGCCCAGGTTCATGTGGTAGAGCTGCATGTGGGGCGACGTGGCGTGGCCCTCGTTGGTGACCACGTCGGTCAGCGAGATGCGGTTCTGGCCCAGGTACGCCTCGATCCGGCGGCGCAGCACGAGATAGTCGCCGAATACGACGGTCTCGCGGATGGCGCCCTCGACGAACACCACGTAGTCCTCGCCGCGCCACTCACCACCGCACCGCACGCCGTAGGCCGGCGTGTTGCTGGCGCGCCCGTGCAGGCCCAGCGCATGCCCGTCGTCGACGCTGGGGGCTCCCATCCACGTGAGGCCGCAGGTCGTGAGCAGGCCGCCGGGGAAGGTGCGCAGCCAGCCGAGGCCGTGCGGGTCGTAGTAGGCCGGATGGGTGTCGCCGCAGGCAGAGCGCCAGGCGAGCGAGCGGCCGTTGTGGCTGGCGGCGGAGATGTCCAGGCCGCGGCTGGGCACCACGGTAAACACAAGGCCGCTGCCCGTGGACATATCGACCGCCAGTGTGCCTTCCTCTGGGCCCTCGGCGAGGCGGTACAGCTTGGCGCGCGCCACTTGAGAGATGTCGCCAACGCGGCGGAGCAGATCGGCTCGGGCGAGGTTCTCGCCAAAGAGCTGGGGCATGACATCCTCCTTGTGCCTTCAGGGGTGGGGCAGCGTGCGGGGGCGACAACGCGCCGCCCCCTTGGCTGGTATGTGCAGACGATGTGGTGTACGCCACGCCGCTCGAAGCAGGTTCCCGCAGGGGCGGGATCGGGGGCGCCCGCTGCCGCGCCTACCCGCCTTCCTTGCGGAACGGGCTGACGATCACTCCGTCGAAGATGGCGGCGTTCGTTTTGACGCGGCAGTCCCGTCCGACGACGCAGCGCTCGATCCAGGAGTCGCGCATGACAACCGCGCCGTCCCAGAGGATCGACTCGCGAACGACGGCCCCGCGCTCGACGGCGCAGTTGTTGCCGATGACCGTGTTCTCCAGCACCTTGGCGCCCGCCTCGATCTTGCTGCCCTGGCCGATGGCCACGGGATACCCGATCTCGGCGGAGGGATCGATCTCCACATCCTCGGCGATCCACACGTACTTGCGGATCTCCTTCATCGGGAAGTTGATGGCCACGCGACCGGCCAGCGCGTCGTAGTGGGTCTGCTGATAGACTTGAAGGTCGCCGACGTCCTTCCAGTAGGAAGCGGTGAGGTGACCGTATACGGGCCGGCGCTCTTCGAGCAGGCGGGGGAAGAGCTGCTTGCCGAACAGATACACCTTGCTGCGCGGAATCAGGTCGAAGATCTCGGGCTCGAAGACGTAGACGCCTGTGTTGGCGGTGTTGGAGAAGATGACCTCGCCCTTGGGCTTCTCCAGGAACCGCGTGATGCGCCCGGTCTCGTCCATCAGCACGATGCCGTACTCGGACGGGTCGTCGACCAGCGAGAGGGCGATGGTAGCGAGGCTCTTCTTGTCGCGATGGGTGCGCACAAGCCTGGTCAGGTCGATGTCGGCCAGGTCGTCGCCGCCGACGACGATGAAGGTGTCGTCCTTGAAGAACTCCTCGCACCGCTTGACGCTTCCGGCGTCACCCCATAGCTGGTCCTCGATCGAGTAGTGGATGTTGACGCCGAGTTGGCTGCCGTCACCGAAGTGCTGCTGGATCTGGTCGCCGAGGTAGTGCAGGTTCACCATGATGTCGGTGAAGCCGTGCCTGCGCAGCAGCTCGACGATGTGCTCCATCACCGGGCGGTTCACGATGGGTACGAGGGGCTTGGGGAGGTTGCGGGTAAGCGGGTCGAGGCGCGAGCCGACGCCCGCCGCCAGGATCATGGCCTTCATCGCCGATACTCCTGCCTGGGAGATGGGATGCCGTCATATGAGCGGCCGGTGTTCGGCATCCACTGGTAGTTATCGGCAGGCCCACTCTCGAATCGGAGTGGGCCTGCCCTTCTGGTATCTCTACGGCTGCGCAGAGGCCAGTAGCTCCGCCGCGCCAAACGCCAGCACCGACGCGGCCACGTGCGCGACTTGCGCTTCGGTCAGGTCGGGATGCACGGGTATCGAGAGCACCTCGCGACAGGCTCGCTCTGCTTCCGGGAAGTCGCCGGGCTTGTGCCCCAGGCAGGCGTAGGCCTCTTGAAGGTGTAGGGCCAGCGGGTAGTAGACGCCGGAATCGACGCCCGCGGCGGCAAGGTGGCGCTTGAGTTCGTCGCGGTGACGGCAGCGCAGCGTGAACTGGTGGTAGGTGTGCTTGGCGCGTGCGTCCACCGAGGGCAGCGTGACATCCGCATCGGCCAGCAGGCGCCGGTACGCAGCCGCATGGGCGCGCCGGGAGTCGTTCCACGCGTCCAGGTGCCGCAGCTTCACGCGGAGGATGGCCGCCTGCAGGGCGTCGAGCCGGCTGCAGTAGCCGACGGCGCTGTAGACATAGCCGCCGCCGCTGCCGTGGAATCGCAGGTTGCGCAGGCGCTCCGCCACAGCGGCATCGTTGGTGAGCACCATGCCGCCGTCGCCGAACGCGCCCAGGTTCTTGGTGGGGAAGAACGAAAGCGTGGTGGTGTCGCCGAAATGGCCGACAGGTTGCCCCTCGAACTCGGCGCCAATGGCTTGCGCGCCATCCCATATCACTGCCAGACCGTGCCGCTGGCGCAGCTCGCCCAGCGCGTCTCGGTCCGCCATCTGCCCGAACAGGTCGACCGGCATGATCGCTCGCGTGCGCGGCGTGATCTTCTCGGCGGCCGCGGCGGGCGACAGGTTGAACGTGGCGGGGTCAATGTCCGCGAAGACAGGGGTGGCTCCCGCATGCAGGATCGCCTCGACGGTGGCTACGAACGTGAACGGGGTGGTGATGACCTCGTCGCCGCGGCCGATGCCGTGTGCCAGGAGGGCGAGGAGGAGGGCATCGGTGCCCGAGTTCACCGCCACGGCGTGCACAGCGCCGCAGTAGGCCGCGACCTCCGCTTCGAGCTTCTCAACGACCGGACCAAGGATGAAGTGCCCCGAATCGAGCACCTCACCGATGGCTGCGTCGATCTCGCCGCGCATAGAGCGGACCTGATGGGCGAGATCGGCCAACGGCACTTTCAAGACGGCATCTCCTCTTCGAGCGGTTCTACGGCGAACCCATTATACTGCCGCGCCCGCGTAGAATCGGCGGGACTTTCGACCTGTTCTCTTTGCCGGGGGCCCCTCGCTACGGTAGAGCCAGCGTGGCCCGCACGGCCTCGCCACACTCCTCGTCCTGGCAGGCGGCCTGCGCGGCTGCGGCCAGGTACGTCTTCCACCCGCCGATATCGCAGCGGGCCTCGCCGGGGAGCAGGGGCTCCGCCCAGACGCGCGCGCCTTCCTTGGCCCATGCGCCGACGTGCTCGGTGAGGCCGATCTCGCCGTTCGGACCCGGGGCCGCGGACCGGAGGCGCGCGAAGACCGCGGGCTCCAGCACCCACCGTGCGGCGACGGCCTGGCGGCTCGGGGCCTGGTCGGGCTGGGGCTTCTCGACGAGGGCGGCGACCTGGAATGGCGCGGTGGCCGGCTCGTCAATGATCGAGGAGGGCTTGAGGATGCCGTAGCGCCGCGTGGCTTCCGGCTCGACGTGCTCCGTGAGGACGGTAGCATCGGCGCCATTTGAGACGTGAGTCCGCAGCATGCGGGAGAGGGGCAGCTCTCCCGCATGGCGTGCGCTCCGGATGATGCAGTCGCCGAACGCTACAACGAACGGCGAGGACTGTGCCCACTCCTCGCCCTGCAGGATCGCGTCCCCGAGTCCTCGCATCTCCGGCTGGGTGGCGTACTCACAGGCAACGCCGTGAGCCGTTCCGTCCCCCAGGTAGGTACGTATGATCTCCTTGCCGGGTGACACCACGACCAGTATCCGGCGGATGCCCGCGTCGCGCAGCTCCGCGACGACGTAGTCGAGCACCGGGCGGCGCCCAAGCGGCAGCATCTCCTTCGGGATGGCAAGGGTCAGCGGCCGCATGCGCGTGCCGTAGCCGGCAGCGGGAACGATGGCCTGTTCCACGGCTGCCGGCGTCACTTGGTCTCCTTCGCGTGGTGCGGCGCCTGAGCCTTGGCGAACTGCACCACCATCCATGCCACCGTCGCCAGCCCCAGCACCAGAATGACCGCGAACGCCAGGAACAGAGCCCACTGCGGGTTGACCTGCTGGCTGTACACGTTCAGGTCCGGCGCCAGGGTCAGGTCCCTCACCCGGTGCCGGACGACCGACATGATCGCGATCGCTGCGACGGCCAGCACCGATCCCACCGCGGGCATCCGCTTGATGAACGGCATGGCCAGCAGCGCGGCAACGATGCCGGCGGCAAGGAGCCCGGTGTCGAGCGAACTGCCGCCGAGGAGCGCCTGGCGGATGTGTTGCGGCAAGGTGAACAGATAGACGATCCCGACAACGACCTGGGCGATCGTGCCGAAGATGAACCAGCGTGCGCCGTAAGCCATGGCGCGCTCGGACCACTTGTGCTCCGTCTTGCGCGCAATGGCTGCCAGCAGGATGATGCCGATCCCCGCGATCGCCACGCCGCCGACCATGAAGTGCAGGTAGCGCGGAATGAGCGTGGGGTCGGTGAGGTTGAGGTGGAACCCCAGAGCGCTCTGCTTGTACATGGTTGCCCACTTGCCGGGCAGCATGACGAGCGTCGCGCTCATCGTCTGGAGCACGCCGACGGCGAGGACGAGCAGCGTCACGAGCCCTGCGAGCAGGCTGATGCCGCCGCCGAGCCACTCGGGCCGGAAGCGCAGCGCATAGATGCCGTAGTAGGCAGCCATCAGCAGGGCGATGATGGACAGCCAGGGCCATGCCATCAGCACGGTCGAGGTGTAGAACGCCTGGCCGTAGAGCAACTGGACGAACAGCAGCGGCGCGACACCCAGGGTGATCGTGAGCGACATTGTGACCGGCAGGGCGGCGCCAATCTTCTTGGCCAAGTCGCCGAAGAACGGATCGTCCTTCGCGCGCCGCAGCGCCAGGAACTGCATGAGCGAGCCGCCCACGAGGAAGTTCATCGCGAGCAGGTGCAGCGTGAACGTCAGCAGCATCAGGAAGACGATCAGCACCGGGGGAGCGGGCAGTCCGCCGGGGTCGGGCGATGGAATGACGGGTGGCATCAGCGTCCTCCCTCCGTGGTAGTGGTTGCGAGCGCGACCGGGCTCGGTTGCTGGTTCAGGCTCATGAGCCACTCGACGAGTGCCGCACGCTCCTCATCGGTGCCCGCGAACGGCGGCATGAACGGCTTGAGGGTGTTCAGGTTCTGAAGCTGGGTATCCAGGAACTGCCGGTTCCACCCGTTGACCGCGAACTTGATGCCGTTGAAGCCCTCGACGGTGTGGCATGACTGACACTCGAGCTGGAAGACCCTCTCGCCAACCTTGAGCGGGTTCGATCGCTCCTCCGGCGTGATGAGGCTCCACTTGGCGGACTGCAGGATGCCTGCCTGAGTGATGTCCGGTATCTGGTGCTTCAAGATGGCGTTGGAATACATGTAGTCGCCGATGACGTACGGCTTGCGGACCGCCTCGCGCACCATCTCGGTCATGCCCGTGGCCAGGAGCCCGAAGACCGCCAGCACGATCGCGGACGTGATGTGGAACTGGCGCGGCAGGAGGTATGGCCCGAAGAGCGTTGCGCCGACCACCATGACGCTGAACGCAACCCCGGCGAGGGTGAAGATGCTGACCACCGGGGCGCCGCCCATCGTCAGCTCACGCGACGCCGCGGGGAGCATGGCCGCGTACCAGAGCCCGCCGATGGGAATGACGGCGCAGCCGGCGAGCACCCACTTGGCGGAGTACTTGACCGCCTTGTCCTTGAGGCGCGCGTCGCTCAGCAGCGATGCCGTGATGAGCGCGTAGAGCCCGGCCAGGGCCACGCACACCGCGGTCCGCATCACCAGCGACGGGAGCATCGTCGGGTTGAACCATGCGTCGAATACCGAGTGCGTCTCGGTCCACTTGCCCGACGTCAGCATGAAGGTGAGGATGCCGTTGATCATCAGCAGGCTGAGCCACGCCCCCGCCACGTAGATCCAGCCCACCTTCAGGTGTGTCGCCGGGTCCATCTTGTCCCAGCCGTAGTAGTACACGAACGCCGCCAACAGCTCGACGAGGAAGAAGACCCACTCGATCGCCCACACCCAGACGAAGGTGTGAATGAGCGACGAAGTGGCGGTGGGGTGCACTAGGCCGATCGTCCACCAGATGCCGGCCCCGGTTACGGCGCCGAACACGAGGATGACGAGGATGAAGAACGTGCTGTGCTGCCGTGTGAACCGCAGCAGGGCGTCGTCGTTCTCCTGTCTCGCCTTGCGTTCGGTGAGAACCAGGTACAGGCCTCCGCCAATCGCGAAATGCGAGACGAAGACATGCACGATCGCGATGATGCCGATGAGCATGCCGCCACCGAGCATCGGCACATCCCACATCGGAAAGTTCATGGGCGCGCGCTCCTTCGCAACAGGTAATGCGGGGGCTATCGCTGACCATTCGACATGGTTAGCCTGGATACCTTCCGCTTAAGGCAGAACGCGCAGACAAGTGACGGAGGAGCAGGATGCCGGGCGCAGCGCGGGGAATGGGGAGCCGTATCGCGATGCGAGGAGGACGGCCGTGTCAGGACAGGTGAGCCGCAGGGAGATGGCGGTGGCGGGCGCCGCAGCGGCGCTGGCGGGAGCGCTACCCGCCGCACGAGCCCTGGGCGCAGGGGAGCGGGTACGCGTCGGCGTTATCGGGACCGGCAACCGTGGGAGCCAGTTGATCTCGGCGCTGCTGAAGTGCCCCGACGCCCAGGTGGTGGCGCTCTGCGACGTGTATGCCCCGCACCTCGAAGCGCAGGCTGCGCGCGTCGGCGACGGGGCCGCCCGGTTCGCGGACTACCGCAGAATGGTGGAGGCGAAGGACATCGATGCGGTCGTCGTGGCCACTCCGGACCACTGGCACGCGCTGCAGACCATCGACGCGTGCAGTGCCGGCAAGGACGTGTACGTGGAGAAGCCGCTCTCGCTGACCATCGTGGAGGGGCGCAAGATGGTGGAGGCCGCGCGCCGTCACAACCGCGTGGTTCAGGTCGGGCTGCAGAGGCGATCCTCCGGCATGTACGCGCGCCTGGGCGAGACGATCCGCGGCGGGGGCATCGGCAAGGTGACCGTGGCCCGCTGCTATCGGCTGAACAACATGTGGCCGGCGGGGATCGGCAAGGCGCCAGACGGCCCGCCGCCGCCGGGGCTCGACTGGGACACGTGGCTGGGGCCGGCGGCGCGGCGGGCCTTCAATCCCAACATCGCGCCGTACAAGTTCCGCTGGTGGAAGGCCTACTCGTCGCAGGTGGGCAACTGGGGCGTGCATTACTTCGATGTGCTGCGCTGGATGCTGGGCGAGAAGGCGCCGGCCAGCGTCGTGTCGCTCGGCGGGCGCTACGCGGTCGACGACACGCGGGACATCCCGGACACGATGGAGGCGGTGTTCGAGTTCGCATCCGGCATGCTGCTGACGTTCGGCCAGTACGAGGCGTCCAGCGTGCCCGCGATGAAGCGCGGCGAGATCGAGGTTCGCGGGGCCAAGGGCTGTCTGTACGCTGGCTCGGACGGCTACGAGATCGTGCCGGAGAGCGGCGGGCAGTTCCAGACGCCGGGCCCTCGAATGGACGCACAGACCGGCAAGTGCGGCGACGGCGATCTGGACGTGGCGCACATGCGGAACTTTATCGACTGTGTGATGTCGCGCGCCATGCCGAACTGCGACGTGGAAGAGGGGCACCGATCGACCGTGTTCGCGCATCTGGCCAACATAGCGCTTGCCGCTCGGGCGCGGGTCGATTGGGATGCGGACCGTGAGCGCATCGTCAGTCCGTCGCGCGCCAACGGCCTCCTGCACTACGCCTACCGGAAGCCCTGGTCGCTCGACTAGCCTGACCTATTCATGAGTCGTACCGGACGGGCACGGAGGCCCATCCCACCACTGCACTCGTGCATGATCCAGGCTAGCGCGGGCCATCGCCCAGCGCGGCTTGGCGGGCACGCTTCGGCAAGCGCAGGGCAGGCTCACGGCCATCTCAGCAGGCCATCCTTCCAGGTTGGCACGGAACATTCGCGCCTCGGCATCCGTCATAGCCGCTGTAGGCGGCGGTCCTGCACGGCCCTGTCAGCGGGCGCCCCGCATCCTTGAGCCGAGACACGGTCGTCTGCCCATCGGAGTTGGGCAGCGCCGGCACTGGTCCAGGCGACCGCCGCCATGCAGAACCACCCCTTGCCGCTGCCTCCAGATGATATCCGCCTAGCACACCAACTGCCCGAGCCGCACGCAGCGATCGGCGCAGCAATCAGGTTTCGACAGTCATGTAGGCGCGTCACGGGCAGCTCCGCGGCGGGCCGGGGCCTCTCTCTACCCAGGAGGGTGAGAACATGCACGGAACCAGAACCGCGGCACTCCTATTCGCCGTCCTCTTGCTCTGCGCCGGCACCGCAGCGAGCGCGCAGAGGCTGAGACCTCCGTCAAGATCATCTGCCTCGAACGCGGTCCTGCTCTCTGCCGACTACCTCGGGGTGATGATGGGCACGCCGCGCGGTCGGGCGGTGTCGCACATGCTGCATCTCGTCGAAGCGCGTCCGCAGGAGATCGCCGATCAGCTCGTCGTGCGCCGGAAGCCCGGCGTCGCTGCGGCGAAGGTCGCGACGCTTCACGCCTCCGTGGGCGCGCGTGTGATCCAGCGGATTCCGCAGCTCGGCATCGAGGTCGTGAAGCTGCCATCGGCAGGTGCGGCCAGGGCGTATCGGACCAACCCCAGCGTGCTGTGGGCGTCGACCCGCAAGTTGCGGTACCCGCTGATCGCCGACCCGAACGACCCCGCCTACAGCGACCTCGACACGAACATCTCCTCCGATCCGGACGTGGCGACCTGGTACAAGTGGGACCTGCACATGGTGGATGCCGCGGCGGGATGGAGCATTTGGCCGGGCCGCTACTACGATGCGTCCGGCAAGGGGGCCGACGCCGTGACGATCGCCGTCCTCGACACGGGCATCGACTACGATCACCCGGACTTCATCAACGTGGGAGGCACGGCGAGCGACGTGGCCCACGGCGGGCAGCTCCTGCGCGACCTCGACGCGAGCATCTCGAATGGCGTGGTGACGCCCGAGGCCTGGGACGTGTACGGCCACGGCACTCACGTCGCCGGCATCGCCGCGGCGGCAACGAACAACTCGACGGGGACCCTGGGCCTCGGCTACAACGCGAACGTCTTGTCCATCCGGGTGATCGACTCGGCGGGCAACGGGACAGACACCGACATCGCGCAGGGGATCGTCTACGCGGCCGACCATGGCGCGCTCATCTGCAACCTCTCGCTGGGCAGCTACCAGTACAGCCAGGCGGAGCAGGACGCGGTGAACTACGCGTGGCGCAAGGGCGCTCTGGTGATCGCGGCCGTGGGAAATGACGGCAACAACTACCAGTTCAACTACCCTGCCAGCATGAGCCGCGTCCTCGCGGTGTCGGCATGCTCTCGTCTGACGCTGGCTAGCTACTCCAACTACGGCGACCCGGTGGGCATCACGGCGCCGGGCGGCGACTTCGACTACGACATCATGTGGCTGCTCGGCGTCTACAGCACGATGCCGACCTACTACGTTCCGCTCAACGACCCCAACGTGTACGGCGCGGCGATGTACTACGACTACCTGATGGGCACCTCGATGGCGGCGCCCGAGGTAGCCGGCCTCGCTGCGCTCTACGCGGGCCGGAACGGCATCACCCAGAGCACGCCCAACGCGCCACTCCGGATCTGGCAGGCCATCCAACAGGGCGCCGATGGCGCCGGCGGCTGGGATCCGTACTTCGGCTACGGCCTGATCAGCCCCTACGGCACGCTTAACCTCGGAAGCAACCCCAACCCGCGCGGCGACACGGTGGGCTCGGTGACCGGCCAGGTGCGGTACAAGGGCACTGTGGTGCAGAACGCTACCGTGGTGGCTCGTCCTACGAGTTCGGTTCAGTCGTGGACGGCATCCACTCGGGCCGATGGCGGGTACCGTCTGCCGAACATGCCCGCAGGCAGCTACAAGGTGACAGCGACGTACTTCGGAGAGAGCCTGAAGGTCGAGCCCGTTGCGGTTTCGGCCGGATGCGACATGCCGGGCATCGACTTCAACATCGGCGCGGTGAATACGACGCTGAGCGCGTCGAGCGTGGTGGGCGCTCCGGGTGAGACCGTGACGCTCTCGGCAGTGCTCAGGCGGGCCGACACGGCGGCCGGCCTCGAGGACTGTGTGCTCGACTTCGAGGTCGACGGGCACACGCTGGGGCCGGCGCTGACAGACGCGTCGGGCTCGGCCAGCATCCAGTACACCATTCCGGCAGACGCAACCATCGGCGACCACACGATCGGGGTCTACTACACCGGGCAGGGCGCCTTCAACGACTCGTCCGCCTCCGCAACTCTGACCGTGGCGGCAGACAGGACGCCCACGTTCATGTGGTTGGGCTCGACGACGGTCGGATTGGGCCAGCAGACGCACGTGTGGTCGTGGATCTGGCGGACGTCGGACTGGAAGGACCTGCCTTCGGTGCCGATCACGTTCAGCATCGACGGCTCCGCGGTGTCGACCATTGTGGCCAACAGCGGCGGCGGCGCACTGCTGGAGTACACGATCCCGACATCGATGGCCGTGGGGAGCCATGCGCTCAAGGCGGAGTTCGCCGGCAATGCATCGTACCTGGGCTCCAGCGCGACGGCGACGCTGACGGTGACGTCGTCGACTGGCACATGGATCTGGGTGCAGCCCGCGACGGCCGGCGCCGGTCAGGACGTCACGCTGGCTGCTCGGCTCGTCACGACCGGCGGGAGCACTTCGGTGCCAGGCATGGCACTGACGTTCCGGGTCAACGGAGTGGCGGCAGGCAGCGGCACGACCGGGACCGACGGCTTCGCCCGCGTGACACTGGCCGCACCGGTCGCCGCCGGGACGTACCCGGTCGTGGTGGAGTTCGCGGGCGATGGCTCGTACGCTTCGTCGGCTGGATCCGGCACGCTGACGGTTAGCGGGCTGGGACAGACGTTCCTCTGGGTGGGCGGCGGCACCGTCGCGCGTGGCGCGGTGTTCCACACCTGGGCGTGGTTGTGGCGCACGAGCGATTGGAGGAATGTGCCGGGCAAGACTGTCGTGTTCCTGCTGGACGGCTCGGCGATCGCGACGGTGGTCGGCAATGTGGACGGCGGCTCGGTGCTGGACTACACGATCCCCCAGGGGCTATCGACCGGCGCGCATACGTTGACAGCCCGGTTCGACGGGGACGCAGCCTACAGCGGGTGCCAGGCGACCTCGACGATCACGGTCACACCGTAGGCGTCGGCCGATCTGCGTCGCGGCCTGGTGCGGCCCTCCCTCCTTCGGGCGGGAGGGCCGCGTCGTCTTGACAGACCCCCGGCGCGGCGACTATGATGGGCTGTCCGCAGCGCTGTAGCCCAACCACCCCCAATGGCCCGTGCAGGAGGGTTCCTCACATGAGTAGGCCGCCGCTCGAGTTCCACATTCATCTCTCGGACGGACAGGCCGTCCGCTTCGCCGTGGACGATCCTGGGCAGGCCCAGTTCGTCGTCGACCAGGTCCAGCCGGAGCGGCTGTTCACTCAGCCGCAGATCCAGATCAGTCGCGAGCACGCGCTGTCCGTGTATCCGACCGCCCACGTGCTCCGTGTCGACTTCATCATGGCCGAGAACCCAGGTTGGTCCTTCGGCTGGCCGCTGATCGACTCGGTGGAGGTCAGCGGGAACGAGGTGATCGAGCGGTTCCGGCCCGAGAACTACGCCTCGCTTGCTCCCGAGGAGGCCGATGCCGGGCGCGAGATCGAGACATTCTCCGAGATCCGACTGCCCTATGGCAAGGGCATCTACACAGCGAACCGCGTCGAGCTGCACCCGTCGACTCCTCTGGACCGGACGCTGCTCGTGCACCAGTCCCAGGGAGTGCCGTTCCTGCACGTGCGCAGAAGGGCGGGCGGCGCGATCCTGTTCAACCCCATCCACGTCATCGGCGTGACGCTCTATCCGGGTCCGAAGGACATTCTGAGCGCCTGGCCGGGCCGCTATGCGAGCGCTTAGGTTGCTTCCTGTCATGCGAACTACCGTTCTCAAGCTTGTGGCCGCTATCGCGTTGCTCGCGTCGCTGCACGCGGTTGGCGCGTCCGGAGTGGCTGCGCAGGCGCGCAGTGCGCCCGGGGCCGCCGCGGCCCCGTCGCGTCCGGCTGTGCTGCAGGCCGACGCCCGGTGGGTGACCGGAGGCGACGCGAAGAGCCAGACGCTCTTCTACAGGCGCTGGTTCACGCTGTCGGAAGCGCCAGCGTCCGCGACGCTGCAGGTGGGCGCCCGCGGGAGCTTCGTCGTCTACGTGAACGGCACGAGCACCACCGCAGGGGCGGGGGAGAGCGCCGTCGCCGGGCTCTCGGTGACGCGGCGGCTGCGCAAGGGCGCCAATCTGCTCGCCGTGGAGGTGCGGCGCGGAACCACGCATCCAGCCCTGACCTACCGGCTGGCCGTCAAGACCGCCGCGGGACGCCGACTGGACTTCCTATCCGATGGCCAGGGGCGCGTTGCGGGCACCTTCGAGGCCGGCTGGGAGTCGATGGCCTTCGCCGATCGCAGGTGGCCTGCGAGCAAGGTGGCGGCCGCGGTCACGGCGGCAGCATCGGCGCCTCGATCGGGCTCGGGCACTTCTGCTCGTCCCACGACGCCCACCGCGCCGGCTGTCCAGCCAGCCGCGGGCAGCACGGTCGACGCCTCGCGCATCGTGCGGGTATGGGATGTGCGCGCGACCGGCGCGGGCGGGCGCCGCCGTGCGCCGGGCGACCGGATGCTCCTCTCCACCAACGTCGCGTCCCAGGCGGATGCTGAGACCGCCGCAAGCGCCGGCTTCACGCTGCTTCAGACGGACAGCGACCACCTCGCCCCGAACGAGACGTCGTCCGGGCACTGGGACTTCTCCGCGGCCGACGCCGGGCGGCGCACGGCGGTCGACAACGGGTTCGACTGGTGCTACTTCCCGCACTACGCCTTCTTGCCCAAATGGATGCGCTCGCAGACCGACGTGACGCGTCTGCGGTGCCTCGAGCACGACGGCACGGTTGAGGCGTACTCGCCATGGGACCCGAAGCTCCTGGCGGCCGTGGGCCGAGGCTATGAGCGGCTGGCCCAGCAGTACGGCCCCGGCGGGACGACCCGGAACGGCGTGGCGGCGCTCTACCTGGGCGTGCACGGTGACTACGGCGAGGCCGGGCTGATGATGGGCGCGCGGGTGGCCGATCCCGGGCAGGCAGCCGAGTGGAAGGCCCGATTCGGCGACCTGCACGACCACCTCGGGTGGTGGTGTGGCGACAAGCTTGCGCGAGCGGCCTTCCGTGACGCGATGGTCGCCAAGTACGCCGACCTCGACGTGTTGAACGCCGCATGGCGGACCACGTTCGCCAAGACGTCGGACGTGACCTATCCGCTCTCCGTGTCGGACGGTTCGCGTCGCCGGTGGCTCGACTTCGTGCACTGGTATCTCGACAGTGTCGGCAGCGTGACCGATGGCGTGTGCGCGGCGGCCCGCAAGGCGTTCCCGAGCACGTTGCTGATGGTGCCGGCCGGCTTCGCGGACGAGAACCCGCGCGGCGGCAACGACAACAGCCTCATCCCGAAGATCGCCGCCAAGCATGACGTCGATGTCCGCTCCACACACGGCGGCTTCAAGCCGTTCGCGGAGAACGAGGCGACGATGTTGGCCCGTCTCGCCTGCGCGTCGGAGTTCTACGGCGCCCCGTTCTGGACGGAGCCGCCGGGCCGCATCACGAAGGAGCAGCAGGTCGAGCGCATCTTCGCCGCCGCTTCTCACGGGTGTGCGGGCTACTTCGACTGGGCCGACAACATCCGCGATACGCGCGATGTGTACTACAAGTACGGCAAGTACTTGCGTGTCGAGAAGCCGGTGGCCGATGTCGCCATGCTCTTTCCGACAACCACGCACCTGCTGCGCGCGAACGAGGCCTACCCGCCGGTCCTGCAGCGAGGCTGCGCCGACATCCGCGACGTGCTCGACTACAGGATCGTGGACGAGCGCATGGTGCAGGACGGCGCCCTCGACCGGTTCCGCATCCTCGTGCTGTGGGAGGGCGTCATCTACGAGGCGGAGACGCTGGCCAAGCTGCGCGACTGGGTGCGGGCCGGCGGCGTGCTGGTTGCCTACGACTTCGGCAAGTTCGAGACCGTCGAGGGCGATCAGTCCGCCTTCAAGGACCTGTTCGGCTACGCCGGCAGTCTGGCGCCCACTACTCCCACGCGACGGTTCCTGGCGGCGATGCGCGAAGGCGTGCCCGCCAAGTACCGCATCGACGTCGCGACGACCGAGGGGCAGACGTTCATCGCCGGCGACTGGCATGGGGCCGAGGCAATCGGCACGGCGAGTGGCCGGTGGACGGGCGCGCTTGCCGACATGTACCTGCCCGTCGATCCGAAGAAGGCGTGCTCACTGACCATTCGGGCATCGATCCCGATCGAGGCGGCGTCCCGCGCACGTGACGTTCTCGTCAACGGGCAGAAGGTCGGCGAGATGACCGGCTCGGCCGAGCCCTACTTCACCTACCACGTGCCGGCGGCCGCGCTCAACGGCAGGGACGTGGCGATCGTCAGCATCCGCTGCGAGCCGTGGGTGCCCGCGGATCTGATCAAGGGCAGCCAGGATCGGCGCTCCCTGGGCGTGTTCGTGAACTACGTGCAGGTCGAGGCCGGCCAGGTGCAGCCCGCCATTGCCGACCCCGGCGCGCCGCGCGGCCGCATCGAGACTACGATCGACCTCAAGAGGCTGCGCTCTGAGTGGGCGAGGCCGGTGGGGCGAGGCTGGACCGTCTACTACCCCGCGCGCCGCTCGCAGTTGCCGGGATATCTTGAGGTCATCCGCTACCTGACCTACCATCTCTCGGACCTCGATGCGACGAAGCAGGACGCCATCCCGATCGACGACTCCTGGGACGGTGTCTACGCGACGCTCTTCGCCGACAAGGCGCTCTACTACAACCCGGGCTCCGAGCCCGTCACGCGGACGGTCGCGCTGACGCCGGAGCAGTTCGCGGGCCACTCCGATGTTCGCACGCCGGCGGACTTCACCTACACGCTCAACCTGGAGGCCAACTCCATCGGGGCGGCCTACTTCACCCAGCAGCCGGCGGAGATGCTCCTCCAGTGCGAGAAGTTCACCGACCTCGGCGCTCTGAAGCCGTCGTCGGGTGCGGATCTCAGCCCTGGCCAGGGCCTGACGCACGTGCTCGTGCCGACGACGGGGTCTATCTCTACGCGCTTCGAGTGCGAGACAGCCGGGTCGTACCGCGTGTTCGTCCGGTGCGTTCGGCGAGGTGCGCCCGCGACGGCCGAGGTGCTGGTGGACGGCGCTCCTGTCCGCGGCGCATCGGTCCCGTCGGCTCTCGGCTCGGCGACCTTCTGCCCGGGCTCGGTGACGCTCACGAAGGGGGTGCACACGCTGACCCTGAAGCCGCTGCGGGGGCAGGATGTGCGCGCCGACTTCGTGGTGCTGACGACCGACACCAACGTGGCCGGCTACCGCTTCGGCGTGAAGGCCGCGGTGCGCCGGTAGGGCGGCGGCCGGCGGGCAACGTCATGCGGTCGGTATTGGGGCGCTACGGCGGCAGGGATCTGCACCTGGCGATGGCTCGGCGCTTCTGGGAGGAGGACCGCCTCTCGGAAGCCCGGGCAGCCATGGAGCAGGCCCTGCGCGCTGGCTTCCACCCAGGCGACCTCTACGACCTCCAGCGCAGCATCGAGGCGGAGCTTGGCGCGCGCCTCGCCGGCAGCCGCATCCGCGTCGATGAGCACCTCCTCATCGAGGCGGACCCAGCGATGTGGGGCGCCGACTGGCCCGCGATCCTGCGCGTCGTTCGCGAAGCCGCGGTCTCGGTTGGCGATGCCCTGGGCGTCCGGTGGGGCAAGCCCGTCCTCGTGACGGTCGTGCCGGACGAAGACTACGTCGAGTTCGTCCACGCTCGGTTCGGCTACTACCGCGAGCGCGCCCCCTGGCACAAGGTGTGCCTCCCTCCGTCTGCCGTCTACCCGCCGTCGGTCCTGACGCGTGCCTCGCGCCACGAGATCGCCCACGCCGCCGCGCACCAACTGGCGGGCGACGGGCACCCTCGCTGGCTCGACGAGGGGATCGCGGTCCTGATGGAGGGCTCGCTGCTGGCGGACGAGAGGCGGCGGTACGCCATCGCGTCGAACCGGGGGCGTCGGCCCGCCCTCGACGAGATCTCGGCGCGCATGGAGGGGTACGACCTGGACCTGGGCAGCGGCGCGGCAGGCGTGTGCTACGCTGCTGCGGCCGACTTCACGCGGCTGATGATGGACCGGGCGGGGTGGGATGGCATGGCGCGCGCCCTGCGCCTGATGGGGCAGGGGATGCCGCCCGACAAGGCGCTGAGGCGTGCTGCCGGCATCGACCGACGCAGGCTGGAACGCGAATGGCTGGCTTCGTCGGCGTCGCCGTAGCCTGAGGGATCGGTGGGTTGCACCGGGCGGGCAGGGACAGCCGCCCCGCCGCTCGAGCGGCGGCCTACGGCGTCTCCTCGATGCGGTATAGGGTCGTCTTGGTGCGAACGAAGAGGGAGCGCCCCACCGCGGCCGGCGAGGCCATGCACCCATCCGGCAGCTCGTTCTCCGCGAGCAGCCTGTAGGCGCGGCCGGGTTGCAGCACCAGGCCCTTGCCCCTCTCGCTGAACAGGTAGATGCGCCCATCCGCGAAGATCGGCGAGGACGAGTAGTTCCCGCCGAGCCGCTCCTGCCAGACCACCGCGCCCGTCGCCGCGTCGAGGCACGTCAACCCGCCCGCATCGTTCACCACGTAGAGCAGCCCGTCAACCAGGATCGGCGAGGGCTTGTGGGGCATGCCCGAGGAGTAGCGCCACACCACATTGGTCTTGGTGATGTCCCCGCTGCCTGCCATGCGGATGGCGATCAGCTCCGCCGTGTCGAACCCCGTGCCCACGTACACGATGCCCTTGGCCCAGACGGCCCGGGACGCCGTGGAGTATCCCCCGTGGCGGACCCGCCAGATCTCCTCGCCGGTCGCCGCGTCGTACCCGTAGGCCCCGCCCGCTGCCGAGTAGACGAGGAGCTTCTTCCCTCCGACTGGGACGAGGACCGGCGTGCCGAAGGACTTGCGGGCGTCGGGCCCGACGTCCTTGGCGAACGTGGGGGCGCGGTCGACGGTCCACAGCGTCTTGCCGGTCGCTGCGTCCAGGGCGTAGGTGTGCTGCTGCTCGAGTCCGTCGAGCGTGACGAAGAGCCGGCCATCGTCGAGCACTGGGGAGGAGCCGGAGCCGACGGCGTGGTCGCAGTGGAGATCGGTGCGCGCCCAGATCTGCTTGAGCGTCTTCGTGTCGTAGCACGCGGTTCCGTACGTGCCGAAGTGGACGTAGACGCGGCGCTCATCGATAGCCGGGGAGGGCGACGCGTAGCTGTTCACGCTGGAGATGCTCTCGCGCTGCGGGACGGTAACGACCTTCTCATCGAGCAGGATGGCGCCCGTCTCGCGGTCGACGCAGACGATGTAGCGCTCCGCGCCGTCGTTGTCGGCGGTGGTTAGCCAGACCTGCCTGCCCCACACAACAGGCGACGACCAGCCGCGCCCGTGGATAGCCGTCTTCCACTTCACGTTCTTGGTGTCGGACCAGGCGAGCGGAAGGCCCTTGGCGGTGCTGTGCCCGTCGCGTCCCGGCCCGCGGTAGTCCGGCCACGCGTCCGATGGGGTCTGCGCGCGGGCCAGCGCACTGGCGGCGAACACGGCGAACACGGCGAGCATGGCGGGCAGCAGGCGTCTGGCGGGCATGGGTAGGCTCCGGTTGGTGGGTGCGGTGTGCGAACATGCGCTAGGGGTACGGCGGCAACGACAGGCCCGAGATGAACCGGTAGTCGCGCTGGTTCTTGGACACGAGTGGGAGCCCGGCCTCCATCGCCGTGGCTGCGATCAGGGCATCGGGGATGAGCAGGCCGTGGCTGAGGCGATACGAGCGGATCAGATCGAGCGCTCGCGCGGACACCGCCGAATCGACGGGTATCTCGGCGAACCGCCGCAGGAACCGCTCCGTCTGGCGCGCCTCGCGGCTGTCCGCACAGCCAACGAGCAACTCCAGGTGCGTAACGATGCTGATAGACGGTATGCCCTGAGAGAACAGGCGTGCCAGGCATGCGACCGCCATCGGGACGCCGTGCCCCGCATCGATGAGGACGTCCGTGTCGACGACTGCTGGGCTAGCCACGGGGGGTTGACCACTCGCTAGTGCGCAGACCCCGCACCCAGCCGGTGCTGTCGGCGAGGTCATGCCGGTCGCGCCACATGCCGATGAACGGATCGTCCTCGATGGGCGTGGCAGCGGTGGGCGATAGGTCGAGCTGGCGTGTGGCTCCCGCGCTCAGCTCGATCAGGAGCTGATCCACTCGCTGGCGCGCTTCGGCCGGCAGAGACTTATAGACCGCCAGGGCCTCTTCGGCTGACATGACTCCCCTCCGTCGGCGGCTAGCATCGATCCGATTGTACCGCGCGCGGCCCCAGGTGTCTAGAGCCCACGCGCTCCCCGGGCCGGGTAGCGGGCAGCGGGTGTCGGGTGCCGGGTAACGGGTGTCGGGTAGCGGGTGCCGCCACGCGGGTCGCGGCCGGCGCGCGCATCGTGGAGGGGAAGGGTCAAGCAATCGCGAGTGACGCGGTGCGGTCGGGGAGGCCGTGGGCGCGATCGCTTGACCCCTACAACGGAAGACGGCGGGTGCGGCCTACGACATCGGCGGGATGTAGTCGCCGTGCGCCTCGATGAGTTCGTCGACCATCGCCCAGATCTCGTCCAGCGTGAGTTCGGCGGCGGTGTGCGGGTCGAACATGGCGGCCTGGTAGACGTGCTCCTTCTTGTGCGTCAGAGCGGCCTCGACCGTGAGCGACTGCACGTTGATGTTGGTCTGCATCACCGCGGCGAGCTGCTTGGGGATGGCGCCGATGCGGGTGGGCTGGATGCCGGCCTTGTCGACGAGGCAGGGGACCTCGACAGTGCAGTCGGCGGGCAGGTTGCTGATGAGCCCGTTGTTGCGCACGTTGCCGTAGATGACGCGCGGCGTGCCGGTCTCCATCGAGTTGATGATGAGCGAGCCGTACTCGGAACTGCGGTGGACCTCCACCGGCTCGTCGCCCTCGAACTTGTCGCGCATAGCCTGCCAGCCGGCGATCTGGTCGATGCAGCGGCGGATGTACTCGTCTAGCGGCACGTTGAAGCGCTCGAGCAGCTCGGGCTTGTCGCGGCGGATGAAGTGCGGGCAGTACTCGGAGAAGTGCTCGCTCGACTCCGTGACGAAGTAGCCGAGGCGCGTCAGCATCTCGTAGCGGACGCGGTTGTAGTCCGGCACGCGGCCGTCCTCGACGACCTTGCGGATGGCCGGGTAGAGGTCCTCGCCGCTGCGCTCGAACTTGAGGTAGAAGGCGCAGTGGTTGATGCCGGCGCAGAGGTAGTCGATCTCCTCGACGGGGATGCCGAGGTCGCGCGCCAGCTCCCACGCGGTGCCCTGGACGCTGTGGCAGAGGCCGACGGTCTTGATCTTGGTGGCCTCGTTCACGGCCCAGCAGAGCATGGCCATGGGGTTGGTGTAGTTGATGAACTGGACGTCCGGGCAGACCGTCTCCATGTCGTGGCACATATCGAGCATGACGGGGATGGTGCGCAGGGCGCGCATGATGCCGCCGATTCCGAGCGTGTCCGCGATGGTCTGGCGGAGGCCGTACTTCTTGGGGATCTCGAAGTCGATGACGGTCGAGGGCTTGTAGCCGCCAACCTGGATCATGTTGATGGCATAGTCGGCGCCATCGAGCGCGGCGCGGCGGTCGGTGTGCGCGGTGATGGTGGGGCGCGCGCCGACGGCCTGGCCAACCTTGCGCGCGACGATCTCGGAGGTACGCAGGCGCTCGGCGTCGATGTCCATGAGCGCGATATGGCTCTCGGCCAGCTCGGGGAAGCTCAGGATGTCGCCGAGCAGGTTCTTCGCGAACACGGTGCTGCCGGCGCCGATCATGGCGATCTTGGGCATGGGGGACTCCTCTCAAGGGCAGTGGCTAGTTGAAAGTGTCAAGTTGAAAGTGGGGTGGTGCGGTTTGGTGGGTGTTTGGGTCCTGTGGTCGGGCGTCGAAGGTCGACCGTCGAACGGTGGCCTCGTGCCTCCGGCGTCCGGGTGACGAATCACCGGTCTTCCCGGCGCCTCCGGCGTCCGGGTGATGAATCACCCGTCTGGCGGGCGTTCCGCCGAGCGTCCTGCGGACGCGGTCCGCCGCGCACAGCCCGTCGTTCTTCTGGCTTCTGGCTTCTGGCTTCTGGCTTCTGGCTTCTACCTACTCACTCCTCGCTGCTCGCCACCCGCCGCATCAGGATCTGGTGCACCTGGTCCAGCTCACGGGTGAGGCGGCGGAGGCGGGCGATCTTCTTGCGGTCGAGTTCCGCGTACATGAGCGGGCAGATGAACTCGGTGCAGCCATAGGGGCGCAGGTCGTTCGGGAACGAGCAGCCCGTCTCGGTCAGGTACTCGCAGGGCTCGCCGTCGCCGGGCTCGTCGCTCAGCATGGCAGCGTCGGCGTTGCGGATGGCAAGCTCGGCGGGGTCGCCCTGCACGGTGGCCGGCGGTTTCCACCCGACCGCCTCGGCGAGGAGGATGTCGACCGGGCCGATGCGTGCGGGTTTGCGGCAGCAGGGCGCGGGACACGTCGGGCAGTACTTCTGCGTGAACGTGTCGAACTCGGCGCGGATCTGGCGCTGCAGGCGTCTGTAGTGGTCGAGTGGGTTGCTGCGCATGGGTGTCGGCGTCCCTCCGGGGCCAGGGACATTGTACACCACGGGCGCGCGCGTACGAGTTGACACGGTTCGGCGGGGTGGCTATACTGGCGGCAGTCGGCACCAATGCAGCGGAGGGTTGATATGGCAGACGGCTGGTTCTATGCGTCGGTTGGCGGGACCTCGACCGGGCCGGTGGCGTGGGAGGAGTTGGTGGAGCGCGCGGCGTCGGGGCAGCTCTCGCCGTACGCGCTGGTGTGGACCGCGGGCATGGCGGAGTGGTCGCCTGCCGGCTCGGTGCAGGGCCTGGCGTTCCCGCCGCAGCCTGCCGCGCCGCCGCACGTGGACGAGTCGCTGCGGTGGGTGCTGCCGGTGGGGCGCTCGGGCTGGGCCATCGCGGCGGGCTACTTCGGCCTGTTCGCCGTCATCCTCATCGGCGCGCCGTTCGCCATCTTCACCGGCATCATGGCGCTGCGCCACATCAAGCGGAACCCACACCTCGGCGGCCGCGGCCGGGCCATCTTCGGCCTGGCGATGGGGGGCATCTTCACGCTGCTCTACGGCATGCTGATCGTGGGCGGGATCATGTCGGGTGGGAAGTGAGGGGACGGCGGGCACAACCGCTGCGCTGCGGACCCGCCGCGTGCTTGCACGAGGCTGCACACTGCTCGTTGTCGCCATCGTGCTGGGCGGCGCGTACGCGGCCAAGCGCTGGCGCGACAACTATGACTTCGTCCAGGGTGCATGGGTGGGAGACGATGCCCGCGTCCGCCGCTACCTGGACGCGGGCATCGACCCGAACGTTCGCGGACTCAAGGGGCTATCCGCCATCCAGATCGCGGCGCACAACGGGCACACCGACACGGTGCGGTTGCTCTTGGAGCGCGGCGCGAACCCAGTGGATGGGATCGGCAATGCGATCATGACGGACCGGCCGGACATCGTTCGTCTGTTGCTGAGGCATGGGGTACGCGTGTCGAGCCACTACTCGAGGTGGGCGAAGACTCCCCTGGCTATGGCGCGCGAACAGGGGAGCCCTAAGGTCCGCGCCATGGTCGAGGCAGCCGCCAAGCGGGAGCAGAGGCGGAGGTAGCGACTACCCCCGCGTCGCCACGTACAGCCCGCGGCCGTCGAGGCCGGGCAGCTCGTGGCGGGGAGCCAGACCGGCCGCGGTGAACGCTCCGAGCATCTGGTCCACGCTGAAGAGCCCCAGCACGTGCTCCTCCTCCTCGTGGCGCACGCCCTCCGCGGTGCCGATTAGGTAGTGGAAGTGGATGATCGCCAGGTCGCCCACGCGGCCCGACGCGTTCATCCGGCACACCTTCAGGTCATCGTCGTCCACCACCGATAGGTGGCAGCCTGCCGGGCGCCAGTTCTCGGGCGTGATGAAGGGCTCCACGACCACCACGCCGCCGGGCGCTAGGTGCGCCTCCATCCGCCGCAGCGCCTCGGTGACCGCGTCCAACTCCCGCGCGTAGGCGATGACGCCGAACAGGCAGACGATGGCGTCGTAGGTGCGGCCGAGGTCCATGGTGCGCATGTCCGCCACGCGGAAGCTCGCCTTCGGCACCTTCTCCGTCGCGATGTCCACCAGTTCGGGCTGCAGGTCGACGCCCTCCACCTCGAAGCGCTCGGCCAGGTGCAGCGCGTGCGCCCCAGTGCCGGAGCCCACGTCGAGCAGCGTGCGCGCGCCCGGGTTGGCGGCGTCAATGATCTCGACCAGGCGCGCTGCCTCGCCGGCGTAGTCCTTGAAGGCGTAGATGCGGTCGTAGTAGGCGGCGGTGTGGGTGAACATGGTAGTGATTGTACCCCACAGAATGATCGGCGTGCAGGACAATACACCACGTCCGGCGAAGAGGGGGTAGACGCGCCGTCCGACGCCGATCGCCGATCACCAATGGCGCCGGCTGGCCGCGCAGGTAGGTCCGGGTGGTAGTACCGTCGGGAGGAGGCTGGGAATGGCAGATCGTCAGCAGAGCGACGCACGATCCCGGCTTGAGGGACTCCTTGCGGACCCGCACGAGGCGCTGGACGTTGAGATCAAGGGATGGCTCGACCTCGCTGTGCCAGAGGGCAAGGCCGACCTGGCCCAGGCGCTGCTTGCCCTGGCCAACCACGGAGGCGGCTATGTCGTGATCGGCTTCACTGAAGGCGAAGACGGTGCCGGCGAGGCCCCCGACCGCCCTTCATCACTGGCGACTTATGACCAGGACTCCGTCAACGGTATCGTGAAGGCGTTCGCCGAGCCAGCTTTCCACTGCCAGGTGCACAACGTTAGGCACCCCGTCACCGGCTCGTTCTATCCAGTCATAAGCAGTGCCGGGCGGTCAGAAGGTGCCGGTGCGTGCCAGGAAGAGCGGACCTGGCAACAAGCACGTGCAGGAGCACGCGTACTACATACGCCGCCCAGGACCATCTAGCGCGAGGATCGAGACCGCGCAAGAGTGGGACGCGCTCATCCGCAGGTGCATGTTCGAGGCGAAGGAGGACTTGCTGAGTGCCTTTCGTGACATCCTGCACGGGGCTACGCAGCCCGCCATGGTTAGCGCGCAGAGGGATGCTCTGCTGGAATGGACTGAGGACTCGCTCGCCCGATTCCGCGAGTTGTCGGCGGGTATACGCGACCAGGCGGTCTCTGAGCGCCTCCAACGCGGCTTCTGGTGGTTCTCCTATTGCCTAGTAGGTGATCTCGCCAGGCCGACGGCGACGGAACTGCGGGACATGCTCCTAACGGTGCCGAAGTATAGTGGCTGGCCCCCGTTTGTGTTCCTCAGCGGTGACGGTCGCGCCCCGTATGCGAGACACGGCATCATCGAATGCTGGCTCGCTGGAAACCTCAGGATTGAGCCAACCGAGATTGACTTCTGGCGCGCTGATCCTGGAGGGCGCTTCTTCGTCCTGCGCAGCCATCAGGACGACTCTCCCAGAAACGGGATCTTGCCGGGTACCGTCTTCGACGCGGGCTTGCCGATCTGGCGAGCCGGGGAGTGCCTCCTTCATGCAGCCTCGATGGCTGACAGGCTCGGCGCACCTGATGAGGCCCCCATCCTGGCCCGCGCGGGCTGGACAGGGCTTAGCGGCCGGAGGCTCTCCCGATGGGCCAATGAGAACTGGGCGGGCTACCTGGCGCCGGAGGGCCGAGGCGGCGCCGAAGAGGCAACCTCCGTAACACGGGCGACCGTGCAGCAGGTGCGCGTTGCGCTGCCGGAGGTCCTGGCCGAATTGCTACGCCCGCTGTACGAGGTGTTCGACTTCGCGGAGATGCCAGTCGGCACGATCGCGCACGAGGTCGGGCGACTCACCCGTGGGGCCAGCTAGCTGGGCTGCCCCCCTCAGTCCACCCGCATCTGCTTCACCGCGCTGCTCTCGTAGAGCTTCACCGCGAACTGGGCGAGGAGGGCGCGGTCCGCGGGGGTGTAGGTCGTGTCGCCGGTGAGCGTGCGGGTATTCGCGTCGATCTCGTCTTTCAGGCGCATGCAGATGGTGAGGATGTTGGGGCGCTGCCTGTCATGGAGCGGCGCGCTGCGCCCGGGCCACGCGCCGACGGGGGCAGGGGGACGCCGAACGTCAAATGCAGATCCCTGACGGGATGACGGCAACGGGCGGCGGGACTTGGGACTTGGGGGTTGGGACTTGGGACTTGGGGGTTGGAGATGCGCGGGTGCGGCGCGCCGCCCCATCCCCAAGTCCCAAGTCCCAAGTCCCAAGTCCCATCAGAGGTATCCCCCAGTCCTTCGCCGAATCCCCGAAGCAGGAACACGCGATCTGGAGGTGGGGTATGGCGGCAACCGTGAAGGTGGGGATCATCGGCAGCGGGTTCGTGGCGGACATCCACGCGCACGCGTTCCGGGAGTACGTGCCGGGGGCGGAGGTGGTGGCGGTCGCGTCGCCCACGCCGGGCAAGGCGGAGCGGTTCGCCCGGGAGCGCGGCATTCCGAACGCGTTCGAGGACTACCGCGCGCTGCTGGAGCAGAAGGACATCCAGCTCGTCACGCTGGCGCTGCCGAACGATCTGCACTGCCAGGCCGTGCTGGATGCCGCCGCCGCGGGGAAGCACATCACGATCGAGAAGCCGCTCTGCCGCACGCTGGCCGAGGCGGACCGCATGATCGAGGCGTGCAAGCGGGCGGGCGTGCTGCTGATGTACGCCGAGGAGCTGCTCTTCGCGCCGAAGTACGTGCGGGCGAAGAAGCTGGTGGACGAGGGCGCCCTGGGCGAACCGTTCCTGGTGAAGCAGTGGGAGGAGCACAACGGGCCGCACATGCCGTGGTTCTGGGACGTGAACCGCTCCGGCGGCGGCGTGATGCTGGACATGGGCTGCCACTCCATCGAGTACGCGCGCTGGGTGTTCGGCAAGCCGGCGGTCAAGAGCGTCTCCGCCACGCTGGGCACCTACGTGCACGCCGACAAGACGCGCGGCGAGGACCACAGCATCGTGGTGGTGGAGTACGAGGGCGGCAAGGTCGGCCTGGCGGAGAACTCGTGGGCGAAGCCGGGCGGGGTGGACGATCGCGCGGAGATCTATGGCACGAAGGGGAACACGCGCGCCGACCTGCTGCGCGGCAACGCGCTGCTGACCTACTCCGAGGTCGGCTACGGCTACGCGGTGGAGAAGGCGGACATCACGAAGGGCTGGACCTTCACGATGTTCGAGGAGGCGTTCAACTACGGGTTCCCGGCCGAGATGCAGCACTTCGTCGACTGCGTGAACGGGAAGGCGGAACCCATCGAGACGGGCGAGGACGGCCGCGAGGTGCTCAAGATCATCCTGGCCGCCTACCAGTCGGCGGGCGAGGGGCGCAAGATCACCTGGCCCTACGACCCGCCGGCGTACGAGAAGCCGATCGACCTTTGGAAGTGATGGGACTTGGGACTTGGGGGTTGGGGCTGGTGGATGGGGGATGGCTGCGGTTCCGGAGCCTCGGGCGCGGAGCCGGGTTGCTGTCCGGGCTGCTTGCGTGCTGTGCGACCATGGCCTCAGCGCTCGCGCCTGACGCGCCCATCGTGACGAAGCCATCCCCCAGTCCCCAACCCCCATCCCCCGCCGTACTTGTTGGCGGCCATGCGCACGGCGCGGCGAACATCCGGGCGCTGGCCGAGCTGGGGCTGGGCAACTTCGTCTGGATCCCCAAGGCCGGCTACGGGATGGGCAACACGCCGTGGGATGCCGAGCACGGCATTCTCGCCGATGTGGATGCCTGCGTGGCCAACGGGTTCTCGTTCATGGTGAGCCAGCGGCGAGGGCTCGGTCCGGCGTTCAAGCCCGGCGGCCCGGAGTACGGCGGCGACACCACGCCCGACATCCACTCGCCGGAGACCGTCCGCGAGATCGCCCGGCGCGCGGGGCCGCTCTTCGTCGGCCTCCATGCGGAGGAGCTGGACGCGGACTTCCTGCAGAACGCCCTCCGCGCGAGTTCCCGGTCGCGGACCCCGTGGCTCTACGACTTCACGGATCGGGTGGGCGGGCGGCGGCGCTTCGAACGCGAGCTGCGGCGCATCGGCGATCTGGCGCACCGATCGGGGCCCGGGGTGCGGTTCCTGCCGAACCTGTGCGTCAGCCTGCAGCACAGCGGGTTCCGCGCGGGCGGCGACCTGGTGATGGGGGAGCTGCTGGAGGCGCTGCCAGCCACGGAGCTGCAGCTCGCCTACCTGCGCGGGGGCGCGTCGCAGTTCGCGAAGCCCTGGGGCGTGTGGGTCTCGCCGTGGCACAAGGGCCAGGTGCCCACCGAGGACAAGACGCTGTGGCCTGGCCCGAACTCCGCCCCCGGCGCCGGCCACGACGCCTCGCGGTTCAAACGCTGCCTGTACCTCGCGTGGGCATCCGGGGCCCGCGTGCTGACGATGCAGGAGACCGAGCCCCTCTACTCGCGCGACGGGGACGGGTACAAGCTGGCGGCATGGGGGCGGGTGCTGAAGGC
Organism: uncultured Chthonomonadaceae bacterium; assembly: GCA_964519955.1. Taxonomy (GTDB): domain Bacteria; phylum Armatimonadota; class Chthonomonadetes; order Chthonomonadales; family CAJBBX01; genus CAZFLM01. Next base: position 113,707 of record CAZFLM010000004.1, on the reverse strand, counting down.
GTTCTGGGAGGACGTGAAGCGCCACCCCGAGCCGATGGAGCCGATCGTGCCGGTGGCGCTGCTCGTCGACAGGGACTGCGGGTGGGCGCCGGGGCACCTGCACGGGGACTGGATCGAGCACCAGACCGTGTGGGGCAAGCTGCCGCCGACCCGCGGCGACGCGATGCTGGCGGCCTACCTCGACGCGCTGCTGCCCGGCTTCGAGCGGACGACCGGCTGGTGGAAGCCTGGCGGGAAGGACTACCCCGGCACGTTCGCGCCCACGCCCGCCGGCCCGTTCGACATCGTGTCCTCGGACATCACCGCGGCCCGGCTCGCGCGCTACCCCTCGGTCGTGTTGATGGGCGAGGTCGCGATGACGCCGGCGCTCTTGCGGACGCTGAAGGCGTACGTGCGGCAGGGCGGCATGCTGCACCTCAACGTGAACCAGATGCGGCTGCGCGAGGCGTTCGTCCAGGCCCCCGACTTCCTGGGCGCGACCATCGGCCTGTCGCACCAGTGGTCGGAGTGGAGCAAGGGCGACCTCTCCATGCGCCGCACCGAGAGCGCGAGCCAAGTCGTCCTCCAACGTTCGCTCCGCGGGATGCGCCCGTCCTACGACGAGCCGTGGTTCGTGGTGCAGGATGTGCAGGCGGTTGACGCGGAGGTGGTGGCGGCCACGCCGTCGAGGCTGCCTGTACTGCTCCGTCACGCCTATGGGAAGGGGAGCGTCTGGCTCTCCACCCCGGACTATGTGCTCGAGGGGTCGCAGACGCCGGCGCGCCGTCTGGAGTTCTTCGTCGACCTGTTCCGGGCTCTTGGCGCTGCGTCGCCGGTGCGCGTGGCGGCTCGCGGGGGCGGCGCCCTCGCCGCCGATGTGTCGTGGGTGGCAGCGCGCCAGGGCGGCGACGTCGTGGTCGCAGTGGCGAACCACGGGATGTCCGCCATCGGGGTGGAGGTATCGTGCGGCTCGGTGGTAAGCGCGGCAGTCGTCGGGGCGGAGGGCGTGGAGGTCGTGCGCCTGCCGAGGTGACGCGATGCGGCAGTTGAGATGGGTGACGAAGCGATGCGGGCCGTCGGTGCACCGGACGGCCCGCCTTGCTTCGTTCGTTCGCCGGGCCGACGGCGGCCCCGCAGTGCCCTAGCGCCGGCGTCTCCGCAGCAGCAGTGCCGGAACCGCCGCGCCGAGGAGGAGCGCCAGTACGCTGGGCTCCGGAACCGGGACGTCTGTTCGCCACGCCAGACCGTCGATGTCCGGCGCGTACGTGAAGGCGTTGGGGCCGACGAGCGAGGCCGCGCCGGTGGACGTGTTGATGGTGAAGAGCTTGCAGTCATCGGACAACCCCGAGCTGCCGGTGTTGGCGAAAAGCACTCCGGCGACCGGGTCGAAGGCGAGGCCGATCCGGAAACTGGTGATGCCCGTGGAGCCGATGAGCGACGCCGCGCCTGTCGTCGTGTCGATTGCGTAGAGGCTCTGCACCCAGTAGCCGTCGGAGCCCGTGGCGTACAGGGTGCCGGTGATCGGGTCGAACGCCATGCCCCGTCCGTCGATGCCGGTGCCCGTCCCGATCGTCGTCACGTTGCCGCTCAGGTCTAATGTCTTGAGCTTGTTGCCGTCGTCGATGTCGATGGCATAGAAGATGTCGTTCGCGTCGTCGGCGGCCAGGCCATGCCAGTCGCTGGACCCTCCCTGGGTGCTCACGATCGTGACGGCGCCGGTGCTCATGTCGATCTTCCCGAGGCGCCACTCAGGCGGGTACACGTCGGTGGCGTACAGGTCGCCATTCATGAAGTCGATGCCGGTGAAGCTCGCACCGGTGTCCTGGAGCGTTAGAATTGCGGTGGCAGCTCCCGTGCCGGGGTCGATGCTGTAGACGATGCCCGGGTCGGTAGACGAGAGGCCGATCAGGTCGGCGTCGGCGCGCGGGACGCCTGTGACGAGGAGAGCGATGAGAGCGGTGAGGCAGCATACAAGCCTGAGTCGCATTGCAGTCTGTCCTCCATTCCCCGTGTGTGGGTTTCACTAACGGCTGTTATGGTGCTCTGAATTGCCCAGTTGCATGTTTCATGCCAACCGGGCCATGGGTCCAGCGGCAGCGCGCAGGGGCTGAGCGATGCCGCACAAGGCGCCCGCGGCGGGCTGCGCGCATGTAGTTGGTGGCGTCGTGGTGCGGCGGCGCGGACGTTGCGGCGGTGCGTGGCGGAGCGTCGCCTGCGCTCCGGCTCTCGGCAACGAGGGCCGCGAGGTGTGCCCGCGGCCCTCGGTTTACCGGTGTCGTTCTGGAAGCGCCGGCACCTGCGCCTCGCCGTACCCAGCCGGAACCGGACGAGCTACCCCCGCCGGCGCCGCCGCCGCAGCAGCGCCGGAATGGACGCGGCCGCCAGCATGGCGAACACGCTCGGCTCGGGCACCCACGCGAGGCCGTCGATGTTCGGCTGCGCGCCGGGGATGTTTAGGCCGACGAGCGAGGCGGCGCCGGTGGAGGTGCTAACGGTGAAGAGCTTGCCATCGTCGGCCGAGCCCATCGCGCCGGTGTTGGCGTACAGGATCTGTAGGATCGGGTCGTAGGCCAGGCCCACGTAGTAGTTGGTGATCCCCATCGACCCGACGAGCGAGGAGAGGCCGGTCGACGTGTTCACGGTGTAGAGGGAGAGCCCGTAGTTCGCGTCGCAGGTGGTGGCATAGAGGGTGCCTGTGTTCGGGTCGAACGCCATGCCGCGCCCGTCGATGCCGGTCCCCGTGCCGATGGCCGCTACGTTGCCCGCTAGATCGGTCGACTTCAGCTTGAAGCTGTCGTTGATGTCGATCGAGTAGAGCAGGTCGTTGGCGTCATCGGCCGCCAGCCCGTGCCAGTTGGCGGAGCCGGACTGGTTGTTCACGTAGGTCACGGCGCCCGTGGACAGGTTGATCTTGCCCAGGTAGTAGTAGTCCGGGTACAGGTCCGTGCCGTACAGCTCACCGTTCAGGAAGTCGATGCCGGTGAAGCTCGCTCCTGTGCTCTGGAGCGACACGATGGTGGTGGCGGCTCCGGTGGCCTGGTCGATGCGGTAGAGCACGCCTGGGTTGGTGGAGGATAGGCCCACCAGCTCGGCGTTGGCGCGCGGGGCGCCGAGGGCCGCGAGGACAGAGAGTGCGGTTAGGCAGCATACCAGTCTGTTTCGCATTGCTTCTATTCCCTCCGTTCCGATAGGGGTCGATGCCGCGCGAAGATCGTGGTTGTGCTCTGTTAGTCTGCACAGCATGTTCCGTGCCAAACCGGGAAACGTGCGGGCGGTACCGTTGGCGAACCACGGGAGCAACGCAGAAGGGGGGCGTGCGCGCCGCCCCCCTTGCTGATCACTGGCTTCCGGCTCCCGGGTCGCCGGCGCTACCGGGGCCCCTCTGAGTCGGGCGCAGCCAGATAGAGGTTGGCCCGGCCATCCAGGAACCACTGCTGAGCGGAGAGAGGCGCATCGCCGTTGGACGGCGCTCGGCGTGTGTAGGTGCCGTCTGGCTGTAGCTCGCGCGCCTTGACGTTGTCGTTGAGGAACGCGGGCAGCATCTGGTCGATCACCCAGCGGCGCGACTCCGGCGACTCGATGGGGAAGAGCGTCTCGAACCGGCGGTCCAGGTTGCGGTTCATCAGGTCGGCGCTGCCCATCCAGACTTCCTCGCGGCCGGCGTTGAGGAAGTAGTAGATGCGGTGGTGCTCCAGGAAGCGCCCCACGATGCTGACGACGCGGATGTTCTCACTCATGCCGGGCGCACCGGGCACCAGGCAGCAGCTACCGCGCAGCACCAGGTCGACCTGCACGCCGGCGCGGCTGGCGTCGTAGAGCGCGTCGGTCAGCTCGAAGTCGGTCAGCGCGTTCGCTTTGAAGACGATGCGGGCGGGCTTGCCGGCGCGGGCGTTCTCGGCCTCGCGGCGGATGCGCTGCAGGAGGCCCTGGCGGATGCCGCCCGGCGAGACCAGCAGCTTTCGGTACGTGTTCTGCAGGCTGTACCCGGTCAGTGAGTTGAAGAGCGTACTGACGTCCTCGCCGATGTCCGGGTCGCAGGTGAAGAGGCCCATGTCGGTGTAGACGAGGGCTGTCTTCGCGTTATAGTTGCCAGTGCCGAGGTGCACGTAGCGCCGGATGCCATCCTTCTCCTGGCGCACCACCATGAGCACCTTGCAGTGCGTCTTGAGCTTGATGTCGCCGTAGACGACATGCGCCCCGACCCGTTCCAGGGCACGGGCCCACTCGATGTTGTTCTCCTCGTCGAACCGCGCCTTCAGTTCCACCAGCACGGAGACCTGCTTGTCCTCGATGGCGGCCTCGGCGAGCGCCTTGACGATGGGGGAGTTCGAGCCAACGCGGTAGATGGTCTGCTTGATGGCCAGCACGCTGGGATCGACCGCGGCAGCGCGCACGAACTCCACCACGGGGTCGAAGCTGTCGTACGGGTGATGCAGCAGGATGTCGCCAGCGCGGATGTCGTCGAAGATGCTGCCGTGCTGCCCGAACACCGCCGGCACGTGGGGGCGGAACGGCGCGTCCTTCAGATCGGGCCGGTCGACCGCGCAGATGCTCATCAGGTCGCCGAGCGACAGCGGCCCCTGTGCCTCGTAGACGTCGCCGTCGTCGACCTCCAGGTTTTGCGTCAGGAGGCGGCGGATATGGGCGGGCATGGCCTTGGCGACCGTGAGCTTGGCCACATTGCCGAACCGCCGGCGCATGAGCTGCTGCTCGATGGTCTGCAGCAGGTCGCCGGCTTCATCCTCGCGAATGGCGAGATCCGCGTCGCGCGTCACCTGGAATGCATGGCTGCCGACGACTTCCATGCCGGTGAATAGGGTGCCCAGGTGCTGGGCCACGAGTTGCTCGAGCCAGACGAACTCCAGGGCCGTCTTCGGCAGATCCGGCGAGGCGTGCGCAGAGGGCGGCACCGGCACGAAGCGCGGGAGGACTGCCGGTATCTTCACGCGGGCGAAGCGCTCGCCGCCTGCCGGGTGACGGAGGACGACCGCGAGACTGAGCGTGAGGTTCGAGATATGCGGAAACGGGTGTGCTGGGTCCACGGCGAGCGGCGTGAGCACCGGAAAGACCGTTGAGGTGAAGTACTTCTGGAGCGCCTTGCGTTGGTCGTCCTTCAGGTCCGAGTAGTCGCGCAGATAGATGCCGGCCTCTGCGAGCTGTGGGCGTATGGCAGTCTTGAAGTGGGCCCACGCCTGCTTGCTGAGGTCAACCACGCGCTCGCGGATCACGGCGAGCTGCTGGCGCGCGGTGAGACCGTCCTTGCTGGGAGCCGTGAGGCCGCTCTCCACCTGTTCCTGGAGACCGGACACCCGGATCATGAAGAACTCGTCCAAGTTGGTGTGGAAGATCGACAGGAACTTGACGCGCTCCAGGAGGGGATGCGTCATGTCCATCGCCTCGTCCAGCACCCTCCGGTCGAACTCCAGCCAGTTAACCTCGCGGTTGAAGTACCGGTTCGGGACGGCATCGGCGGCGCGCGCCCGCGGCTGGCGTCCAGAGCGTGCCCCTCGCTGAGCTTGCTGCTTGGTCATGTGCTTCTCCAGGTGCGTTCCCGTCTTCGTTTCGGCAGAAATGGCCCGCGGATGTAGGAGACGCGTCCGATGGGTGCGCTACCATGTATACGCACTCGGCAGCCGGATTCCTTGTTGAAGGTGTCGCAGTGGAGAGGAACGAGAGGTGGCGCGGCATGGGCCACGTGAGGGGAGAGACATGAGGCGGAGCACACTGCGGGCTGGTCTGGTTCTGGTGTTGGCGCTGGGCTGCTGGAGCCTGGCGGGCGCCGACATCGTCCGCCATAGGCTGGCGGCGGGCGTGGTCTACGAGCAGGAGACGGTTCCCGCGCCGGCGGGGCCGCTCGTCTGGAGCGTGCTGCGCGTGGATCCCAAGGCGCCGGGCGTGCGAGTGCAGAGCGCCCTGGGCCGTGACGTGATGATGACCGACGAGCCGGCCAAGGGGCGTGAGTGCGTCGCCGAGTTGGCCAAGCGCCGCGGCGCGCTGGCGGCCATCAACGCCGACTTCTTCCCCTACACCGGCCGCCCACTCGGCCTCACGATCGTCGACGGTGAGCTGGTGGCCGAGGGACTGGCGTACCGGGCGGTGATTGGGCTTGGCGCGGACGGGCAGGCGCGGTTCGACCGGCTCCTCGCCGTGGGCGCAGTGAGGGCCGGCGAGGGGATGGTGGAGGGGCTGGGGGGCGTGAACCGCCTGCCCGAGAAGGGCGAGATCACGCTGCTCATGCCGGTGTTCGGCGCTCGCACGCGGGCCGCGCAGGCGATGGTGGTGGCCGAGTTGGGCACACTTACCGGCAAGCTGCAGGCGGGAATGCCTCTCGATGGCGTCGTGACGAAGGTCGGCCCCGGCGACACGAACGCGCTGCTGGCAGCCGGCGCCGCCGCGCTCGTGGGCGAGGGGGCCGGCGGCGCCTGGCTCAGCGAGCACCTGAAGGTCGGAGACAAGGTGTCGGTGCGGTTCGATCTGGTGAGCGCGCCGGACGCCTCGGCGCAGCGTCGTGGGGAGCTGGCGTCGCGGGCGGCCTCGCTCCGCGGCAGGATGGAGACGAGCGCCTGGGCCGACGTCTCGCAATGCGTGGGCGGCGGCCCGTGGCTGGTGCGCGACGGCAAGGTTGCGGTGGACGGCGCGGAGGAGGGCTTCAGCATCAAGGGCTTCGTCGAGGCGCGCCACCCGCGGACAGCCGTGGGGGTGACGGCCTCAGGCGAGTTGCTCCTGGTGGTCGTCGATGGGCGGCAGACGTTCAGCAAGGGTGCCTCGCTTCCGGAGCTGGCGCGGCACATGATCGCGCTGGGGGCGACTCAGGCGATCAACCTGGACGGCGGCGGCTCATCGTCCATGGTGGTTCGCGACCTCTACGTGAATGGGCCGTCCGACGGTGCGCCGCGCGCGGTTGCGAACGCGCTGCTGGTGTTTGCGGCTCCGGCCACCGGAGTGCTGAGCACGCAGGATGGAGGCGCGGTGGGCTTCGAGGCTGGCGGGAGGGCGCCGATCGAGACGCCGGACGGTGACTGGTTGTTCGGCACGGTGGAGGGGCGCGCCTTCGTCGACCAGAGCGGGGTATTGAGTTCAACGCGCGCTTCGTCCGGCACCGTTCTGGCGTTGAATGGTGATGCGGCACTGCGGGCGTCCTATCGCATCCGTGCCGGCGCTCCGACGCGACTGACGGCAGTGCTGGGCAAGGCGCCGAACGATCCCCCCGACCGGAGTGCGCTGACCGCGCGTGTGGTGGATGCCTACGGGAACGGTGTCGCGGGGCAGAGGGTGCGGTTCAGCGCGGCCGGGGGCGTGCCCGACGCGTCCGAGCGCGTGACCGACGACGAGGGCAAGGCGATAGTCGAGGTCGTGTGGGACCGCGAAGACGGACGGTCGGCGACGGTGCGGTGCGGCGATCTGAAGCCCGCCACGGCGCGGCCGCAGTAGGTTCTGATCGTCCGGGGCGGTCGTGGCGGCGCGCTACTCGAGTGGGATGACCGGCTCATCCTGCGAGAGGAGCGTGCCGCAGCGACTGCAGACCTTGGCGGTAACGAAGTTGAGCGATCCGCAGGACTGGCACTTGAGCCGGGCCCACTCCGAGGACGGCTTGCCGACGGGATCGGGACGATGGGCAACGGTGGTGAAGCCGTCGTGCGAACGGTAAGCCCGGTTGCGAAGGCGCATGACGACGTTGTTGCGCAGCGCCAGCGCGCCCGCGTGGTTCGGACAGAGGTAGAGGGTGACGTCGATCTCGCTCGCAGCGTCGTCGAGACGGCCCATCTGGGCGAGTAGGACGGCGTAGTTGAAGTGCGGCGACGGGTCGCTCGGCGAGCGGCGTGTCGCCTGTTCAAGGGCCTCGCACGCACCGTCGAGGTTGCCGGTCTTGGCGCGCGCAATCCCCAGCAGCTCCAGGACCGCTGTCGTCGCCGCTGAACCCCGATGCAGATCCTCCAGCGCCTTCAGCGCACGGAAGTACTGGCCGTTCCGAATATCGGAGCGCGCTCGCTCCAAGCCCGCCTGGTCCACGTCGGGCATCGACATCACTTTCACCTCGTATTGCTCACACGTTCCGCCATTATCTACGAGCCGGGCCCGGCTGTCAACCATGGAGGTTACCTGGGAACGCTGCGTCTCACGCGAGTGGTGCCGCCATGGTGGCCATACCCATTGACTCCATCGATGCCCCGTGGTATGATGGCACCAGAGTTGGCTCGAAGTGTGGCGCCGCGGGCTGCCGGCAGCACTCCGGTGGTGCCGCCGGGGGGCGCACCGGCGGGAGGTCGCGAGAGCCCGGCTCGGGCGGGTGGTGGTCCTGGCAGGGCCATGCTCGGCAGTGGCCTCCTCGTCCCGGGTGGCTCTCGTGCGCGTTGTGCAGCGTCCGGACTGCCAACTCCTGACATTCCTGCCGATTGCTGTTGAGCCGTCGACGGACTAGACTCGACCCGGAGCGCAATCCGGAGCGCGATGTCCCCTCGCGCACCGAAGACGCAGCCGCCGAGCCGGCAGCGGCTTGCGTGTCCCAATCCGGCCGCACTGTGGGAGAACTCGAACATGACGGTCGACCCTCAGGCTCGACCGGGCCGCCCCGATCCCGACCTGGCGCTCATCCTCAGGCACCAGGCTGGAGAGACGGATGCGTTCGGGTGGCTGTGGCGCAAGTACGAACCTCGCCTCCGCCGCTTCTTCATCCGCGCAACGGGCAGCGAAGCGGATGCCGACGACCTCGCCGGCGAAACCTTCCTGGCGGCCCTGCGCGCCCTGCCCCAGTTCCGTCAGGAAGGTCCTGCGACCGACGGTAAGGACGGCGCTGCGTTCGGCACCTACCTTCACGCGATCGCGCGCAACCAGTTGCTTCTGTGGCTGCGCCGTCGCCGTCGTCACCGCGAGGTCCCTCTCGATCTGGCCAGTCCCGCGGTCGAGCAGAGCCTATCCAGCGATGTGCAGATGCCGCCTCGATGGGCCGGCGCACCGGTCGAGGCCGACCCGAGCGAGGTCGTGTTCAGTTCGGAGCGGCGCGACTCTATCTGCCGGGCGCTGGCGCACGTAGACTCGGATCCTCAGTTCTCAGCCATCCTCCTGCACTACGTGGCCGGCTGGACGCACGACGACGTGGGCCGGTTTCTGGGCGCGAAGCCTCAGAGCATCAACACCCGTCTTCAGGACGGCAGGAAGTCGCTCAGGCGGAGCTTCGAGCGGTTCGAGCCGCTGTCTGTCTAGCCAGGCGGCGGGTGATCTGCGCCGCCAACGACTACCGCGCACGCCGAGCCTGCACCCCCCTCTCGGCGATGCGACACCCATCGCGCTCTCATCGCGTTGGCAGGCTGGGCCGGCGTCCCCACCGCGCCTGGCGTGTCGAGCGGCAGTGCGACGAGCCGCGAGCGTACCCGCGCAGCGGGTGCGACTGGGTGGGGCATGCACTAGGGGTGATTCGCTGGCTCTCACCAGCGAATGCCAGGGTTACTGCCGTGTCAATAGCGATCCAGATCGGCGCGGCTCCGCCGATCCACCGGACGCTTTCCGCGCGAGCGCAGGCTGGGTGCCGGTCCCACGGCGCCTTCCTTCCGGCTGCGGCTCCCAAGACGCGTCCCGTGCTTTACACAGCCTTGCTCACAGCTCCACACAGCCTGGCGTGGCTTGATGCTCCGCCGGCGCCCGCCTACGAAACGATGCTGTGCATTGAGGGAGAGTGGCGCCTGCAGAGGCGTGGATCTGCGGTCATACCGCTGCCGCAGGACGTCTGGCCGGAACCTGGGGTACCGGTCGAGTGGTCGATCGCGCCGGTCGGTGGCCAGTCCGAGGGAGTGTCGGGCACGTTCAGAGTGCTGCGGGCCGATGAGCGCGACGATCTCGCGGCTGCCCTGGGACGTCTCGACGACGTGTCCGAGCCGGCCTTCCGGACAGCGGTGTGTGCGGTCGTGCATGCTCAGGTTCACCTGTACCAGGATGCACTTGATATCTTGGAGAACCTATTGGCATATCGGCGATTGTGTGGCACACTGTCTCCTGACGCAGCGTGCGCGCTGGCGCATCGGGCGTGCATCTGGGTCCTGCGGGCGATGGAGAGCGACGGTGGAGAGCAGTTGCCCCGATCCTGCCGGCTTTGGATCGCGGGCCGCATCCGCTACCATCGGGAGTCGTTGGCGGCCGCATGGGACCCGGACGTGCCCGACGCGCAGCGCCGATGCCGCCGTCGGGAGCCTGGCGACGTGCTCGCCGTCTAGAGAGGCTCCCCGGCGGAACTGCACACACTATCTGAGCCAGCGGCCGTTCCTCCTGAGCGGCCGCCATGCGGAGCGACTCGTGAACACGAATAGGCCGCAACGTTCTGCCCGTACTCCCCAGAAGCGCGCGCGGGTTGGTGAGCGCATCAAGCTCTCGGCGACGAGCGCGGGTCTCACGCTCAAGGAACTGGCCTCGCGCGTCGGGTGTGCGCCATCCCTCATGTACCAGTATGTGAGAGGCATCACCAACATCCCCGACGATACGCTGGCGGCCATCGCACGGACGACTGGCGTCGTGCTGGACTTCTTCGATCCTGACAAGGATCCTCGAGTCGCCCTGGCGATGCCCGGCGAAGCCCCCGAGAACGATCGTCCCGCGGTTGGCGTGTCGGCGGACCGCGTCAGTACGGACCTGAAGCACCTCCAGAAGCTCGCCGAGGCATACGAGGAGCCTGGCCGCAACGTTCAGGCCCTCCTCAGTACGCTGCACGAGATGCTGGCGCTCGCCCGGGTACGCACGGACCGGCCGCAAGAGGCGTACGTCCTGTGGCGCATTGGCACGGTTCATCGTGAGGCTGGCAACTACGACGATGCCCAGCGGCATCTTGCCGAGGCTGAGAAGCTGTTCGCGGCCGAGAACCTGGAGAGCTATCGGATCGTCGCGCGGCTCGACCTTGGGTCTACGATGGGCGAGGCCGGCCTGACCGAGAGCGCCGTCTCTGTGATCGAGAGCGTGGCGGCGTCCGACGAGAAGGACCTGCGCTGGCGCGCTCTGATGAACCTCGGCACGATGTACTACCGGGTCCACCGTCTCGATGATGCGCTTCGGGCGTTCACGCGTGCGGCCGAGGCCATGGAGGACATCGACGCGGAGCAGCGCGAGAGCGTAGGCATTCCGCATCTCATCTCCAATGTGGCCGACGTTGCGATGGATGCAGGTCATCACGAGGCAGCGCTCGCGCTCTGGACCCGAACGCTTGCCCAGGCCGCGGAGGAGCGCAGCGCTGACGTGTTCGTCGAAGCGCTCCTGAACACGGCGCAGGCTTGCCAGGCAGTGGGCAAGATCAGCGAGGCGAGGCAGCGGCTTGAGCAGGCGGTGATGCTGGCGAGCTTCATGTTCACGGACCAGAACCGGATCGGTCTGGCACGCGCCTTGCTTGCGGACGTGATGGTGGCGCTCGGCGCCTTGGACCAGGCTCGCGACGAGGCGCGTTCGGCGCTGAAGTCTGCGACCAAGGGCGGCGCGCCCCGCGGCATGATCCTCGCTTCGCTTGCTCTGGCTGAGACCTGTCTTGCGTCGGGCCAACTCGACGAGTCCCTCTCGTACGCCCACGAGGCCGTTCGCATGGCCGAGCGGGCCAAGCGGCCTCGCGAGGAAGTGCTAGCTCGCAACGTGCGGGCCCGCGTGGCGCTGCAGATGGGCCATCGCAACGGAGACGCGGAGACGATGCGGAAGGCGCTCGAAGAGGCGCGCGCGGCCGTTGCTCTGGCGGAGAAGATCGGGGCGCGGCGCGAGGAACTCGTTGCGCGCGTGACCGTTGCGCAGTGCCTGTGGCGCTCGGGCCTGGAGGGAGACGCGGAAGAGGAGGCGGCAAAGGCCGTCGACTTGACGCGACAGGGGGCAGTGGGGTTGGCCCGGCTGATCGGGGAGGATGCCGAGCATCTGCCCGAGATCCTCAGGCGGGCGCCCTTGGACCTGCCCAACCTGTTCTCTGGGCGCGGGCTGACGATCCCGGCTGTGGAGTGGCAGGCGCACTACCTGCAGGGCACGCTGCGAGCGAAGCGCCTTGGGCCGGAGGCCGCGTTCGTGGCCATGCGCGACGCCGCCACCGCTCTGAGCCGCCTTCTCGCAGGGCTCACGCCGGACGATGCGCTGTCGTTCAGCAAGCTGCACCCGCAGATTGCCTCCGTGTATGAGGACCTGAGCCGCTGCGCGCTGACCGACGCGGACCGGAACGAGGCCCGCGCGCTGCTTGAGGGCGCCCGGGTGTTCGCCGGGGCAGGGGAAGGTGGCCAAGCTCGACTGCCATCGCGTCCTGCCTAGACGATCGAGACAGCGGCGACAGGAATGGAACGAGCGCCCCAGGGCCCGCAGCGGCCGTGGGGCGCGCGTGCGCCTGGGGGTTGCGGGAGTCACAGCCAATCGTGCGAACGGCATGTGCGCCGGGACCGTCTTCAGTAGACGAGGCTCCGGTCGTTGCGCGAGGGGTCGGTAGCAGATATGGGTACTCGTCAGTTGTTCAGCAACCTGGTTGCGCTGGGCGTCCTCCTGGCAGCGGGCGGCGTCGCGCCGGCGCGCGCCGGCGATGCGGCCGGGCTGCAATCCTCGATAGGCTCCGGCAGTTCGTGGGTCCCGGCGTCCGACGTGTTCCTGGGGCGAGGCGTGGTAGGGCCGTACATCCTTGCCTGGCGCAACGTCGAGAGCGACTCGGAGAGCGTCACCCGCAACGGGGCACGTCTGACGCGCAGCCTCGACTACACGTTCGACGCCACCACCGGAGTCCTCGCCTTCCGATCTGCGCTGACGAGCCGCGACATCGCCCGGGTGGACTATCGATACGTGCCCGGCAAGGCGACGGCCACCTCATCGGTCCTGTCGATTCCCTTCGATCTCAGCCTGCTGAAGGCATCGCGCGGCGGGCTCGGGATGAGCGCCGTGTATCGGTCCGACCTGATGGCGCAGCAGGGGACGTCTGGGACCGGCCTGGGCGGCATGCAGCTCGGATTCGACGGCTCCTACAGGGCCGGCAAGACGAGCGAGATGAGTGCGAAGCTGGCCCTCGACACGCGCTTCGGCGATCTGTCCGATCGCGCCGGCCTGCTGCTCAAGGGCAAGACCTCGTTCCAGGGCGGCAAGCTGGACCTCTCGCTGTCGCGGGCCGGCTCCGGGTACCTGCTGGCCGATCAGACGGGCATCGTGGCCGGCAAGGAGACGCTGCAGGGCACCCTCGAACTCACTCCGCTCAAGAGCATGAAGGGCACGCTGGGCTTCAACGAGACCGCCGACCTGCCGTCAAGCGGGGTGGGCTCGACCGTCACGACGATCAGCCAGAAGCTCGTCGGTACGCTAGACAAGAGCACCAGCCTTCAGGCCACTCACACCGCAACCGAGTCGCACACGCCAGGCTCCGACGATAGCACCCGCGACGTGAGCCGAGTCCAGGTGACGCGAACGCTGGACACGAGGACAAGCCTGACCGCCCTCTTCACGCGGACCGAGACCGGCGACTCGTCGGGCTCCACCCTCACCCAGGCGCAGTCCGTCGATCTCACCACCCGCCCGGCAACGTGGCTCACCGTCAACGGGCGGTACCAGAACCGGCTCCTGGCCAGCGGAGCCGAAGACTCCGGGCAGGTCAAGCTGGAGGCGCAGGCGGGGCGGCGGGTGAAGGTGAACGCGACGATCGCGGATCGGCTGGACCACCTGGGCGGCCTGCACACGCGCGAGGCTACCGTGGACTACGTGCCGACGGGCAACCTGACGCTCACGAGCGGGTTCACGCTGAGCGCCGAAGGAGCGGAGCGAGCGGCCTCTAGAACGCTGGGCGCGACGTGGAAGCCGGGCACGTTCGAGGTGGGCGGGAGCGTCAAGCTCCGCGAGGCGCTGTCATCTGGCGCCACACAGGACGCACCCGACACGTACGACGTGCGGGTGGCAGCCGGGCTGCGCCACACGCCGCTCAAGCTGACCGGCTCGTTCGCCGAGAACCCTGTCGACACGAGCGGCACGGTGCAGCGCATCGTGCGGCAGGGGATGGGGCTGAAGGCGACGCTGGGACGCATCGATGTGACGACGGACCTGCTGCAGGAGTCCGGCCTGCTGGCGGACACGGTGTCGGACACGAGGAGCCTACAGCTCGGATGGTCGTTCCGCAAGGGCACGCGCCTCTCCGGCGAGTACAGAGAGAGCCGCCTACGCGACACGTCGCTCGACACGACGGGCACCTACTCCCTCGCTCTCACGCACCAGGTGGGCTCAGCGCTCGACCTATCGTTCTCGCTTGGGCTGACGCAGCACCTCAAGGATGGGCAGCTCCAGTCAGACAGCGAGCGGCGCGCGGAGACCAAGCTGAAGCTCCGGTTCTAGCCGGTGTAGGGCCTCTCGCCGCCCCCGCGGGTCGCCTCGTCTGCATCAGGTGCCCGTCTGGCACGATTCGTGCAATCCACCCGTATGGGCGCCGCGTGGCCCACCACACCCGAACAAGAAGGAGCATGCGCAACCCATGGTACGCCGATGGTCTTTCCTGATGGCGCTGTCAGCAGTACTCGTGCTGGGGCTTCCTCAGATCAGCCGGGCCGATACGGTCGCCCTCGACTTCACTGGCGGCAGCACGTACACCAACTTCGATGGCACTGACATGACGATCGGCTGGGGCTTCGTCGTGAACGAGGCGATCTCGGTCACGGAACTGGGCTTCTACGATCTCGATGCGGACGGCCTTGGCCAGTCGCACCTGGTCGGCATCTGGGACAGCGCCGGCAACCTTGTCGCGTCGGTGACGATCCAGGCAGACAGCCCCTTGACCGGGACGTGGCGCTACGAAGCGGTGACACCTGTGACGCTGGTGGCGGGCGAGACGTACAACGTCGGCGCGGAGATCAACGATCCGTTCTCCGACAGGTACTACACCTCGGCCGACTCGGTGTTCACCGCGTCCGAGATCACCTATGACGGGCCGCGGCGGAACGACTCCAGCGGCGGCTTCAGCAACCCGTATGTCACCTCGACATCGCCGTACCCCAACGGCCGGTTTGGCCCGAACTTCAAGTACGAGACGACGTCGGTGCCCGAGCCGGGCGCGGCGGCGCTGCTCGTGGGCGGGCTGCTGGCTGGTGGCGCGGTGCTGCGGCGGCGCGTGCGCAAGTAGCCAACGCTTCAGGACGCCAAGCGACACGAGGGGCCCCATTCGGCGGGGCCCCTCGTTGGTGTCTGGGGGCGGCCTATTGCTGCCGCGCCCTGGCGTAGATCCGTGTGAGCGTATCGACCGAGAGCAGGGCGCTTCTGCCATCGCAGAGGGGAGGGCGGCCATCGCGCACGGCTGCCGCGAAGTCGTCGATGAGCGCCTGGTGGCCCCTAAGGCTGATGGCCATCGGCTCGGATCGGCCTCCGACAAGCTCGGTGGGTGGCCCGAGCGATGGCAGCAGGTCCTCGCCGCCGGCGCCGAACTCGGTGACGGTGGCGTCGTCGAAGGAGGCCGCTCCATCGCTGCAGACCAGCTCCAGGCGCGAGCAGAGCGGTGGGTTCGCGCAGGTGGTCGCTTCGATGAGTCCGCGCGCGCCGTTCTCGAAGCGCAGCACGGCGATCGCGAAGTCCTCCGCCTCCATCTCGTGCGACACGGTGGCGATGCGGGCGTACTCGACCTCAGCGACCGGCCCGCATAGCCAGTTCATGTGGTCGATGGCGTGGATCGCCTGGTTGGCCAGCACCCCGCCATCGAGCGCGATGGAGCCACGCCAGGCCGCGCTATCGTAGTACGTCTGCGGACGCCACCACTTGACGGCAATGCTGCACGTCAGCACGTGGCCAAGGCGGCCCTCCGCGAGCGCCTTCGAGACAGCCTGTGGGCCGGGATAGGCGCGGCGCTGGAAGATGCAGCCCAGCGTGAGGCCGCTTCCTTCGCACTCCTCGACGAGGCGCAGCGCCCTCGCGCGGTCGAGGTCGAGCGGCTTCTCCACGAGCACGTGCATGCCGCGCCGCGCCGCGATGAGGCCCTGGTCGGCGTGGAGGCCGGACGGCGTGCAGACGTCGACGGCGTCGATGAGCCCGGAGGCGGCCATCTCGTCGATGCTGCTGAACGGGTGCGCGCCGAACACCTCCGCCGCCTCGCACGCTCGTTCGGGGGCCGAGTCGCACATCGCGTCCACCCGCGCGCCCTCGACGGAGCCCCACATGCGAGCGTGCTCGCGGCCCATCGCCCCGCAGCCCACCAGCCCTATCCGCAGCGTGTTGCCCATTCGCGTGCCTCCGGCCCGTGGATTCGGCGCGCCTGGGGCGGGTTCCTGCGCGCGCCCGTGCGGAGGAGTTCGGGGCATCGGCCTCGTATTGCACAAGCATGCGCCCACACGACCCTCGCGATCTGATTCGCCTCAGGCGGCTCCTCGAAAGCCGATGCCCGCTGGAAGAGCAGGAGGTGCGCTTCGGCGATCGGCCCTTCCGCGTCGTGGCGTGTCCGGACCTGGATGTGCTGTTGGAAGGGGTGGACACCGACGCCGGGCTGGACGACTTCCCGTACGGCGTGTCGCTGTGGCCCGCCGCCATCGCGCTGTCGAAGTGGCTGGTGCAGCAGGCGGACGAGCTGTGCGGCAAGACGCTGCTCGAACTGGGCTGCGGCGTCGGACTGCCGGGCATCGTCGGTCACACGCTGGGCGCGCGCGTCGTGCAGTCGGACTACCTGCGGGATGCGATGGACCTGGCACGGTATAATGCCGCCATCAACGACGTGTCCGGCATCACCTACCTCGTCGCCGACTGGCGCATGTTCGACCACGCTGAGCGCTACGACTTCGTCATCGGCGCTGACATCATGTACACACGTACGCTGCACCGCGACCTGACCGACGTGCTGGATCGGGCGGTGGCGCCTGGGGGCACCCTGGTGCTGACGGACCCGATACGCCCGCAGTCGGTGGAGATGATCGACCGGCTCGAGTCGCATGGCTGGCTGCTCGACATGACCGCAATCCCCGTGCAGTTCCGGGGCGATGAGACACACGTGGCGCTGTTCGAGGGCGTACGCCGCGACGGGCGGCGAACCACTTCCGGAGGAACGAGATGACGATCCAGCGAGCGTTGGCGGCACTGGCGCTTGTGGTCCTGACGGCGGGTGTCGCGAGGTCGCAGGGCAACCTGCTGCCGCTGCCCGAGGACAAGCCGGCCAAGGGCATGAACACGCCGGGCGTCTCGCCGGACGGCAAGACCATCTGCTTCACGTACCGGGGCGACCTCTGGACCGTGGCGGCGACGGGCGGGGTGGCGTCGCGTCTGACGGTGCACCCGGGCGCGGACATGTTCCCGCGGTACTCGCCCGACGGCGCCTGGATTGCCTTCTCCTCGAACCGCGAGGGCAACAACGACATCTACCTCGTTCCGAGCACCGGCGGCGAGCCAAGGCGTCTCACGCGCCACCCGGCAAACGACTTCGTGATGGACTGGACGCCCGACGGCGCCAAGATCCTCTTCTACTCGCGTCGCAGCTCGGAGGACTGGCAGGAGTACGCCCTCGACATCAAGAACGGATCGGTCAAGAGCCTGACGGACGACACGTTCCAGTGCAGGTTCTCGGCCTATTCGCCCGACGGCAAGCGCATCGCCTACATGCGCAGCGTCGGCACCTTCAGTTGGTGGCGGACCAAGTACCACGGATCGGGGAACGCCCGCATCTACGAGAAGGACCTGACGACCGGGAAGATCACGCGGCTCACCGACTACGACGGCACGGATCTGTTCCCGTTCTACTCGGCCGACGGCAAGCTCCTCTACGACGTGACCGACCAGGCGACGCCGGGCTCGCCCAACCTCGTGAAGCGCCCGGCGGCCGGGGGCAAGCCGACGCCGGTGACCAAGCACGTGGGCGCTCCGGTACGGTTTCCCTCGATGTCCCGCGACGGCTCGCTCATCGCTTACCTGGTCGACGGCGATCTCTACACGCTGAACCCGCAGACGGGCGCCTCCACCAGATTGACGGTGACTTGCAGGTCGGACGACAAGCAGAACAATACGCTCCGGGCCGCGATCACGAACGGTGCGACCGAGGCCGAGATCTCGCCCGACGGCAAGACGCTCGCCCTCGTGATCCGTGGCGACTTGTGGACCTTGCCCGCGGACCGCGGCGGCGACGCCAGGCGGATCACCAGCCAGCCTTCGCACGAGTACGACATCTTCTGGTCGCCCGACGGCTCCCGGCTCAGCTACGTATCGGACCGGGCCGGCAACTACGACGTCTACACCGCAGATGCCAAGACCGGCGAGGAGAAGGCGCTGACGAGCGACCCGAACGACGAGACGGGGCCGATGTTCTCGCCGGACGGCAAGTCGATCGCGTTCCTGCGCAGCGGGCCGGAGGGTGGCCTCTACGTGGTGCCCGTCGACGGCTCGGCCGCTCCGAGGCGCCTGGCCGAGTCGCTCGGCAACAACGCGATGGGCATCGGCATCACCAGCTACAAGTGGTCGCCGGACAACAGCATGCTGGTCTTCTCCCGGTCCAACCAGTTGGGCTCGGATGATCTGTTCATCGTGCCGGTGGCCGGCGGGCCCGCTCGCAACATCACGTACACCCCGGGCGACAACGAGGACGCCGAATGGACGCCCGACGGCCGGTACCTCGTGTTCCTCTCGAACCGCGAGCGTACCATCGCCCCCGACCTCTACGTGCTGCCGATGCGGCGGGAGAAGGCCGAGCAAGACCCGAAGGCCGACCCCCCGAAAAACATCCCGGTGAGGATCGACTTCGACGAGATCGAGGACCGCGCCCGCCGAATCACGACGCAGGGCGTCTCGGGCTTCGGCATTGCGCCCGACGGCAAGACCATCGTGTTCGTGAGCGGGGCGGCGGGAGCGCCGGAGTTCTTCTCGATCCCGGTTTCGGGCGGGCAGCCGCAGCGCATGACGCAGGGCAGCGAGGTCGTCGGCTCTCCGCGGTTCTCCAGCGACGCCAACCGGTTCTTCTTCATGGCCGCAAACGGGACCGTGAAGGCCGCCACTCGCATGGGGCCGGTGTGGCAGACGAGCCCGGTCGGGTTCACGGCCCGCGCGGAGATCGACCGGCGCGCGGAACTGGCCCAGGCGTTCAATGAGTTCTGGCGCAAGATCGCCAACGGGTTCTACGACCCGAAGATGCACGGGGTGGACTGGAAGGCTGTTCGCGCCCGCTACGAGCCGCTGCTGCAGGGAGTGGGCACCCCGGACGAGTTCGCATCCTACGTCCTTGGGCCGATGATCGGCGAGCTGAACTCCTCGCACTCGGAGGTCGGGCCTGCGCTGCCGCCCGGGCCGCAGATCGGCGAACTGGGCCTGACGTTCGACGAGGACTATGTGGGGCCAGGCCTGAAGGTGACCGGTTTCCTCGCCAAGGGGCCTGACGATGATCTGGGGCCGATGGTGAAGCCCGGCGAGTACGTCATGTCCATCGATGGGCAGGACGTGTGCTGGAACGAGGACCTGTGGGACGTGCTTCTCGACAAGGCGGGCAAGACCGTCGAGCTGCTGGTGAGCGCCAAGGCGAGCAAGGACGGGGCCCGCACCGTCAAGCTGAAGCCCGTGTCCGGCGAGGAGTGGTCCAACCTGAAGTACGACGAGCGTGTGCGCAAGGCCCGCGCGGCGGTCGAGAAGGCAAGTGAGGGGCGCCTGGCCTACATCCACATCAAGACCATGGACCAGCCGTCGCTGCGCGTGTTCGAGCGCGACCTGTGGGGCAAGTCGCTCGATCGCGAGGGAGTGGTGCTCGACGTGCGGGGCAACGGCGGCGGGAACACGCACGACCTGATCCTGGGTGAGCTGAGCCGCCCGCTGTACGGCTACCAGCAGCCGCGCGACGCGCCGCGAGCCACGCAGCCCGTCCGCTACTGGGACAAGCCCATTGTGCTGCTGATCGACGAGACCTCCATGTCGGATGCCGAGATCTTCCCCAGCGGGTTCCGCGCGCTGAAGCTGGGCAAGATCGTGGGCACACCGACCTCCGGGTACGTCATCGGGACCTCCGACTTCCGGCTGCAGGACGGCACTAGCTGCCGGCTGCCCTTCGTCGGCCATCTCCGCCTCGACGGGAAGACCCTTGAGAACGACGGCGTGAAGCCGGACATCCTGGTGGAGCCGACGGGTTATGACCTGGCTGCGGGGCGCGACCGGCAGCTCGAGGTGGCGATCGAGACGGCGATGAAGCAACTGCCGAAGAGGCAGAAGTGACCGGCCAGCGGGGAACCACGATGAGACACTCGATTCGATCCGCCGCGATCGCCGTACTCGCGCTCGGCGCCACGCCCGGCACGCTCGGCCAGCCGGCGGGGCAGGTCGTCCCGCAGCCCATTCGGGGGGCGCACTATCCGGCGCTGTCGCCCGATGGGGCCCGGCTGTGCTTCGAGTACCGCGGCGATCTGTGGGTGTGCAACAGCCAGGGTGGAACGGCCACCCGGCTGACGGTGCATCCTGCCTATGACGCGTACCCGCACTGGTCGCCGGACGGCAACTGGATCGCCTTCTCCAGCAACCGCGAGGGGAACTTCGACATCTACCTCGTGCCTTCGCGCGGGGGAGAGGCGCGGCAGCTCACGTATCACAGCGGCGACGACGTGGTGCAGGACTGGTCGCCGGATGGGACGCAGTTCCTCTTCACGGCAGCCCGCGAGGGCCGCTTCGCCGACCTGTACACGCTGTCGCTGAAGGACGGCCGGGTGCATCGGCTGACATCGGACAAGTCCTCCTCCAGGTACGGCGCCTTCTCGCCGGACGGGCGGACGGTGGCCTTCGCGCGCGGGGGGCAGGCCTGGTGGCGGCCGAAGTACAAGGGCAGCCAGCACACCGACATCTACTGCCTTCCCTCGGCCGGCGGCAAGGTCTCGCGGCTGACGCAGACGGACGGGTGGAATGCCTGGCCGCTGTTCTCAGGCGACGGCAAGAGCCTCTACTTCGCGAGCCACCGGGACGGCGCGTCCAACCTGTACGCGATGCCGTCGGCCGGCGGGCAGGCGCGCCTCGTGACGCACCATGCCGGCGATCCCGTCCGGTACCCGTGCATGGCGCGCAACGGGTCGCTTGTGGTCTACGAGCAGAACTTCCAGCTCTGGGCCTTCCGGCCGGCGCCTACCGATGCCGCGGGTGGGCAGGCTGCTGTTCCGGCTGCGCTGCAGATCTACGCCCCCTCAGACCGCCTCGACAACCCGACCGTCCGTGCCGCGATGACGGCGGGCGCGTCGTTCGTGGCGCTCTCGCCGGACGGCAAGTCGCTCGCGCTCGGGCTGCGCGGCGACATCTGGACGCTGAAGTCGGAGGGCGGCGACGCCGAGCGCATCACTCGCTCCGAGGCGACAGAGGACGACGCCACGTGGGCGCCGGACGGCAACCGGCTGGCGTACACCTCCACGCGCAACGGGAACCTCGATGTCTACGTGGTGGACCTGAAGACCAAGCGGGAGCAGCAGGCGTCCGCGGACGTCGCCGACGAGGACAGCGTGGCGTGGTCGCCCGACGGCCTGTCGCTGGCATACGTGCGGTCCGGCGGCTCAAGCCCGGGCCTCTATGTGCTGCCTACGCCGTCCGACGGCACGATCGACGCGGCCAAGGCTGTGCAGGTGGTGGCGGGGGCCGGCGTCGGTTCCTACGACTGGTCGCCGGATGGCAAGTGGCTGGCCTACTCGAAGCGCGACAACACGTCGACCACGGACATCTGGATCGTGCCGCGTGTCGGTGGCACTCCGGTGAACATCACCAAGTTCCCCGGGTTCAACGCCGATCCGCACTGGACGCGCGACGGGAAGTACCTGATCTTCACCGCATCGCGCGGCGTCGCTGCGACGGCAACCGGTCCGACGCTCATGTCTGTAGCCCTCATGCCGTCGTCGGATCGGGAGGGCGGGCCCTCTGCCAGGTCCAGCGAGCCGGATGACGACGATCCGATGTCGCTTCAGGACGACGAGGACCCGCAGGCGCAGCGCCGCCGCCCGCCGGGGCAGCCGGGCCAGGCTCCCGGCGCCGCCGGGCCGCCCGCAGAGGCCGGTGGAATGCCGCCGATGCCGGTTGTGCCTCGTGCCACCAACGTGCGGATCGAGTTCGACGACATCGAGAATCGGGCCCGCACCGTGCTGACGGTTCGCGAGCGGGTGGGGGACATCGGCCTGGCGCTGGATGGGCGGACCGTGGTCTACGCGACCGCGGGCGCCGACGGTGGGTGGTGGGCGCTCGATCTCATGAGCGGCAACCGTAACCGCGTGACCGCGCCCGGCTCGGTCGCCACCCCGGGGGACGTGGCCGGCGCGCCGGAGTTCGCTCCGGACGGCGCTCGCTTCATCTACCGCAACGCGGGTGGGCAGATCGTCCAGGTGGCCCGCACAGCGCCCGCGCCCATGCCGGTTGCGTTCACCGCGATCAAGGAAGTGGACCGGCGGGCAGAGATCGGGGAGGCGTTCAACCAGGCGTGGCGAACGCTGCGCACGCGGTTCTACGATCCGAAGATGCACGGCGTGGACTGGGTCGCGCTGCGAGCGAAGTACGAGCCCCTTCTCGCCGAGACCGTGGCGCGCGAGGACTTCGGCTGGCTGCTGCAGGCGATGATCGGGGAGCTGAACGCCTCGCACATGGGCGCCACCCCGCCGCGAGACGGACCGACCACAACGACCGGGTACCTGGGCCTCACGTTCGACCAGGACTACGCGGGGCCGGGCCTCAAGGTCGCGGCCGTGATGCCGAAGGGGCCTACGGACAAGGCCGGCAAGCACGTGGAGGTGGGCGAGTACGTGCTGGCGGTCGACGGCCAGGATGTGACGTTCAGCGAGGCGCTGTACAAGGCTCTGCGCGACAAGGTCGGGCGCGACGTGAAGCTGCTCGTGTGCGCGAAGCCTGTGAAGGAAGGCGCGCGCGAGGTGACCGTGCAGCCCGTCGCAAAGACGGCCATCGACAACCTCGAGTACGAGCGGTGGGTGGCGGAGTGCCGGCGCAAGGTCGACGCCTTATCGGGCGGCAAGCTGGGCTACATGCACATCCGGTCGATGGACCAGCCTTCGTTGGAGCGGTTCCAACGCGAGATCTTCGGCGCGATGCAGAGCAAGCAGGGCCTCGTGCTGGACATACGCTTCAACGGCGGCGGGCGCATTCACGACGACCTGCTCGGCATCCTGACGCGCAAGCCCCACGCGTTCGAGCGGCCGCGGGACAGCGACTTGGCGTCGCAGCCGTTCCAGGTGTGGGCGCGCCCGACGGTGCTGCTGATCAACGAGTTCTCGGCGAGCGACTCCGAGATCTTCCCGAACGGGTTCCGCTACTACGGCCTCGGGCAGGTCGTGGGGGTGCCCACTGCGGGCGCGGTGATCGGTACGCGGAACATCACGCTCATCGACGGGACGACCTTCCGGGTGCCGCAGACCGGGTGGTGGACCGTCGATGGGAAGCCGCTCGAGAACCACGGGGTGGAGCCGGACATCCTCGTGGACAACACGCCTGAGGACAACGCGACGGGGCACGACGCCCAGCTCGAGGCAGCCGTCAAGTCGCTGCTGGGCCGGATGGCGAAGGCGAAATAGGCGCGAGGGCGTCCACGGGAGTGGGCGCCCTCTCTTGCTATCCGGTGTTCTGCTGGGCGGCGCGTCGGGCTACAGCAGCGTGCCCTGGACGTCCTCCGAGCGCTGCGTGGGGCACGCGATGCCCAGGTGCTCGTACGCCGCGCGGGTTGCGTACCGTCCTCGCGGCGTTCGGTTCAGAAAACCGAGAATCAGCAAGTAAGGTTCGATCACATCCTCGATGTTGTTGCGCTCCTCGCCGAGTGCGGCTGCCAGGGTCTCGACGCCGACCGGGCCGCCCCCATGCTTCATGATGATGGCGCGCAGGTACTTGCGGTCCGCATCGTCCAGCCCAAGCTCATCGATGGCCAGCATCCGCATGGCTTCGCCGACGGCGCCTTCTGAGATGACCCCGTCCAGGCGGACCTGGGCGTAGTCGCGGCAGCGGCGCAGCAGGCGGTTGGCGATGCGCGGCGTGCCTCGCGACCGGCGGGCCAGCGCGACGGCGCCGCTCTCGGTGATGTGCACGCCGAGGATGTCCGCGGAGCGGCGGATGATGGTGGTCAGCTCCTCGGGCGTGTAGAACTCGAAGTAGTGATGGAGGCCGAAGCGGTCGCGGAGTGGTGATGACACCATGCCGGCCTGAGTGGTCGCGCCGACCAGGGTGAAGGGCGGGAGTGGGAGGCGCATCGTGCGGGCGCTGGGGCCCTTGCCGATGACCAGGTCGAGCACGAAGTCCTCCATCGCGGGGTAGAGGATCTCCTCGACGATGCGGGTCAGGCGGTGGATCTCGTCGATGAACAGGATGGCACCGTGCTCGAGGTTCGTCAGGATGGCGGCGAGGTCGCCGGGGCGTTCGATCGCCGGACCAGAGGTGGTCTTGACGGGCACGTCCATCTCGCGACCGCAGACGAGCGCCAGGGTCGTCTTCCCGAGGCCGGGCGGGCCGTAGAAGAGCACGTGCTCCAGGGCGTCGCCGCGCTCGCGGGCCGCGTCGATGGCGATCTGCAGGTTCTCCTTGAGGCGGGCCTGCCCGATGAACTCGCGCAGGCGCTTGGGCCGGAGCGAGAGTTCGGATTCGTCCTGACTGGTCTGGTGCGGCTCAACCAGCCTGTCAGTACTCATGTGGTGTCTCACTCCCAACCGGCGCACCGCGCCGCGGCACATGCTGCCCGGATGCGGGCGATGATATGCAGACAGATGTTACCGTTACCGTGGGCTGCCTGTCAAGCGGCGCCACGGTCGCAGGAGGGTTAGCCTCGTGGAAGAACGCCTGCTGGACGTCGTGGCCGCGGCACACGCCGTCGTAGATCCCTACGAAGTGGCGCGGATGGTCCGCGACGCCATGGTCGATATCGCGGGCTTTGACCGGTGCGGTGTCTGGCTCATCCAGCACGGGCTCCTTCTGGGATCGTGGGGTACCGATGCCGATGGCGGCGTGCGCGACGAGCGCTCGCTCTCGTTCTCGCTTGAGCACTTTGTCGGGCCTTCGGGGCCGCTGCTGACCGGGCGTGCTCGTACGATGCTGTTCGAGGGCACGGTAGAAGCATACGCGGTGGACTGCGAGCATCCCGACGATCGTGTCTTCCTCCACGGCGCTGCCAGCCTCCGTGCACGCGGCAGTACTGTCGGCATCATCTACGTCGACAACCTGCCGTCCGGCCGGCCCGTCGTGCAAGCCGTACTGAACGAGTACCTCGACTTCATCGACGCGATGTCTCTCGCGCTGTCGAACGCGATGGCACGCGCCGACCTGGAGAAGATGGTTGCGCTTCGCGATCGATGGATAGAGCTGTCGGCCGCCATCAGCTCCAGCCTCGATCTCGACTCGATCCTCAGGATGGCGCGCGATGCGATCGCCACGGCCGGAGGGTTCGATCGCGTCGGGGTGCTGCGCGTCGAGAAGGACACCATCCACGGATCGTGGGGCACCGACGACGCAGGCAATCCGAGGCCTGAGCAGCAGATCTCGCTCCCGGTCTCCGAGTGGCCGGTCAGCCTGGAGCCGCTCCTGACGGGCCGAGAGCGCTACCTGATCGCCGAGTGGAGTCCGCTGCCGCTGTTCGACACGGGCGTCGATCGGCCCATCCAGCACGCCGTCGTGGGGCTCCAGACGGGAGGCGAGCTGGTGGGCCTCATCTGCGTCGACAACCAGCTCACCGACCGGCCCATCGTAGATACCTCGCTGAACTCGCTTCTCTCGTTCGCCACGCTGATCGCCGTCGCCATTCGCAACGCCCGGCTGTTCGACGAACTGAGCCAGACTCAGCAGGCGCTGATGGCTGCCGAACGCCTACGGGCCGTTGGCGAGATGGCTGGCGGCATCGCGCACAACCTGAACAACATCCTGACGGCCGTGCTGGGCTTCGCACAGCTCATCCATCAGAACGCAGATGCACCGCCAGGCATCGCGAGGCAGGCGAAGACCATCGAGCGCGCAGCCCTCGACGGCGCCGAGATCGTGCGGCGGATGCAGCAGTTCAGCCGGCGGGAAGTCGCTGCGCCCCCGGCCATCGTCGATCTGGCGAGGATCGTGCGAGATGCGGTCGAGATCACGCGGCCGGCCTGGTCTGACCTGGCGGCGGCGCGCGGCGCTAAGATCGAGATCGCCGACACGCTGCCGGCGGAGTTGCCGGCCATCGGCATCGACGGGGAACTGCGGGAGGTGTTCGCCCACATCCTGACGAATGCTGTGGACGCCATGCCCGGCGGCGGCACGATCCGTGTCACGGGCGGGGGCCGCAGCTCGGGAGTGGAGATCGATGTGTGCGACACCGGCGTCGGTATGGACGAGGAGACGCGGCGGCACGTCTTCGAGCCGTTCTTCACGACCAAGCCCACGGTCGGCACGGGCCTAGGCCTGTCCGTCGCGTGGGGTATCGTGGCCCGGCTAGGCGGCGAGATCGATGTGCAGTCCACCCCAGGTGTAGGCAGCACGTTCACGGTGCGCCTGAAGCCGGTGCCCGAGCCGCCATCGTCGGAGCCACCGGTTCCGGCCGCGGCTGCCTTGAGGGGTATGCGGGTGCTCCTCGTCGATGACGACAAGCTGGTGGGGGAGAGCGTCGCCTGCATGCTCCGATCGGCGGGCGCGCGGGTGAGCGTGGCGTCCGACGCGGAGATGGCGCTGCAGTGGCTCGATGAGCACGCCGCGGAGTGCCGCGTCGTGGTGTCGGACCACGGCATGCCCGGAATGACCGGGGCCCAGTTGCTGGCGCACCTCCGGACGGCGTACCCGGAGATCCATCGGGTGCTGCTGTCAGGCTGGGGCGATCTGCCTCCCGACGGCGTCGACCTCAGCGCGGCCGAGCTGGTGATGGGCAAGCCGATCCGCCCGGAGGCGCTTGCCTCGGCGCTACGGCAGTTGCGCTAGGTGCCCGTCCACTGCATGTGCCGATCATCTCGTAGTTCGGTTCACCCAGGAGGAATGCGATGCGTAGAGCGGTTCAGCCTGACGCGCTTGCCGACAACGCCTGGCGGCTCATCGGCGAGGACTGGATGTTGGTCACCGCCGGCGCGCCGGAGGCATACAACACGATGACCGCCAGTTGGGGAGGTGTGGGCGTGCTCTGGAGCCGCAACATCTGCTGGTGCGTCATCCGGCCCCAGCGCTACACGTTCGAGTTCATGGAGCGCAACAGTCACTTCACGCTCTCGTTCTTCAGCGACCTCTACCGGCCGGCGCTGGAGTTGTGTGGCTCGCGCTCCGGCCGCGATACCGACAAGGCCGCGGAGACGGGTCTCACCGTGCAGCCCGGGCCCGCGCCCGGCACCACCACCTTCGCCGAAGCGCGGCTGGTGCTTGCGTGCCGCAAGCTCTACTACCAGGACCTGGACCCGACTCACTTCGTCGATCCGGCCCTCGACGAGAACTACCCGAACAAGGACTACCACCGGATGTACTTCGGCGAGATCGTCAGCGCTCAGGTGGCGGACTGACACCTGGCTGACTGAGCGAACGGCGCAGCCCCTTGAGCACCTCGGCATCAAGGGGCTGCGCGAGTCTTGGGGTCAGCCTCGCAGCAGGCACCATGCTCGGAGGACCTCCGCCACGCTCCATGCCTGCGCGGGGCAGCCGTTCGGGCGGTGTGGCGCGTCCCCGTCATAGACTTCGGCCAGGTTCCCCACACAGTCGTCGGTGAGGCACTCGGCGAGCGGCGCCAGGAGCGCACGGGCCTTGGCGGCGTCGCCGTACACGCGGTAGTGGGCCTCGACGAAGGAGCCGATCGGCCACGGCCACACGGTGCCCTGGTGATAGGTTCCGTCGCGCTCCAGGGGGCCGCCCTCGTAGCGTGGGCGATAGGCTGGGTCCGACGGCGCGAGGGTGCGCATGCCGACCCGCGTCCACAGGTGTTTCTCCGCCGTGTCGACGACGGACCGGGCCTGCTCGTCGGATAGCAGGTCGGGCGCCTCGCTGACCGCGAACGTCTGGTTGCAGCGAATTGCTGGGTCAGGTCCCTCGGGCGCGAGGACGTCGTAGAGCCCCTGGCCGTCGGGCCGCACGAACTGCTGGAAGCTGGCTCGCACCCGGTCCGCCTGCTCGTCGTAGGGCTCGGCGGGCTCTCCCTGCGTCCGAGCGAAGCGGCCCATCGCTCGCAGCGCCGCGTACCAGAGCGCGTTGATCTCCACGGGCTTGCCCATCCGGGGCGTCACCACCCAGTCGCCCACCTTCGCGTCCATCCACGTGAGCTGGACGCCCGGCTCGCCGGACCGCAGCAGGCCGTCGCTCGGGTCGACTCCGATGCCGTAACGAGTGCCGCGGTTGTGGCAGTCGACGATGTCGCGCAGCACCGGCCACAGCTCCCGGACCAGTTCCGAGCCGTCGGGCGCCACGTCCACGTAGGCCTCGATCGCTCGGAAGTACCACAGCGTCGCGTCGACGGTGTTGTACTCAGGCTTCTCATCGGAGTCTGGGAACCGGTTGGGCAGCATGCCCTGGTCGGCGTGCTCGGCGAACGCGGTCAGGATCTGGCGAGCGGTGGCGAGGCGCTTCGTGGTGACGCAGAGGCCGCGGAGGGCGATCATCGTGTCCCGCCCCCAGTCCGTGAACCAGGGATAGCCCGCGATGACGGTGGCGCGCGCGACGCGGTCGCTCGGCTCGACGATGAACGCGTCCGTGGCCACGCTCAGGCGTCGGGCGAATGCGTCGGGCGCGGGCGAGGCGGCTGCGAGGCTCTCATGGCGCGCCGCCATGGCCGTCCACGACGCATCGGCGTCCGGCTCGCCGGGCTCCATCGTCGCCGTCAGCGTGATCGCGTCGCCCTGGGACACCGTTGCGACGAGGTGCGCCGGGCAGTAGAGGTCCTCGTACCAGTCTAGGCCACGCTCGCGTTCCGCCTGATGCTCGATCGACTCGTGCCAGTACCCGGCCGGCTCGATGTGCCCGTGGGTCGTCATGAGGCGAAGCACGTGGCCGTGCGGGTCCAACTGCAGCTCGATCCGGTGGTCGCCCATCAGCGTCTGGAGCGGGAAGCCGTCCCACCGGCGCATCTCCGTGTGGTAGTCCTTCCAGCACACGAGGGGCGTTAACTGGAGCTGCAAGGGGGCCGGCGCTCTCTTGACCGTATAGCGTACGAAGGTCGTGTTGCGGCCGCGCTCCATCCAGATGCACTTCTCGATCTGGATCGAGTCGCCCACGCGGTAGAGCCAGGTTGGGGTGGGGTAGGGACTGTAGCGGTTCAGGTGCCTGAACCCGGCAGGATGGATGGCGCCAGGGTACTGGTTGGCGGACAGGTCGGAGCGCTCGCCCCAGGCGACGACGGCTTCCTCCAGCTTGGAGAGGGCGACCATGCGGCCCGTCGGCGGGTTGAGCGCGGCGACCAGCAGGCCGTGGTAGCGGCGCGTGTTGGCGCCTGCCAGCGTCCCCATCCCGAATGCGCCGGCTCCGTTGGTGATGAGCCACTCACGCCGGGATGCTAGCCCGTAGTCGTTCAGGACCTCGGGCCCGAGGCTGAGGGAGACGGCGTTGCTGGAAGACGACATGGTTCCTCCTACTGGGAGATACCCCTATTGTCGGCAGGAATGCGCGACGCCCGAGGTCAGATACCCCGGGCGTCGCGGATGCTGCATGCCGTCTCGAGGCCGGCTCGGCCGTCAGTTGGTCGCCGAGGCGAACCGCTGTACGAGCGCCTCCAGCGCCCCTTTGCCTGTGAGACGCTCGCGAAGGGCGGCCAGCTCGTCCAACTGGTTCGGCTTGTCGGTGCGCTGGTAGAGGATGCCGAGCGGGATGCGCCCGTCGGTGCGGAAGGCCAGGTCGAACGCCCGAACGCGATCGGACGGATCGTGATCCTCCGGGATGTCGAAGGTCCAGTCCTTGTAGTAGGCCTCGGTCTGGTCCTGGTTCCACGTAGGGCACGGGGACAGGGCGTCGATGAGCGCGAATCCCGGGTGCTTGACGGCGGCAACCAGGATCTCGGCGAGCTGGTTGGGCTTGTAGGAGAACCCGCGCGCGACGAAGGAGACGTCCAGGGCGATCGCGAGGGCCATCGGGTTGATGTGGTCCTCGGTGTTGCCGTACGGCGTCGTCTTCCAGCGCTTCGGGTCGAGCTTCGTGCCCACGTGGGCCAACGGGATCGACGACGTGGGCGACACCTGGCCCTTGGTCAGGCCATAGGTGTTGTTGTTCATGATCAGGTACGTGATGTCCGGGTTGCGGCGCGCGGTGTGGGGTAGGTGGCCCACTCCGATGGAGTATCCGTCGCCGTCTCCGCCGACCACGATGACCGCCAGCTCGGGGCGGGCGATCTTGATGCCCGTGGCTGTCGGCAAGGCGCGTCCGTGGACACCGTGGTATCCGTACGCGTTCACGAACCCGGGGAGGCGCGACGAGCACCCGATGCCGGACACGATAGCGGTGTCCTCGGGCTCGATGTTGCACATGCTCAGCGCTTTGTACAGGGCGCTCAGCACGCCGAAGTCGCCGCAGCCGGGGCACCAGATGGGCTTGAGGCCGCTCTTGTAGTAGGCAGGCGCGTGCGCCGCCGGTAGGTCGGTTGCTACGGTCATGACGCTCTCCTCACTTCCCCGCCAGGCGGACGATCTGCTCGTAGATGTCGTTGGGAATGAACGGGACACCCTCGTCCTTGTGGAAAGGCGTCATGGCGATGCTGCTGTGCATCCGTATCCAGCCGGCCAGTTGGCCCGAGTAGTTCAGTTCCGGAACCAGGATGGTCCGGCAGCGAGCGGCGAACTCCTCGATCACGTTGACCGGCAGGGGGTTGAGCAACCGCAGGTGCAGGTGTCCAACGCGGATGCCCTGGCCCTGGGCGCGCTCGGCCGCCTCGCGAATCACGCCTTCGGTGGAACCGAACGCGATGATGCCGACGTCGACGGCGCCTTCGTCGCCCCAATGGCGCACCATCTCGGCGCCATGCTCGCGGAGCAGCGTCTCGAACTTGCGGAACCGCTTGTCCTTCATGCGGCCCGCGTTCTCCGGCGAGTAGGCCGGGTCGCCCATCTCGTCGTGCTCGATGCCGGAGCAGGTGTACATGCCGCCGCGCATGCCGGGCCATGACATCGGGGAGATGCCTGACGGAGTGTCCTGGAACCGGTTATAGGTGCCGGCGAGGGCCTCCTCGGAGGGCGCAAGGCGCTCCAACAGATGCACGGCGGAGAGATCGGGCGGCGTCATCGTCGACTTGCGGGTTGCCAGCCCCTGATCGGAGAGCAGCACGACCGGGCACTGGTACGCCTCTGCCAGGTTCACCGCGTCGATGGTGGTCCAGAAGCAGTCCTCGACGCTGGACGTGGCCACGACGATCCTCGGGCTCTCGTTGTGCACGCCGAAGATGGCGAGGTTCAGGTCGCCCTGGCTGGTCTTCGTCGGCATGCCGGTGCTGGCTCCGCCGCGTTGCACGTCCACGATAACGACGGGCAACTCGGTCTGCCCGCTGAGGTTGATCTGCTCGACCATCAGGCTGAGCCCGGGGCCGGAGGTCGCGGTCATCGCCTTCTTGCCTGCGAAGCTGGCGCCGAGGCACATGCCGAGCGCGGCGATCTCGTCCTCGGCCTGCACCACGTCGCCACCGAACGCTGGCAGCTCCTTGGCCAGGTACTCGAGGATCTCCGACGCGGGGGTGATCGGGTAGCCGCCGAAGAAGGACACGCCGGCCGCGATGGACCCCAGCGCGATCATCTGGTTACCCGTGGCGGTGATGGAAGGCTTGGTCCGCTCGACCGCGTGCACGGTCGGGGCTCGGAGAGAGCCCTTCTGCTCGCCGATGCGCTCCTCGCCGACGTGCAGCGCGTTCAGGTTCATCTGCACGACGCCGTCGCCCTTCCGCGCAAACAGATCGCGGACGCGCTTCTCCGCGGCGCCAAGCGGGCAGTCCACCAGGCGCAGGAGCGCGCCGAGCCCGATCAGGTTCTTCGGCGGCGGGAGGCGCTTCAGCGTGTCGGGGTCGATCAGCGCCCGAGCGGCTTCCTTCTGCTGCTTCGCGAGGGTGGTGATGGGCAGGGCGATGTCGGTCCTGCCGGGCACGGGTTCCGGCGTGAAGACATCGGAGTCATAGAGCAGGATGCCGTCGCTCCGGAGACCGTCACCGAAGAGGCCAAACCCCTCGTCGTTGAGCGCGACGAGGATATCGACCTCATCCCCCTGAGACAGCACGACGCCCGAGCGGGCGCGCAGTTGGAACATCACCGTCCCGCCCTTGATCTCAGCGGGGAAGGTCTGGAATGTGTAGGCCTCCAGGCCCAGTGCGGTGAACATCTGAACGACCAGTTCGCCGAGGCTGACGGTACCCTCGCCGGACTCGCCAACGAGCCGGATTACCACGTCCGTCGTCCGCGTCGACGACGCTAGCTGCTGAGACATGATGTTGTCACCTTTGACGGAGCTAACGATCGGCGAGCCTGGCGGCCTCGCACGTACGGAATGCTCCGCCGATCGTTATCTCATCATAGTACCTGCGGGAAGCCTAGTCAAGTCCGACCACCTTGGTGCGTGTCGGAGCAGCGGGCGCTCCGCGCTCGTAGTGATGGCTGAACGCTCGTTGGACCCGCAGCCCAGTTCAACCGGTGCGCGTCTCGCGTCCCCGGTTCTGGTACAATACGCAGCAACGCCGAGCCGTGCGCCCATTGAATGCGCTGAACTGCGGGATCGGCTGTGATAGACTTCACAGCGCCGATCTCTTGGAGAACCGGATGCTCGCAGGCTACATCCCCATCGCCGTGATGTTGGCTCTCGCAACCGTGATCGCTGCGGGGATGGTAGTGGTCTCGGCGCTGATGGGCCCCCACAAGGCAACTCGCCACAAGGTCGAACCCTACGAGTGCGGCATGGCCCCGATCGGCAGCGCCCGCGAGCGGTTCCCGGTGCGCTTCTACCTGATCGCCATGCTATTCATCATCTTCGACATCGAGACGGTGTTCCTTTACCCCTGGGCCGTCACTTATCGCTCGCTCGGTCACACGGCCAAGGTGTTCAACCTTGCCGAGATGGTCGTGTTTGTCGCTATTCTGTTCGTCGGCTACTTCTACCTGTGGGGCAGAGGGGCGCTCAACTGGGACGAGGGGCGCGCCGACGTGGAGCCCGCAGCGCAGCCCGAAGGCATCCTGGCCCCGCGGCAGCCGATCCGGTTCGGCAATGAGGCAGGCGAGCCTGTGCGGCTTCCCTCGCGCGAGCCGGCCGCGTCCGGGCGGAACTGAGGTTGGCAGACACCATGGCACCCACCGAAGGCGGCGTCGATCCCGTTGGCGCGCCCGAATGCATAGAGGCCGCCTGCATCCGCGAGCGCTATCCAGACGCGATCCTGGAGGTCAACACGTTCCGCGGCGATACGCGCATCACGGTGCGCCGCGAGGACATCGTGAAGGTGCTGACACTCCTGCGCGACCATCCCGATACGCAGGTCAACTTCTTCTCCGAGTGTCTGGGAGTGGACTACCTCGACCCGCGCTCGGGCGAGCCGATCCTGGGCAAGGCGTGGCGCTTCGAGGTGGTCTACAACCTGTACTCGCTGCACGACCCGCGGACGGGCAAAGGGCGCAACGCGCGCATCTTCGTCAAGGTGCCCGTGCCCGAGAGCGATCCCGTGGTGCCGAGCGTCGTGGGCGTGTATGCCGGGGCCGAGTTCCCCGAGCGTGAGATCTACGATCTGCTCGGGATCCGCTTCGAGGGGCATCCCGATCTGCGCCGCATCCTGATGCCGGACGACTGGAACGGCCATCCGCTGCGCAAGGATTACCCGCTCGGCGGCGAGCGCGTGCAGTTCCCCGGCGACACGTATGGCCCGGCCGTCGCGGACGGCGTGGTGCAGCACGCAGGCGAGAGCTTCCAGGGCAAGACCGCCGGCGACATCGGCGACTGACGTCTGAGTAACCCAATGGCAATCGACCCCGCACAACCGAACACGGCTTCTCTCGCGGCCCAGGGCGTGTCCATCGACCCGATCGACGACACGACCATGGTGGTCAACATGGGGCCGCAGCACCCGTCCACACACGGCGTGCTGCGCATCGTGCTGGAGCTGGACGGCGAGACGATCATCAAGGCCACGCCGCACATCGGGTTCGTCCACACGGGCATCGAGAAAGAGGGCGAGTTCCAGACCTACCGGAAGGCGGTGACCATCACCGACCGGATGGACTATCTCGCCGCGCACACGAACAACCTGGCCTACACGCTGTCCGTGGAGAAGCTGCTGGGCGTCGAGCCGCCGCCGCGGGGGCAGTACCTGCGAGTCGCGCTCTCGGAGATCCAGCGGATCGCCAGTCACCTCGTCTGGTTGGCCACGCACGCGCTGGACATCGGCGCGATGACGGTCTATTTCTATGCGTTCCGCGAGCGCGAGAAGCTGCTGGACCTCACCGAGATGATGTCGGGCGTCCGGATGATGCCGTCGTGGATCGTGCCCGGTGGGCTTCGCGGCGACGCGCCGGAAGGCTGGTTCGAGCGTGTCAAGGCCATCATGGACGAGCTGCCGGGGCGGATCGACGAGTACGAGACGCTGCTGGACCAGAACCCGATCTGGCGGGAGCGGACCCAGGGCATCGGCCTGCTGAGCGTGGAGGACGCCCTGTCGCTGGGCGTGAGCGGCCCGACGCTGCGAGGGAGCGGGCTGCCCCACGACCTGCGGAAGGCGGCGCCATACTCCAGCTTCGACCAGTTCCAGTTCGAGGTGCCCGTCGGCCAGTACGGCGACGTCTACGACCGGTACCGGGTGCGGATGGCGGAGATGCGCCAGAGCCGCGAGATCGTGAGGCAGGCCGTCGAGCGGATGCCGGACGGACCGATCAACGTGGACGACCGCAAGGTGACGCCGCCGCCGCGCGAGGAGATCGACACCTCGATGGAGGCGCTCATCCACCACTTCAAGCTGTGGACCGAGGGCTACCACCCGCCGGTTGGCGAGGCGTACGTGCCCATCGAGTCGCCCAAGGGTGAGATCGGCTTCTACCTGGTCTCGGACGGCTCGAACTACCCGTGGCGGATGCACGAGCGCCCGCCGTGCTTCATGAACCTGCAGGCGCTCTCGAAGATGTGCGCGGGCCGGCTCATCGCGGACGTGGTGGCGACCATCGGCAGCATCGACATCGTGTTGGGCGAGATCGACAGGTAGCAGGGACCGGGCTCGGGGGCGTTTGATGGGCGTGGCGGCAGGTGACAACCAGGTGAACGGTGCGGGGCGCTTTTCGGAGCGGGCGGTGGCCGAGCTGGCCGAGTTGATGACGCACTACCCGGAGAAGCGCGCGGCGATGCTGCCTGCTCTGTGGATCGCGCAGCGGGAGTACGGCGGCAACCTGACGCCCGAGGCTATCCGGGAAGTCGCGGATCGGCTCGGGCGGCCGGCGGCCGAGGTCGAGAGCGTCGCTACGTTCTACACGATGTACAACGTGCGCCCGCGTGGCCGGCACCACATCGAGGTCTGCACCTGCCTCACGTGCGCGTGCCTTGGCGCCTACGAGGTGGTGCACGCGCTGGAGCAGAAGCTGGGCGTCGAGCTGGGCGGCACGACCGCGGACGGGGAGTTCACGCTGAGCGAGGCCGAGTGCCTGAATGCGTGCGACCAGCCGGTCGTGGTGCAGGTCGGCGACCGCTACTTCGGCGGCGTGACGGTGGAGACGGTGGACGGCCTGCTGAAGGACTTGCGCGGCTCCAAGGAGCACACGCCGGCGGCCCTGGCGGACGCGATCGTGCGGGCGATGGTGCCGGGAGGCGCGGCTGCTGAATGAGGGGGCCGATGTGCTTGGGTTCGAATGGGCGGACGACAAGGCTGCCGCGAACGTGCGCAAGCATGGGGTGTCCTTCGAAGAGGCAGCTACGGTCTTTGGCGACCCTTTGGAACTGACGATGGAGGATCCGGATCACTCCGTTGACGAGTTCCGGTTCGTGACGCTTGGACGGTCCGAGGCGGGGAGGCTGCTCGTCGTGTGTTTCACCGAGCGGGCAGGGACCATTCGTCTGATATCGGCCCGTGAAGCCCACCGGGCAGAGAGACGACGCTATGCAGAAGGCTGATCAGCACCCCGAGCCGCAGCGGGCCGCCGATCCGCAGGATGAGATGCGTTCTGAGTATGACTTCTCGAACGCGGTTCGCGGGAAGCACCACGCTGCGTACCGGTCCGGCACGAATCTGGTCAGGCTCGACGCGGACCTGGCAGAGCGGTTCGAGAGTTCGGAGGCCGTGAACGAGGCACTGCGCCGCTTGCTGGCGTCCGAGGGTGATGCCTTGGCGGCCCACAGCCAGCACACACAGGGCGGCTAGTTGGCCGCGCGGTTGCAGCACCTGATCGATACTCCCGAGGGGTAGTGGGGAGCATGAGCGAGAAGCTGGTCCTGTTCAAGAACCGGGATGTCCCGGGCATCGAGCGACTGGAGGTCTACGAGGCCAATGGCGGGTACGCCGGGCTTCGGAAGGCCATCACGCTCGACCGCCAGGCGGTGATCGACGAGGTGAAGGCGTCCGGGCTTCGCGGCCGTGGGGGCGCGGGTTTCCCTGCGTGGATCAAGTGGAACGGCATCCCGAAGGAGACAACGCAGCCGCGCTACCTCATCTGCAACGGCGACGAGGGCGAGCCGGGCACGTTCAAGGACCGCGAGCTGATGTTGAAGCTGCCGCACATGGTGGTGGAAGGCATCGCGATCGCGGCCTACGCCACACGGGCGGACAAGGGCTACATCTACATCCGCGGCGAGTTCGTCGAGTGCGGCCTGAGTGTGCGGCGCGCCATAGACGAAGCCTACGCGAAGGGGTATCTGGGGAAGAGCATCCTGGGCGTACCAGGCTTCGACTTCGATCTGTACGTGCACATGGGCGCGGGCAGCTACGAGTGCGGCGAGGAGTCGGCGCTGATGAGCAGCCTGATGGGCGAGCGCGGCCAGCCCCGCCTGAAGCCGCCGCACGCGCCGCTGCCGGTCCACTCCGGCGTTTGGCGCAGCCCCACGCTCATCAACAACGTCGAGACCTACTCCGTGGTGCCTCACGTGCTGGTGAAGGGCGGCGCGTGGTACGCCGCGATGGGCACGGAGCGGAGCAAGGGCACGAAGGTCATGTCGGTCAGCGGGCACGTGGCGCGGCCGGGCAACTACGAGATCGAGTTGGGCACGCCGCTGCTGGAGCTGATCGAGCTGGCGGGCGGCGTGGTGGGCGGGGAGCTGAAGGCCGTTATCCCGGGCGGCTCCTCGGTGATGATCATGCCCGCGGAGAAGTGCGCCGGCGTGAACCTCGACTACGAGTCCTGCCAGGCGGCGGGGACGCTGCTCGGGTCCGGCGGGTTCATGGTGTTCAACGACAAGACCGACATCGTGCGCCTGATGAAGCGGACCGCGGAGTTCTACTCGCACGAGTCCTGCGGGAAGTGCACGCCCTGCCGCGAGGGCACGCGCTGGATCGACAAGGTGATGAGCCGCATCGTGAGCGGGGGCGGGCAGCCTGGCGACTGCGAGCTGCTGCTGCACATCTGCGAGCAGCTCGACGGCCGCTCCTACTGCGCCCTCGGCGACGCGGCTGCCTGGCCCATCCGCGCGGCCATCCAGCGCTATCGCCACGAGTTCGACTACTGGATCGAGCACGGCCGCTCGCCGATCGGGGCCGAGGCTCTGCCGCCCGCGCTGGGGCACGCCGATCACGCGCCTGCCGCGGCGGCAAGGTAGGCTACCGACCACACCATGCCAGAACCAACACTCGTCAACCTGACCATCAACGGTATCGCCGTGCAGGCGCCGAAGGGGGAGAAGATCATCGAGGCGGCCCGGCGGGCCGGCGTCGACATCCCCTTCTTCTGCTATCACAAGCGGCTCTCGATGGAGAGCGGCGCAAACTGCCGCATGTGCCTGGTCGAGGTCGCGATGCCGCGCCGCAACCCGGACGGCACGACGAGCCTGGCGAAGTTCCCGAAGCCGCAGACTGCCTGCAGCCTTCCGGCCGACGAAGGCATGGTCATCGAGACCGAGACGGAGCAGATCGTCAAGGACCGGCGCGGGGTGCTGGAGTTCCTGCTCATCAACCACCCGCTGGACTGCCCGGTGTGCGACCGGGGCGGCGAGTGCCCCCTCCAGAACAACGTGATGCACTACGGCCCGCCCACGTCGCAGTACATCGAGGCGAAGCGCCACTTCCCGAAGGCCTACCCGCTCTCGGATCACGTGGTCTACGACGGCGAGCGCTGCATCCACTGCGCGCGATGTACGCGGTTCACGGAGGACATCTCGGGCGACGCGCAGCTTGCGTTCCGCTTCCGCGGAGCCGACGCGCGCATCGGCACGTTCGATGACACTCCGCTCACCTCGCGCTTCTCCGGCAACGTCATCGAGCTGTGCCCGGTCGGGGCGCTGACCTCGCGCGACTACCGGTTCAAGGCACGGCCCTGGGATCTGCACACGCAGAAGTCGATCTGCACGCAGTGCTCGAACGGGTGCAACATCAAGCTGGACTACCGCGCTTCGCAGCTCGAACGGGTGAACGCACGCGAGAACGACGCGGTGAACGAGGAGTGGACCTGCGACCGCGGCAAGTTCGGCATGGGCTACGTGTCCGCGCCGGACCGCCTGCAGCGCCCGCTGATCCGCCGCGACGGCAAGTTCCGCGAGGCGACCTGGGACGAGGCGCTGGGGCTGGTGGCCGAGATGCTGCGCGAGGCAGGCGCCGACTCTGGGGCCATCGCGGGCGGTCGCTGCTCGAACGAGGACCTCTACGCGGTGCAGCGGCTGTACCGCGAGGTGCTGGGCTCGGGCAACCTCGACCATCGCATGGGGCCAGCGTTCCTGCCTGCGAGTGGCGGGCTGTTCGCGAAGGTCGGCTACCACACGATGGGAAACGCCATCGCGGACCTGGAGCGCATGAAGGCGATTCTGGTCTTCGGTTCCGAGTTGGCGGACGAGCAGCCGATCTTGTTCCTGCGCCTGCGGAAGGCCTGGAGGGTGAGCGGCACGGCCATCGTCGAGGCGACGACGCGTGCGGCCGGCTCGCCTGCCACGCCGGTCTCGGAGATTGCGTCGGCCAGGCTGCACTGCCAACCGGGCGGCGAGGTCGCGTTGGCGAAGGGGTTGGCGGCGGCGCTCAAGGGGCAGGCAGTCGAGGCCGGCGGCGTGTCCGCGGAGAGCATTCGGCGGGCGGCCGACCTTCTGGCGGCGGGCGAGATGGCGATCATCGGCGGGGACGGCGTGTGGCGCAGCCCGGATGCCGCGGCGCTCGTGGACGCGCTGGCCGACCTCGCGATCGCGGCAGGCTGCCCCGGCAACGTCAATCTGCCGGTCTCGCAGGCGAACGCGCAGGGCGCGATGGACCTGGGCTTCCTGCCGGACGCCCTGCCTGGCTACGCTCCGGCGGAGCGGGTCGGCCTGGACACGGCGCGCATGCTGGCAGCCTCGGCGGAGGGCAACCTGAAGGCGCTCTGGCTGATCGGCGCCGATGTGGCGAACGAGTATCACGATGCGGAAGCGGCGCGCGCCGGGCTGGAGAACTGCCCGTTCCTCGTTGTGAGCGACTACGCGCTGAGCGACACCGCGAAGATGGCGGACGTGGTGCTGCCGCTCGCGACCGTGGCGGAGACCGACGGCACCTTCACCAACTGCGAGCGGCGCGTGCAGCGCTTCCTCAAGGCGTTCGAGATCGAGCCGGGCATCCTGCCGGCATGGGGCGTCGCCTCTCGCATCGCCCTGCGGCTGGGTACCGCGATGCCGTACTACTCGTCGCGGGACGTGCTGCGCGATATCGCGGCAAACGTGCCGACCTACGCTGGATGTGGCCCACGGGAGTTGGGCGAGCTCGGCGTTCGGTGGGAGTACGCGACCTCCGACAAGGGGGCACCTGGGCAGCCATGACGATACCGAACTACCGCATAGGGCCCGTGGTGCTGACGGATCTGATCCCGTACCTGGCGATGCTCTGCATCATCGGGTTCATTCTGCTGAGCGTCCCGTTCGTCATCTGGTTTGAGCGTCGCGTGGTTGCGCTCATCCAGGACCGCCTGGGGCCGAACCGCGTCGGGCCGCTCGGGCTATTCCAGAGCTTCGCGGACGGCATCAAGCTCTTCTTCAAGGAAGAGATCCTGCCGGGGCAGGTCGACCGGGTCATCTACTACCTCGCCCCGATCATCACGATGATCCCGGCGCTGGCGGCAGGGGCCACGCTGCCGTTCGGCAAGATCACGATCGCGACGGACGCCGGGCCGAAGTCGCTGTTCCTGGTCGTGGGCGACGTCAACATCGGCATCCTCTTCGTGCTGGCGCTTGCGTCGCTGCAGGTCTACGGGATCGTACTGGCCGGGTGGTCGTCGAACAACAAGTACTCGCTGCTCGGAGGACTGCGGTCGTCCGCGCAGATCATCAGCTACGAACTCTCGATGAGCCTGGCGGTGATGATCGCGGTGCTGATGGCGGGCTCGCTGCGGTTCCAGGACATCGTGGGCAGCCAATCGGGCTACTGGTTCGGCGCGATCCCGCAGTGGAACGTGTTCCAGTTCTTCGGACTGGGGGCGGTGGCGACGATCATCTACCTGATCGCCATGGTGGCCGAGACGAACCGCGCGCCGTTCGACCTGCCGGAGGCCGAGTCCGAGCTGATCGGCGGTTTCCACACCGAGTACTCCTCGATGAAGTTCGCCATCTTCTTCATGGGCGAGTACGCGAGCATGATGGTCGTCTCCGGTGTGGCGGTCGCGCTCTGGTTCGGCGGATGGACGCCGCTGGTCGGGCCGGCCGTGCCGGTGCTCGGCGCCCTGTGCGCGTGGATACCAGGCTGGATGTGGTTCGTGGGCAAGCTGATCGCGCTGCTCTTCACCTACGTCTGGATCCGCGGCACGCTGCCTCGCCTGCGGTACGACGCCCTAATGTCGCTGGGGTGGAAGCGGATGCTCCCGATCGCGCTCGTGGCGCTGCTGGGAATCGCGTTCATCGATCTTGCCCGGACGCCGCCCGACCCGGTCGCTGCTCCGGCCGTCGCGGCACCGTCGCCCGCGCCGATTGGAGGGGCCGGCGGCGGCAGCCCAACCGCCATGCAGGCGCCTGTGCCGGCGATCGGAGGGATGCCTCGATGAGCGCTCCGCTCCTGTTGTTCTACGTGCTCGCGGCTGTGCTGATCGGATCGGCGGTGGCGGTCGTCGCCAACCGGAACCCGGTGCGCAGCGCGCTGTGCCTGGTGCTGAACCTGCTGGCGCTCGCCGTCGTCTACGTGACGCTGTCTGCCCAGTTCATCGCGGCGGTTCAGGTGATCGTCTACGCCGGCGCTATCATGGTGCTGTTCCTGTTCGTCATCATGCTGCTGAACCTTGGCGTGCCGTCTGCGCTGAAGGAGCGCGGGGGCCTGCGAACTCCGGTCGCGGCGGCTCTGGCGGTGGCGTTCGTGGCGCTGCTGGCGGCGGCAGGCACGCTGACCATTGGGCTCGGCGCGGCGCAGGGGACGGTGGCGAGCGCGGCCAAGCTGGGGACCGTCGAGGCGATCGGCTGGAGCTTGTTCGATCCGAAGCAGCCGTGGCTGTTCCCGTTCGAGTTGACGAGTGTGCTGCTCCTGATCGGTATCGTTGGCTCCGTCGTGCTGGCGAAGCGGAGGCTGTAGGCGATGTTCCCTGTGCGGACCGAGTACTACCTGGTGCTATCGGCCATCCTGTTCGCCATCGGCGTGTCGGGCGTGCTCATCAAGCGCAACCCGATCGTCATCTTCATGTGCATCGAGTTGATGCTGAACGCGGTGAACCTGACGTTCGTGGCACTCGGCCGGCACTTCGGGCACATCAACGGCCAGATGTACGTGGTGTTCACGTTGGCGGTGGCTGCCGCGGAGGTCGCTGTCGGGCTGGGGATCATCGTCGCGCTGTTCCGAACGCGCGAGACGATCGATATCGATGAGGTGAACCTGCTGAAGTACTAGCGCGGCCCGCTGCAGCGTTGTGCCGGACGGGCAGGGACGCCCGACCCACCACGGCGCTTGCGCGAGCGACGGGCCATGGCGG
>CAZFLM010000004.1:0-71833 GCA_964519955.1 uncultured Chthonomonadaceae bacterium | reverse complement strand
TGCGTGAGTGTGTGGTTCCGGACGGGCAGGGACGCCCGTCCCACCACGGCGCTTGTGCGAGCGACGGGCCATGGCGGTGCGTGAGTGTGTGGTTCCGGACGGGCAGGGACGCCCGTCCCACCACGGCGCTTGCGCAGCGGTCGGGCCATGGCGGTGCGCGAGTGAGTTGTTCCGGACGGGCAGGGACGCCCGTCCCACCACGGCGCTTGCGCGAGCGACGGGCTCGCGGCGAACGGCCCTACGGGGTGGTGCGCGTTGGGTCGGGTTTGTGTGTTGCCGCTCGGTGTCCTGACTTAGGAAGCAAACTATGTCTCAGTTGCCGTCCGCCAATCTGGTCTGGCTGATACCCGGCCTGCCGCTGCTCGGGTTCCTGCTCCATGCGTTTCTGGGGCAGGCGATCATCGGCTGGCTTGGGCCGAAGACCGGCAAGCGGGTGGTCGGTGGCGTGGCGACGGGGCTGGTTCTGGCGAGCTTCGGTGTGAGCCTGCTGGTGCTCGGCGGCCTGCTGTCGCTGCCCGAGGAGTCGCGGCGGG
The DNA here is from genome assembly GCA_964519955.1 of uncultured Chthonomonadaceae bacterium. GTDB lineage: Bacteria > Armatimonadota > Chthonomonadetes > Chthonomonadales > CAJBBX01 > CAZFLM01. The sequence continues at coordinate 71,300 of CAZFLM010000004.1, read as the reverse complement.
CGCTGGCCTCGCTGTTGCCGGGTGGGCGCATCGTGCCGTGGATCGCCATCGACGACCTGCGCGTGACCTATGCCGCGCTCGTCGACCCGCTCTCCCTGCTGATGTGCCTCATCGTGACGGGCGTCGGCGGGCTGATCCACCTGTATGCCACGGGCTACATGGCGGAGGACCGGGACTACGCGCGGTTCTTCACCTACTTCAACCTGTTCATCTTCTTCATGCTGGTTCTCGTCCTGGGCGAGAGCCTGCTGCTGATGTTCGTGGGGTGGGAGGGGGTAGGGCTCTGCTCCTACCTGCTGATTTCGTTCTGGTTCGAGGATCCGGAGAACTCGAAGGCCGGCAACAAGGCGTTCATCGTCAACCGCGTCGGCGACTTCGGCTTCGTGCTGGGGATGCTGCTGGTCTTCGTCACCTTCGGCACGCTGTCGTACCATTCGGCGGACGGTAAGGGCTTCCTCGACATGGTGCAGGCGGGGAAGACACTCTCCGGGCCACTGACGGCCGGGATCGCGACGACGATCGCGCTGCTGCTCTTTGTGGGCGCGTGCGGCAAGTCGGCGCAGTTCCCGCTGCACGTCTGGCTGCCGGACGCGATGGCCGGTCCTACGCCGGTCTCCGCGTTGATCCACGCCGCGACGATGGTGACAGCGGGCGTGGTCATGGTGACGCGCGTGTCGCCGATCATCGTGCAGTCGCCGACCGCGATGCTGGTGATCGCGTGCGTCGGCCTCTTCACCGCGCTGTTCGCGGCGACGATCGCGCTGACGCAGAACGACATCAAGAAGGTGCTGGCCTACTCGACCGTGTCGCAGCTCGGCTACATGTTCCTGGGCTGCGGGGTCGGTGCCTCGTCCTCCGGCATGTTCCACGTGACGACGCACGCGTTCTTCAAGGCGCTGCTCTTCCTCGGCGCAGGGTCGGTCATCCACTCGCTGTCCGGCGAGCAGGATATGCGGAAGATGGGCGGCCTCAAGAACAAGATTAGGATCACGCACTGGACCATGTTCTTCGGCTGGGTGGCCATTGCTGGGATTCCGCCGTTCGCCGGGTTCTGGAGCAAGGACGAGATCCTGGGCGCGGCATCCGGCTTCCCGAGCTATGGCATGGTCTTCTACCTGTTGGGGCTGTTCACGGCGCTGCTGACGGCGTTCTACATGTCTCGGCTCATGTGGAAGACGTTCTACACCGACCAGCGCTTCGTGGAGAGCGAGTTGGGCGCCCACGGGCATGGTCACGGCCACGCAGGCGTGCACGAATCGCCGCCGTCGATGTGGATCCCGCTGGCCATCCTGGCTGTGCTGTCGGTGTTCGGCGGCCTGGTGAACACGCCGTGGCACGAGGCGTTCAAGGACTACCTGGCGCCATCGGTTGCCGTCCACCCTGCGGGGCACGGTTTGTCCGCCTGGCTGGGGATGGTGATCGGGACCATCGTCGCCGCGGTTGGTCTGGCGCTGGCGTACAGCCTCTACTCGAAGAAGCGGTCCACTGGCGCGCTGGCGGCGGAGGAGGCGAAGGCGGCCAACCCGCTCTACCGCGCCGCCGCCAACCTCTGGTATGTCGATGCGGCCGCGTACACGGTGTTCGTGACCCGGGGCGGGCACTGGGCCAACGGCGTGTGGAAGAGCATCGATCAGGGCGTCGTCGACGGCGCCGTGAACCTGCTGGCGGGCATCGTGGGCTTCTTCAGCGAGTTGTTCCGCCGCGTCCAGACCGGCTACATCCGAGCCTACACGCTCACGATGATGTTCGGCGTCGTGGCTGTGGTGGCGAGCTTGCTGTTCGGGATGCTGCGGCGGTAACGGCCGGCACTGCCTGCCCGGTGGCGCAGCGTCGCTTGCGGGTGGGGCAGGGCTAAGCAGCCGCGACCCGCCCTGCGCCATGCCTGACCGTCGTAACGCGATTGCTTGGCCCCTACATCGGGGCGCTCTAGGGGTCAGTTCGTTCGACTATCGCATATCGGAGTTCTGCCAGCCCATGCTGGAACTCGTTCAGAACAACCTGCTCTCGGTCGTGATCTTCCTGCCGCTCGTCGGGGCGGCGGCGCTGATCGCTCTGTCGCCCTGGCTGCGCTCGGCTGCGGAGCCTGCGGACGGCCACGGGGGCGATGCGCCTGCCAGGCCCGATGCGCGCGCTGGAGCCACACGATGGATCACGCTCGTCTTCACGGCCGCGACGTTCCTTGCCTCCGTCGGGCTCTATCTCCAGTTCGATCCGTCGAGGCCAGGCTACCAGTTCGAGATGTCGGCGCCGTGGATCGATGCGCTCCACGTGAACTTCCACATCGGGCTGGACGGCATCAGCCTGCTGCTGGTGATGCTCTCTACCTTCCTCTCGCTGCTTGCGGTGATCTACTCGTTCCACGTGGGCAAGCGCGTGCTGGAGTACAACGTCTTCCTGCTGGTGCTGCAGACGGCGATGACGGGCGTGTTCTGCGCGCTCGATCTGGTGCTGTTCTACGTGTTCTGGGAGGCGGTGCTCATCCCGATGTACTTCCTGATCGGGATCTGGGGGCACGAGCGGCGCATCTACGCTGCGATCAAGTTCTTCTTGTACACGTTCGCGGGCAGCATTCTGATGCTCGTGGCCATCGCCTTCGTCTACTGGACGACGCAGACCTTCGACATCGTGGCGCTCACCACGATGGGGACGCAGGCTTCCGGCGCGCTGAACGCTCTCGGTGGCCGCACGATGCTGATCTTGTACGCGGCGTTCGCGCTGGCGTTCATGATCAAGGTGCCGATGTTCCCGTTCCACACGTGGCTGCCGGACGCTCACGTCGAGGCGCCTACGGCGGGATCGGTGCTGCTGGCGGGCATCCTGCTGAAGATGGGCACGTACGGCTTCCTGCGGATCTGCCTGCCGATGTTCCCCGTTCAGGCGGCCGAGACGGCGTGGCTGTTCATCGCCCTGGCGATCGTGGGCATCATCTACGGGGCCATCGTGGCGGCGGTTCAGCCGGACATGAAGAAGCTGGTCGCGTACTCCAGCGTCAGCCACCTCGGCTTCGTCATGCTGGGCATCTACTCGTTCACGCCCATCGGCATCACCGGTGCGGTGCTGCAGAACCTGAACCATGGCGTGTCGACCGGGATGCTCTTCTTCCTGGTGGGCATGCTGTATGACCGGCGGCACACGCGCGAGATCGCGGCGTTCGGGGGCATCAAGCGGGTGCTGCCCGTGCTGTCCGCCTTCTTCCTGATCGCCATGCTCTCCTCGATCGCGCTTCCGCTCACGAACGGGTTCGTCGGCGAGTTCACCATCCTGCAGGGAGCGTACCGCTCCAGCATCGCGGGGCCGCCGGCTGCCGCGTTGGCGGGGCTGGGCATGGTGCTGTCGGCCGTGTACATGCTGTGGCTGTTCCAGCGCGTCTTCACTGGGCCGGCAGACAAGGCCGAGAACCAGACGCTGCGCGACTTGTGCTGGCGTGAGAAGCTGGTTCTCGCGCCCCTGGTGGTCATGGTCTTCTGGTTCGGCTGCTATGTGACGACGTGGACGCGGATCGTCGAGCCACCGTCGGCGGGCATCAGTAACCAGGGCAGCACGCCCTCCGAGATGCTGATGCTGCAGCGCCAGACGAGCGGACCACACAGCGGCCCGCGGGGCGTCCCAAGGCCGAGATAGCTGCCGAGGAGCGGCGAGGTGACCAAGCACGAGCGCGTGATGGCGGCAGTCGTGGGCAGGCCGGTCGATCGGCTGCCCTACAGCCTGTGGTATCACTTCCGGCTGGACCCGCCTGCGGGCGAGTTGATGGCGAGCGCCGAACTGGCGTTCTACTACCGGTACGACCCCGATCTGCTCAAGGTGATGCACGACGTGCCGTACGAGATGCCCGCGGACATGCCGTGCGTGCTCTCGCCGGATGATTGGCGCAAGTTGCCTGTGCTGGACGGGGTGTCCGGCAACTTCGGAGCCCAGCTCGGCACGATCGAGGCGATCCTGGCGGGGCGCGGCGACGACGGCCCGGTGCTCGATACGGTGTTCAGCATCTACTCCGTTGCGGAGAAGGTCAGCGGCAAACGGACGCTGGAGCATCTGCGAGCGGATCCCGACGCGGTGCACGCCGGCCTGCGGAACCTGGCGGCTTCGCTGAGCAACTACGCTCGCGCCCTGATCGGGGTGGGGGCTGCCGGCATCTATCAGGCCATCTCGGGGGCCGCGTCGGACACGATGGGCGCCGAGGAGTACCGCGAGCACTTCCTGGAGTACGACCGGCAGATCCTGGCCGCAGCCGAGGGAGCGCCGCTGAATGTGGTGCACCATCACGGCGCCGGCATCTACCCGGACCTGGTGCTCGGCCTGGGTGACTACGCGGTCTACTCGTGGAGCAGCCGCCTGGCGGGCAATCCGAGCGTGCGGGAGATGCGGCTGAAGACGCAGACGTGCCTGATGTGCGGGGCTGACGAGAGCGCTTTTGCGGAGTTGACGCCCGACCAGATCGTGCGCCAGTGCCGCGAGGCCGCCGCCGAGACGAACGGACACGCGTTCATCGTGGCGCCCGGGTGTTCGGTGCCGACGCCGCCGGTATCGCCGGACGCCAACCTGCGCGCGATCCGGGACGCCGTTCTAGCCGAGGTTTGATGGCGAGCGCGATTGCTCCAGCCATCGCGGAGGGGTTATGTCGAGCCTGCTGGCATTTGCCGACGACCTGCGCCTGATTGAGCCCATTCTGGTGCTCTGGGTCGGCGCGGCCGTCATCCTGCTGTGGGAGGCGTTCGGGCGCGGGCACGCGTCGCGGGCCGTTAGCCCGGCGCTGGCCGCGGCAGCGGCCGGCTTCGCCCTGGTGCTCGTGTGCGGCGCCGGTTCCGGCATCGGGGCTAGCTACGCGTTCGCCCGCGGTGTCGCCAGCGATCCCATCGCTCTCATCGGCAGCCTCGCCGTGCTCGCGGCACTTCTGCTCTCCGTCTTCGTCGCGTGGACAGACCTGGCGAACCGTGGCCTGGCCCGAGGCGAGTTCCACGCGCTCGCGCTCCTCGCAGCGAGCGGCGCCATGCTGATGGCAGCCGCCAACGACTTGATCGTCCTCTTCCTCGGGCTGGAAGTGCTCTCGTTCGGCCTCTACATCCTGGCCGGATATGCGCGGACAGATGCACGCAGCGACGAGGCTTCGCTGAAGTACTTCCTGCTCGGCGCGTTTGCCTCGGCATTCCTGCTCTATGGCATCGCCCTGGTGTACGGCGCGACGCAGACCACGAACCTCGCTGATGTTGCCGCAGCCATCAAGGCGCATGCACTATCGTCGCCGATGCTGCTCGGCGGCATCGCGCTGAAGCTCGTCGGTCTTGGGTTCAAGGCGGCGCTCGTTCCCTTCCATCAGTGGACACCCGACGCCTACGAGGGCGCGCCGACATCGGCGGCGGCGTTCATGGCGACGACCGCGAAGGTGGGCGCCTTCACCGCCATACTGCGCGTGTTCGACGCCTTCGTAGGAGCGCACGCGAGCTGGCTGCCGGCCGTTCAGGCGCTCGCGATCCTGTCGATGGTCTTCGGCAACCTGCTCGCCGTGACGCAGACGAACGTGAAGCGCATGCTGGCCTACTCGAGCATCGCTCACGCCGGCTACCTGATGGTGACGATCGCGGCGCTGGGGATCGGGCGGGCGACACCCGCTGGCCTGATCGCGAGCGACCTGGCGCTTCGGGGCGCCGCGTTCTACCTGCTGGCGTATGTGTTCATGACCATCGGGGCCTTCGGGGTGCTGGTGTACCTGGGAGGCAAGGGGCGCGACGTGCAGACGTTGAGCGACCTGAAGGGGTTGGTCAACGCGGAGCCGCTGGCTGCCTACTCCATGCTCTTCTTCGTGCTGTCGCTTGCCGGCGTGCCCCCGACGATGGGGTTCATGGGCAAGCTGCAGATCCTCTATGCCGCCCTGGCGGCAGGCCAGACGCCGCTCGCCATCGTGCTGGCGCTCACCAGCGTGATGGGCGCGTACTACTACCTGCGCATCGTGTGGGTGATGTGCTTCGAGGGGCCTCGCAAGGCCGAGGAGCTGCCGTCGCCGGCGAGCCGCACCCCCGCGACGGTCACCCTCGTCGTAGCGGGCGTGGCGACGATCGTCTTTGGCATCTTCCCAGGCCTGCTGGGCGCGTTCACGTTCGTCGGCTGGTAGCAGCGGCTGCGGCCGGGACTCTCCTCAGTACGTGGGTATCGTGGGGTCTATCTCGGCCGACCAGGCCAGGATGCCGCCACTCAGGCTCCATGCGTCTCGGTACCCGTTGCGCCGCAGGAACTGCACGACCTGCATTGAGCGTACCCCTGATCGGCAATGCGCTACAATGAACTGCTTGGGGTCCAGTTCTCCCAGGTGAGCGACGACCTCGCCGAGCGGTATGTGCACGGTGCCGGGGATGCAAGCGGCTTCGCGTTCAGCGGCCTCCCGCACGTCGATGAAGAGCGGCGCGTCGCCCTGGTCCATGCGATCCTTCAGTTCGCTCGGGGTGAGTTCCCAGCTCTCGTTACCCATGCCTGGCTCCTGGCCGTTCGCGCCGGCCCACAGCGATGATCGTTGGCTCGATGCATAGACACCATACCATAACGGCTTCGGCGGCCGTGGCGCTCCTCGTTCTCGGCGGCGTGTGCGCGTTGCCCTACGAGGGGCGCACGCTGGTCGAGCGCTGGCGCGAGGGGCGCACCGGGCGCGTGCTGTACCAGGGTGGGGCGTCGCGGCGCGTCGTCAGCCTCACCTTCGATGATGGGCCAGATCCGCGGTACACACCGCGCATCCTCGACATCCTGCGGAAGGAAGGCATTCACGCAACCTTCTTCGTCTGCGGGCAGCGGCTGGCGGCCCATCCCGAGTTGGGAGCGCGCATCGTGGCCGAGGGGCACCTGATCGGCAACCACACGGACACCCATGCGGCCATCCTCCGTGAGAGCGCGGAGGCAGCTCGCCGGGAGATCGACGCGTGCGACGACCGGATTGCCAGTCTGACTGGCGTCCGCACCCATCTGTTCCGCCCGCCCAAGGGCCTCTGGACCGCATCGGCCTTCGACGCGGCACGGAAGTCCGGGCACACGCTGGTGCTCTGGAGCCTGGCGTTCGACCGCAAGGAGCTGCGCGCGTCCGGGCGCGAGGGGCAGCGCGTGGTGCGGTTGGCGGCGCCGGGCGACATCATTCTGATGCACGACGGCTCGGCGAGCAAGAAGGACGAGCGCGGCACGACCATCCGGGAGTTGCCCGCAGTCATCTCCGGGCTTCGACGGCGCGGTTTCCGTTTCGAGACGGTCTCAGAACTGCTGCGCATCCGAGCCGCCGAACCGTCCCGCTGACCCGCGTCGGGCATGACCCGTGCGCGACTGATGCCGCTCTCACTTCCCCAGACGGCTGTGGAGGCGGATCGAGGTGGAACCGGCTTCCTCTACTGAGATCACGGCGGCCTTGCACCGGGTGTTCGGCTTCGCGGACTTCCGCCCTGGCCAGCGCGAGGTGCTGGACGGCGTGATGCGCGGCGACAACGTGCTCGCCGTCATGCCCACCGGTTCCGGCAAGTCGCTCTGCTACCAGCTTCCCGCGGCGCTCCTCCCCGGCTGCACCATCGTAGTCACCCCGCTCGTCGCCCTGATGAAGGACCAGATCGACCGGCTTCCGCCCGCTCTGGCGCGCATGGCGACCTCCCTCCACAGCGGCCTGGACGGCGCCGAACTGGACCGTCGCCTGCGGGCCATCTCGACGGGCTCCGCCCGGCTGGTCTACGCGGCCCCGGAGCGCATGCGCCAGCTTCGCTTCCTCCACCGCATCGCACGAGCACGGCCCTCGCTCTTCGTGGTGGACGAGGCGCATTGCGTGAGCCTCTGGGGGCATGACTTCCGACCCGACTACTCCTCGCTCGGCATCGGGCTGAACGCCATCGGCCGGCCGCCGGTGCTCGCGCTGACGGCGACGGCCACGCGGGCGACCGAGGAGGACATCGGCCACTCGCTCGGCGTTCGGTTCACTACCGTGCGGCAGTCGGTGTGCCGCCCAAACCTGCGCCTGGAGGTCGCGCGGTGCGCCGGACCGGCGGACAAGCGGCGGGCCCTGCAGGGCATCTGCGCCGAGACCGATGGACGGGGCCTGGTCTACGTGTCCGCGCGGAAGCGGGCCGAGGATCTGGCCGGAACACTGTGCAAGAGCGGCGTCGCGGCGGGGCATTACCACGCCGGCATGGACAAGGAGGCCCGCGAGGTGGCCCAGACGGCCTTCAACACAGGCGCCGTCCGCGTCATGGTGGCCACCGTGGCCTTCGGTCTGGGTATCGATGCGCCCGACGTGCGGTTTGTGGTCCACTTCGACGCGCCGGGGTGCCTGGAGAGCTACGCTCAGGAGATCGGGCGGGCGGGGCGCGATGGGCTGCCGTCGCGCTGCGTGCTGCTGACCGCGCCCGGCGACCTCGAGGCGGCTGGCCGAGTGGCGCTGCTGGGGTGCCCGACGCGCTCGGCGATGGCTGCAGTCTATCGTGCTGCTGGCGCGCTGTTGGAGACGGGTGGGGGCCTAGTCGCGCTCGACGACGTGTGCCGGGGGACAGGCTACGACCCGGTGCCGGCGCGCGTGTGTCTGGCGTTCCTGGTCCGTGCCGGGCTGCTGCGGCGCCTCCATGATGCGCCCGTGGCGGTCTCCGTGCGGCGCTCGCCGCGCCGGCCGGCCCTCGATGAGACGCCCCAGATCGCCACCCTCCTGGAGCGCCTGTGTCCTGCCGACGGCGGATGGCTCGACCACCCCATCGAGGCGGCCGCCGAGACCCTGGGCCTGCCGACGCGCGGAGTCGAGGCATTCCTGATCTCGGCGGAGGAGGCCGGCTGGATCGGCTACCGCGGATCGGCTCGCGAGATGCTGCTGGAGCGGCCTCAGCCGACACCCGAGGCGAGGGCACACCTCGACGGCCTGCTAACCGCGTACCACGACGCGGCGACGGCCCGAGTGGAGACGGTGGATGCGTACGTCGCGAGCCGAGCCTGCCGCCACATCGAGATCGCCCGGCACTTTGGCGACGTGGCGCCTCCTCCGTGCGGCGTGTGCGACAACTGCCGCGGGGTCACGCCAGTGGCTGCGCGGTCTCCGGCTGCGAGAGGCGACACCCGCCGCCCCCATGCCCGTCACGAGCCTCTCGATCAGGTGGCGCTGACGGTGCTGCGGTGCGTGGCCTCGCTGCCGCACCGTCTCGGGCCAGCGGATCTTGCGGGCCTGCTGGTGGGCGCCCTTTCGACGCCGGCGTACCTGGCGCACGTGGGTGAGTACGGGGTGATGCGAGGGAAGGGGAGTGGGCAGGTCCTGGCCGTGGTGACCCGGCTGATCGAGCGGGGCGAGCTATCGCTGGAGGAGCATGACGGCCAACGCGTGGTCGCGCTCACGCCGAGCGGGGCGCAAGCGCTGCGGCATGGCGGGCCGGTTTGAGCGTCCTGGTCGGTCAGGACCGGCCCACAAACGCGGGAGGCCCATCCGAACGTGCCGGATGGGCCTCCGCTCGCGACCGTGCTGCTTCTAGGGCTTGGTTTGGCCGCCCTGATCGGTCGGGGGCGTTGTCTGCACCGGCTTCCTGCTGCCGTTCGGGGCGAGCGGAGCCTGCGGCTTGAGGAACGGGTAGTCCTTGTCGAGTTGCGGGAAGCTCGTGCGTATGCCCGTCGACTGCTGCTCGACCATGGTCCGCACGTCGCGCTCGGCGTCGACCACGTGCGGCACCATAAAGATCATCAGCTCGGTCTTGCCCGTAGTCCTGGTGGTGGAGCGGAAGAGCGACCCCAGGAGCGGGATGTCTCCGAGCAGCGGCACCTTGTTGGCGGAGATGTTGGTGTTCTCGCGCATCATGCCGCCCAGCGCGACGATCTCGCCGTCCTTCACGCTCACCGAGGTGTCGGTCGATCGCTCCGACCAGCGCGGCGCCGGAGTGTTCGTGACGCGGCCGGATGTGTCGACGCTCTGCTGCACGCTGTCGAACCCGACCAGATCGCTCGTGGTGGCCATCACGTCGATCGTGACACGCCCGTCATTCGTGATGCGCGGCGTCACGTCCAGCGTCACGCCGAGGTCGAGGTAGCTGTAGCTGACTGAGCTGCCCACGTTCAGGCCGCCTGTGTAGGAGCTTGTCGCGTAGGGCACGTGCGTGACGATGTCGATGGTCGCCTGCTGGTTGTTCGAGGTGAAGACCTTCGGCGTCGAGAGCACGCGGACCTTGCTGTCAGTATTGAGGGCCTGCACCAGCGCGTTGAACCGGCCGTTGTCCGCCTGGATGCCGTACTGGGCGCCGGGCTGGATGGGCGACGAGATGTTGCTGGACGCGGTGCCCGCGGTTCCGAGCGGGAAGTTGCTCGAGCCGCTCTGCGCGATGCCCGTGCCCAGGATCTTGCCGATGCCCTTGGCGTCGAACTGGAATCCGAGCTTCTGTGCGGAGTCCAGCGTCGCCTCAGCGATGATGACCTCGATCATTACCTGGCGCGGCACGATGTCGAGGGACTCGATGATCTCGCGGATCGCCGTCAGGTTGTCGGGCGTCGTGGTGATGACCAGGCTGTTGCTGCCCAGGTCGGCGGTGACCCCGACGTTCTGGCGCAGTTGCAGCAGGTTGACGTAGTTGCCCTGTGCGCCGCGGCCGTACTGCGGCGTCCCCTGCTGCCCCCGGCCGTACCCGTATCCGCCGTACCCACCGAACACGAACTGGCGCGAGTCCGGTGCGTCTTCTTCCGCTTCGGCTGTTGCCTGACCGTCCGGAATGAACCCGCCGCTCGTCATGGTGCCGTGGACGACCGCGCCAGGCTGCGAGGCGCTGCCGGCAGCCGCGGCCCTGCTCGTAGCGGCGGCGCGCGAACTGCTTGTCTGCCGCCGGTTGATGGCCTGGCGGTTGGCCCTCTGGGTGTTGGGGGTGCCGAAGATGCTGTAGCCGCCACCATAGGGGTTGTAGTAGCCGCCGCCCGACGAGCCAGTACCGAACGCCTGGCTGAGCACGGAGGCCAGATCCTGCGCCTGCGCGTTCTTGAGCGGGATGACGAACGTCGTCGTCTCCGACTTGACCTGGACGTCCAGCTCCTTGACCAGGTCGTCGATGCGGGTCATCCACTCGTCTGTGGCCGTGGCGATGAGCGAGTTGGTTCTGGCGTTCGATACGACCTTGGCGAACGGGTTGCTGCTCTGCGTTCCGCCGCCGCCGCCCATGCCGCCGCCGCCGAACACGCGTGCGAAGAAGCTCGCCCCACCACCGAAGCCCGAACTGCTCCGCTGCGGCGTCGTGCCGGAGAGGACCGAGTTGATGGTATCGGCGGCCGCGTCGGAGTCCGTATACTGCAGCTTGATGACCTTGGTCTGCAGCGCCGACGACTGAGCGTCATCCAGCTTGTTGATGATCTCCTCGGCCCGCTTCATGTTGTCCGTGGAGGCCACAACAAGCACGGAGTTCGTGCGCGTATCCGGCGTCGCGATGATGGCTGCGCGGTCCGCGGACGCGGCGGGCTGGCCCGGCTGCCCGCCTGGGTTCACCACCATGCCCGGCTGGCCCGGCTGCCCCGGTTGCCCCGCGGCGCCCGATCCGCGCCCGCGGCTCAGCATCTGCCGGAAGAGGTTGGTGATGGCGTTCGAGACATCCGTGGCGTCGGCGTGCTTGAGCTGGAAGATGCGGATGTCCGTGTTGCTGGCCGTCTTGTCGAGCACGCCCACCAGGTCGACGATCCGCCGGACGTTGTTGGCGGTGTCGGTCACGATGAGCGCGTTCGTGCCCGTGCTGGCGACGAGGCTGGCGCCCTTGTTGATCAGCTCGCGCAGCTCGCGGCCCAGGGTGCCGGCATCGACGTTCTCGATCGGGATCACCTGAGTAATCACCTGGTTCTTCAGTTCGTCGGGGCTGCCCCCATTGGGGTCCTTGCTGATCAGCGTCGTCGACTGGACCGCGCGCTCGAGCGGCACGATCTTCAGGATCGACACCTCGCCGCGCTTCTCGAGCTGTCCACTGAACCCGCGGACCTCCAGCGTAGATTGGAGGACCTGGAACGCTTGGTCGAGCGTCAGCGGCTTCGGGCTAATGATCGTAACCGGGCCGGTGAGGCTGGCGTCCGGCACGACCTGCCAGCCCGCTGCCATCGCGAAGAACTTCAGCACGTTCGCGATGTCGGAGCCGCGGAAGTCCATCGTGATCATGCCACCTGGCGACATCGCCGGCATGGATCCGGACGGCGCGGGGCCGCCGATCTGCATCGTGCCGGACGGCATGGGTGGCAGACCACCTGGGGGCGCACCGCCGGGGCCGCCCGGAGGCGGACCACCGGGAGCCCCGGCGGGCCCTGGTGCAGGCGCGCCGTTGGGAGCGCCCGGGGCGCCTGCCGGTGGAGCCCCGCCGGGAGCGGCAGCCGGACCTGCTGGCGCAGGCACCCCGCGGGTGGGCGCGCCGCCTTGAGACATCGGCACGACCTTGAGCCCCCCGGAACTGCCGCTCTGCGCCTGGTTCACGGATCGGTTCGCGTGGTCGCCAGACCGGCGCTTGCCCTTGGTGTGCTGCGTGGTCGCGGTCTTGGTCTGTCGCTTCTTGCCATCCTGCGCCGCCTTGTCGGACTGGGCGGCTGCGGGCAGTGGCGCAGCGAGCGATGCAAACAGGCCAAGCACGCCGACCCAGCAACCGAGGCGCATCAGTATTGTCATGGCGTTCTCCGTCCGTCTCGCGTTGGGTGCTCGTCTCATGGCCTATCCCCCGAATCCGCCGCGCCGTCCGCCGCGGTTGCCCCGGTTGCCGCCATCGAACTGGCGGTTGAGCATCCGCTGCTGGAAGCGCTGCTGCTGTTCGGGCGTCAGGTTCTGCATGAACGCCTGCATGCGGCCGCTGCCCATTCCGCCGCCGCCCATCGCAGCGCCCATCGGGCCTGCCGGGCCCGCGACGCCGGGGGCGCCTGGCCCGCCGGGCTGTCCAGGCTGTCCCGGCTGCCCGGGCTGGTTGCTCAGGCTCGGAGCGTTCCGGTCGAGGGGCACCAGCTTATAGTCCTCGCCTTTCGCCAGCGTTTCCATCTTGCCGGCGAGGCTGATCTGCACCGAGCGGTCCGTGATCTGGGCGACCGTCCCGCCGAGGAAGGGATCGCCGATCTTCAGGTACTGGCCCTCCTTGGTCTTGACGTTCTCGATCAAGGCCACGAACTGATCGCCCATCGCGATGGACCCCGTGTAGCCATAGTCGACGAACGGGTTGACGGGGGCCGGGGCAAGGGCAGGGGGAGCCGGCGGCGGCGTCTTGATGACCGGCGCCTGCGTGTCCGGCGGCACGAACAGATCGGCACGAACCCCGCCCGTGTAGTACGCCAGGGGCTTGCGCGTGGCGGCGGCCTTCACCGATACCGTCGGCGACGCATCCACTGCCTTGGCTGACTTGGCGGGCCCAGCGGCGTTGGGTTTGCCGTTTTGAGCCCAGACGACCGCGGCCACCAATCCTGCGCCGACAACGATCAGGGCCGGCGTCCAGTTCCGGTTCTTTCGCCTCTTCATCTCGAACCTCGCTCTTGTCTGCTGCACCATACAGCGGTCCTGGCAAGTGGCTATGCGCCGCCGTCACCCACAGATGACCCGCGCGTGTAGAGGGCCACCTGCACCTCCACATCGACGATGCGGGACTTCGGATCCGGCGATGTGATCGTGAACTTGTCCACCACCATACGCGTGCCCGGCTCCTCCACGCGGTAGAGGAAGCCGACCGCGCTCTGCCCGAACGCTGCTGTGCTGAAGCGCACGCTGATCGGGATGCGGGTCAGCTCACCGTACCGCCTCGGGCGCAGCGGTTTGATCTCGCGCAAGTGGATGTCAGACTGCTTCGCCATGCCCTGGAGCGTCTTCACCACCGTCGGCACCAGTTGGGCGGTCGGCTTGTCGAATGCGAGCTTGGCGATCTCCGGCTCCAGACGCGCCTCGTCGGTCCGCATCTGGTCCGCCCGGGCGAACGCCTCCGTGGTGCGCTTGGCCGCCTCGGCCGAGGAGAGGAGCTTCACGGCGCCCTTGTCCGCCGGGTTCAGCACGAGCCAGAGCGCCACCACGATGACGATCACGCAGATGCCGAGTAGGCGCTTCTCGCCTGGCGTTCGTTGGGTCCAGAGCGTCTTCATGGTTGGCTGCCTCCCGCTGCGGCGTTGGTCGAGGCGACCTGGCTGCCTGCGCCTGCGCCTTGCGGCCCCTGTTTGCCCTGGTCGGCCGGCGGGGCGGCCATTCGGCAGTTGATGATGTAGTTCATGCGCGCAGCGACCTGGAGGCGCGCCGCACCGTTGCCCAGTCCCGGGAGCCCCCCGGCGGTAGGCGCGTTGTCGGACTGGGCGTCGCCGATGTAGCCCAGGCGGACGTCTGCGAATGCGCCTGTACGCTGCAGGGCGAGTACGAAGTCCGTCGCGGCGGTCTCGCTCTTCGCGCTGCCGTGCAGGATGACGTTCCCGGTTCGTTCGTACTGGAGCTGCGTGAGGTAGACGCCCGAGTCCTTCGGCACCGCGTCGCTAACCGCCTTGATGATGTCGACCGAGGGGCGGCTGTGCCACAGGCCGACGGTCAGCGTCTTGTGGTTGGCGGCGACGACGTCGTACTTCTGGCCGGTCGACTTCAGTCGCTCTTCGATGACCCGCAGCTTGGCATTTGCGGCGCGCGCATCAGCGCGCTCCTTCTGTTGTGCCTGCAGCGAGCGGGCCAGGGTGGTGCCCCCGAACGCCAGCACGACCAGAGCGGCCGCGAGAGCGAGCCCCATTTGGACCCGACGCCGGGCGGCTACCTTGCGCTCCTCCCGCTCCGGCGGCACCAGGTTCACGCCGGCAATGCTGGCGCCGTCGCGCTGGAGGGCGAGGCCGGTACCCGTGGCATAGTCGAGCGCCTCGGCGTCCGGCGCGGGCATCAGCTCGCTGACCAGCCGCTTGACCGGAGTCTCGACAAGCGCCTGCAGTTCCCTCTCGGCGTCGTCCACGAGCCTGTGGTCGCCTACGAGCAGCACCTGGCTCACCGGCAGCGCGCGGTACTCGTTTTGGTAGGCGGTCAGCGAGCGGACCACCTCGCCCGCGAGCCCCTGGATGTCCAAACCGGTCCCGTCGCCCGGCAGCAGGGCCGATCGGCTGAAGAGCACGCGCCCCGCCGCGGCTACGGCCATGTCCATCTCGCCCGCCTCCACCTGCAGGATCGCGATCGGAACGGCGCCGGCGCGGACATGCTCGGACAGGGCGAGCGAGCTGACCGAGAGCTGCTGAACGTTGAGGTCCGCCTTGTCGAACACCGCCAGGAACTGGTCGACGAGAGGCTTCCTGGCGGCCGCGATGAGCGCGGTCGTCATCTCATCGGACTCGTCCGACACGATGCGGTGGTCTAGAACCACCTCGTCGATGGGGAACGGGATGTACTGCTGCGCCTCGAACCGGACCATTCCCGCGATCTGGTCCGGAGAGCCGTGCGGCAGCCGCGCATGTTTGAGCGTGACCAGGCGCCGCGGCAGGCACGTGACGACATCGCGCGACTGGATGCCGGCTCCCGCCATCGCGGCGCGGATGGCCGACGCAAGACTGTCGCGCGAGGCTTCCAGGTTGTCCCAAGGCGGCACGATGGGCGCGCTTGCGCGCTTCAGCAGGCGTGCCCGATCGCCGCCGATGGCCACCTCGGCCACGTGCACGGCGGTGAGGCCGATATCCACGGCGACGGCAGTTCTGGACCCGCCCCTGCGGCCCGAGGTCTCACGGATTGGCAACGGTACCTCCCGAGGTCGAGTAGTTCGGCGGCGCCACCCAACTGCTCCAGCCGGGCCGCCTGGCAACCTCGCGCCACTGCATGATGATGGGTGTGGGCGTCGTCGTCTCGCTCGTCGCGGACGTGGCGCCCGTCGTCGAACCGGACGTTGTGCTGGTCGTGGACTGCGAAGTGTCTGGCGCGATCTCGACGAGCGCCTGAGCGGCGTAGATGCGCGGGCTGCCCTTCAACCGGACCTTCACGCGCACGAGGTAGACCGACGACTTCGTACACACCGAGTCCACAAGTGTCTGCAACTGTGTGCGACTCAGGCTGGTCAGCGCGAACAGATCGTTCATGCCCGTGAAGACTGTTCCGCTCTCGCGAGCCTGGATTATCGCGTTGTAGATGGTCGAGTCGACCTTCGGGATGGTCGCGAGGACCTCCGCAGGCGCGGTGTTGATGTTGATGACGCCGTCCCGCGTTTGCGAGTCGGACATCTTGATCTTGTCGCCGATCTGCTGCATGACCGTGCGCGTGAAGCCCGACACGTTGAGCAGATCGGAGATGGAGTTCAGCGTGTTGCCGCTCTGCTGGCGCCACTGCACCAGGCGCTGAGCGAGGGTTGCGTCGAGGCCCAACTGGCTGACCATCTGTTCCGCCGTTGCTGTCTTCATGTTCAGACGCTGCGTGCCGTCCGCGGCGACATTCAGTTCCTTCGAATAGGTGGTCACCATCTCGCACAGCGGCGTAGAGCTGGTGGTGCTTGTGTCGGTCGGGAGTGTGGCGCTCGTTGCGCTCTGTCTGGATGCCGCCCGTGAGCGGAAGTCCAGCTCGTCGTCCGCGACTTCACCTGAGGCCGCGCCTGGCGCGTTCGCCACTCCGGCCTGGCCATACAGGAGGGTGGGGGTGACGCCGCGCACGAGGAGCAGCTCATCGACCGTGTCGAACGGCGCGTTCTTGGCGTTGTACGGCGGGTCGAGAGTCGGGTAGTAGTCCGACTCGGCGCCGGTGAACGAGCCAGACGACACCGCGAGCGTCCCAACCGTGTCGTCTGCATCGCGCCAGTCCACGATGGCCGCGGCGATGGACGCATCGTCGGCGATGCCGGGCAGCGCAGCGATCTGCGCGCCGGTCGCCGTGTTGATGTTCAGGCGGCTCGCCGTGTCGATGATCTCGACCTTGTACCAGCCGTCGCCGAGTTGCGTCCACCCGTTGCTGTCGGTGTCGGGGGGCGGACTGAGCTGCGGCGGCTGCGCCCCGTTGTTCGTGGCGGTCTGCAGCTCGTAGGCCGCGTACAGGATCGCGCCCCGCGCGATGCGGGCGACCTGCTCGTTCTGCACGAAGTTGGCGGCCGCACGCACATCGCGGCGCGCCGACGACGAGAGTGTCACGGCGAGCGCGGTGAGGATGACGACGACGAACAGGACGGGCACGAGGGCCTGTCCCGACGCGCGTCTCTCTCGGTTGTGTTGTCTGCGGTTACGCATCCGCCTGTGCCTTGGCAGTGGGCCTGGCCGGACTGCTCTTGATCGACCGGGCGCGAGTGCCCGGAGTCTGCGTGCCTCGTTATGAGCCGGCGCCCGTGCCGCTGGTGCCGGTGGTCGTCGTCGTGGCCGGCTTCTGGCCGGCGGGCTGCGGCGTGCTGTTCATCAGCGCCACCGTGAACGTCTGGGACACCGGACTGCCGGTCTTGCTGTCGCGCACCACCGTGATCTGCACGGACGTGGGCAGCGTGGTGTCGGTCGTCTGGGTGACCGACGAGGTGGCGCCGGTCGAGCCGGAGCCGGATCCCGTGGCGGTCGTGCTCGTATCCACCATGTAGTTCCAGTCGGAGCGGTCTCCGTTCACGGGGTCGGGGAAAACGACCTCGATCGACCTCAGGTTCCGCGCTACCTCGGTGACCAGCACTTGCTCCTGCGGGATGGTGTCCGGGTTCGGGACGCGCGTCACGCAGCGGTCCAGCACGCCTGTCTCCGGGTTGAACACGTAGCTCACGAGCCAGACGTCGGACTGCGGCCGCGCGGCGCCAGTGGCGGCGGTGGGCCCGGCCGCGTCGGTTGCGGGGTCGAGCGCGATCCGCGATGCCATCGTCGTGAACGTCAGAATGGTGCCGCTCCCGTTGCCGGGCGCCACGAAGTACGAGTTGGCCCCGTTGGCCACCACGAACGTGGCGCGAAGGTCCCGGCCCAGCGTGCCGAAGAGGGAGCGCATCTCCGTCGCTTCGTCGACGCGGGCTTGCGTGGCCTCGCGTGCTCGGATGGCGCCGGTCAGGATGAAGCCCGTCGCGACGGTGATGACCGCGAACATCACGAGCGCGATCAGCATCTCGATGAGCGTGTAGGCCAGGTTGTGCCGACCTCGGTGGCGCATCAGTTGGTGCTCGTGCCTGTGGACGTGGTGGCGGACGTGTCGGTGCTGGACGTGGCCGGGCTCGTCTCGGCGTATGAGACGAACTGGGCGCTCCTGGGCGTGCTGCCGCCACCCCACCTGATGACCAGCGTCACGCGAACCAGCCCCGTGAAGTCCGTCGTCTCGACCGTCTGCTCCCATTCGAATCCAGGATAGTCTGCCCCGAACTCGCCGGACTGCGTTCCGCCCTGCAACTGGTCGGGCTGCTGCGCGATCTCCGCGAACCGCTGCTCGGCCATCATCGCGGCGGTGGAGTAGTCGCGCGAGACGGACGCGGCGCGCGTGGCGGAGCCGATGCAGATCATCGCCGCCACCGCGCCCACAGCGAGCAGGATCGTGGCGACGATCATCTCCACCAGGGTGAACCCACGTTGTCTACGGCGTCTCTTCATCACCATCCGCCACCACGACGAGCCCCGTTGTCGGCACCAGGCTGAGCCGAGACGTGAACCCCTCCACCGCCGCCATTGTAAACTGCGCCGCGTCCGAAGTGCCGTTCGGGCGGAACACAACCGTCGAGACGGTGCCTGTCTGGTTGATGGTGCCTTGCGGATCGTCGACGGACTGCACCGAGAAGTTGCCGACCGCCACGTCCTCGCCAAGCACGACTCTCTGGGACTCCGGCGCGCTCTGGGCTGTGTCCTGGGTGTCCACCAGCGCCGTCGGTGCGTCACTGATCAGCGGCGGCTCCTCCACGGTGACGACGAAAGTCGCGCTCTGGGCGTCGAAGTGCACCGTGCATTCGGTGTCGTTCTGCACAGCGGCATCGCGCGCGTAGGCGAACAGGCCCACGACCTCGCGCACGGAAGCGGCGAACTCCATGCGCGCCTTGAAGTGGCTGTAGGTTGGCACGGCGATGCTCGAGAGGACCGCCATGATGATGATCAGGACGACCATCTCGATCAACGTGAAGCCGTGCCGCCTGCGGTGTGCTCGCATCACTTCTTCGAGTTCGTGAGGTCCCAGTTGCCAATATCGTCCGCGGTGCCGGGCTGTCCATCCTCGCCTGGCGAGAACACGTCGTACGGCACGTTGCCATGCTCGCCCGGGTTCTTGTACTGGTAGGCCTGGCCCCACGGGTCCACCGGCAGGCCGCTCTTCAGATACGGGCCTCCCCAGCGCGGCGAGTTCGCCTTGTTGCTGACGAGCACCTCGAGCGTTTCATCGGTCGTCGGGTAGGCGCCGGTATCGAGCTTGTAGACGTCGAGCTGCGTGTCGATGGTGCTGATGTCGGCCAGCGCCTTGGCCTTTCGGGCATCGCCGGTCCGGTTGATGATGTTCGGGATCACCACCGCGGCCAGGATCGCCAGGATTATGATCACGACAAGCAGCTCGATGAGCGTGAAGCCGCTTGCTCCCGAGCGGCGCGGGGATCGGAGTGTGGGCATCGGTTGGGTATCTCCTCTGAGTAGCGAGTAGCGAGTAGCGAGTAGCGAGTTGAAGGACGGGTGACCACAACCGTCGGACGGCTACCGCTCCAAGCCGCGCGCGGCGAGTAGGGCCTTGTTGTATGCGGCGAGCATCCGGGATACCTCTTCGGCCTCCAGGATAGCGCTCCCTGTGTCCGCATATCCCAGATCGCGCCCCAGCATCAGCAGGTAGCGGGACTCGTCGAGCGACGCATGGGCGATGTCGTAGAACCGCGATTTGTCGGCTGCGCTCCTGCGGCCGAAGCCCTCCGCGATGTTGGTAGGTACCGATACTGCTGCCCGCCGGACCTGCGACGTCAGGCCGTACAGCTCGTGCTTCGGAAAGGCCTCTGTCAACCGGTAGATGCTAAGCACCCACGCATGGGCGCGGCGCCAAACATCCAGATCCTCGAATCGCCTGGTTGCCGGCACGGGCCGCCTCCTGGGCCGTCCTACTCGCTACTCGCTGCTCGCTACTCGCTACTTCACGAACGTATTCGCCTTGAAGATCGGCAGCAGAATGGACAGCACCACGAACCCGACGAAGCCGCCCATCATGAGGACGACGGCGGGTTCGACGAGGCTCGTGAGCCGGCGCATGGTGTTGTCGACCTCGAAGTCGAGGGTCTCGCTGGTGCGGATGAGCATGTTGGGCAGGCGGCCGGTTTCCTCGCCGACGGCGGCCATGTGAACCACCAGCGGCACGAACGCGCCGGTCTGCTCGAGCGAGGCGGCCAGCGGCTCGCCCTGGCGGACGCTGTCGCGCGCGGCGCCCACGGCGGCTTCGGTGACCGTGTTGCCGACGGCCGAGGCGGCGATGTCGAGCGAGTCCAATATCGGGACGCCGCCGCCCAGGAGCGTGCCGAGCGTCCGCACGAAGCGGGCCATGATGATCTTGCGGGTCAGGATGCCGGCCAGGGGCATGCCCAGCTTGAACGCGTCGAACGTTCGCCTGCCACCCGGCGTGGCCACCCAGGCGCGGAACGCCGCCACCGCGACGACGATGGCGATGGCGATGACCCACCAGCGGTACTGGATGAACTTCGAGGCTCCGATGAGCATCTGCGTCGGCATGGGCAGGGCGGCGCCGAGGTCCTTGAAGACGTCCTGCAGCTTCGGGATGACGAAGGTGAGCAGGAACGTGACGGCGAGGACCGCTACGGTGATGAGCACCATCGGGTACGTCAGAGCGGCCAGGACCTGGCTCCGGCGTACGTGCTCCTTCTCCATGAAGTCCGCCAGGCGCGACATCACGCTCGGAAGCTGGCCCGCAATCTCGCCTGCCCTGATCATGTTCGCGTAGAGCGGCGGGAACTCGCGCGGGAACCGTGTCATGGCCTCCGAGAGCGGCTTGCCCGCGCGAATGTCGGCCTGCAGGCGCCGGACCATGGAGCGCAGCTCGTCGCTGTCGCTTTGCTCCACCAGCACCGAGAGGGCGCGATCGATGGGCAGCCCGGCGTCGATGAGGTCAGCCAGCTCTCGCGTAAAGAGCAGGATGTGGACCCGCGGGACCTTACGCCCCTTGTCGACGACCTCGGCGGCGGGCGTCTCGGAGCGTGCGGCGCTGTCGAGGATGGGGCGCGTCTTGTTGCCGGTGATGGTGGCGACGGCGCGGCCGGACGCCCCGTTGCCGGAGCCCTTCAGGCTCACGGGGAAGTAGCCGAGCGCGCGCACCTTGGCGGCGGCGTCTGTCTCGTCGCGGCCCGCGAGGGTGCCCGTCACTTGTTTGCCGGATCGATCCAGCGCGGTGTAGCGGAAGTCTGGCATCGGTATCTACTGATAGCCTCGGTGTCGAGTGAGATCCTGCACGGAGGGGAGCCAAAGGGCCGTGGTTGTCGGCGACCTACTCGAAGTCCTCGCGCTGGCAGACGCGCAGCACTTCCTTGACCGTCGTATCGCCGTTGAGCACTCGCCGGCGACCGTCGCCGAGGAGCGTCGTCATGCCCTGGTTCTGCATGGCGTACTGCTTAATCTGCGTGGACGGCTCACGCTTCACGATCATCGAGCGGATGGTGTCGTCCACGGTCAGCATCTCGAATAGCCCGCTGCGGCCCTTAAACCCGACGCCACGGCACTCGGGGCATCCCGGTCCCGCCTGGATCGGGTTCGACTGCATCCCGCTGAGGTCGATGCCGATCTCATGCAGCTCGACGGCCTTCTCGTCGACGGGACGCTTGCAGCGCGGGCAGTTGACGCGAACGAGGCGCTGGGCGATGCAGCCGATCAGCGACGACGCGATCAGGTAGGGCTCGGCACCCATGTCCAGCAAGCGGCTGATGGCGCCCGCCGAGTCGTTCGTGTGCAGCGTGCTGAACACGAGGTGCCCGGTCAAGGCCGCGTGGACCGCGATCTCCACCGTCTCGGCGTCGCGGATCTCGCCCACCATGATGATGTCCGGGTCTTGACGCACGATGTGCCTCAGGCCGCTCGCGAAGGTCAGGTCGATCTGCGGGTGGACCTGAATCTGGTTCACTCCGTTGAGCTGGTACTCGACCGGGTCCTCGATGGTGATGATCTTCTTCTCGGTCGAGTAGATCTCGTTCAGCGCAGCGTACAGCGTAGTCGTCTTGCCGGAACCGGTGGGGCCCGTCACCAGGATAATCCCATGCGGCTCCTGGATCAGGCGGCGGAAGCGGTCGTACATGTGCCCTTGCAGGCCAAGCTCCGTCAGGCCGAGCATGGCGGTCTGCTTGTCCAGGATGCGCAGCACGGCGCTCTCGCCGTACAGGGTCGGCACCGTGGAGACGCGGAGGTCGATCTGGCGCCCGGCGGCCCGGATGCGCATGCGGCCGTCCTGCGGCAGGCGGCGCTCCGCAATGTTCATGTCCGACAGGATCTTGATACGCGAGATGATGGCCGCGTGGTAGCGCCGCGGCGGGGCATTCTGCTCGTGGAGGACTCCGTCGATGCGGTAGCGCACGCGCAGCTCCCGCTCGAAGGGCTCGACGTGGATGTCCGACGCGCGGTCCTGGATGGCCTGGTTGATGATCAGGTTCACCATCTGGATGACCAGCTCTTCGCGGGCCATCTTCTGCAGGTCGGCGATGTCGAGACTGTCTTCCTCGGCGGCCGCTTGCTCCTGGTCCTTCACGTCCTGGAGCATCTGGCTCATGTAGTGCTGCTCGACCGCTCGGCGGATATCGGTGGGGCTGGCCAGACGCGCCTGGACCTCGAAGCCCGTCAGCAGGCGCAGATCGTCGATCGACTGGATGTCGAGCGGGTCGGCCATCGCGACGACGAGCGTGTGGTCGGTCTGTCGGAGCGGCAGGAGCTGATGGCGGAGGGCGAACTCGCTCGGCACGATGGAGAGCGCATCCGCGTCCGGGGGCTCGGCGTTCAGGTCGACGACGGGGCACTCGAGCTGTGCGGAGAGGGCCTTGAGCAGGGCGGCCTCGGACACGGCTCGCATGTCGAGGAGGATCTCGCCGAGGCGCTTCGCGTTGCCTTGCCTGCGCTGCTCGGCCAGAGCCTGATCCAACTGCTCCTGCGTCACCGCGCCCTGCTTCAGCAGGATGGAGCCCAACAGCGTGCGCTTCAGGACGAGCAAAGTACCCTCCAACGGGCCGGCAGCACGAAGCCGGCAGCAGTCACCGTATTGATAGACGGAGCGGCGGACCGTGCGTTACACGAATGTAGAGCCGAAAACCGGCCGTGGGGTTCGCTCTGGCGAGCCCGGGGGTGCAGGAGGATGGCGCCTCGGCGTCGGATCATTCTGCGACAGACGAGGCGCGTGCGCGATGCTGAGCGCATGGCCCTATCATAGATACCCCAGGAGGCGCTCATGCTCGCCGCTGTGCTGCACGACTTCGGCCATCTCGTGTTGGAGGATGTGCCCATCCCTGACCCGGGCTATGGCGACGTGGTGGTGCGGGTCCGCTCCTGCGGGTTCTGTGCGACGGACTACAAGGCGATCAAGGGCATCCGTCGCAACGTGAGGTTCCCGCTCGTTGCGGGCCATGAGCCCGCGGGTGTCGTGGCCAAGGTCGGGCAGGGCGTCCAGCATGTGCGGGAGGGCGACGAGGTGATCGTGCAGCCGAGCGGCTACTGCGGCGTTTGCCCCGAGTGCCGCGTCGGGCGCACGCACTACTGCCCGAGCTGTTACACCACCGGCGGCGATGGGCCGGACGACGTGCGGCCAGGCAGCTTCGCCGAGTACCTGCTAACAGGCGCGAACACGGTCTACCAGAAGCCGAAGGCGATCAGCTTCGACGCTGCCTGCCAGACCGAACCCGTCAGTGGCGCCTGGAAGGGGATCATCCAGAACTCCGAGATGGCCGTCGGCGACGACGTGGTCATCATCGGTACGGGCGGCATCGGCATGTACTGCCTCCAGGTGGCGAAGGCGGCCGGCGCTGGGACGCTCATCGCCATCGACCCCTCCGAGTTCGCTCGGAACACCGCCACGCACCTAGGCGCGACCCACACGATCGATCCAACGGCGTGCGACCCGATCGAGGCGGTGCGCGAGATCCTGCCGGCAGGGCCGGACCTGGTCGTCGAGGCAGCGGGCCCCATCGAGGCGGTGAAGCTGATGGTGGCGCTGCTGCGGCGCGGGACGCGCTGGAACGTGTTCGGCATCACCACCCATGAGAAGTTCGAGCTGGATGGCGGGCTGACCCACTTCCTGGAGGCGCGGATGGATTCGAGCTTCGGGACGACCCCCATCGCGATGCAGCGCGCCATCCGCCTCATGGAGCGCGGCCTCGTCGATCCCGAGCAGGTCATCTCGCACCGGTACCCGCTTGCCGAGATAGACCGCGCGATCGAGGCGATGGGTTCGCCCGGGCGAAACAAGGTTATCGTGAACCCGTAGTCACTCGGGGAGCCGGCTGTCGGTCCCCGATGGAGGTGCTGCCGTGCGCAAGTCTGCTCCTGTTCTCGCTCTGCTTCTGGCTCTCTGGCCGGCCTCGGCTCAGTTGACAAGCCAGAAGCTGCCGCGCGCCATCGTGGTGGATCTCGCGAACACCGCGCGGGACACTCACCTGACGCTCATTCCCACTGCTACCGATGCCCTCGCGGTGGGACTTGCACGGGCCGGCGTGTACGACGTGGTCTCGCGCAAGGAGCTGGATCGCGCCGCCGCCGACCACCGCCTCAAGCCGCCCTACTCCGACCTCGATCTGAGCACGCTCGCACGCGAGGTTGGCGCGTCAGCGATTGTGTCCGGTGAGGTGCGCTTCATCGAGGTGCACGGACGGGAGCCGAACAAGCAGATCGAGGTCGGTGTCCTGGTTCGGGTGAGGGAGGCGGCCACTCGAGAGCTTATCGGAGGGGCGGCCGAGCGCGGAACGGCGACGGTGCCCGCCGATGGCAGCAAGACCGACACGATGGTGCTGTTGGATGCGGGCATCGCCGCCGCCGACCGCTGCGCCGATCGCGTCGCCGAGTACCGGCCCATCGTCGGGACTGTGCTCAACAACCAGAGCCGCGAGCTGGTCGTCATCAACAAGGGGCTGGGCGACGGCGTGAAGAAGAACCAGGAGTTCGTCGCCTACCGCTCTGGCACGATGGTTGCGCGGTTGCGCATGTTCAAGCCGTTCGGTCGCTACACGCTACTGAAGGTGACCGAGTCCCTGATGGGCGTGCAGCCCGAGGATCGCGTGATCGCGGTGTTCGCTGAGCCCAAGTTCGCCAGGTAGCGCCCGACGCGGCCGCGAAGCCGCCAACCGCTCTCCTCGACCGGAGCGCCAAGCATGTCCCTGCACTTCGAGCCGCCGTTCGCGCCTCTGCACACCGCTCTCGGAGCGGCGCTCGCGGTCGCCATCCTCATCAGGCTGTACGCGAGTCGGTCCGTGCGGCCGGGCCGATGGCGGTGGCCGCTCGTCCTCCTCCGTTCGGCAGTCGTGGCTGCTCTGGCCGTGATCCTGCTGAACCCGGTGCTGGTCGGCGAGTTGTCCTCCGCCGGGCGGCGCCAGCCGTTTCTGATCGTGCTCGACGCCTCCCGCAGCATGTCCACCCGCGACGCGACGGCCGGCACTCGCCTGGCCGAGGCCCTGCGATCCACCGCCCCGGGCACCCCGCTGGCAACCGAGCTGAGCCGCAAGTTCGACGTGCGCTGGTTCGAGTTTGACGATAGGGCGCGCGCGGCTGCGCCCGACGCGCTCGCCGCACGCCTCCAGCCGACGGGCGGACGCACCAGTCTGGGCAACGCCATCGCGCAGCCGATCGCGGCGTTGGGGGCCGATGCGCGAGGTGGGGGGCATCTGCTGGTGGTGTCGGACGGCCGCGACACGAGCGAGAGTTACCCGCTCGATGCAGCGCGGGCGGCCAAGGCGCAGGGCGTCATCGTCCACACCTTGTGCGTGGGGAAGCGCTCGGAGCGGCGGAACATCGAGGTGGCCGCCCACAAGACCCAGGTGTTCGCGGCGCCCGACCAGACGGTGCAGATCGGTGCGGAGATCCGCTGCACGGGGCTCGGGCGCCGGACCGCGCGTGTCAGCCTCACGGAGGGGGGGCGCCAGGTCTCGACGCAGAACGTCGTCCTGAGCCCTGGTCGGCGCGAGGTGGCGTTCCCGGTGAAGCAGGCGCGCAACGGGCTGTACCGCTACGCGGTCGAGGTCGCGCCCGAGCCCGACGAGCAAGACCCGTCCGACAACCGTGCCAGCGTGTTCCTCAAGGTGGCTCGCACTACTTCGCGCGTGCTGCTGCTGGAGGGGCGCCCGTCGTGGGACGCCAAATTCCTGGCAGGCGTGCTGCGCGACGACCCCACCGTCTCCCTCGACGTGATCTACAAGCTCACCGACACTAAGTACTTCGCGGTTCTGGGCGGCTCCGAGAAGGAGGGGGATGCCGCCGTGCCGAGGACACTGGAGCAGCTCGGGCGGTATGACGTGATCGTGTTCGGCAAGGGGTTCGAGGAGTTCTACGATCCGGAGGGCGTTCGGGCGCTGAAACAGTGGGTTTCGGACCGCGGCGGGAACATCGTTTTCCTGCGCGGGCGAGCGGACGACCGCATCGCTGAGCTGCGGGAGCTGGAGCCGGTCGAGTGGTCGATGGCGGAGATCGACGCGCTGCGGGTGAAGCTGACCGACGAGGGCCGGTCCCATCCGGGGTTCGCGTTCGGCGGGTCGGAGGACGCTCAGACGGTCGTCAAGAAGCTGCCGCCCCTCGTGTCCGCCACGCAGGTGAAGGGGGAGAAGGCGCTGGCGGTGGTGCTGGCTCGGGCCGAGAACGCGGCGAACGAGGCCGACGCTCGCCCTATGGCGACGCTGGCCTATCACCGGTACGGGCAGGGGAAGACCGTGGCGCTCGTGGGGCAGGGGATGTGGCAGTGGGCGTTCCTGCCGCCGGACCTGTCGGGATACGAGAAGGCCTATGGCGAGTTCTGGACGCAGACCATCCGCTGGCTGGTGAGCGACTCCGACTTCCTGCCCGGCCAGCGCCTGGCCATCCGCGCCGACCGCCAGAACTACGGCCCCGGCGAGCTGGTCACGTTCCTTGGGTACCAGCGCAGCCCGGGCACGGCGCGTCCGGCCTCCATTCGCCTGACGCTGCCCGATGGGACGGCGCGCGAGGTCGCCACGGCGCCCGGGGACCACAAGCGCGCCGACTTTGTCGCCCTGTTTCGCCCGTCGCAGCCCGGCGAGTACGTCGCTGGTTTGGCAGGGGCGGGCGACCGCGGTGCGCAGCCCTCGTGCGTCTTCACGGTACACGCCGGGCACGAGGAGGACCTGAACCGCTCCGCGGATCCGGACCTGATGCGCCAGATCGCGGCCGCCGGCGGGGGCGCCTGCTTCGGGCCGGAGGACGCGGACAGCCTGGTGGGCCGCGTGCACGCAGCCGAGGCGGCTGCGCGCCCCAAGTCGGAGCCCTGCACCGCGTGGGACCGGCCGTGGGTGCTCGCGCTGCTGCTGGCGCTGATCGGGGCCGAGTGGTGGATCCGGCGGCGAGTGGGGTTGGCGTAGGCGGGGGCGGGGGTGCTCGCAGTTGTGCCCCGATTCCGCCTTGCGCCCTGACCGCGATGGCGCTGTGGCGGAACGCGTGCCAGACTCGTTGACGGGGCCGGCCGGCACAGATATACTGCGTATGGCGCCGGGGCCTCGCGATGGAAGTCACCGGCAGTGCGTCCCGGTGCGCCGCCGTGCTGGAGTGTAGACCATGAGCCACACCATAGAGGCAGTGTTCGATGGATCGGTGCTTCTGCCTGACGAGCCGCTCGCCTTGGATGCCAACACTCGTGTGCGGCTGACCGTGGAGGTGCTCCCACCGGCTCCCGCAGTTCCCACATCGTTCTTTGCCACGGCGCGCTCCCTCTCCCTCGATGGCCCACCGGACTGGTCGACGCGGATCGACGAGCTGCTCTATCCCGACCCAGAGGATGACCGTGCGTAGGGTCTACCTGGACACTTCCTACGCGATCGCTCTCGCCTCCCCCGGCGACTCCCTGCACGCCGCCGCGGAGGCGATGGCCAACCGTCTGGAGCGAGAGGGCGCCGAACTCGTCGTGAACCGCGCTGTCCTGCTCGAGATCGGCAGCGCGCTGGCCCGGGCGCGCTATCGCCCCGCGGCCGTGGCTCTGATCCACTCGCTCGAGGCCGACCCCAACGTGCGCGTCGTGCCTCTGTCCGACGACATCTACCGGGATGCGCTGGCCCTCTTCGCGAGTCGCCAGGACAAGGAATGGAGCCTGGTTGACTGCGTGTCGTTCGTGGTGATGCGCGCCCTCGGCATATCGGAGGCCCTCACCGCGGACGAGCACTTCCGCCAGGCCGGCTTCATCCCGCTGTTGCGCGGCACCCCACCTCAGTGATGTCAGGCGTACTCGGCGGCGCACGAACTCCTGAACCCAAATGCCGCCTCGCTCGGTACTAGTGTGGGACCTTGCGAGGCGGGCGGCACTTGACGCGGAGCGCCTCAGGGCCTATGATTGTGCGCGAGCGCCACGCCCGGAACGGACCAGGGGCCTCGCGCGGGTACCCCTTGTCGGGTCGTGCCTTGCCGCGGTTCGCGTGGCGGCGAGGACTGAACGGAGGAACGCGACATGCGAGTCAAACCGGTCGGCAAGCTCGTCATCTTCATCCTGGTCGTCGGCGCGTGCTTCGGGGCGTGGAAGTTCCTCACCAGGACCTCGGGCGGCGCTCTGGGTATCGGGGGCGGCACGACGGTCTCCGGCGATCAAGGCATCCTCGGCCGGCCGCTGCGAGTGGGCATCGTCACCTGGCCCGGCTACTGCGGCGGCATCGTCGCGAATAACGGGTTCAAGCCGAACAAGCAGTGCATCTTCTGGAACGGCCACAAGCTGCTGGTCGAGTTCCTCATCATGGAGGATGTCGACGCCCGGGCCAAGGCGTTCGCTCGCGGCGGCCCGGACGGCGTGGACATCGTGTGGTCGACGGTCGACTTCTGGGCGAACGAGCTGCCGGGCTTCATCAAGGGCGGCGTCAAGGCCAAGACGATCATGCAGGTCGACTGGTCGCGCGGCGGCGACGCCATGGTGGCGGACCGCAGCATCCAGCGCATCGAGGATCTGGCCGGCAAGCGCATCTCGCTGGCGCTGTTCACGCCGTCGCACTGGCTGCTCGAGTACAGCCTGGAGAACTCCAGCCTGGATGAGAGCGCCCAGACCAAGATCATCAAGGGCCTCGTCGGCAAGAACGCCTCGCCGGATGCCCGCGCCGACTTCGTGTCGGGCAAGGTGGACGCCGCGGTGGTGTGGGAGCCGGACGTGGCCGAGGCGCTTCAGAAGCGCCAGGGATCACACGTGCTGGTCTCGACCAAGACGGCGGCCAACCTGATCGCGGATCTGATGGTGGCGCGCGAGGACTTCATCAAGGAGCACCCGGACGTCATCAAGGCGTTCGTGCAGGGATGGTTCGACGGCACGGCCGAAGCCAACCGGAAGCCGGATCTCGCCGTCAAGCTCCTGATGGAGAACGAGCCGCTCTACAAGGACCTCGGCGAGCAGACGACGCGCGACAACCTGTCCGTCGTGAGGTGGGCCGATCTGACCGACAACACCAAGATGTTCGGGCTGGACGGCTCGGAGCCGCTCTATGACCGGATCTTCAAGCAGGCAAGCACCGCGTGGGTGCGCCGGGGGTACATCAGCCAGGCGGTGACGCCCGCGGTCGCCAAGGACGACACGTTCCTGCGGGGTCTGTACGCCGACGTGCCGAAGGACGCGCGCGTGGAGGCGCCCAAGGAGGAGTTCAAGTTCCCGACCAAGGCGCCCGAGCAGAAGCAGACCCAGACACCGATCATGACCAAGCCGGTGAACATCTACTTCCCGTCAGGAAGCGCCGATCTCGACCCGAACGCGAGGCAGGTGCTCGACCAGGTGGCGCTGACGGCGCAGACGTACTCGAACGCCTACCTGCGGATCGAGGGCAACACGGATAGTGTGGGCGATGCGGGCAGCAACGTAGCGCTCAGCTCGCGGCGCGCCAACGCGGTGGTCTCGTACCTGGTTGCGCGCTACGGCCTGAACCGCGCCCGCCTGATCGCCAAGGGCAACGGGCCGTACAAGCCGGTGGCCTCGAACAACTCGAACGAGGGGCGGGCCAAGAACCGACGCACCGACGTGATGGTCGTGCCGAAGTGAGCCGGAGCAGCGCGGGTTTGCAGGTCCGAGGCAAGCTGTCGCCGCGTACCGACCTGATCATCAGCTTGACGGGCATCGCCGTGGTTATCGCCGTGTGGTGTGCGGTGACCTACGGCGGGCTCGTCAAGCCGCTCTTTCTGCCGACCCCGACCGGTATCTGGGAGGGGCTGGCGGACTACCAGAGCCGTAGCTGGTTGCTTCCGGCCATCCTCCACAGCCTCTGGCGGGTCACGCAGTCGCTGTTCCTCGTCGTCCTGTTCGGCGTGCCGCTGGGCGTGCTGATGGGGGCGTTCGCGCCGATCGACGCGCTGCTGCGCAAGATCGTCAACGGCGCGAAGAGCGTGCCCACCACCGGTGTAGTCGGGCTGATCGTGCTGTGGTTCAGCGTGGAGGAGCGGGCGAAGATCGTGTTCCTCTTCATCGGGGCGATCTTCTACATGATCATCCTGGTCAAGAACGCGGTCCAGACCGTCAACGAGGACTACCTGCGGGTGGCGACGGACATCGGCGCGACGCCCTGGCAGACGGTGACGCGCGTCATTCTGCCGGGCGCGCTGCCGCAGATCTGGGACGCCATCGCCGTGTGCAACGGCATCATGTGGACGTACATCGTCCTGGCCGAATACATCAACAGCAGCGAGGAGCAGCTCGGCCTGGGCTATCTGCTCTACATGGGCACCCGGACGCAGGAGTCCGGCAAGGTCTTCGCTACGCTGATCGTGATCGGCCTCGTGTCCTCGCTGACGGACTGGGTACTCCAGGCTGTTCGCAAACGCTTCCTGAACTGGTGAGGTGATCGTGTCCGACAAGCCTCCGATCGTAGAGCTGAAGGGCGTCAGCAAGTGGTTCGCCGGTCCCCACAACGGCGACCGCGTGGTGGCGGTCAACAACGTGAGCCTGTCCATCGCGGACGACGAGGACGGTGAGTTCGTGGCGCTGCTCGGCCCGTCTGGCTGCGGCAAGAGCACCATCCTTAGCATGGTCGCCGGCCTAGCGCTGCCTGACGCTGGCGACGTGCGGATCTACGACAGGTTGCTGCTCGGGCCCAACGACTACTCTGTCACCGTGCCCCAGGCATACACCTGCTTCCCGTGGCTGAGCGTGCTGGGCAACGTGGAGTTCGGCCTGCGGATCCAGGGGAAGGATGCGCCCGCTCGCCGCTCGCTGGCCGAGGAGTACCTGACTAAGGTGGGACTTGGCGACCGCCTGCAGGCGCGGACCCGCGAGCTTTCAGGCGGCATGCAGCAGCGCGTGGCGATCGCCCGGACGCTCGCGATGAAGCCGCCGATCGTGCTGATGGACGAGCCGTTCGGCGCGCTCGACGCTCAGACGCGCGCCGAGATGCAGCAGATGCTCCTGGGGCTCTGGACCGAGGAGAAGAACGTCGTCATCTTCGTGACGCACGACATTACCGAGGCCGTTCTGCTCGCGGACCGGATCATCGTGTTCTCGCCCCGCCCGGCCGAGGTTGTGCACGACCTGCGCGTCCCGTTCTCGCGGCCGCGCGATCCCGGCATCGTTCGCGAGGAGTCGTTCGTCACGCTCAGCCAGGAGCTGCTGCACCTTTTGAAGCAGACCCCGACGAGCGGGCAGATCCGGGTGTCGGTCTAGGACTGGGAGGGCGCACCGAACGACATGGCAGCGAACCAGTACAAGACCGCCTTCGGCGAGAACATCAACCTCATCGGCCTCGCGTCGGTGGCGGCCCTCTCGGCTGCCACACTGAACCCCATGCCGCTCCTCGCCGGGCTGGTCGCCGAGGCCGCCTACCTCCTTGTGGTGCCCGACACGGCGTGGTACCGCGGCATCCTGGCGGGGCGGCATGAGGCCGAGGTGGAGGCCAAACGCCAGGCCCTCAAGGACCAGGTGCTGCCCCAGCTCCCGTTCGACATGCAAGCGCGCTACGAGCGCCTCGAGTCCGTGCGCCTGCAGATCCTCGCGCATCCGGCGGAGGACCAGGAGTGGTTCGGCGAGGTCATCCACAAGCTGGACTACCTCCTCGAGAAGTTCCTGTTGTTCGCGGACAAGCAGCGCCAGTTCGTCACGTATCTCCAGTCGGTCGTCGGCGAAACGCGGCCCGCACCGGTGGAGGCGCCACGGGTGGTAGACGAGCGTTCCGGACGGCGGGCGAGGCGTAACCGTGTCCGGGAAGACGAGTTCATCGTTGCGCCAGATACTCCCTGTCCCGTTCCGGCCCAGGTGATGTCCGACGAGTTGGTCTCGCTCGGGGTGGCGGAGGTGGAGCAGCAGTACGACCGCGAGATCGCCGACCTGAAGCGCCAGATGGAGGCGGAGGCCGATCCGAACACGAAGGCCGTTATTCAGAAGCGGGCCGACGTGCTGCAGCGGCGCCGCGAGTTCGTCGGGCGCATCGGATCGATCTTGACCAACCTGAATCACCAGCTCGGCCTGGTGGAGGATACGTTCGGCCTGATCAGCGACGAGATCCGAGCCCGGTCGCCCGAGCAGATCCTGGCGGATATCGAGGATGTGGTGACTCAGGCAGAGACGATGACGCAGGTGCTGGACGAGATGGCGCCCTACGAGCAGTTGGCTGCGCGCCTCGGCTCGTAGTCCCGCCCTCCAGGGCGATGGCTGTGGCGCACTGGCGCCGGGAGGAGGAGAGGGATGGGCCTACACGATGCGCTGCGCAAGGCCGCTGGGCTGCTGGTGGAGCTGCCGCCCGAAGAGCCGGAGCCGGTAGCCGCGCCGGCGCCCGGCGAGGACCTGGACGCCAAGCTCGCCGCAGTCGATGCGCGCCTCAAGGGGCTGCAGGCCGGCGGCCCGGTGCCTCCCGCGCCGACCAAGACGGTCGAGCAGATCGTGCGCGACGCTCCGGGCCCGAACCTCGACCAGATCAGGGTGGCGCCCGAGCCGGATGACGAGCCCGCGCCCGCCGCAGCCGGGGGCCCGTCCGACTTCGCGCCGATCTACAAGCGCGCCGGGTTGCCGGAGACGCCCTTCACCGCGGAGCAGATGCTGGACATGATGGCCTCGCTGCCGGCCGACCTGCCGATCGAGGTGAAGCGGCAGACGGTGAAGGTCACCCTCGGCGCTCTGGGCAAGTCCATCGGCGCGACGCCCGAGACGATCGTGGCGGATGCCTCTCGGAAGCTGGCGGCGCTCGCGTCCTACTCCGAGGCGCTGGGCAAGCACACGACCGAGGTCATCAGCCGAACCAACTTCGAGATCGCGGCGCTCCAGGCGCAGATCGAGGAGAAGCGGAAGGCGATCCAGGCGGCCCAGGCGAAGAACGCGCGCATCACCGAGGCCTGCAACGCGGAGTCGGGCCGGCTGGACGACGTGCTGGAGTTCTTCAGCCTCGACGTGCCGCCCTCGCGCCACGCGCCGTCCGGCGAGGCTGGAGGGCAGCCGCAGAAGGGGTAGAGAGGAGACGCCGGTGTGCCTTCGTCGCGCAGCAGCCGCTCTCCTCGTGGTGCTGCTCGCGATCGCCTCGTCGCCGGCGTCGGCGGAGGTCACGGACAAGGTCGTGCCGCTACCGTACGTCTG
This sequence comes from uncultured Chthonomonadaceae bacterium, assembly GCA_964519955.1. Classification (GTDB taxonomy): domain Bacteria; phylum Armatimonadota; class Chthonomonadetes; order Chthonomonadales; family CAJBBX01; genus CAZFLM01. Next base: position 37,813 of record CAZFLM010000004.1, on the reverse strand, counting down.
GCGTGAGGCCGCGGTCGCTTCGCTGATCGTGCTCATTGCCTGTCGCGCGCATCCGCTGGTCGGAGCGGTTGTCCTGTTCTTCGGCGCGGGGGCCGTGATGAACGATGCGATCGAGTTCGGCGACGCCATTCTAGCCGAGGGCGGAGGCGCCTACCTCTCGCAGGTCCATTCGGCCGGGGCGGCCGTCGTCGCGTCGTACGCCGCGGGTTCCGCCTGGTGGTACCTCGCGAGGCGGCGGAGGCGGGCTCGCCGCGCCACTCGTTGACGAACTTCGGTGCGTGTGTTACACTTGTCGCGCCGCGCAGGCGCCGGTAGCCGCGCGGACTCCCCTTGGAACGAGTGCCCGCCAGCGCTATGTTTGCCCTCAACTTCTACTCGGAACTCTACGAAGAGGCCCTGCGAACCGGCAGGAAGACCGCCACCATTCGCCTCGGTGACAAGTCCGACAAGTACCAGGCAGGCCAACTCGTGTGGGTGACCGTGGGGCAGCGGTACGGGCGCCGCCAGCGCATCTTCACCGCAATCCTCGACGCAGTGGATGTGAAGCTCATCGGCGACCTTTCCCCGCGGGACATCAACAAGGAGAACCCCGAATTCCGCACGCCGGAAGACGTATTGCACGTCCTGCAGCGTATATACGGTCCGGAGATCTCGCTGGAGGACACCGTGACCGTCGTCTACTTCTCTCCCGTCAGCGAGTACTAGAGCCCATGAGTGTTCGCGAGTTGGCGTTGGGCGTGGCCCTGTTGTTGTCGGTGAGCCCGGTTCTCGCGCAGAAGCCGGCCGCTAGCGGAACCTACCAGGATCGGGGTGGGGCGTCACACACGTGGTCCGTGGGTGCGGGGCACGCGCTCCTCTGGGATGGACAGCCGTACGTGCCAGTAGGTGGCACGTTCACGCCGCGGTATCTGGCTCAGGGCGCGACGGAGCCGAATTGGGCGGCCGATGTGAAGGCGCTCGACGCGCTCAAGGCGAAGGGCATCCTCGACCTCATCATCGACCCGATGGTCTCCGCCACCGACGTGTCGGCGGCTGCGTGGCAACGGGTAATCGACAAGCTCGAAGAGGCAGGCTTCCGCTACGGCATCGCGTTCGGCACGGGCGTGAAGACGCCGCTGACCGGCTACGTCGTCCGACCGCAGACTTACCGGATCGCCGGGGTGCGCGAGGGGACAGATGTCGTTTGGGATGCTCCGGATGCCGACACGGCGCGGTACATCGTCGTAGACGCCACCGATGGGAGCCGCGTGCTGAAAGATGGCCAGGTCCGCGTGCGCGACGGCACAGCGAGCGCCCCGACAGGCGATGTGGTGGTCTCGGGTGGCGCCGTGGGCCTCCTGTATCCGCACCGCACGATTCGCCCCGCGCGCGAGGGATGGATGCCGGACCTGTGGGCCGGGTTCGATGGCTACCGGGATACGCTCATCGGACTGCTGGGCCAGGTGAAGTTTGGCCCGGGACTGCGCTTCTTCCTGGATCCTCTCGCGCGACCGCTCGGCTTGCTAGGGGACGCTGACTATCTCGTACCGGACAGCCTCGGATTCCGCGTGGAGTGGGAGGCCTACCTGCGGCGGAAGTATCCCACGGCCGACGCGGTGCAGCAGGGCTGGGCGCTCTCTGCTGCCGAGGTCCGCGACTTCCGGGCGCTTACGGGGCTCGTCCCGATGTGGGAGACGCGCAGTGGCGCGCCGTTCATGATGGACCCAGCGAACGGCCATCGTTATCAACTGGGCGCCGGCATTCCCAGGTTCTGGGATGATCTGCGGGAGTTCGAGACGCAGTCGTTCTCCTACTACATGAATGCGATGGCCGATCTGCTGAAGCGCGAGGTCGCCAACGTGCCTGTTGTCTACACGCGCACGCTGCAGCATCGCATGTTCTCGCAGTCGAGCGCGACGAGCGGCTTCGATGGGCTCGGCATCTCGGCTTACGGCAAGGGTTCCTCGCTTGTCACGGCCGGGGCGGACTCGACGTACAGCCAGTGCGAGGACGCTGCCAAGGTTCTCTGGTGCGTCGTGTCCGAGACCATGGACACGAGCAGCCCCAAGAAGGCCACGCCGGGCTACGCGAGCCGTGAGGCGCTCTTCTTCGATCTAGACTGGCTGCGCGGCATCGGCGCCCGAGGCTTCTTCGTGTGGGGACTGCAGGTCCTTCCGGAGGACCGGCTGGCAGCGTTCCAGATGGCGGCGATGCCCGAGCAGCTCGACTGGCTCAAGGCGTACGCGGAACGCGGGACGAACGCTGGCGCGGCTGGCGCGCGCCCGCGTACCGTGCCGTTCCCGATGGCGGCGGCGGGGCTGGTGCACCCGGGCCCTGTCGGCAACACCAGTGTCGTGTGGGTGCCGTCTCTCGCTCCGGGGCGGGCCATCGGGTTCGGCTCTTCGTACGCAGGCTACGTCATTGGCCAACCGGAAGGCGAGGTGCTGGTGCTCTGGTCGCTCCGCGGCCCGCGAGAGACGCGGCTGAGCGTGGCGGACCCGCGCAAGCTGGACATCACCACCATCGACGGGGTACCGGTGCAGTTTCGGGCCGACGTAAAGCGCAAGTGGGCCACGGTGATGCTCGACGACACGCCGAGGCTCATCCGGGCTGGGGCGATCGACCTGGTGCCCGTCGAGTCGGTCGAAGACGGGGTGAAGCAACTGCGGAACCTCGTGGCGCACGCTCTGGACCAGAGCTTGCCGGCACTCGATTTCCGCCTGGCGCTCGACCGTATAGAGCAGGCGGTGAAGCGCGGCAACTATGCGTTGGCGTCGTCCATGCTCCAGGATGCCATCAGCGGGATCGTGCTGCTTGCCCAGCCGTACACGTGGCGCGAGGCCGAGATAGCCGACAGCCACTCCTTCACGGAGGTGGCCCGCATCCCAGGGGCCTCAAACGGCTCGGCCCTGGTGCTGAATGCGTCCACCAAGACGCACGTCGATGGGTTCGTCGCGAACTACAAGCTCGTAGCTCCCGCCGACGGTGACTACACGTTCTGGGTCGCCTGCACGCCGCCCGGTCCCCAGGCCTCGCCGTTCCAGTGGACTATCGATGGGGGATCGACGAGGCTCAGCACGGAGGGGGCGCTGGTTGGGGCGACCTACGTCGGCGATCGGTTCGGCTGGATGAACCTGGGCCACTCCCGCCTGACCAAGGGGGCGCACACGCTGGCGTTCCGCGTGAACGACCCGGCTCCTGGGTTGGATCGGTATGCCCTGGCCATCGACGCCATCCTGCTGACGCGGGACGCGTTCACGCCCAGGGGCACGCTGAGGCCGACGCTCTCGGAAGAGGCGGTGAAGATCCCGTCGAAGGTCTTGCCGCCGAAGAAGTAGCCCACTATCGCCCGCGACGAGGATGCCCATGCGATGGAGCGCGTGCCGTAGACGACCGACACGAGTCCTCGCCTTGATGGTGGCTGCGCTGTGCTGTCTCACGCAGGCCCGCTCCCAAGCGGGCCTGCTGCTGGTTGACTCCCTCGACTGCTCCTTCGCACGTTCCAGGACACGGCACGCGGTGCGGATCGCCGGCGGGAGCATCCGCTCGGACACGACCGTCGTCGGTCGCCTCAAGCAGCCGGTTGCCGGCGTTATGCTCTTGCCCGGCGGCGCATTTGGCGCACACGTGGGCGCAGCGTCGGAGCCCACCCGCCACGGGCTGATCGCGATCAGCCTCGCTACGTCCAGCGCGCACCTCGGACGCCGCCAGGCCTATCGGGTGTTCGTTGCCGGCGTCGAGGTCTACAGCGCGGCGGAGACGGACCCCGGCGCCGGTGTGACCCGCACGTGCTTCGTTCCGGCCGACCTGCGGAGTGGAGGCGTTGACCTCCGGGTCGTCGCCGACAGAGATACGGCGGCGCCCATCACCGTGGCGATGGTGCGGGTGTACAGGCCCGCGCCCGAGGCCGAGGGTGCTGCCCTCGGGTCCGGGGAACGGATGGGCCTTGCGCTGCTCACGTCGCTCGACTACGGCTACCGGATCGACGACGCGGAGATGAAGCGGATCGCCGCGCTGATCCCGCGCGGTCGCCGCATCGTGCCGCAGGCGGCCGTCCTCTACAACTTCTGCACGAGCAACCCGGCGCGCAATGCGTCGGAGATGAGCCGCCTCGCCGGTCTGGCGCGCACAGCAGGGCTGCCGCTGCGAATCGCGTTCCAGATGCACTGGTCCGGCATTCCAGCCGGTGTGCCGGACGGGGCCGGGGGCAAGCTCACCGATCTGCCGTATCAGCAGATCACGTTCGATCCCGACGAGCAGGCAGACAAGCCCGCGCTCGCGGCGCTGATGGGCGATCAGTACGATCGGCGCTTCGGGCTGACCGTGCCGAACCGCTGGGGCGACACTCCGTGGCTCACGATGGACCATCCCCGCCTCAACCGGTTCCGGCGGCTTCGGCTCAAACAGGCCGTTGGAGCGTGGCAGGCGGAGCGCGATCGCCTGCGCGCGGGCGGGCTGCAGGACCTGCTGCCGGGGGAGCTGTCGACGGGCGAGGAGACAGTCTACTGGGCGAAGGGCGTCGACGACAGCGGCTACACGGCGTTCAACGGCGGCAGGCCCCGCACACAGCTTCTGGCGGACTTCAACCCATTCACGGTGGCAGCAGCACTGCGCGATGGGGTCATCTTGGACCCGAGGAAGGGCCTCGGCCTGCCGCAGCGGCTCTGGTTGCACCAGAACCTGGCGCGCTGGCAGCAGACCATCGTGAACTGGATGCGGGAAGGGCTCGGGCCGGAGGCGGCGGGGCTGTCGTCGGGCACGCCGGAGTATGCTGACGACCTGGTGGCGCGCAACGTGTACACCGAGCCGTACGCGATGCCGCTGTACCCGATGAAGGGCATCGACGCGCTGCACCCCGGCCTCGAGGTCGGCTACGTGGTGAACGGGCGGAGCGGCGGCGAATACTGGTCCGGAGCGACGATGCTGCCGTGGCTCATCAAGGAGCGCGAACGCGGGCGCATCGCGCTGCCGAACCTCGAGTGCACGGGCGCGGACGATGGGCAACTCGTGGCCTGTCTGCGCGCTGCCTATGCGTACGGCGCCCGGTTCTCGACGCTGTACAACTGGCATCACCGGCCGAACACGGCTGCGCTGCTATCGTCGTTCGCTGCCAGCATCGCCCGCCCGGCCGGCCTGCGTTACGATGCGGCGCCACCGTCCTCGGGCGCGTCCGCCCAGGCGTCGGTGACTGCGAGCCGGCAGTACGCGGCCCCCGCCGATGCCTTCGGCGCCAACCGCATCGAGGTCGCGCTCAGCGCGCAGCGGCCGTATACGGGGCTGCTGAGGGTGACGCTGCGCGACTTGGATGGCCCGCGATCACCGGCGGTGGCGGTCACTGTCCCAGTCGATGTAGCTGCCGTATCGGGCGCGCCGGCGTGGCAGGCTGTGGCCCTGCCTGGGATGTTCCATCAAGTGCCCGGCCGCCGCTACGAGGTGCTGGCCGAGGTGGTCTCTCCGGGCGCGGCTACGCTGGCGCTTGCAGCAGACGGGCAACTGGCGGTGCGGGTGTTGGTCGATATCGCGCTCGAGCGGGAGCGGAGCGTCGCGCTACAGGACTGGCAGGACGCCACCGACCTGATCGAGGCGGTGACGAAGCGCCACGCGAGCTATCGGCCGGTGGCAGCGGTCGCGGCGATGGTTGACGAGGCGCGCAAGCTGATGGCGCGTGGCAGCGTTCGTGAGGCATACCGAGCAGCCATCCGGGCGGAGCAGGCGTCGCTGCCGGCGGCGTTCGACGTGCCGAGGAACGGCGCGCGCCTCGCGCCGTACGACATCGCGGTGGAGTGCCCGCTAGGCCCCGTGCGCGCCGTGGTGCGGGACTACACCGATCGCGTGGCCCGGGTGACGATCCGCTCGGAGCGGGCGCAGGTGGTGGCGGTAAAGCGAGCGGGCGTGCGGACGACGGCGACCGTGGCCCCGAACGTGGAGGTACAGCTCTGGGTGGAGCGGAGCGATGGCGGGTCGGGCTCGCAGACCGGTGAGGAGCCCGTGCGTCGGCGTCGGGTCCGAGTCAGGAGGGGCGAGACGCCCGGCTGACACGAACGAAGCGCGACCCCCAGGGGCCGCGCTTGCATCCGTTGGAGTGCCCTCGGTATAATGGCAGGGCGCCGCCGCCCCGCCGGTGCCGCGCGAGAGGCTATGCTACCCGCGCGACCTTGCCCGCCTTCAGGCACTTGACGCAGACTCGGATCTTCCGGGTCGTGTTGCCGGAGGCGATCCGCGCGGTCTGCAGGTTCGGCATCCAGCGCCGCTTTCTGCGCGGCGCTTTGGTTTCCCAGCTACCGCCGTGGTTGTACCGGATGCCCTGGCCGAACTGGGGCTTCTTGCCGCACACATCACACTGCTGCATTGGATCCGTCTCTCCTTGCGCATTCGGGCGCTCACAGAGCGCCACAACGGCAGAGTATAGCACAGCCGCGCCCCTAGTGCAATGGCTCATCTTCCAGACGCCCATCGAAGCAACCCTACCGACCTCAGCCGATCGGCTCTCGCGCAGGTTCTGCGGCAGCCGCCCTACCTCCTGCCGGACGATGGGGTGGGGCGCGCCGTCGGGATTCTGCGCGCCGTGGGCGACATGGTGCCCGTCCTCGATTCCCTTGGCCGGCTGGTCGGCACACTAACGATCGGCGACTTGCGACCCTTGCTTGACGTGGCGAACGAGGGGGAGCGCGTGAGCGGCTCGATCCGGCCTTACGTCCGTGCCGCAGAGGTCGTGGTGACGCCGGATGTGGCACTCGACGAGGTGCGCGCCCAACTGCGCGGGAGCGCAGAGACCACGGCCTTCGTGGTGGATCGCAACAGGCGGCTCCTGGGCGCCGTGCAGTTGGCGGACCTCGTGGGGCCGGGGCCCGAGCCGCCGCGTCCGGCGAGCGCCGGCGGCATGGCAACGCCGTGGGGCGTCTACCTGACCACCGGCACGCTGCAGGCGGGCGCAGGCAACTGGGCGCTGGCCGGTAGCGGCGTCATCATGGGCCTTCTCCTGGCGGCAGCGTATCTGGTGGTTGGGTTGGTGCTGCTGCAGGTACAGCGTTCGACTGGAACGGGCGTGTATGACCTGTGGTTGGGCGCACAGCCGCAGAAGGGGGTGGCGCAGGGTCTTGCCTGGCTGGGCCTCCAGGCGCTCACGCTGCCCGTCTTCGTTGTGTCGATGCGGCTCTTGCCACTGACACGGTACCATGCAGCCGAGCATCAGGCAGTGCACGCGATCGAACGTGGCGAGTCCCTGACCCTCGATGCCGTGCGTCGCATGCCGCGCGTGCACCCGCGATGCGGAACCAATCTGATCGCCGCGGCTTCGGTGTTCACGGTCGTGGCGCAGGCCGCTTCGGCGGCGACGGGCTCGTTGATAGATCCGCTGGACGGGGCGGCTCTGGGCGCTCTCGCGGCGTTCGTGACATGGCGCCGGGTGGGGGCCGTCCTTCAGCAGTTCGTGACGACGAGCAGAGCCGCCGACAAGCATCTGGAGAGTGGGATTGCCGCGGCGACGAGCCTGCTGCACCAGCACGCGACGAGCATGCCGGTGCGTGCGACGCTCTGGCGTCGCGCCTGGTGCGCGGGGATGCCGCAGACCGTTGTCGGCGTGATGGTCGGGCTCACGGCCGGTAGCTTGGTGTCGCGTTGGGTGCTGGACATGCTCTCGTAGCGCACTGGCCGGCGCTCCGAGGCGTGCGCCGGTACAAGCGCGGCCCGATGCCGGGTAAAGTTGATTCACTACACAAGATGGTGGGAGTTCACCGTGATCACGGACGAGCTAGGCGCCCTCATACGTGCGGCCATTGAGGCGGCCGTGGCGGAAGGGCAACTTGATAATGGGGCCGCGCAGGTCGATGTGACGCTCGAGCCGCCGCGCAACAAGCAGTTTGGCGATTTCGCGAGCAATGTGGCGCTGGTGCTGGCCGGCAAGGTCGGCATGCCGCCGCGTGAGGTGGCCAAGCGGATCGCCGACCGCATCCAGGTTGGAAGCACGGTCGTGGAGCAGGTCGACATCGCCGGTCCGGGGTTCCTGAACTTCAGGCTGAAGCCGACGTGGCTGCACGACACATTGCTGGCGGTGGAAGCGGCAGACGATGCCTATGGCCGGAATGAATCGCGCGCAGGCGAACGCGTGCTGATCGAGTTCGTGAGCGCGAATCCGACGGGCCCGATCAGCGTGGTGAACGGGCGTGCCGCCGCGTTGGGGGATTCGCTGGGCAACCTGCTCGCGGCCTCGGGGGCGTACGTGGAGCGCGAGTTCTACGTGAACGACGCGCTGAACTCGCTGCAGCTCGACCACCTTGCGGCATCGCTCATCGCGCGTTACGCTCAGCAGCTTGGGCTCGACTGGCCGATGCCCGAGGACGGCTATCAGGGCGAGTACGTGGCGGAGATCGCCCGGGAGTTGGTTGAGGAGCGCGGTGACGCTCTGATCGGCGTGCCAGAGCCTGAGCGCACTCGGACGTTCCGCGACCTGGCGTCGTCTCGCATGATCGACCAGCAGCGACGCGATCTCGAAGCCTTTGGGGTGCGCTACGGCCGGTGGTTCTTCGAGAGTTCGCTGTACGACACCGGGGCGGTCCGGCGGGCCATCGACGAGATGCGCGCACGAGGGCATGCGTACGAGAAGGACGGCGCGCTGTGGCTTCGGACTACCGAGCTGGCGGGCGACGATCAAGACCGCGTGCTGGTGCGCTCGAACGACCGCGAGACCTACGTGGCGGCGGACGCAGCCTATCACAAGGACAAGCTCGACCGCGGGTTCACCCGGCTCATTGACGTCTGGGGCGCCGATCACCACGGCTACGTGGCTCGCCTGAAGGCCGGCATCGCCGCGCTGGGCTACGACGCCGACTGCTGCGAGATGGTGCTCACGCAGATGGTGCTGCTCGTGCGCGACGGCGAGCCGGTGAAGGGCTCCAAGCGGGCCGGCGACATCATCCCTCTGTCGGACCTTGTGACCGAGATCGGGCGCGACGCGGCGCGGTTCCACTTCCTGCTCAACTCGTACGAGACCACGGCGACGTTCGACATGGAGCTGGCCAAGCGGCAGAGCAACGACAACCCGGTGTTCTACGCGCAGTACGCTCACGCTCGCTGCTGCAATGTGCTTCGGAAGGCGGAGGAGCTTGGCGTCGCGGTGCGGCCCGCTGCCGAGGTCGATCTGCGCCTTCTCGTGGCCCAGAAGGAACTGGACCTGCTGCGCAAGCTGTCCGAGTTCCCTGGCGAAGTGAAGGGAGCCGGCGATGCTGTGGCTCCTCACCGGCTGACCTCGTTCGTGCGCGAGATCGGGCAGGCGCTGCACCAGTTCTACGAGGAGTGCCCGGCCCTGAAGGAAGGGGTCGGTGTCTCGCCGGAGCTACGCGACGCGCGCTTGGCCCTGTTCAATGCGACGCGCATCGTGGTGCGGAACCTGCTGGCGCTTCTGGGTGTGAGCGCCCCGGACCGCATGTAGTTGGGCTGTTTGCTCTAGAGAAGCAGGAAGTCGGTCCGTCTCTGTGCAAGATAGGAGCAGCGGTCCTGCGTCAGTCGCGGGCCCATAACTCGAACCGGCGAGTGGGAACGGACGCGGCTTCGCAACTAGGATAGAAGCCCTGTCTGCGCCCATTCGGCAAGGAGGGTGAGGCGTGGTGAAGAGAGCGGGTTGGTTCCTGGTGTGTGCGCTGGTGATCGGTCTGGCCGGTCGTGCGCAGGCGCAGACCCCTGAGGGTGGCGAGCTGGGCTCGAACTGGGATCTCAGGGCCGGCTTTATGATCCCTGAGAGCGAGGCCATGCGCAATGCGTCGAGCGACATCTGGCTCACGATCGGCGCCGAGCGCGCGATCTACGAAGGCGAGCGCTATCGGGGCACGCTGAGCATCGACTACTACGGCAAGGACAACAAGTACAACATCCCGATCCAGTTGAACGTGAGGACCGAGACGAATCGGCTGCACTACGGTGTGGGCGCCGGAGTGTCGTTTGGCAACGGCCTGACCCGGAGCACGACTGCGTTCGCGTACAACCTCATGGTGGGCTACTCGGTCATCCAGGGGCCGAAGCCGGTGGTTGCCGAGATCCGCTATCGGGGCGTTGCGCATGGCAAGGGCGAGATGAACGGCTGGGCGATCACGGTGGGCACCAGGTTCTAGGCCGAACTAGCAGCAGAAGCAAGCCATCAGAAGGGCGGCGTGGGGCATTGCCTCGCCGCCCTTCGGCATGTCTGGGCTGCCCAGAACGGGAGCTACAGCCCGCGGAGCGCCTTGAGCGCATCGTCGGCGACCTGCTTAGCCAAGGTGTCGCGTACCGCGGTGTAGAGCTGGAGCAGGGCAAGGCGGAGGTGATCGTGCGTGACTCGAGACGAGTCCAGGTAGACGGTCTGGACGCCGGCTGAGTTCGTGAGGATGGCGATGATCGCTGTGCCATTACCAGCCTTGGCAACCGTGGCACGGAACCCGTCATCAAGGGGCGCGGCATAGGTATCGCCTGTGTCGCCGGCGCGGTGCCAGAGTACCCTACCGTCGAGGGTACCGCGCCGCAACCGGTTGGCGATCTCGATGAACCTGGCGGTTTGCTCATCCATATCGCGGCCATTATACGTGGTCGCGACCAGGCTGTCAAACCCGCCGGTCAGGGAGTCTCGCCAACCAGTTGCGCGAAATCGGTCTACTAGGAGGCCTGCTTGGGCTCCTCGGCGTCGCCCTTGCGGCGGCGCTTGAACGGACGGCGCAGGACGATCTGCTGATAGTCGAGTCCGGCGGCCTGGAGGGCGCAGTGCCAGGAATCGAACCGACGCCGCGCCGCGGTGATGAGCGTGATGTCGGTCTCCTCCATGCTCTTGGCGTTCAGGCTGACGCCCTTCTCATGGAGTTCCTTCAGCTTGGCGATGATCGTCTGCTCATCCCACTGCTGGTAGCGGCGAATGCTGCCGTAGTCGAGGCCGGCGGCCTTGATGGCGGCGCGCCAGGAGCCGAAGTGCTGGCTCTTCGTGGCCGCGGCCGCGAGCTGCGGGTCGACCTGGGTGCTCACGTGGCGCCAGGAAAGGTCGATGCCCTGAGCGTGGAGTTCCTGGATGCGAGCCAGGATGCGCTCGCGGCTCCACGTCTGGTATTTGCGGACATCGTCATACGGTATGCCGGCTTGCTCGACAGCGGCGCGCCAGGAACCGTAGTACCGCGTGGCTGCCCGCAGCAACGCAACATGCTTCTGGGCGACCACGGCGTAACTCAGATCTTCGCTGGCCTTGTGTAGGCGGGCGATCTCGGTGGCGATCGCCTCCTTGCTCCACTTTCGCAACGTGCTTTGCTCCTAGGAGCGTGGTGAGGGACGGCGCGGACGCCGCACCCCTCGGTGCATGGGAACACGCTCAACTAATGGGATGGGGGCTAACCGGACAACGCATACGAGCGCGCGGCCCGAGAAGCCAAGTGTGAAGAGGCCGGTTTGCGGCCGGGGGCAGGAGATCCGGTCACGCGGATGCCCTGCCACTGCCTGTACTGTGATGATCGCTTGCGCGTTCATCCTGTGCTGCACAACCAGGGTTCGGGACGCCACTGCGGGGGGGCGCGCCCGGATCCGATATGGAGCCAGTCGGGGTCCGCGCATGGGGGGATTGCGCGCAGACGCAATCGCGACCTAGCCTCACATATTCATGATAGGCGACAATCCGCACATAAGTCAAGCTCAACCCACACCCAATTCGGCACATTTCCCGAGTTTCTGTGCCTGTCGGCAGCCAGACGCCCAGGCACGCCGCTCGCAGCTACCCGGGTAGACGGGCTGCGAACAGGGCGAGGAGCAGCTCCTCCATGCGCAGCGGGCGTTCTGCGGCCAGATCCAGCGCCCAACGCAGCACGGTGGCGCGCGGGGAGCCGCCCTGGAGCGCCTGCGGACCCAGGACACGCTTCACGGTGCGAACCGAGGCCGAGAGGTCTCCCGCCAGGAACTGCTCCAGGGCGATGTCCGCCAGCCGCATCCGGCGCTTCGCGCCGAACGAGCGGGCCTTCTCGGCGGTCTCCGGGCCTCCCATCTCTCGGAACAGCCGCGAAACCGCCTCGGCGCCGGCGAAGCTGTCCACGTTGAGCAGGGGGTAGAGACCGTCTCCCACCCCGAGGAGGGTGCCCACGGCGTGGACCATTTGCTTCAGCGCGATGGGGGTGTCCGTAGCCGACAGGTGGGTCAGCAGAGGCCCTACGGCGCTGCGGGCGTCGAGCAGGGCAAGCGCCACGGCAAGATGCGTCAGCAAGGCGCGGTCTTGCTCGGCGCTCAGCTCTGCCAGCAGCGGATCGATGGCGTGCGGGTCGCCGATCTGCCCCAGCGCCCGGATCGCCTCCAGGTGCAGCGTTCGGCGCGAGCGATCCAGCCGGGCTGCGATGAGGGGCACGGCGGCGCGGTCGCGAGCGCCCGCCAACGCGGCGATGGACGCGCCCACCACTTCGTCCGGCGCCTCGGGGTCGGCGACGATCTCACGCAGGGCTCGCAGCCCCTCCTCGGAGCCCAGTCGCCCCAGCGTGCGCGCTCCCTCGACACGCTCGCGCGGTTCCCCGTCGCGCAGGACGCGTGCCACCGCCGAGGCCGCGCGCTCGTCCCCGATCTTGCCGAGGGCGCGAGCCGCCTCCGCCACGATGCCCGCGGCCGGGTCGCTCAGCTTGGCGACGAGCGCGTCGACGGCTTTCGGGTCCGCGATCTCGCCGAGAGCCGCCGCCGATTCCATCCGCACGTCCAGGCTCGGGTCGTCCATCGCCGCGATCAGCTCGTCGACCGCCAGCGCCGTGCGCGAGCTGCTGAGCGCCTGGGCGGCTCGCCGCCGCTCGAGTTCTGTCTGGCCTCGCTGCAGCCGCCGCATCTGGACAAACGCGCCGACGCCGACGCCGCCGAGTTGCGAGAGCACCTCGCGAGGCGCCGTGGTCGCCGCCGATATGATGCGCCCGAGCGGGAGCAGCGTCGAGGCGCGGAGCAGCGCGTTGATGAGGAACAGGAGATGGAAGTTGCTGACGGCGTGTCCGAACGCAGCGACGTGCAGGCTGTCGGTGGCGCTCAGGATCAGGCCGCCCAACACTGGCGCGAGGCCGCCCATCGCACCGGTTGTCGCGGACAGGGCGCCCACGTACACGGACCGGCGTTCGCTGGGCGAGCACTCGATGAGCATGTTGAACTGGAGGAGCCCTACGCCCGACCACACGACGCCGCCCACCAGGCTGTTCGCGATGAGGATGGCAATGGTGAGCGCCGGGCGGGACGGGCTGCAGAAGACCCATGGTAGGGGCTGCGTCGCAACGCCGGCTACGGCGAGGACCATCACGGGCTTGTTGCCGAACTTGTCGCCCAGGTAGCCCCACATGGGCATGGACAGCATGGCCGTGAAGCTCGCGGCGACGCCCATGATCTGCAGCCACATGTAGTCGAGCTTCAGCTCCTTGAGCGCGTACGTGGTGTAGAACGGCGCCGCCAGGAACTGCCCCATGGCGAACAGCGCGGAGAAGACCATGAAGCGCCGGAACACCTTGTCGGCGAATGGGGCTCGGTAGAACGCCAGCACGCCCGCCAGCCCGAGGCCGCCTTCGGGCGCCGCCTGGGCCATGGGTGGCTCCGGCTGACGCAGCAGGCACGCGAAGCTGAACACCCCGAACACGGCCGCGACGCCGAACAGCACGCCAAAGCCCACGGCTTCCGGGTAGCGGTGCGCCTTCGTCGCCATGTCCAGGAACCACGCCGCGGGGAGCGCGACCACCATCGTGGTGATGCCGGCCAGCATGTTGCGCCGCCCGAAGTACCGGCCTCGATGATCTGGCGGCACGAGGTCGGATATCCACGAGGTGAAGGCAGGCACCTGCCAGTTGAGGAGAACGCTGGAGGCCAGGAGCAGCACCAGGAACGCCGCGAGCCTGGAGCCCGACGGGAGCAGGAATGGCACCAGGAGGATGGGCAACCACAGCGAGCGGCCTACGACCGAGCACCACGCCGAAATGCGCCTGCGCTCGCCCGCCCGCTCAACGAAGTAGGAGGAGACGAGCTGCACCAGGGCCGCGATGGTGGGGATGGCGGACGCGATGCCGATACCGATGTCCGAGGCGCCCAGCCAGATGGCGAAGCCGGTCTGGAAGGCGCCGCCCGTCAGCGAGGCGTGGACGGTCGCGTGGACGGCCTCCCAGTTGCTGATCCTGAGGGCACGCAGCACCTCGAGCCGGTTCAGCGGCGGCCGTTCACGCGTCATCTGGCGTATCCTCGATGGGCCAGAACGGCGAAACCCGCTGCGCCGTCCGGTACGTCAACCAGGTGGTGTTCCGAATGGGTCCGAGTCTAGCACACCTTGCTGGCGCGTTCAACGGGTCTGCGGATGGATATCGGATTCGCGAGGGAGGCCGGTCCCGCGTGTCGTATAGTAGAGTGCCCCCCAACGGCGGAGGGGTGTAAGGAGGTTGACATCGCCTTGGCACCGATTCGAAAGATCGTGCTCGTGGAGCCGAAGGCGCCCGGCAACCACGTGTACAGCCGCGTCGCGCTGCCCCGGCTGGGCCTGCCAATGCTGGCGGCCTTGCTCAAGCGCGCGGGCTACCACGATGTGAAGGTCTACTGCGAGACACTCTCCAGCGTCCCGCGCGAGGACCTTCTCTCGGCGGACCTCGTGGGTCTCTCGACCACCACGTCGACCGCCATCGGCGCTTACCGCATCGGGAGCTTCGTCAAGAAGCACAACCCCAAAGCCACCGTCGTCATCGGCGGCGTGCACGCCACGTTCCTGCCCGAGGAGTCGTTCGACCCCGCCTTCTGCGCCAAGCATGGGCTCACAATGCCCGTGTGCGACCACGTGATGCGCGGCGAGGGCGAGGACCTGATCGTCCCGCTCGTCCAGGCCATCGAGGACGGGTCTCCACCGGAGCCCGTCGTCGGCCGCAGACTCCGCAGCTCGTTCGCGGACAGGATCGACAACCACTGCGTCGTGCAGGACCTCGACAGCCTGCCCTTCCCCGACCTCGACTGCATCGTTGGCCGCGAGCGTATGCGCATCGTGCCGATCACCACCTCGCGGGGCTGCCCGTTCGACTGCACGTTCTGCTCGGTCATCGAGATGTTCGGGCAGCACATGCGGTACCGCTCCATCGAACCCGACGACCCCTGCAGCGTGATCGAGGAGATGCGCCGGCTCAATGTTGGCGGCCGCCGCAACGTGTTCTTCTACGACGACAACTTCAACGCGAACACGAAGCGCACCAAGCAGTTGCTGGAGAACATGCTGCGCGCGAGCGTGGTGCCCAAGATGTGGACGGCCCAGGTTCGCGCCACGGAGGTCGTGCGCGACCGTGAGCTGCTGAAGCTCATGCAGCGCACGAACTGCACGATGGTCTACGTGGGGCTGGAGTCGGTGAACCCGCTGACGCTGAAGGAGTACAACAAGCGCCAGTCGGTCGAGCAGATCACCGAGTCGATCGCGGTGCTGCGGGAGTATGGTATCCGCACACATGGCATGTTCGTGGTCGGTGGCGACGAGGACACGGTGGAGACCGTGCGGGCCACGGCGGACTTCTCCATCGAGAACGACATCAGCACGGTCCAGCTCATGATCCTGACGCCGCTGCCCGGCACGCGCTACTTCGAGAACCTGCGTGCCGAGGGGCGCCTGTTCGACGAGAACTGGACGAACTACGACGCCCACCACACGGTGTTCCTGCCGAAGCACATGTCCCCGCGCGAACTGCAGGTGGAGACCCTCAACGCGATGGCGCGCGTGTTCCGCATTGGGCGGGGCATCATGCCGATGCTCCGGGGCAACTTCCAGACAGGCTACTTCCGCCTGTATGCGCACAAGATGGTCGCCAACCACGTGCGGGCCACGCGCGAGTACGTGGCCAATCTGCCAAGACTCTGCTGGCAGCCCAGCTCAGCCCCGAGCGCGCTGCCGGTAGGGTAGCGGGCCAACCGGCAGACTGCGCTCAGGCGGGTCAGACCGACGCTGACGGGGCCTCGCGAAGGGCTCCGAAGGCTTCCAGGAACGCGTAGACCCCGGCCGATGCCAGGCATGCCGCGACGAACGTGCTACACGCGGCATCCCAGCCGGTCCGGGAGTTGACGAAGTACTCCAGCGAGTCGCGATACGAGAAGCCGTTGCTCCGAGGGAGGGAGGCGACGGCTGCGGCGAACGCTGCGAGGTCGAACAGAACAAGCCCGACGAGGACCAGTAGACGGCGTCTCATGTTCGTTACTCCGTGGCATTAACCGGCAACGGTCTGGCTCGGCGCGGCTCTCACCCCGCCAGTTGCGCTCGAACCCAGGCCGCGCGGTTCGAGGTGAGGCTGTCGGGCTCCAATGCGGCCACTTCGCGCGCCAGGTCGGCGTCGTCCATCGTCCAGATGTTCACCTGGAGGCCGGCGTCGTGGCACTGGCGTACGTACGCGCCGTCCACCGGGCCGCCGACGCAGAGGCACACGCCCTGCAGGTCGGCGGCCTTCGCCTTCGCGATCAGCTCGTCGGCCGTGGGAGTCCAGGCGCCCGTCGCGGCGTCCTGCTGGAACCCGGTGATCAGGAAGGCGGGCGCGCCCGGCAGCACGCGTCTGGCCTCGACGACGCTGGCCAGGTTGAAGCTGATCACGATGACCTGCGCGAGGTCGGTGCCGCACTCTCCGAGCACGCGGGCCAGCGGCGCGACCAACTCCGGCCCGCCCTTCAGCTCGATCTTCACCACGCAGCCGGCGGGCAGCTCGCGCATCACCTCGGCAAGCGTGGGGATGCGCTCTCCAGCCCACTGAGGCCCGTGCCACGAGCCGGCGTCGAGCTTCTTCAGTTCGGCCATCGTGGTCTGCTCGATCACCATCGAGGCGCCCGTCGTGCGCTGGGTGTTCGAGTCGTGCATTACCGCCAACTCGCCATCGGCGGTGAGATGGACGTCCAGCTCGAACATGGTGGCGCCGCGTTCCCAGGCGAGGCGGAAGGCGGCGAGGGTGTTTTCGGGGGCGTCGATGGACTCGCCTCGGTGGGCGACGACGATGGGCGTGGTCATTGCAGGTTGCTCCGTTCCGTGCGTTGCGGTGGGGCCGCGGTGTGGCGGCTCTGCTGCCTAGGTTCGCTCGACCGCAGCTCGTCTCCTTCGGATCGATGAACGGGCTGCGTAGCCTCCAGGAGGGCAGAGATGGCGAACACCTTGACGTGGGCCGTCGTGATGGTGCTTCAGATCACGTCGGGCTGGGGGCGGACGTGGCGAGAGTATGAACTGGGGACGCGGCCGGTCGTCGCGGTGCGCTGCATAGAGGGGACGGGCGAGCCACGAGTGTTGGTGCTGCAGTCGGACTGCCTGCGGTCGTATCCGGACGGTCGCGTGCTGCGGCTGCCGGCTGACGTGACGGAGAAGGACAACGACGATATAGACGAACAGGAACTCACTCTGCGGCTTTCCCCCGACCGGCGCCAGGTGGCAGTCCTTAACCGCCGCCAGAACCGTGCGTGGCTCATCGATCCGACCGCGATGAAGGCCGTGCGCGCCCCGATCGACGCGACCGACGTGGGCTGGTACGGCTCGAGGTTGTGCGTGGTGGACATGATTGCTGACTACCGGAATGTCCCGAAGGCGCGCCTGGCGTGGCGCGTGGGCGGCAAGCGGTACACGGGGCCTGCCAACTACGTCGCCGCGGCCATCGACGAGAGCGGGCGGTACCTGCTGGCCCTCCAGCGCCAGGTGACGCGGAAGGGCGAGCTTCTCGGGCCCATGGCCTTGTTCCGCCTGAGCGACGATCGGCGGCGCGCTTCGCGAGTCGCCACGTTCTGGGCGACCTCCGTGGGCGACAAGTGGTTCACCACCTGCGCGTACTCCGCCCGCCTGCTGTGCGATGCAGGCACGGGGCTGCTGGGGGCTCAACTGGGCGACGACACGATGGGCGGGCTTGTCCACTGCACGCTGTACGTCTTTCGCATCTCGCGTGGGCGCGGCGGGGCGAGTGAGTTCAGAGCGCTCGGAAGCGTGCACGACCTCGTCGCGCCACCCACGCTCTTCCGGGGGCAGTTCCTGGTGTCGCGGGACGACCAGTTCAGGAGCAAGTCGCCGCGCGGCGTCATCACCGAGTACTGGAACGGGCAGTACCTGGTGCGGGTGACGCCCACGCGCGCCGGGCTCCAGCAGGCTGTCCTCGTGCGCACGATGACTTGGGAGATGGTCGGGGACCTCACGGCGGGCGGGAGGCCGCTCGCCTACGCGGTGAAGTGCCCGTGGGTGTCTCCCGGAGGGGACAAGCAGCCCGACCGTCAGTGGACGCTCAGAGTGACCTCGCTCGCGCCTTGAGTGGAGCGTGCGGAGCTGCCGCTCTCTCGGCAGCGGCCGCTCCGCCGTTGGCTGTGGAGGCCTACCAGTCGCCGACGAGCTGCATCTCGCGCCCGTTCGTGTCCCAGCGCTTCGACTTGCCGCGGATGCGGTTGCCGTTGTCGTACTCGTCGACGCCGGAGCGCTGGCCGTTCTCATGCCAGGTGGTGACCACGCCGTCGGGCTTGCCGTTCACGTAGAGCCCGTAGGACTCCTTCGAGCCGCTCTTGTAGAACCGGGTGCCCGGGCCGTTCTGCAGGCCGTTGGCATAGGCGTGCTCGTACATCAGCTCGCCACTCGGGTAGTAGGACTTCCAGGTGCCGTGGATCAGGCCCTTGACCATGCCCACCTCGTCGGAGAGCTTGCCGTTCGGGTGCCACATGCGCGTCGTGCCGTGCTGCAGCTTGCGGCCGTTGGCGTCGAGGTAGTAGGTGTACTCCATCTTGAGCTTCTTGTCCGGGTAGTACTCGCGGTAGGTCTGCAGCCCCGGCGTCTTCTCGGCCTTGCTGCCGGTCGACGCGGTAGACTTGGCCCCGCCCATCAGCTCGGCCAGCTTGGCGCGCCGCGCCGATGCCGAGAGCCCTCGCGTCTTCTCGAACCACTCGATGTAGCTGGTGGCCCAGTTGGGCGGCAGCCTGCCCCCGTTGATGGCCAGCACCAGGTTGCGCAGCGCCTCGAACTCCTCCGTCGTCATGCGGCCGCCGCAGTCCAGATCCCAGTTCTGCATCCTGTCCGGGTTGCCCACCAACACGCGGCCGTCCGCCATCGAGGCGCGCACGCACGGGCCCCAGATCGCTTCGAGCTGCTCGCGCGTGAGGCTGACCTTGGACTTGGCCCATTGCTCTGCCGCCGCCTTGCCCTTCAGGACGCCCATCTGCTGCCGGAGCTTCGCCTCCGGGATGCCGGTCACCGCCGACATGAAGTCGTAGGGAACCGAAACGTCGAAGGGCTTGGCCGCGTCCGGGTACAGCTCGGTCAGGTACTTGCAGAGCTGGGCTTCGCGCGCGGCGTGGATCGTCTTCTGGCCCTTGTCGTTGTGCGACCACGCGTCCCCGGTGAACCCATTCACCTTGGGGTGGATGTCGAGGTCCGCCGCGCAGTGGCTGAGCCAGCCGTAGGCGAAGGCGAGCTGCTTCTGCGCGCGCTTGATCTCCTTCGGGTCGTGGGACTGGTTGGCGCGCTCGAGGTAGAACTTGGCGGTCTCGACGAGGTTGCGGGCCAGCTCCCCGGTCTTGCCGTAGTGGCTGGCCTGTTCGGCGATGTCCGGCGCCACTGCGCCCCCGCGGAATGCGCGCTGGCATTCGGGGTCCGCAAGTGCGTCCTTGAGTTCGCGCGAGGCGGGCACGCTGCCGGCGCGGATCTCGTTGATGGTCTTCTGCGCGAGGATGGTGTGCCCCACGGGCCCGGCGGCCCAGGTGCGCGGCGCGGCACACACTGCGGCCATGGCAGCAGCCGCGATGAAGAGCTTCGTGTTCACTGGATGACTCCCGAGGGCGAGTTCGCGGGCAGGCAGGACTCGGCTGGGAACGCCCGACGCTCCATTATCGGGCGGCGCGGTCCGACACGCGAATGGCGAGGCGCGCGCCCTAGAAGCTGAGCCGGTGCCGGCGCATGCCGATGCCGAGCAGGAGGCCAATGCTGGCGAGGTTCAGCATCATGCTGCTGCCGCCATACGAGAAGAAGGGGAGGGGGACGCCGGCGACCGGCATGATGCCGACGTTCATGCCGATGTTCTCCACGATGTGGAAGGCCAGCATCGACACGACCCCGGCGGCCATGAGACGGCCCAGCGTCTCCTCGACCTGCGCCATCAGCGCGAGCGATCGCAGGAGGATGGCGCCGTAGAGGATGACCAGCGCGGCTGAGGCCACGAACCCGCCTTCCTCGCCAACGACGGTGAAGATGAAGTCCGTCTGGTTCTCGGGGATGAACTTGCCCTGCACCTGAGTGCCGCGCAGGAGCCCTTTGCCGGTCACCTGGCCCGACCCGATGGCGATGCGCGCCTGGATAACGTGGTAGCCGGCGTCCTGCGGGTCGATCTCGGGGTCGATGAAGGCCACGATGCGGTTCTTCTGGTAGTCCTGCAGGATGTTGGCCTTCCAAGCGACCGCGAACAGGAGCGCGCCGGCGACGACGAAGACGGCCAGGTGTTTGAGGCGCGCCCCGGCGACCCACGTCATGCCGAACCAGATCGCCAGCAGCACGAGCGACGTGCCGAGGTCCGGCTGCTTGAAGATGAGCGCCATGGGCACGGCGATGTAGCCGAACGTAGAGGCCAGCGTGCCAAACTCGTGTATCGTCTCGAGGCGCCGGGCGATGTACACCGCGAGGCAGACGATCATGATCAGCTTCGCCACCTCGGAGGGCTGCAACTGGAACCCGAAGATCGGTATCCATCGCGCGGCCCCCTTCACGTGCGGGGCAAACTGCCATACGACCACGAGCAGAACGAGGTTGACGATGTATAGCGAGCGCGTGAGGCGCGGCAGGCGTGCGTGGTCGATGGAGGCGGCACAGATGAGCGCTGCAGAGCCGAGGACGGTCCAGACGATCTGCTTCTGGTAGAACCGCATCGGGTTGTCGCGCGTTGCGCTGTACAGCGTTACGAGGCCCATTACGATGACGACGCCGACGAGCACGAGCAGGACCCGGTCGAGGTTCTTGCGCAGCCTGGCGTCGAGCATGGGTGACGGTCTCCGTGGGGTTCACTGCCAGTATAGCCGCGCACGCATGACGATGTAAAGGACGCTCCGAGCCGGCGGTGACCGTCGGACCGTTCCGGCCAGTGCCCATCAACAAACCAGCCTCCCCACTCGGTGCCGCGGGGAGGCTGGTCTCATTGCTGCGGTGGACGGGCGATGCCTAGCTCGACCAGATCACCCGGACGCGCGCCGTGTTGCTGGTCACAGACCGCCCGCCGCTCGTGCCACGCACCGTGAACGTGTGCCAGACTCCGTCCGCAGCTTCGGAACCGTTCGGCGAGACGGTCAGCGACCGTGTGACAGAGGTCGTGCTGCTGTTGAGGGTGACGGAGGATGCCCCTAGAATGCCCGTAACCGTGGAGGGTAGTCCGAGCGTCTCGAGATTGACGGTGCCAACGAATCCGTCCGTTGAGGACACCGTGACGGTGTACTCAGCCGAGCCGGGGTAGTAGGCGGTCGCGTCGGCCCCGCTGTCGCGCCCCTTCACGGCGTTCGGCGTGAGGTTGGCCTCCACCGTGATGGTGTAGGTCGTTTGCTCGACCTCGCCGCCATCGACGATCGGGGCATAGGTCTTCGTTCCGCTGCCGCATCCGCCCAGCACCAGGCTAGAAGCCGCCAACGCGAGCAGGGCGGTGATGACTGTGATCTGTCTCATGACGCTCTCTCCTATCGGCGGTAGGTGACTGACGCGTAGTACGCGGTGCTGCCGCCGAGGCCCGGCGTCAGGCTCAGTCCGGTGGTGCAGCCCAGACCGTTCGTGGCGCCGACTTCGACGGAGAAGCCCTGCGCTGCGTAGCGGATGCCCGCGCCCCAGACGCCGGTGTTGGCTATCTCGCCGGTGAGGGGGCTGATGGTGTTGCGGCCTGAGACGAGGGCCGTGGCATCGCCGATGACGGAGAAGCCCGACGCGATGTCGACGACGATGCCGCCGCCGATGCCGAGGAGCGGCCGCTGCTTCAGCACGGCCTTGGGCGAGAGGACGAACGTGGCGCTC
Organism: uncultured Chthonomonadaceae bacterium; assembly: GCA_964519955.1. GTDB lineage: Bacteria > Armatimonadota > Chthonomonadetes > Chthonomonadales > CAJBBX01 > CAZFLM01. The sequence goes on along the minus strand of CAZFLM010000004.1, from coordinate 15,903 downwards.
TTGTAGGCGCACTCCCACTGGCCCTGCGCGGTGAGGCACGCCTTGTTCTGAGCGGGCGTGTTCGGGACAGCGCAGCCGACCTCGAACGCGCTCTTCGGAGCGTAGAAGCGAGCCAGGACCTCCACGTCGGAGCCGCCGTGGCCGATCGTAAAGCCGTCTCCGGCATAGGAGCTCTTGCCGGTGAGGCCGCCGCGGACCTCCACCGTCGTCGTGTCGTTCAGGCCGTAGGCGAGATCTGCTTGCCAGTAGGTGCGGTTCTCGGACGAGCGGAACACGCGTGCGCCCATCTGGAGGCTGACCGCCCCCTTCTGAGCCTGCCCCGGCATGTCCAGGTTGATCAGCCGGTCGATCAGGCGGGGAGGCGACGTGGACTCCTGGGCCTGCAAGCCCGGCGCGGCGGCGCACAGCAGAGCGATCGCCGTGGCACACCACGGGAGCGCCCCGATCTGTCTGTGCATGTGCATCGTTCCTTTCCGTTGGTGCGTGGCGAGCGGGCGTGCAGCTACGCGTCGTCGTGCGGAGGCCTGACGAGGCAGGTTCCGGCCTGTACCGCGGCGCCACGGAAGTGGGTGCATCACGCCGGACGTTCGCCGATGCCAAGCCCGACTCCTGCAGGCGGCTGGGCGCACAAGCAGCCGGCCTCCGGGGGGCGGAAGCCGGCTCTGTGAACGGGCATGGACGCCGAGAGCTAGAAGCTGTTGGTCACGCGGATGCGAGCCGTGTTGCTGTCGACGGACTTGCCGGAGTTGGTGCCTCTGACGACGAACGAGCGCCAGGTGTAGTCGGCGACGGTTGGCGACGTCGGGGTGACCGTGAGGGTGCGCGAGACCGATGCGGCCGTGCGGCTGAGCACGACGCTGGACGCGTCGAACGCCGTGGCAAAGCCCTCGGGTAGGCCGGCCTCGGCGAGGTTCACTGTGCCGGCGAATCCATCGGCCGATGCCACCGTCACCGTGTAGTCGGCGGACCCTGGGTACGAGACGAAGCCGTCGGCACTGCCTACGCGGCTTTCGGCGGCTGCAGGCCGCTGGCTCGCGGCGACTGTGACGGTGTACGTGCCGCTCGTGGTGGGCGACGACGAGTGAAGTGAGGTGTAGCCAGGACCGCACCCGGCCACCAGCAGCGAGCCAGCAGCCAACGCCAGACCGGCGATCACAAAGCGTATCTGTCTCATGGCGGTGACTCCTTATCGGCGGTAGGTGATCGATACGTAGTATGCGGTGCTGCCGCCGAGACCCGGCGTCAAGCTCATTGCGCTCGTACAGCCAAGGCCGTTCGTGGCCCCGAGGTCTACGGCGAGGTCCTTGGCGTTGTAGCGGAGGCCGGCGCCCCAGATGCCGGTCTGCGCGTAGTCACCGGTAAGGGGGCTGATGGTGTTGTGTCCTACCACGAGCGCCGTGGCGTCGCCGATGACGGAGAAGCCGGCCGCCAGGTCGATGCTGATACCGCCGCCGATGCCGATGAAGGGACGCTGCTTCAGCACTGCCTTCGGCGAGAGGACGAACGTGACACCCCGGTACGTGCGCTCCAACTGGCCCTGCGCCGTGAGGAACGGTTTGTTCTGACCCGGTGTGCTCGGGATGGAGCAGCCCAGCGTGAAGGCGCTCTTCGGGGCGTAGAACCGAGCGAGGACCTCTACGTCGGAACCGCCGTGGCCGATCGCGAACCCGTCGCCCGCGTACGTGGCTTTGCCGGTGAGGCCCGCGCGGACCTGGATGGTAGTCGCGTCGTTGAGGCCGTAGCCCATGTCGGCTTGCCAGTAGGTGCGGTTCTCAACCGACCGGAAGACGCGCGTCCCCATCTGGAAGCTAACGGCGCCCTTGGCAGCCTGGCCGGGCATGTCGAGGTTGATCAACCGGCCGATGAGGCGCGGAGGCGACGTGGTCTCCTGTGCCAGCAATCCCGGCGCGGCGGTGCACACGAGAGCGATCGCTGCGGCGTATCGCGGGAACGCTCCGGTCCGTCTGCGCATCTGCATGGTCCCTTTCCGTGGGCGCGTGGCGAGCGGGCTGCGGCTTGGTGTCGTGAAGCGGTGGCCTGACGATGCAGGCGCCGAGACGTGCCGCTGCGCCACGCACTGTGGTGCGGCGAGTTGTTCGTCCGCTTGTATAGTCGGCGCGCGTCCCCGCCGAGCGCATGGTCGGACTGCAGATTGCCTGGTTCAAATGGCAGGGGCCCACCCGCGTGTGGGTGCCAATCACCAGGTGGCTGGTCTGCTCTGCCTCGACGGGCATCGCGAAGAGCCAACCGGATGCCGCCGTTTACTCCGCCCCTCGCTTCCGTCCATAATGGGGGCGGAGGATCTCATGCCTGTCGATACTTCTTCGCTGCACCCCCTGGTCCGTGACCTGAACCCCCACCAGCGCGAAGCCGTCGAGCACGGCGACGGGCCGGTGCTCATTTTGGCCGGCGCCGGCTCCGGCAAGACGCGCGTTCTGACGCACCGCGTGGCCTATCTGATCGGTGTTCGCGGAGTCTATCCGCGGCGCATCCTGGCAGTCACCTTCACCAACAAGGCGGCGCAGGAGATGCGCGAGCGGATCGTGCGCCTCGTGGGCGAGGACAGCCGCGCGATCTGGATCGGCACGTTTCACGCGACCTGCGCCCGCATCCTGCGCGAGAGCGGCGACAGGATCGGCCTCATCCGCGACTTCGTGGTCTACGACGATGGCGACCAGAACGCGCTGATCCGGGAGTGCTTCAACGAGCTGCGCATGGACGACTCGCGCTTCACGCCACGGGCCGTCCTCTCGATGATCAGCCGGGCCAAGGAGAAGCTGCAGACGCCCGAGATGTACGCTCAAGAGGCATCGGGCTTCCGCGAAGAGGTCGCCAGCAAGGTGTACACGCTGTACCAGGAGAAGCTGAACCGCAACGGCGCGCTCGACTTCGACGACCTGCTGATGACCACCGTCCGCCTGTTCGAGGAGCGCCACGATGTGGTGGAGCAGTACCAGAACCGCCTCCACTACCTGCTGGTGGACGAGTACCAGGACGTGAACTACGCGCAGTACCTGCTGCTGAAGCACCTGGCCGAGGCGCGCAAGAACCTGTGCGTGGTGGGCGACGACGACCAGTCCATCTACATGTTCCGCGGCGCGGAAGTAGGCCTGATGCTGCGGTTCGAGAAGGACTACCCGGGCGCCAAGGTGATCAAGCTGGAGCAGAACTATCGTTCGACGAAGCGCATCCTCCAGGCGGCGCACGCGGTGGTGACGAACAACCCTGGGCGCAAGGACAAGGAGTTGTGGACGGAGAACCCGGAGGGCGCTCCGCTCCGCGTGCAGGAGTTGGCGAACGAGCAGGAGGAGGCGTACTGGGTGGTGCAGAGTATCCGCGAGGAGGTGCGGTTCGGCCGCCGCACGTACGGCGATTTCGCGATCCTCTACCGGACCAACGCCCAGTCCCGTGCGCTGGAAGAGGTCTTCATGACCTTCGCTACGCCGTACCGCATCGTGGGCGGTGTGCGGTTCTATGAGCGCAAGGAGATCAAGGACCTCGTCGCGTACCTTCGGGTGGTGCAGAACCCGCACGAGTCGGTCAGCCTCAAGCGCATCCTAAACGTGCCGACGCGCGGTATCGGCGCAACGACGGTCGGACTGCTCGACGAGGAGGCCGCAAGAGCACGCTGCAGCCTGTGGGACGTGATCGAGCAGATCCACCATGTTCAGGGGCTGACGCCGAGGGCGCGCAACGCGATCACTGGCTTCTACCACCTGATTCGCGACATCCGCGAGGTGCGCGAGCAGGCGACGGTGACGCAGACCCTGGAGCGCGTTCTGCAGCGCACGGGGTACCTCTCGGGGCTGGAGGCGGAGAAGTCGCAGGAGGCGGTGACTCGGGCTGAGAACGTCAAGGAACTGCTGACGGTGACGACCGAGTTCGACGGCTCGGCCGACGACAAGAGCCTGAGCGCGTTCCTCGAGCAGGTCTCGCTGGTGTCGGACCTCGACAACGTGGAGATGGGCGCCGATGCGGTGACCATGATGACGCTGCACTCGGCCAAGGGGCTGGAGTTCCCGGTCGTGTTCCTCGTCGGCATGGAGGAGGGGGTCTTCCCGCACCAGCGCTCCCAGTCGAGCGACAAGGAGCTGGAGGAGGAGCGGCGTCTCTGCTACGTGGGACTGACCCGCGCGCGTGAGCAGGTGCTGCTGACCCACGCGTACCGCAGGACGCTGTTCGGCGCATCGAACCAGAACGCGCCGTCGCGCTTCCTCAGCGAGATCCCGATCCACCTGTTCTCGGACGGCACGCTGCCGGTGCGGACAGACGACAGTGCCGCATCGCGATCGCCGGTCGCCACCCGTCGCGAGGCGCGCCAGGCCCAGATGACGTGGAACGCTGGAGCGTCGGCCCCGTCCGGGCGTCCGGCGCCGCCCGAGCCGTCGAAGCCGCCCGCCGACGCTTTCCGTGCCGGTCAGAAGGTGCGCCACGCGGTGTTCGGCGTCGGTGTCGTGATCTCGGGACGTGCGATGGGCAACGACATGCAGTACGATGTCGCCTTCCCCGAGGCCGGCGTGAAGAAGCTCCTCCAGTCGTTCGCGAAGCTGGAGGCGACGGAGTAGCAGGGCGGCCGAGGGCCGGCCTCCGCGCCGGCCGAGCCTCGGTGCGTGACGCGGCGGAGACGCTGCTTCGAGGTTGAGGGGACCATGGAACTCGAGGACGTGATCGCCGCGATCGCTACGCCGCACGGTGAGGGCGCCATCGGCATCGTGCGCGCCGCGGGCTTCGGCGTGTTCGAGGTCGCCGCGCGGCTCGTGCACGGCCTCTCGTCGGATCCGGCGGACTGGCCCTCGCATCGGGCGCGCCACCTGGTGCTCCATGACCCGGGCACGGAGGCCAGGCTCGACGACGCGCTGGTGATCGCGTTCGACCGGGAGCGCTCGCCCATCGGCTTCGAGATGGTCGAGTTCCACTGCCACGGAAGCCCCCTCATCCTCGCTCGCGTCCTCGATGCCCTCATCGCAGCCGGCGCCCGGCCCGCGCAGCCCGGCGAGTTCACGATGCGCGCCTTCATGGCCGGGCGGATGGACCTCGCTCAGGCGGAGGCGGTCTGTGACCTGATCCGCGCCAAGACCGAAGCCTCTCAGCGGGTGGCAATGGCGCAGCAGACCGGCGTGCTCTCGCGCGAGATCGATGCCATCGCCGAGGACCTGGAGGGGCTGGTCGCGCATGTTGAGGCGACGATCGACTTCGGTGACGAGATCGGCGACCTGACGCCCGCCGAGGTCCTTCGGCGCATCCGGCCGGTGCGCGAGCGCGTCGAGGCGTTGATGGCCACCGCCCGCATCGGCCGGCCGTATCGGGAGGGTGTCCGCCTGGCGATCGTCGGGCGCCCCAACGTGGGCAAGTCCAGCCTGCTGAACGCCCTGCTGGGCAGACAGCGCGCCATCGTGGCGGACGTGCCCGGCACCACGCGCGACACCATCGAAGAGGCGGCCAACATCCTCGGTATCCCGGTCATTGCGGTCGACACGGCCGGACTGAGGCACACACGCGACACCATCGAGCTGATGGGCATCCGCCGGACCGAAGACGCTGTCGCGTCTGCTGGTGTCGTGATGTTGGTGATCGACGCGGGGGAGGGGTGGACGGACGACGACGGTGACGCCGCGAGCCGCATGGGCGGACGGGCGTACCTGTGCGTGCCGAACAAGATCGACCTCCTGGACGCTGCCGATCGGGCCTCGGTGGCCCTCAGGCTGCCCGTCGAGGCCGCGCGCCTGCACAAGCCCGTCTGCGTCTCGGCGCTCACGCGCGAGGGCATCGGCGACCTGGAGCAGGCCATTGCGCGGATCGTGACCGGCGGCGAGCCCGCCGACCCGGAGACACCGCTGGTGTCGAACGTGCGGCACCTCGCGGCTCTGGTGGAGGTGGCTGCCGCCCTGGACCGAGTGGAGCGCGCGGCAAGCTCTGGCTACCCGCCCGATCTGCTGGCTGTCGACCTGCGCGGGGCGTTCTCGAGTCTGACGGCCATCACGTACAGCGAGACGGAAGGCGTGATCGAGCGCATCTTCTCGGAGTTTTGCATCGGCAAATGACCGGCAGCTCGCCGATTCGTGCGCGAATTGCGCTTACGCGATCTTGACATCCCTCGTGGCAGTGACTACTATATCGGTATACGACACAACCGGCCGAGCACACCGCTGCGCTCGGCCATCATATCGTGCTTCATCCCTTCTGTCCGCCGTAGGAGAGAGACATGTCGCTGTCCTGCCACGACGCGCGGCCGCAGTTTCAACTCATGCCGGATGAAGACGTGGTTGCTTACGCGCGGGCCGGGCACGATCGGGCTGCCGAGCACCTGATGACGAAGTATCGCTACCTGGTGGAGAGCAAGGCCCGCAGCTACTTCCTCGCCGGGGCCGATCACGAGGATGTGGTCCAGGAGGGCATGATCGGTCTGTACAAGGCCATTCGCGATTTCCGCGGCGACCGGCTGGCCCGGTTCCGTGCCTTCGCGGAGCTGTGCGTGACGCGCCAGATCATCACCGCGGTGAAGAGCGCCACCCGCCAGAAGCACGTCCCTCTGAACGGCTACGTCTCGCTGCACTACCCCACGGTCGACTCGGACTCCGACGGATGCCTCCTGGAGTGTCTGGCTGACGAGAGGGTGCCTGATCCCGCATCGTGGTTCGTGGACCGCAAGGACTCCCGCTCGGTTCAGGCGGAGCTGCGGAAGTCGCTGTCGGACCTGGAGTCGCTGGTGCTGGAGCACTACCTCCAGGGCCGGTCGTACCGCGAGATGTCCAGGGAGTTGCACTGCCGCACCAAGTGCGTGGACAACGCGCTGCAGCGGGTGAAGCGGAAGGTGACCGCGCTCTTGCCGGTGGAGGAGGCATAGGCGGTAGACCGCGCCGGGCGCATGCCGTGGTGCCGGTGCTTGCGGCCGGGGTGGCCTTGGGGTAGACTACGGCGGAGCACCTGCCTCAGTAGCTCAGCTCGGCAGAGCAACGCTCTTGTAAAGCGAAGGTCAGCGGTTCGAATCCGCTCTGAGGCTCGGATGGAGTTGCGAGAGGCCGTCGGCATGGCGCCGGCGGCCTCTCTGGGCATCTGGCACATAGCAGGGTCAGCGCACGCCGCGCAGGTGCGGAGCGCGGGCGATCGCCTCGATCTCCAGGGCCAGGTCAGGCAGAGCGGACTCCAGGTCGGCGAGGAGCGGCGTCTCGGTGCGCGCGATGGCGATGTCCGCCTCGTCCACGTGCGCCGTCACCACGCACTCGCCGAGCGCCGGGGCGGAGACGATCATGGTGCCCCAAGGGTCCACCACGCAGGACGAGCCGCTCAGCCCCTTGCCGCCCTCGAAGCCCACGAGCCCTGCGTACACCAGGAACATGCCGTGTTCCGAGGCGATGCCGGGAAGCAGCAGGCGCCAGCGCTCGAGGCTGCCGAGATCCTCGCCGCCGAACTCCCGGCCTGGCGAGGCGCTGATGACGTAGAGCGTCTGGGCGCCCTTGAGCGCGGCGATGGCGCTTGTCATCGAGTGCCAGATGTCCTCGCAGATGAGGATGGCGGAGCGGCCCAGCCGGGTGTCGAAAGCGTCGATGGTGCGGCCGCGGGCGACGAAGCGGTTCTCATCGAACACGCCGTACGTCGGCAGGAAGAGCTTGCGGTGGACGTGGGCGACGCCGGCTTGCACCGGGCCGTCGTCATTGGCGGTCAGCGTGGCGTACAGCCCTGCGTTGTGGACGTTGCCGTCGGCCAACTCGTAGAAGCCCACCACCAAGTCGAGCGGCGCGGCGTCCGCAGGCACTCTTTCGCGGAAGGTGCGCAGCAGGTCGGCGAACACGGTGCGCCGGTCGCGGGCGATCTCGCGGACGCCGCCCTCGAGGAAGTAGCCGGAGAGCACTGTCTCGGGCAGGACGAGTACATCGGGCCGCGGGTCCATGCAGGCAACCTGCTCGAACACGTCGCCCACTCGGGCCAGGTTGGCTTCGTAGTGGGCCTTGCGGGGCCTGATCTGGGCGACTGCAACGTGATGGGCCATGCCATTCTCCGCTGTGGCTGGTGCTCCCGACGTGGTTCGCAGACGCTGGACGCAGCAAGCAGCAGCGTCTCTACGGCGAGCGGGGCCACCGGGCGCGTTCGAGCCTGAGTCTACCTCACGGCGCCGGGCTCGGCACCGGGGTGCTACAATGGCCCCATGACCGACCGCCTATGCGAGATCGTGGTTGAGGCTGTCGAGCGGACCGGCATGTTCCACCGGGGGAGTACCGTGCTTGTCGCGGTGTCCGGCGGAGCGGATTCGTCGGCGCTTGCGCACGTCCTCGCCGGGCTGCGCGAGGACCTCGGCATCGCCTTGCACATCGCGCACCTGGACCATGCGCTGCGCGGCGAGGCGGGCGAGGCCGACGCGCTGTGGGTGGCCGACTTCGCGCGCTCTCTCGGCGTTCCGGCCACCGTCGGATGGCGGGACGTGGCCACTGCGGCGGCGCTCACGCGGCGCACGGTCGAGGAGGCCGCCCGCGACGAGCGCCGCGACTTCCTCTCCGAGACCGCCTCGCGGGTCGGCGCCTCTGCCATCGCGCTCGGACACACCCGCGACGACCAGGCCGAGACGGTGCTGCTGAACCTGCTCCGCGGCTGCGGCGTCGATGGGCTACGGGGAATGGCGCCGGTCGCCGGCACGCGCGTACGCCCGCTGCTGGCCGCCTCGCGCGAGGAGACGCACGCCTACTGCCGGACGCATGGCATCGCGCACCGAACCGACGCCAGCAATGCCGATCTGGCCTACAGGCGGAACCGTGTACGGGCGGAACTGCTCCCTCATATCGAGTCGTACTACAATCCAGCCTTCCGGGAGGCGCTCGGCTGGCTGGCGTCTCTCGCATCCGCCGACGCGGAGGTGCTGGACGGACTGGCCGAGGACATCGTTGCCGGTGGCGCTGCCTGTGGAGCCGAGGGGGTGTGGCGGATGGACGCCGCGACCGTGCTTGCGCAGCCGCTCGCGCTGAGGCGGCGTATCGTTCGGCGACTCGCGAAGCGCGTAGTGCCGGGCCTGGTGGACCTGGAGCTGGATGCTGTCGAGGCGGTGCTGGCTGCGGCGTGCGGGGAGCGCGGCCCCGTGAGCTGGACGGTGCCAGGTGGCGCCGCGATGCTGGGCTGCGACGGATGCACGATCACGGCCGGCCCGGTGCAGGCTCCAGCGAGCCATCTGCCTGTCCGGGAGGCGCTCCCCGTGCCTGGATGCGTGACGATCGGTGCCTGGGGGGCAACGGTCGAGGCGGCGGTGCTGGCTGGGCCGGAGGCGATCGGGCCTTGTGCCGCGGACAGCGTGCAGGTGCCGCTCGAGGCCATCGCAGGCGGACTCCTCGTGAGGAGCCGGCTGCCCGGCGATCGCATTCGGCCGCTTGGGCTGGGTGGTTCGCGAAAGATCCAGGACATCCTCACCGACCATAAGGTGCCGGCGCGCGAGAGAGATGCGGTGCCGATCGTGGCGGACGAGGCCGGACCGCTGTGGGTGGCGGGCCACGTGCTCTCCGAGCGGGCCAGAGTCACGGGAACCACGGGGCAAGTAGTGAAGCTGACCGTTCGATGGGCTGAACGGTAGCGATGGGAACCCGGTCACGCGCACGGCTGTATGCTATACTGAGGGTTAAGGTGGTCCTAGGGAGGTCTTCTTGAAGGGTCCTGGCTACAAAGTACTGATAGTGCTCTCGTTCCTGGCGCTGTTCATGTTCCTACTGAACAAGAACGCCTTCAAGGGGCTTAGCGAGGGGGACAAGCCCCTGAGCTACACCGAGTTCGTGCGTCAGGTTCAGAACAGCAACGTTGCGCGCGTGGAGGTCGTCAAGGACGAGCTGAAGGGCCACTACTTCGCGAAGCCCCTGAACGCCAGCAGCGACGAGTTCACAGTGAACCTGTCCGGACAGACGATGTCGAACCTTGAGCAGTTGCTGCTGAGCAAGCAGGTGAAGCTCGAGTACAAGAAGCCGCCGGTGTCGGACTTCGTGCAGGGGATGATCGTCTCGATCGCGCTGCCATTGGTGTTCATCGCCTTCCTGTACTTCATCTTCATCCGCCAGGCGCAGTCGGGCGGCAACCAAGCGCTGTCGTTCGGACGCTCGCGGGCCAAGCGGCTGGGCGAGAACGTTCCCAAGATCACGTTCGAGGACGTGGCGGGCGTCGATGAGGCGAAGCAGGAGTTGGGCGAGATCGTGGAGTTCCTGCGGAACGCCAAGAAGTTCCAGGCGCTGGGAGCCAAGATCCCCAAGGGCGTGCTCCTGCTCGGACCTCCTGGCTGCGGCAAGACACTCCTGGCGCGAGCCATCGCCGGTGAGGCCGGGGTGCCGTTCTTCCACATCTCCGGGTCAGACTTCGTCGAGATGTTCGTTGGCGTGGGCGCGAGCCGCGTGAGGGACTTGTTCGACACGGCCAAGAGCAATCGCCCTTCGCTCATCTTCATCGACGAGATCGATGCGGTGGGGCGGCAGCGCGGCGCCGGTCTCGGCGGCGGCCACGACGAGCGCGAACAGACGCTGAACCAACTGCTCGTCGAGATGGACGGCTTCGATCCGAACTCGGGCGTCATCCTGATCGCTGCGACCAACCGGCCTGACGTGCTCGATCCAGCGCTCCTGCGTCCCGGCCGCTTCGATCGCCGCGTGGTAGTGGACGCACCGGACGCGCGTGGGCGCCGCGAGATCTTCCGCGTCCACCTGCGCGGCAAACCGCTGGAGTTCGACACGAGCGAGGCTGACCGCGAGAAGGCCATCGAGAGCCTGGCGCAGCGCACCCCCGGCTTCACCGGCGCGGACATCGCCAACCTTGTGAACGAGGCTGCGCTCCTGGCGGCCCGGCGCGACCGTTCGCGCGTGAGCATGATGGAGTTCATCGAGTCGGTCGATCGCATCATCATGGGGCCAGAACGGCGCAGCCGCGTGCTGACGGAGGCCGTGCGCACCCGCACCGCGTATCACGAGGCCGGCCACGCGATCGTGAGCGAGCTGCTGCCCAACGCGGACCCGGTGACCAAGCTGAGCATCCTGCCGCGGGGCATGGCTCTCGGCTACATGATCAACCTGCCGACGGAGGACCGCTACAACCGCACGAAGGGCGAGTTGGAGGACTCCATCGCCGTCTCGCTTGGTGGGCGGGTCGCGGAACTGCTGATCTTCGGCGACATGGACACCGGCGCGGCCAGCGACCTCGATCACGCTACGGACATGGCGCGTGCGATGGTGTGCGAGTTCGGCATGAGCGAGCGCCTCGGCCCCCTGCGCCTTGGGCGGCGGCACGGCAACCCGTTCCTGGGCCGCGACATCATGGAGGATCGCGACTACTCCGAGGAAGTGGCTCAGACCATCGACGAGGAAGTGCGCGCGATCATTGAGCATGGCTTCCAGCGGGCCAAGCAGATCCTGACCGCGAACCGAGAGGTGATGGACCGCATCGTGGCCGTGCTGATGGACAAGGAGACGATCGAGCGCGAGGACTTCCTGGCCATCCTGGGCGGCCAGGCGCAGCAGAACGCGACCGACGCTCCGCCCCCCACGGTGGCGCCTCCGGCCGGCGGCACCACCCCCGAAGAGCCGGTGCAAGAGGTGCGCCCGACGCACCAGGCATTCCTGAGGCCGGAGCCCGGGCCGGCATAGGCCCGGTGCTGGCTATGAGCCTGCCTGAAGGACCCGCAGCGTCGTGTGAGCTGCGGGTCCTTCTACATTCGGGCACCCGCAGACGAGGACCCGCCTGTCGGGCGACCAGTCGCAGTCGTCCGCATCTACACGCGCCAGGCGAGACGCCTCGCCCGTGGCGACGTCGATGGCCGCAGCCTCGAAGGCCGCCCCGTCGCGTCGCAAGGCAACGAGTCGGTGCTCGCCGGACCACGCCACGCCGATCCACGACCCCGGCAGGCGCCTGGGCGCGGCGTCGCCCTCCGCCTGCACGATCCACGTCTCGCGGACCGATGCCTCGTGCGGGTCGGGCGTCACCGTGACGGCCAGTTGGCTGCGGTCGGGCGACCAGGCAATCTCGACGATGCGTGGTGTGCCAGCGGGTGCCGGCTGGCCCACGAGCGCGCCGTAGCCCTGAGACGTGAGGGTCCAGATGTCCCTGGCCGACTTCCCGCCCGGCTCGATGACGCGCAGCTTCTCGATGGTATCGGCGGTGAGAGCGCGGCTGTCGGCGCGGCGGAAGGCCAGGCGTGTCCCATCCGGTGACCAGGTCGGCAGATCCGCGTCGAGGTCGGGGTCGAAGAGGGGCAGGGGCTCGTCCGCCTCCAGCGGCGCGCGCGAGGAGCGGATGGAGACGGCCGTCTCGCCACGGTCGCCGCGCGCCACGAACGCGTAGAAGCCTCCTGCCGGCGACCACGCGATCGAGCGGCACGTGAGGAGGGTGCGGGGCGCCTTCGAGTAGGCGCTGACGAGGCGGCGAGGCTGGCCGCCGGTGACCGAGACGTCCCAGATGCCGATGCCCAGGCGCGTCTCCCCTTCGTCGCCTTCGATCTCCTCCGCCGCGGGGTAGACGATGCGGCGGCCATCGGGCGTCCAGGCGATCTGCTGTGCGCCCGTCACGCGCTCGCGCCCGGTGCGGATGGGCACGTCGGGGTCAAGTAGGGTGGGCTGCGTGAGGGCCCGGATGCCGGAGAGGTCGGCATTCGCCAGCATGACGGAAGCGCGCCCATCGGACCAGCGGCGGAGGAAGGCGATCTTGTCGCCGCCGGGCGACCACCGGGGGCAGATGTCGCGGTAGGAGGCCGGCGCGATTGACTGGCGAGTCGGCTTGGAGGTCTGCCGGCATCCGGCGCACGCCAGGAGAGCCACCATGGCTGCGAGGAGATACGCGGCGCGAGCGCGTGGCATCGTCAGGGCTCGATGAGCGACGCGAGCCGCTCGGCGTCCTCGAGGCGGCAGAGCTGGGTGCCCTCCGACATCACCGCCGCCGTCCCAGCCGCCACCCCGAACCGGACCGCCTCACGGAGAGACCCGCCGGCGGCGAGCTTGACCATGATCCCGCCCACGGTGCTGTCGCCCGCGCCGATGGTGCTGTGCGGCGTGACTGGAGGCGGCACCGCGCGGTAGGTCTCCGTCGTCGTCACGAGCAGGGCGCCCTCGGCAGCCATCGACACGACGGCCGCCTCGCACCAGCCGCGCGCGACGATCTCACGGGCCGCGGCGGCAACGGCATCTGGGGAATCGACGGGCAGACCCGTCAACTCGCCCAACTCGCGCTGATTGGGCTTCACCAGGAACACGCCGCTCTCGAGCGCGAGGCGCAGGGGCTCGCCGGACGTGTCCAGCACGACCCTGGCGCCGCGAGCCTTCACCGCCGTCGCGGCCTGCGCGAAGAAGCTGTCCGGTACGCCCTCGGGCAGGCTCCCGCTCAGGACGAAGTAGTCCGGCGCCGGGGAGTGGGCCGCGACGCAGGCGAGTGCGAACTGCCACTCGGCCTCGGTCAGCACCGGGCCGGGCATGTTGAAGCGGAACTGCGCGCCGCAGGCGTCCTCCTCGACGTGCAGGTTGATGCGGGTGTCGCCGGCGACGGGGATCGGGGTGAACGGTACGCCCTCGGCGCGGAGGAGGCCGGAGAGCACCTGCCCCGTGAGCCCGCCCTCGACGAACAGCGCGTGGCATTCGCCTCCGAGCTTGTGCATGGCGCGGGCCACGTTGATGCCGCCGCCGCCGGGGTCGTAGCGCGGGCGGGCGCAGCGGAGCTTGTGCTCCGGCACCACGCGCTCGATGCTGGTGCTCTCATCGACCGACGGGTTCATCGTCAGCGTCACGACGTGGGTCATCAGGGCCTCCACACCATGTACCGATCCGGCGGCGTCGGCTGGAACCCGAGGCGGCGGTAGACCTCGTGGGCGTCCTTTGTGGCCAGTACCCACTGCCGCAGCCCCTGCAGGTCCGGATGCCGCAGCGCATGGGCGACGACTGCCGATCCGACGCCGCGCCCACGGTGCTCCTCGTCGACGATCACATCTGCGAGCCAGGCGAAGGCGGTGCAGTCCGAGACGACCCGCGCGTACGCGACCTGCACGCCGTCGAGGTACGCGCCGACCACGACCGCCGAGCCGCGGGCTGCCTGCTCGACGCGTTCGCGGGGCACGCCGGGCGACCAGTACGCCTCGGAGAGCCAGGCATGCACGCGGTCGAACTGAATGCGTTCGCGGCTGTCGTCGATCTCGTAGAGCTCGTGTTGGGCGATCATCGGTGCAGGGGGGCGCTCACGGCCGCGGCGGGCCTGGCTGCCTCTGCCGCAGGCTTGGGCGACGCGATCGGGAAGACTAGATTGACGGCAGCCAGGGCGGCGAGCACCAGGACCACGGCATCGAAGGCCCGCTGCGAGATGCGCGGCAGTAGCCACTTGCCCAGGAAGACGCCGAAGAGGATCACCGGCACCGTCATCAAGTTGAACGTGACGCTGGCGGGCGACATGATCGGCTTGCCCGGGTTGAAGTGGCTGATGATGGCGAACGCAGGCACCTTGGCGACGTTGACGATGAAGAAGAACCAGGCGGTCGTGCCCATGAACTGCTGCTTCGGCAGATCCAGGCTGGTGAGGTAGATGCCCATCACCGGGCCGGCCGCGTTGGACACCGTCGTGGAGAAGCCGGCCATCGAGCCGGTCATCCCCATGCCCCACTTCGAGCGCAGCGAGACGCGATCCCCCAGGCGCTGCCGGACCAGGTGCACCGCGAGCATCGCCAGCACGAGGACGCCGATGATGATGCTCAGGAAGTCCTTCTGCGCCTTCACCTGGCCCAGAAACTGCAGCAGAACCGCGCCGGCCGTATAGCCGACGATCACCCACGGGAAGAGTCCCCAGAGCTTGTCCCACTGCGTGTGCTTGCGGTACCACGTCACCGCGAAGACATCGCCCAGGATCAGCATGGGCAGCATCGTGCCGACCGACAGGCGGCCCCCAAAGATGTAGGCCAGAAGCGGAACGACCAGGATGCCCGCGCCGGGCACCCCGGTCTTCGATATGCCGACGAGCAAGGCGGCGGCGATGCCCAGCATCCAGCAGAAGGGAGTGAGTTCGGGTATAGCCATTGCTAGACGGTTGCCGCCAGTTCTCCAAGATGCGCCAGCGATGCCGCCTCGACGTCGGCATGCAGGCTGTTGCCGGCCGCGTCCATTGTGACGACAGCCATCAGGCCCTTGACGCGAAGCTGCCACATCGCCTCGGGAACGCCGAACTCCTCGAGGAACCGCACGGCGTCCACGCCCACCACGTTGGAGGCGTACACCTGGGCGGCTCCCCCGATGGCGCTGAGGTAGACCGCGCCGACCTCCTGGAGGGCATCCAGGGTGCGCGACCCCATGCCGCCCTTGCCGATGACCGCGCGAACCTTGTACTTGCGCAGGATGTCGGCCTGGTACGGCTCCTCGCGGATGGACGTGGTCGGTCCGGCGGCCTTCGTAACCCAGTCGCCGTTTTCCTTGATCATGACCGGGCCGCAGTGGTAGATGGCCGCGCCATCGAGATCCACCGGCGAGTCGTGGGTCGTCAGGTGCTTGTGCAGCGCGTCGCGCCCCGTGAAGATCGTGCCGCTCAGCAGGACGACATCGCCCACCTTGAGCTTGCGGACGGCGTCCTCGGTCAGCGGCGTCTTCAGCTTGATCTCGCGGCCGGTGGTGGGGATGTTGTCGCCAGCGGCCATCTTCTTGGGCGCGGTCTCGCGGAAGAGCCAACTGGTGATCTCGCCCGTGGACGCATCGATGCGGACGCCCAGGCGCCGGAATGCCCAGCAGTTGTACGCCACGGAGACGAAGAAGCTGGCAGGCAGGCGGTTCAGCACGCCTATCTTGCAGCCGACGAGGGTTTGCGCCCCGCCGAAGCCCATCGTGCCAATGCCGAGCTTGTTCACGTTGGCCATGACCTTGGCCTCGAGCGCGGCCAACTCGGGGATCGGGTTGGTGTCGTCGAGCGCGCGGAAGAGCTGCTCCTTCGCGTGGGCGT